>NZ_VYKJ01000017.1 GCF_008710095.1 Affinibrenneria salicis
GTCTGCCGGCCGGCGCGGTGGCGGGGGATACGCTGAGCGTCACCGACGGCGCCACACAGCAGAATGTGGTGCTGACCGCAGAGCAGATCAGCAACGGCTATGTGGATACGGCGTTTGCGAATCCGGGTGAGGGTCAGACCATTCAGGTCGACGCCACGCTGCACGACCAGTACGGCAACGTATCCGATACCGGCAGCGACAGCGCGCGTATCGACACCCTGAGCGGTGCCGATAACAGCGCGCCGGTGGTGACCATTACCGAAGACGCCAATAACGACGGCGTGATCAGCCAGAGCGAGCTGCAGGGCCAGATTGACGTGCGCGTCGGTCTGCCGGCCGGTGCGGTGGCGGGTGATACGCTGAGCGTTACCGACGGCGCCACACAGCAGAATGTGGTGCTGACGGCAGAGCAGATCAGCAACGGCTATGTGGATACCGCTTTCGCCTCACCGGGTGAGGGCCAGACCATTAAGGTCGACGCCACGCTGCACGACCAGTACGGCAATGTGTCCGATACCGGCAGCGACAGCGCACGGGTTGATACCCTGAGCGGTGCCGATAACAGCGCGCCGGTGGTGACCATTACCGAAGACGCCAATAACGACGGGGTGATCAGCCAGACTGAGCTGCAGGGTCAGATTGACGTACGCGTCGGTCTGCCGGCGGGTGCGGTGGCGGGCGACACGCTGAGCGTTACCGACGGCGCCACACAGCAGAATGTGGTGCTGACCGCGGAGCAAATCAGCAACGGTTATGTGGATACGGCGTTCGCCTCACCGGCCGAAGGTCAGACCATTAAGGTCGACGCCACGCTGCACGACCAGTACGGCAACGTGTCGGATACCGGCAGCGACAGCGCTCTGCTGGATACCACGCCGCCGGATACCACGATTACTACGGTTTCCGGCGCTGAAGATACGCCGCTGACCATCAACTGGAGCGATCTCGGCGTAACGGCCGATACGGCCACTGTGGTGATTAATTCGCTGCCGGATGCAGGCATCGGCGTGTTGCAATATAACGGTCAGGCGGTCGTACAGGGGCAGACCTTTACGGCGGCGGATCTGGTTGACGGTAAGCTGCAGTTTATTCCGCAGGAAAATGTCGCCGGCAGCGAACCGACGCCGGCCATCACCTTCCAGCCGGTGGATGCCGTCGGCAACAGCGGCGGCGTATCGACCCTGAATGTGGATATCGCGCCGGTGGCCGATACGCCGGTGGTCAATGTCGGCGTCACTAACGGCGATACCACCGAATCCGTATCGGAAATCATTAAGGTCAATGGCGGCAGTGAAAGTGTCGGCGGCTTTGACGTGCAGGACGGCAAGATTGTCAAGATTGGCGACGGCGTACGCGTATGGCTGACGGAGGGGGATAGCGTACCGGAATCGTCTAATCCGGCGGAGCAGATTAAATACTATAGCCAGACCAACAATAGCGGTTCGACGGACTATGCGGATATTTTTGTTGTTCATCAGGACAGCGGATATTACTACCGTCAGAGCGATTGGTCTGAGGATCAGAAACAGTTACGGACGCTGGATTCGGTATCGGGCAACAGCCACTCCCAGTCGACTAATTCCGGCAAGGACTACATTTTTGTCCAGCAGGAGGATGGCTATAGTTATTCGGTCAGCAACAGCACGAATAACCGCAACAACAACTTTAATACGCTGGATGGCGTAACGGTTAAATCGACCGACAGCAACGGCAACAGCGTTTCGCTGATTAATCAGGTCAGTAACCAGCTGGAAGGCGTTATCTTTGGCGACGGCACCTCCTATACCGCGGACAGTAAGGCCACGTCGATCGAGACGGTGGCCGGTGCGCCGGGTTATCAGGAACACGTTATCAACGTAGCGGCCAGCCTGACCGATACCGACGGCAGCGAAAGCCTGTCCGGCATCACCCTGTCCGGTCTGCCGGAAGGCACGGAGATTGTTTCCAACGGCCAGGTGGTCCAGACCCTGGGCGCCGGCGATACGTATTACATCGCCAACAGCAGCGACAGTCAGTCGCTGAGCGCGCAGGTTACGGTGCGGGTGCCGGTCGCGGCGGGTAAATTCACCGTGACGGCGCAGGCCGATTCACTCGAACATGCCAACGGATCGCATGCGACGGGAATCGATACTCAGACGGTTGAGCAGTTTAGCGTGATTGTCGGCACCAGCGGCGACGATAACATCCACGGAACGCCGAGCAACGATATCGTGGTTTCTGATGTTACCGGCCTGCAGATGGTGGAAGGGCAAAACTACAATATAGCCTTTATGGTCGATACCTCGGGCAGCCTGTCGAATGCCGATATCGCCAGCACTCAGGCTTCGTTGACCAAAGTGTTCAACTCGCTGATTAGCAGCGCCAACGGGGCGAACTCCGGTACGGTCAACGTGTTCCTGGCGGACTTCGATACCCAGGTAGGCAAGACGGTATCGGTCAATCTGGCCGACTCGGACGCGCTCAGTAAGCTGACGACGGTGCTGAACTCGATGATCGGCGGCCAGAATGGCGGCGGTACCAACTACGAGGACGTATTTAAAACTACGGCCAACTGGTTCCACAGCGATACTGTGACCAGTAACCCGGGCACAAACCTGACCTACTTTATCACCGATGGTCAGCCGACGTTTTACCAGACAAACGAAAGCAATAGCGTGAGCGTCAGCGACTGGGGACAATCGCTGAATATCGATACGCTTAACTATAAGCCGGGTCAGTCATATTCCATGAATGTTCGCGGCGAATGGAAAGAAGTAATTGATAGCGCAGGTAATGTTTATCGCTACTCGTGGTACGGAAAAGAGACTATCGGTAAGGTCAACGCGCAGGGAGACGGCACCTATGAGATTTCGAAACTCGGCGGTATCGGCAACAACAGCTCTTACTGGAACGGCAGAACCTGGGTGGACGGCGCGGCCAACGCCGCGGCCAGTCACAGTAACGCCGGCCAGGCGTTCACCCTGCTGGCGGCGCTGTCGCTGGTCGAATCCATCGGTATCGGTCAGGATCTGAACGCTGCCGATCTGAAAAATTATGATTCGGATGGCGTGGTGCAGAGCCATATCGATCCCAGCGATCTGACCGAAGCTATCCTCGGCAGCAATACCCTGTTGCCGGCGGGCAGCGATCACGTCACGGGCGGCGTGGGCGATGACATTCTGTTCGGCGACTCGGTAACCTTCGATGGCATTAGCAGTAACGGCTATACCGCGCTGCATACCTACGTTGCCGGGCAGATGGGGCTGCAGGAGTCGGACGTTACGGCCCAACAGGTACATCAGTATATCAAGGAAAACAGCGCCGACTTCAGCCACTCGTCCAGCAATGACGGCAATGACACGCTGTATGGCGGCGATGGGGATGATATCCTCTATGGTCAGGGGGGAGACGATACCCTGTACGGCGGCGCAGGCAACGATATCCTGTACGGCGGCAGCGGCAACGACACGCTGTATGGCGATGATGGCAATGACCTGCTGTACGGCGAAGAGGGTGACGATATCCTGCATGGCGGCGCGGGCAACGATACGCTGTACGGCGGCAGCGGCAACGACACCCTGTATGGCGATGAAGGCAACGACACGCTATACGGAGGGGAAGGCGACGATAAGCTGTACGGCGGCGCGGGTAACGACACGCTATACGGCGGCACGGGCAACGATATCCTCAACGGCGGCGATGGAGACGATATCCTGATCGGCGGCCCTGGGGATAATACGCTGACCGGCGGCGCCGGCGCGGATACTTTCAAATGGCAGGCTGGCGACGTTGGTCACGATGTGATCAAAGACTTCAACGCCAGCGAAGGGGATAAGATCGATCTGAGCGATCTGGTGGGCGAACTGGAACACGGCACGGATATCAGTCACTATATTCGAATCGTGGACGACCAGGGCTCGCCGGTGATTGAAGTGAATACCGCCGGGCAGTTTGGTACCCCGAATGCCACGGCGGATGTCACCATTACCCTGGAGCACTACAGCGGGTCGCTGCCGTCGCTGGATAGTTTAATCAGTAAACCCGAACAAAGTACGATCTGACAGACTGACAGATAGCGTGCTGTTAACCGGGAGCCTCATAGTGACTATGAGGCTCTTTTATTTCAGCGGGAAACCAATAAGGATCCGGGCATGTTTTATGTCAAACGCAATAGCGAAGGCCAGCTGGTTCGCGTAGAAGATACGCCGTTTGCCGGCATGGATGAGGCGCTGGAAGTGGCGGCGCCGGAGATAGTCGCCTGGCGTGAGAATCATCAGGCCATTCAGTTCAGCCTGCAGCAACTGCGACAGAGCGATCTGGACATGGTGCGCGTGCTGGAGGATTTGATCCAGGTACTGATTCAGAAGGGATTAATCAGCATTACCGATTTGCCGACGCAGGCGCAGAATAAGCTGATGAGCAGGGCGGAAGCGCGTCAGGCGCTGGGCGGGCTGGAGCGCCTGATCGGCGACGATAACGACGGCATTCTGTAACGGCGTCCCTGCCGCTCGCCGGCTGCGCGGCTGATCGCGTCAGCCGCGCGAATCGTTTAGCAAGGGGCGGGTTCTCCCAACAGACGTCCCATCGCGCCCTGAATCCCCATTTCCTGCAATACCTGTAGTTCGCCCTCGGTTTCGACCCGCTCCGCGATCAGCGGCAGATCGATACTGTTGGTTGCGCGGTAGAGCGCCTCGATAAACATGCGTTTATCCGCCTCGCGATCGATATTGCGAATATAGCCGCCATCGACTTTGATCCACGCCAGACCCCACTGGGATAGGTTGCCGATCATGTTAAACCGTCCGCCGAAGTGCTGCAGCCCAGGCCGGCAGCCATAATCGCTCAACCGTTTAATCAGTGCCTCAAGCAGCGCCGGCTCCGGCAGCTGATTTTCATCCAGCTCAAGAACCAGCCGCTGCGCCAGATGGGGCGACTGTTTCAGGGGCTGCAGAAGATTGTCTATCGTCGCCAGACTCAGCACGCTGCTGCCGGACAGGCTTAACGCCAGCGTGCCGTCGTGATGCTGCAACTGCTTCAGAACCAGTCTCAGCATCACCTGATCCAGACGCTGGCTCCAGCCGAAACGATGAATCCATGGCAGGAAGCGGCCGGCGGCCACGCTGTTGCCGTTTTCATCGACGATGCGCGCCAGCACTTTGTGGTGCAGGATTTGCTGCGGATGCTGACAGTTAACCACCGGCTGGAAAAATAGCTGAAATTGATCGTGCTCCAGCGCCGGATCCAATCGGTTAAACCACAGATGACGATCTTCGGCGATATGCGGCTGTTCACGCCACACCTCACCGCCGGCCTGATGACCGGTCTGCGTTTCCGCCGACGTCAGCGCCCGATCGGCTTCCACCATCAGGGCATGCGGGGTATCGCCGACCCGGAAAGCGACGATGCCGGTACGCACCACCGGGGAAACATCAATTTCGCCCGTGCCGTAGAGCGTTTCCAACTGGCGAGACAGTTCGTTGAGCAACGTTTGCGCCTCGCTATGGACCAGGCCGGGACACAGCATGGCGAATTCGCCGCCGCGAATGCGCGCCAGCATACTGCTGGCGTCGCTGTAGCGCTCTTTGGCTTCGGTCAGCATCTGAGCGATAGTGCGCAGCAGATCGTCGGTGTGCTGACTGCCGAAGCGTTGGTTCAGGCCGGCTAAATCCTGCATACGGATAAGGATAAGATAGCCGGCGGGCGTTTCTTCGTCGCTCAGCCTTGCCTGCAGATGGATATCGAATGCGCGCCGGTTGGCCAGACCGGTGTGGCTGTCCTGATAGGCCTCCTGGCGAAAGCGTTCGCTGCGCTCGGCCTGCTCTTCGAACAGGCTTTTCAGTTTGGTTACCATCAGATTCATTGCCTGCACGACCCGCCGCAGTTCCGGCGTGCGCGGCAGCTCCGGCAGGCTAAGGAATTCCCTGCGCGTGATGGCCAGAGATTGCTCTACCATATAATCCAGCGGGCGCAGTTGACGGCGCAACAGGAAAGCGCCCGCCAGCAGGCCGGCCGCGCTGCAGCCCAGCAGCCAGAGCAGGCTGGCGAGGGTACTGCGCCATAGCCGCGCGATGGCGAACATCGGGTGGCTAATCACCTCGACCCGCGCCGCCTGTTCCCAGCCCCGCATGATCAGGGCTTCACCTGCGCCGGGCTGCAGATTGACCAGGCGTACAAACCATTGCGGCACATCGGCGACGTCCGGCGAGGCGTTGCGTTCCTGCAGGATCCGGCCGCTCTTTTGCTCAATAATGCGGATGCGGTAAAAATAGCCGCTGTCGAAAATAGAGCTGACCATCAGTTCGGTCATCGCCGGATCGTCAATATGCGGCGTCAGCGACAGGCCGAGCGCCGTGGCGGCGTCCTGGGCGTGAGAACGCAGCTGATTGCTGTATTGATCGCGCGAGCTTTCCAGGCTCACTACAAAACTGCCGCTAAAAATAATGACTACAAACAGGCAGATGGCGATCAGTAATTGCTTAAAAAGAGACATGACCTGATCCTATTCGTTTATTGCGAACCCTTCGGCCCGCATTTTTATCAGTACATCCTGCCAGCGAGAGAGACGCTTGCTGTCTCCGACGAGTTTATTGCCCTGCGCGCCGGGCAGCCAGAGTCCCTCGCCATTAAAGGAGTAAACCGGCAGTAAATCCTGGCGCTGGGTGGCGGGCAAAATTTTATCAGTCAGATTATCCAATACGAGCGGAATGGCGTCCGGGGTTGGGTACCAGGTTAATACCATATGCGCCTTATTCAGGCTCAGCGCCTTGACGTAAGTAATGCGCAGCTTTTCTCCCGATACGCCCAGATGGCGCAGGGTGAAGTATTTGGCGATGGCGAAATCCTCGCAGTCGGCCATGCCCTTGCGTAAAGCCTCAATCGGCGTGGCCCAATAATCGGTTTGCCGCCAGATGTCGATATCATCGCGAAACAGTAACCGGTCGTTAAAGAATTGATTAACCGCGGCCAGCTGTTTTTTCTCGTCCGCCGACGCCTGAGTAATAAAAAGTTGTTGCCAGGCGCGAATACGCGCGCGCGCGGCGTCGCTGGCCGGACCATAGAGTTTATCCGTCTGCTGGTCAATCAGCGTAAAGTTCCAGTCGGCGTGCAGCGTTCCTGCCAGTAGCAAGAGCATCAGCGCGCTGAATATCAGCAGCGGCAGGCGGGAATAAGGCGGCAGTTTATGCCAGAAGTATCTCAATTGCGCATCTCAGTTCTCTCATGAAGTTGACCATGAGTGCATGAAATCACCGGGTAATTCCAGCGAGGCAGATAACAAAGAATAACGTATTTTCACTGCGGAACAAAAGATTGCCGCAGAAAAGGGGCGTTTGCAGGCTTCTGCGCGCAGGATAATGAGACAGCGATTAAAATGATATGCTGGTACAGGCATGACATTACCACTGAGGAGTGGCGTTTTGGACGGAAAGCAGAACCCGCGCATTGTTTTTTTTGATCTGGATGGCACTCTGCACCGGCAGGATATGTTCGGCAGTTTTCTGCGTTATCTGCTGCGGCATCTGCCGCTGAACTTTATCCTGGTGGTGCCGCTGCTGCCGGTGATTGGACTGGGGCTGTTGATTCAGGGTCGGGCCGCGCGCTGGCCGATGAGCTGGTTGCTATGGGCGATCACCTGGGGGCGCGGCGAGCGTCGTCTGCGCCTGCTGGAACAGCGTTTTGTCGCGCGTTTTCGCCAGCGCGTCACGCCGTTTCCGCAGGTGCAGCAGCGGCTGGAAAGCTATCTGACCGCCCCGGACACCCAGGTGTGGCTGATCACCGGCTCTCCCCGGCATCTGGTGGAGCAGGTTTATCACGATGCGCCGTTTCTCGGTCGTGTACGGCTGATTGGCAGCCAGATTGAGCGCCGCGGCGGAGGCTGGGTGGTTACGCTGCGCTGTCTGGGGCGCGAAAAGGTGATTCAACTGGAAAAACAGCTGGGCGCGCCGCTGCGGCTCTATAGCGGCTACAGCGACAGCAAGCAGGATAACCCGCTGCTGTTTTTCTGCGAGCATCGCTGGCGCGTGACGGCGCGCGGCGCTCTGCAGCAGCTGGAATAGGCGATTTTGCGCCGCATTGTTCCGTTGCTGGCGGCGGGCGGTGGAAAATCGCGCGTCGCGACGGCTGTCGGCCAGGCCAGCGCCGCTGGCCTGCCGGCTTCCTGCGCCCCGCCAGCGATTGGGTTATAATGCCGCCGACAATAAATCGCGGCAGGGGATGAGGAATAAAGTTGAAGAGCGAATTCGATGACGAGCACTGGATGCGTCGGGCGATGGAACTGGCCCTGCGCGCGCGCGCTGAAGGCGAAGTGCCGGTCGGCGCCCTGCTGGTGCAGGATGATCAGATCATCGGAGAGGGCTGGAACCGGCCGATTGGCCATCACGATCCCACGGCTCACGCCGAGATCATGGCGCTGCGTCAGGGCGGTCAGCATTTACAAAACTACCGGCTGATCGACACCACGCTGTACGTTACGCTCGAACCCTGCATTATGTGCGCCGGCGCGATGGTGCACGGACGCATTACTCGCCTTGTGTACGGTGCGGCCGATGAAAAAACCGGCGCGGCCGGATCGCTGGTGGATATTCTGCGCCACCCGGGGATGAATCATCAGATTGAGATCCGTTCGGGCGTGCTGGCGGCTGAGTGTTCCGCTATGCTGAGCGATTTTTTTCGCTGGCGGCGCGAACAGAAGCGGGCGCAAAGGCAGGCGCAACGCGCCGACGCCGGCGACGCCACAGCCTGAAGCGGCGTGGCGTGGCGCGCTATGGCGCCGTGCAACAGGCCTGCGGCCTGACCGCTGGATATCCTGCCGCCTGCCGTTCCAGCAGGCGTTTTTTCTCCTGTTCGTTCAGGTAACCTTCCAGGCTGACCAGATAACGGCGAATATTTTCCACGTAGCTATAGGCCTGATGGCCGCGTGCATAGCCGTAGGTGGTCTGCGTGTGGTAGCGCCGCTGGCTCAGCATCGGCAGGCGCAGTTTAACGTCGCTCCAGCTGTCCGGATTGCCGTTCTGTTTTTCCGTCAGTTTACGCGCGTCCAGCAGGTGGGCGTGACCCATATTATAAGAGGCCAGCGCAAACCATATCTTCTCGTCATCAGGAATGCTGTCCGGCATTTTGTCCATAATATGCAGCAGATACTGCGCTCCGCCGCGAATGCTTTGCTCTGAATCCAGCCGATCCGTGACGTTCAAACTTTCCGCGGTGTTGCGCGTCAGCATCATCAGGCCGCGCACGCCGGTAGGCGAAGTGGCAAGCGGATTCCAGTGCGACTCCTGATAAGAGATGGCGGCCAGCAGCTTCCAGTCGATATGGGTGGCGTATTTTTCAAACAGCGGGCGCAGCGCAGGCAGCGTCTCATCAATCGCTTTCAGAAAGGTGGTGGTGTCGACATAGTCGAACTCGCCGACGTGGCCGAGGTACTTTTCTTCCAGACGGGCCAGCGTGCCGTCCTCGACGAGGAGGCCGAAGAAGTCCAGCAGCGCCGCCGCCAGGCTATCGTCATGATCGCGCTGCATATACCAGGTGACCGGTTCTTCATCGCTGAGATCGAATGCGACCGCCAGTTCGGGGTGGATTCGCTGCATCAGCCCGATGCTGACCGAATCGCCGAGCGTATAGTCCAGTTTGCCGTCGGCGACCAGACGCAGCAACTCCTGCGAGGTCTGGTCGTCGCTGGTTTCCCAGTTGAGCTGCGGATACTGACTCTCTTTCAGCGCGCGCAGCGTGTCGGCATAGGCGGAGCCGGCGGTGACCACCAGCCGGCCCTGTAGTTTATCCAGCGTGCGCGGGCGCGCTTTGCCAATACGGTAAACCAGCTGCTGCGATACCGAATAATAGCTCGGACCGGCGCGGTAGCGATTCAGACGCTCATCGTTATAGATTAATCCTGAGGCGAGTATATCGGCCTTGTCATCGTCCAGATCATCGAACAGATCGTCAGGATTTTGGCGTGAGGCGACCACCAGCCTCACGCCGAGATAGTCAGCGAATCGTTTAGCCAGTTCGTAATCAAGGCCGGCGGGGTTATTATTGGTGGTGTGATAAGTTAACGGCGAGTTGATGGTGCTGATCCGCAGTTCACCCCGGGACAGTATCTGTCCGATCCGATCGTCCTGACTGCCGCGCCATGGTATGTTAGACCAGAGAGCCAGCGTAAGCAGCAGCGTAATAACCCCGATGAAAAGATAATTTATTGTCAGGCGCTTCAAATAGTTGTCTCTCGGCGGCCAACCTGGCCTTGCTGTCTGTAACGGCAGTTTTCTTATCGAATAATCCCAGAGTCGAGGCATTTTGCTTAACAAAACGCCAGTGTGCAACTTTTATTGCCCCATGCCTGGATTCCCCACTCGCTGGTTAAGATGTGAAACAATAGCAACGCAAACGGTTTCGTCGCGGGGCGGGATTCTCTATAATGACGCGCGTTTCCCCCCTGTTGCGCCCAATGACGCACTTCTGTCAGTGCATCGAAGACGAGAGAACTTTAGATTATGGAAATACTGCGTGGTTCACCTGCCTTATCGGCTTTTCGTATTAACAAGTTGCTATCCCGCTGCAGAGAGAATCAGCTGCCGGTCAGCGATATCTATGCCGAATACGTGCATTTTGCCGATATCAGCGCTCCCCTGAACGACGATGAGCGCGCCAGACTGACGCAGTTGCTGAAGTATGGCCCCTCTCTCGCCGGGCATCAGCCACAGGGGCGGCTGTTGCTGGTTACTCCCCGCCCGGGCACCATTTCACCCTGGTCTTCCAAAGCTACCGACATCGCGCATAATTGCGGACTAACTCAGGTGCTGCGTCTGGAGCGCGGCATGGCTTTTTATATTCACGCGCCGGAACTGAGCGATGCGCAGTGGCAGCAACTGGCCGCGTTGTTGCACGACCGCATGATGGAGTGCGTATTCAGCGAATTACAGCAGGCAGAACGTCTGTTCTCCCGCCAGCAGCCAGCGCCGTTTCAGCGCATCGAGGTGCTGCAGGAAGGCCGTCCGGCGCTGGAGCAGGCCAACGTTCGTCTCGGGCTGGCGCTGGCGTCCGATGAAATTGACTATCTGCAGGACGCTTTTACTCGTCTGGGGCGCAACCCGACGGATATCGAACTGTATATGTTCGCTCAGGCTAACTCCGAGCACTGCCGCCATAAGATCTTTAACGCCGACTGGGTGATCGACGGCAACGAGCAGCCCAAATCGTTGTTCAAAATGATCAAGAACACCTGGGAGCACACGCCGGACTACGTGTTGTCCGCCTATAAGGACAACGCGGCGGTGATGGAAGGCGCCGAAGTAGGGCGTTTCTTCGCCGACGCCGACGGGCGCTATGACTATCATCAGGAAGCGGCGCATATTCTGATGAAGGTGGAAACCCATAACCACCCGACGGCGATCTCGCCCTGGCCGGGCGCGGCAACCGGCTCCGGCGGTGAAATTCGCGATGAAGGCGCCACCGGGCGCGGCTCTAAGCCTAAGGCCGGGCTGGTCGGTTTTTCCGTTTCCAACCTGCGCATTCCGGGGTTTGAACAACCGTGGGAAGAAGATTTCGGCAAGCCGGATCGGATCGTCAGCGCGCTGGAAGTCATGCTGGACGGCCCGCTGGGCGGCGCGGCGTTCAATAATGAATTCGGCCGGCCGGCGCTGACCGGTTATTTCCGGACCTATGAAGAGCGGGTCAATAGCCATAATGGTCAAGAACTGCGCGGCTATCATAAACCGATTATGCTGGCCGGCGGGGTCGGCAACATCCGCGCCGATCACGTACAGAAGGGGGAGATCAGCATCGGCGCGAAGCTGATCGTGCTGGGCGGCCCGGCGATGAACATCGGCCTGGGCGGCGGCGCGGCCTCCTCCATGGCCTCCGGCCAGTCCGATGCCGATCTGGATTTCGCCTCGGTTCAGCGCGACAACCCGGAAATGGAACGTCGCTGCCAGGAAGTGATCGACCGCTGCTGGCAGATGGGCGAAGAAAACCCGATTCTGTTCATTCACGATGTGGGCGCGGGCGGTCTGTCCAACGCGATGCCGGAACTGGTCAGCGACGGCGGACGCGGCGGGCGTTTCGAACTGCGCGATATCCTCAACGATGAGCCGGGCATGAGTCCGCTGGAAGTGTGGTGCAACGAATCGCAGGAACGCTATGTGCTGGCGGTCGCGCCCGAGCAGCTGTCGGTGTTCGATGCCATTTGCCGGCGCGAGCGTGCGCCTTATGCGGTGATTGGCGAAGCGACCGAAGAGCAGCATATCATCCTGAACGATCGCCATTTTGATAATCAACCCATCGATCTGCCGCTCGACATATTGCTGGGCAAAACGCCGAAAATGCTGCGCGATGTGGCCACCCTGCAGGCTGAAGGGGCGATACTGAAGCGCGACGATATCTACCTGGCCGATGCCGTTGAACGCGTGCTGCATCTGCCGGTGGTGGCGGAGAAAACCTTCCTGATCACCATCGGCGATCGCACCGTGACCGGCATGGTCGCGCGCGACCAAATGGTGGGGCCGTGGCAGGTGCCGGTGGCGGATTGCGCAGTAACCGCCGCCAGTCTGGACAGCTACTACGGCGAGGCGATGTCGATCGGCGAGCGGGCGCCGGTGGCGCTGTTGAATTTCGCCGCGTCGGCGCGTCTGGCCGTTGGCGAAGCGTTGACCAATATCGCCGCGACGCATATCGGCAGCCTGAAACGGGTGAAACTGTCCGCCAACTGGATGGCCGCGGCCGGACATCCGGGCGAAGACGCCGGGCTGTATGAAGCGGTGAAAGCGGTGGGCGAAGAGTTGTGCCCGGCGCTGGGCCTGACGATTCCGGTCGGCAAGGATTCCATGTCGATGAAAACCCGCTGGCAGGACGACGAGGGCCAGCAGCGGGAAATGACCTCTCCGCTCTCGTTGGTGATCTCCGCCTTTGCCCGGGTGGAGGATGTGCGCCGCACCGTCACGCCGCAACTGCAGTCGGATCGCGATAACGCGCTGTTGCTGATCGACCTCGGAGCCGGCCATCAGGCGTTGGGCGCCACGGCGCTGGCTCAGGTTTATCGTCAACTGGGGCGCAAAACCGCCGATGTGCGCAACGTTGAGCAATTGGGCGGCTTCTTTAACGCCATACAGGCGCTGGTCGCCGACGAGGCCCTGCTGGCTTACCACGACCGCTCCGACGGCGGCCTGCTGGTTACGCTGGCCGAAATGGCCTTCGCCGGCCACTGCGGCATCCGCGCCGATATCGCGACGCTGGGCAACGATCCGCTGGCGGCGCTGTTCAATGAAGAATTGGGCGCGGTCATTCAGGTGGCCGCTGAGCGTCAGGCCGAGGTTGAACAGGTGCTGGCCGACCACGGTCTGGCCGATTGCGTACATTATTTGGGGCGCGCCGGGCAGGATAATCGTTTTGTGATTACCCATGGCGATCAAAGCGTGTATCAGGAAAGTCGCACCACGCTGCGCACCTGGTGGGCGGAAACGACCTGGCAAATGCAGCGTCTGCGCGATAATCCGCAGTGCGCCGATCAGGAACACCTGGCGAAGCAGGATGACAATGATCCGGGGCTGAACGTGACGCTGACCTTTGCGCCGCAGGAAGATATCGCCGCGCCGTACATCAGTACGCAAACGCGGCCGAAAGTGGCCGTGCTGCGCGAACAGGGGGTCAACTCGCATGTGGAAATGGCCGCGGCGTTCCACCGGGCCGGTTTTGACGCCGTGGATGTGCATATGAGCGACATGCTGGCCGGCGCCTCGCTGACGGACTTTCAGGTGCTGGTCGCCTGCGGCGGCTTCTCCTACGGCGATGTACTGGGCGCCGGCGAAGGCTGGGCAAAATCGATCCTGTTTAATCCGCAGGTGCGCGACGAGTTCTCCGCCTTCTTCCATCGTCCGCAGACGCTGGCGCTGGGGGTGTGTAACGGTTGCCAGATGATGTCCAACCTGCGTTCGCTGATCCCGGGCGCCGAAGACTGGCCGCGCTTTGTGCGCAACCTGTCCGAGCGCTTCGAGGCGCGCTTCAGTCTGGTCGAAGTCGCCAAAAGCCCGTCGCTGTTGCTGCAGGATATGGCCGGTTCGCGTATGCCTATCGCCGTCTCGCACGGCGAAGGGCGCGTAGAGCTGCGTGATGACGCGCAGCTGACGGCGCTGGAACAGCAGGGGCTGGTGGCGCTGCGCTATGTCAACCACCACGGTCAGGCGACGGAAACTTATCCGGCCAACCCGAACGGTTCGCCGAACGGCATCACCGCCGTGACCAGCACCAGCGGGCGGGCGACGATAATGATGCCGCACCCGGAGCGTGTGTTCCGCACCGTCAGCAACTCCTGGCATCCGCAGGAGTGGGGCGAAGACAGCCCGTGGATGCGTATCTTCCGCAACGCCCGTAAGCAACTGGGTTAACCGCCAGCGTGTTTATCCGCCATCTGACGCCTCTCTGACAAGGGGGCGTGAGGTCGCTGATAGCGTAAGCGTGGCGTTGATAACGGACAGATCGTACCGACTCGGCAAGTCCCTCCCTGTATGCTCGTCCGCGCCGCTTCTGGCGCGGACGATTTCCTTTTGCGTTCCATTATCCCGGCCTGACTCTCCGTCATCGCACAGTCAGGAGTCCGGCGTCTCCCTTATGAGAGGACGTCATTTGTTTCTATACCCTGACCCATTTCGCTGGCGGGACGCGTCGGATGGCGATGTAAACCGCCCGCTATCGGGCTGTCGCAAAAACACGACAAGATGAATTTAATCTGTCTCCATTTGGTGACATTTAACTCATTGATTAATAAATGTGTAATTTATTCCTGACTAAGGTGTCGGTTTTTGACGACAGAATGGCGCGCGAGGCGAGACAGACCGGCCGAATGAGAAGCGGTAATCGTACTCAGGCTAATTGGGGTGTTTTATTTTTTAATTAAAAACAAATGGATACTTTTATTTATTAAAATGTGGCACGGATGGTGCATAATAGTCCGCGTTGCTCATTCAATTGGTTATGATTGCGCTGCCGAAGGGCGGAATAATGGCTCATAACACCCGGAATGACGCCGCAAGAAATGGTGCCTATCGTCCAGCTATACCGATAACAGCGACGCGCAAACGTCCTTTATCAAACATCGGGCGACACGTTGAGTGAGGCACCGCCTATTCCCATGGCCTGGTCAGACGTCGTCACGCTGGCCAGGTATCCCGCATCGTTTTCTGTATTTATCCGTCATTTTCACCCGCCACGCGGATAGCGCCAGGGGCGCGCTAGTGAAACGCGAGGTGCTTTAGCGCCGGCGAGCCTGTAACGCTCTTTGCACTTTGCTCAGACTCGGTTAGCATCTTAACGGATTGACAGGTAATGAGATGATACCCTTGAAACGATGGCGTTTGTTTCCGCGCTCCCTGCGCCAACTGGTCATAATGGCTTTTCTGCTGGTGCTGCTGCCTCTGCTGGTTCTGGCGTGGCAGGCGTATCAAAGTCTGGATAACCTGAGCGAGCAGGCGGCGGATATTAACCGTACTACCCTGACGGACGCCAGACGCAGCGAAGCGATGACCAGCGTGGCGCTGGCGATGGAGCGCAGCTACCGGCAATACTGCGTGCTGGACGACCCGACGCTGGCCCGGCTGTATAAGGATCAGCGCAAACAATATGCGCAGATGCTGGACGCCCATGCCGCGGTTTTGCCCGACAATCGCTATTATCAGGCGCTGCGCGCCGATTTAGAACAGCTGACGACGCTGCGCTGTCAGGATAACGGCCCGGACCACAGCGCCTCGGCGCTGCTGGAGCACTTTTCCCATGCCAATGCGCAGATGGTGCAGGCGACGCGCGACGTCGTCTTTTCGCGCGGTCAGCAACTGCAGCAGGCGATTGCCGAGCGCGGTCATTTTTTTGGCTGGCAGACGCTGCTGGTTTTTCTGGTCAGCGTTTCCATGGTGATGCTGTTTACCCGCATGATTATCGGCCCGGTCAAGGGCGTAGAGCGTATGATTAACCGGCTGGGCGAAGGACGTTCGCTCGGCAATACCAGCACTTTCAAGGGGCCGCGCGAGATCCGCTCGCTGGCGCAGCGCATTATCTGGCTGAGCGAACGCCTGGCGTGGCTGGAGTCCCAGCGGCATGAGTTTTTACGCCATATCTCACATGAACTTAAAACGCCGCTGGCCAGCCTGCGCGAAGGCACCGAACTGTTGGCCGACGAGGTCGCGGGGCCGTTGACCGCCGATCAGAAAGAGGTGGTCAGCATCCTCGACAGCAGCAGTCGCCATCTGCTTCAGCTCATTGATCAATTGCTCGACTACAACCGCAAGCTGGCGGATGCGCCGACTGAACTGGAGACGGTGAAGCTGGAGGAAGTGCTCGATATCGTGGTCGCCGCCCACAGCCTGCCTGCGCGTTCCAAAATGATCCATACCGAAATTACGCTGGAGGCGGACAGGTGCCGGGCGGAGACCACGCTGTTGATGCGCGTGCTCGATAATCTCTATTCCAATGCGGTGCACTACGGCAAGGAATCCGGTAACATTTGGATTCGTAGTCGCCAGATCGGGCTGCGGGTTCAGATCGATATCGCCAATGACGGCGTCCCGATCCCGCCGGCTGAACAGGGTATGATTTTTGAGCCTTTTTATCAGGGGAGCCACCAGCGTAAAGGGGCGGTGAAAGGCAGCGGGCTTGGCCTTAGCATCGCCCGGGACTGTATTCGCCGTATGCGTGGGGAACTTCAGCTGATATCGGTTGACTATGCTGATGTCTGTTTCCGTATTGAATTACCCTTAACCGCTGAGAATGAATAAATAATGAATGCATGGTCTGGTCAGACGCTGTTCAGGCACGCGTCCGCCACCTTATCCGCCCGGCCACTGGCGCGGGTGCTGAAGGCAATAGTGATGTTCTCCCCGCTGCTGCTGGCGGGGTGCAGCAATAGCGTGATTAGCCGTGAGTTGATGTCGGGCGCCGGAAATGAGATTCCGGCGGAGGAGGTCGCGGATTATCGCGTAGCGCACTGCGATACGATCTGGCAGCACGATGAGCGTGAGGCCATAGATAACGGCTTGTACTGGCTGCGGGCGATGGACTGCGGCGCTCGTCTGGCGCCGGAACAGGCGCGCGCCGCGGCGCAGCAGCTCAACGGCGACAACTGGCAAACGGCGTTTAAGCAAAATATATTGCTGGATAACGCCACGCTGAGCGTCGCCGAGCGGCGCCAGCTGGCCGAACGCCTTAGCCGTTTCCGGGCGGATTTTCCGTCGGGCGTACGGCCTCTGCTGCAGACCTGGCGCGAACGGCAGGGATTTATTCTCGCGCTGGCAGACGAGCGCGGTCGTTACCAGCGTTTGCAGGAGTCCAGCGATAAGCAACTGGACACCTTGCGCGAGCAGCAGGAGCGGTTACAGTCTCAACTGGCGGAGACCACGCGCAAGCTGGAGAATCTGACCGATATCGAGCGCCAGCTCTCATCCCGTAAACAGCTGTCCGGTGAGTTGCCGGATAGCGAGGCGGAGCGCCGTTCTTCCGCGGCCAAATCCTCGTCCGCGGCGGCGCAAGAGCCGGCGGCGAAAAAGGAGCCTGACCCCGAATGACCCTACGTAAGTCAGCCAGTCTGTTGCTGGTGGACGATGATCCCAGTCTGTTGAAACTGCTCGGTATGCGTCTGACCAGCGAAGGTTTCCGCGTCAGCACCGCCGAAAGCGGCCAGGACGCGCTGCGTCTGCTGGCGCGTGAGAAAATAGATTTGGTGATCAGCGATTTACGCATGGATGAGATGGACGGCATGGCGCTGTTCAGCGAAATTCAAAAGCATCAGCCGGGAATGCCGGTTATTATCCTCACCGCGCACGGTTCGATTCCCGATGCTGTCGCCGCCACTCAGCAAGGGGTTTTCAGTTTCCTGACCAAGCCGGTCGATCGCGATGCCCTGTATAAGGCGATCGATGAAGCGCTGGCGTTGTCGGCCCCGGCCGGCGATGAGCGCTGGCGCGAGACGATCGTTACGCGCAGCCCGCTGATGCTGCGTCTGCTGGAGCAGGCTCAACTGGTGGCGCAGTCGGATGTCAGCGTACTGATCAACGGGCCGAGCGGCACCGGGAAAGAGCTGCTGGCGCAGGCCATCCACGCCGCCAGTCCGCGCGCTAAGCAGGCTTTTGTCGCCATTAACTGCGGCGCGCTGCCGGAAGCGCTGCTGGAGTCCGAACTCTTCGGCCACGCGCGCGGCGCCTTTACCGGGGCGGTGAGCAGCCGGGAGGGGCTGTTTCAGGCCGCCGGAGGCGGTACGCTATTCCTCGATGAAATCGGCGATATGCCGTTGTCTCTGCAGGTGAAACTGCTGCGTGTGCTGCAGGAGCGCAAGGTGCGCCCGTTGGGCAGCAACCGCGATCTGGACATCAACGTGCGGATTATTTCGGCGACCCACCGCGATCTGCCGAAAGCGATGGAAAAAGGCGAGTTTCGCGAAGATCTCTATTATCGGCTGAACGTGGTCAATATGAAACTGCCGGCGCTGAACGAGCGGGCGGAAGATATCCCGTTACTGGCCAACCATCTGCTGCGCGAGGCGGCTCAGCGACACAAGCCGTTCGTGCGCAGCTTTTCCACCGACGCGATGAAACGACTGATGACCGCCAGCTGGCCAGGCAATGTGCGTCAACTGGTCAATGTGATCGAACAGTGCGTGGCGCTGACCAGCGCGCCGGTGATCGGCGAGGCACTGGTGGAGCAGGCGCTGGAAGGCGAAAACACCGCGTTGCCCACCTTTGTGGAAGCGCGCCATCAGTTTGAACTGAATTATCTGCGTAAATTGCTGCAGATAGCGAAGGGCAATGTGACGCAGGCGGCGCGCATGGCGGGGCGCAACCGTACCGAATTTTATAAGTTGCTGGGGCGCCACGAACTGGACGCGAATGACTTTAAAGAATAGTTTTTGCGTGATGAATGGAGCCGGATCCAGTTAAAATGCAATTCACACTCTGTTTACGTTTACCGTTGCCCGGCTGTCGCCGCTAAAGGGTCAAGATTAAGGTTCCTCCATGAAGAAGATTGATGCAATTATAAAACCGTTCAAACTGGATGATGTGCGCGAAGCGCTGGCCGAAGTCGGCATTACCGGTATGACGGTAACGGAAGTGAAAGGCTTTGGTCGCCAGAAGGGCCATACCGAGCTGTACCGCGGCGCGGAATACATGGTCGATTTTCTGCCGAAGGTAAAGGTGGAGATTGTCGTGGCGGACGATATGGTCGATACCTGCGTGGAAGCGATTATGCGCACGGCGCAGACCGGTAAAATCGGCGATGGCAAAATTTTTGTCTTCGATGTGGCGCGCGTGGTGCGTATTCGCACCGGCGAGGAAGACGAAGACGCGATCTGATTACGGTATCCCCGGGTCGGCGGTCTGGCGGCCCGAACGCTACGGCCGCCGGATTGAACAACGGCGGCGTATTGTCCGCCAGTCGCGCCCGGGCTTGCGGCATGTTCTCTTCCGCCAGCCCGGCGGCGTGTTCGTTGCCGGAGTATGCGCAACCTGATGTGCGGTTCGGGGCATCGCGCGTTACTCCCGAAGGGGACTCAGGTTCGCCAGGGGAACCCATCCCGCCTCAGACCGACATGGCCTGCTGCACCAGACCCAGCCATTCAGCGTCGTTGCCGCCGTCAGGATATCGCCTTCATCCACGTCCAGTTCCCGGGCGCTGTAATCCTCGCGCGCTCGCCCCGTGGCGTCGTCAAATCGTTCAATGACTTGTTCCGGCCCCCATCCGCTCGCTTGTCCAGGCGCGGTGCAGAAATACCAGCCTTCCCAGCCTTCCGGGCCCTGGTATTTTTCTCCGATGGAAACCGGCTCCCCCTTGTTGGGGATGACAGGTTCGGGATACTCGCTTCGATGCGATTTGACGACGACGTATTGCAATGTTCCATCTCCCTCCTGAACGGCGTGGGCCGCCTTCGGCATTCTGCCTGATGGGCATTTCGTCAGTATCAACGATGCGCCTCGGTTGTCCACAGCCGCGCGGGCAGCGTGCGAACCGTGGCGCGGCGGCGTCCGGCCTGGCGGTGGGAAGGTGAGTAAGGCCAAACCGTATGCGCCGTCTTTGTTCCGCCGGGCTGACGGGAGAACATGAAAGAACGGCATGTTGCTGATGAGGAAAAATCCATTTTGCTGTTGGATGGCAATAGCCTGGAAATCCTTGTGCGGCCTGAGGCTAAACGTTTGCGTAAAAACCTCTGTCAAGCCCTGGCGTCGCCGGGGGGAAACAGTTTACACTGTAGGCCTGTGCCCGTCAGGGCGATATTTTCCGGTATATTTTTAAGTTAGCTGAGTCAGGAGATGCGGATGTTAAAGCGTGAAATGAACATTGCCGATTATGATGCCGAGCTGTGGCAAGCAATGGAGCAGGAGGTGGTGCGTCAGGAAGAGCATATCGAACTGATTGCGTCAGAAAACTACACCAGCCCACGCGTGATGCAGGCTCAGGGATCTCAGTTAACCAACAAATATGCCGAAGGGTATCCGGGCAAACGTTATTACGGCGGCTGTGAATACGTCGATATCGTCGAACAGCTGGCCATCGATCGCGCGAAAGAACTGTTCGGCGCCGATTACGCCAACGTTCAGCCGCATTCCGGTTCCCAGGCTAACTTCGCCGTCTACACCGCGCTGCTGCAGCCGGGCGATACCATTCTGGGTATGAACCTGGCGCACGGCGGCCACCTGACTCACGGCTCGCCGGTTAACCTGTCCGGGAAACTGTACAACGTCATTCCTTACGGCATTGATGAAAACGGTAAGATCGATTACGACGAAATGGCCGAGCTGGCTAAAACCCACCAGCCGAAAATGATCGTCGGCGGCTTCTCCGCCTACTCCGGCGTGGTCGACTGGGCCAAAATGCGCGAAATCGCGGATAGCGTCGGCGCTTATCTGTTTGTCGATATGGCGCACGTGGCCGGTCTGGTGGCCGCGGACGTTTACCCGACGCCGGTTCCCCATGCTCATATCGTAACCACCACAACGCACAAAACGCTGGCCGGCCCGCGCGGCGGCCTGATTCTGGCGAAGGGCGGCAGCGAAGAGCTGTATAAGAAACTGAACTCCGCCGTGTTCCCGGGCGGACAGGGCGGCCCGTTGATGCACGTGATCGCGGGTAAAGCGGTAGCGCTGAAAGAAGCGATGGAGCCGGCGTTCAAAGTGTATCAGCAGCAGGTCGCGAAAAACGCCAGGGCGATGGTGGAAGTGCTGCTGGCGCGCGGCTACAAAGTCGTGTCCGGCGAAACCAGCAACCATCTGTTCCTGCTGGATCTGGTCGATAAAAACCTGACCGGTAAAGAAGCGGATGCCGCGCTGGGTCGCGCCAATATCACCGTCAACAAAAACAGCGTGCCTAACGATCCGAAGAGCCCGTTCGTCACCTCCGGCGTGCGCATCGGTACGCCTGCCGCCACTCGTCGCGGCTTTAAGGAAGCGGAAGTGCGTGAACTGGCCGGCTGGATTGCCGACGTGCTTGATAACATTAACGATGAAGCCACCATTGAACGCGTGAAACAGAAAGTGCTGGATCTCTGCGCTCGCTTCCCGGTTTACGCTTAAACGTCGTTTACGGCCCCTGGCCGTATCGCGCCATTACGCCAGCCCTCGGGCTGGCGTTTTATTTGCCCCGCCACATCGTCCGCCGCCTCTTTTCGGCTTCCTGCATCCTGTAAAACGGGATTGCGCCCGGCTGCGCGCTCTGCCAGAGTTAACGGCCATTAATGGAGGGAAATATGGTTTTGCAATCACCCCGCTGGCTATCGCTCAGTTATTTCACCTATTTCTTCTGCTACGGCGTTTTTCTGCCGTTTTGGGGCGGCTGGCTAAAGGGCGAAGGGCTAACGCCGGAAGCGATAGGCATGCTGCTGGGCGCAGGGCTGATTGCGCGTTTCGTCGGGAGTCTGGTCATTACGCCGGCTATCCGCGATCCTGCGCGTTTAATTAACGCCCTGCGTCTGCTGGCGCTGCTGACTCTGCTGTTTTCTGCCGGTTTTTGGCTGGGCAGCGGCGTCTGGCTGTGGCTGATGCTGGTGATGATCGCCTTTAATCTGTTCTTTGCCCCGCTTATCCCGTTGACTGACGGGCTGGCGGCCACCTGGCAGCGACAGATTAAAATGGACTACGGTAAGGTGAGGCTGTGGGGGTCGATCGCTTTTGTGATCGGTTCGGCGGCGACCGGCGAACTGGTGGCGCACTGGGGCCACCAGGCTATTCTATGGGGACTGTGCGCCGGCCTGCTGGCGATGCTGTTGGGCATGCTGCCGCGCCCGCACGTGATGCCGGCCTCGGCGCCGCCGGACGGCGCGCGGCGCGACGACGTTACGCCGTGGCGTCAGTTGCTGCGCGAGCCGCCGGTCTGGCGTTTTCTGCTGTGCGTCAGTCTGCTGCAGGGCGCCCACGCCGCTTACTATGGTTTCAGCGTCATTTACTGGCAGGAGGCCGGTTATTCCGCCGCGGTCACCGGCTACCTCTGGTCGCTGGGCGTGGCGGCGGAAATCGCTATTTTCGCCTTCAGCCATCGCCTGTTTCGCCGCTGGTCGCCGCGCGATCTGTTGCTGCTTTCCGCGCTGTGCGGGCTGGCGCGCTGGAGTCTGATGGGCGCCAGCGTCGCCTGGCCATGGCTGATCGTGATGCAATTGCTGCACTGCGGTACGTTCACGGTTTGTCATCTGGCCGGCATGCGTTTTATCGCCGCCCGCGGCGGCGGCGATGTGCTGCGCCTGCAGGCGGTGTACTCGGCGCTTGCCATGGGCGGCGGTATCGCGGTAATGACCATGTTTTCCGGTTTTCTGTTTGAACGCTACGGCGCCGGGACTTTCTGGGCGATGGCGTTGCTGACCGTACCGGTTCTGTTTCTGCGGCCAGGCGTAAGCCGTCCGCGCTGAGCGCATCGGGCAAGGGAGAATGAAATCAGTGCGATGTAATAACACGCGGCGCCGGCTGCTCTGGCGCATCTTGTGTCTGGCGCTTTGTCTGCCCGGCATCAGCCTGCCGCTGCAGGCCCATCCGCATAGTTTTATCGATATGCGAACGACGGTGGAAAGTCAGAACGATAAAATCACCGGTCTGAGAATGCATTGGGTCATGGATCCGATTACCTCGGCCGATCTCCTGTACGACGCGGGCAACGCGCCGGCGGGTTCTGAAATATGGAAAAAGCTGGCGGCGGAAGTCATGGCCAATGTACTGGGGCAGCATTACTTTACCGACGTCTATCGCGCAGGCAAGGCGGTGAAATACGCATCGATGCCGAAGGAATATCGGCTGTCGCGTCAGGGCAATCACGCGGTGCTGGAGTTTGTGCTGCTGCTGGCGGCTCCTCAGCCGCTGGCCGGCGAGCCGCTGCTGATTTCCACCTACGATCCCACCTGGTTTGTCGATATGACCTACCGCGACGAGCAGGCGATTACGCTGCCGGATGCGCTGCGATCGCGCTGTCAGGCGCGTTTATTTACGCCAAAACCGGACGATTCGCTGCGTAACTACGCACAATCGCTGGATAAACAGGATGCGCCCGATGAAGATGTCGAACTGGGTAAACAGTTCGCTCAACGGATTACTTTACAATGTCACTGAATCTCACCGCCCCGTCCCGGCGTAACCGGCGCGGGCTACTCGGTTTGTGGCCGCTGCTGATTTTTGTTCTGCTGCTGGCCGCGTTGATCCCGCCGGCGATCGGTTTCTGGCCGCAGGTACAGCTGAAAAGCATTATCTGGCAGCGGGAGTTTCATCAGCAAATGGCCGCGCTGCTGCAACTGGTTAAGGCGCAGCCTCATCAGGCCGGACTGTCGCTGCTGTTTTTCAGCCTGGCCTATGGCGTACTGCACGCGCTCGGGCCCGGCCACGGCAAAGTGGTGATCGCCACCTGGCTGGCCACGCATCCCTCCAGACTAAAAAGCAGCCTGCAGCTGACGCTGGCCGCCTCGCTGCTGCAGGGCACGGTGGCCATCGCGCTGGTGACGCTGGTGCTGACGGTGCTGCACCTCTCCAGCCGCACTCTGCACGGCAGCAGTTTCTGGCTGGAAAAAGGCAGCTTTATTCTGGTGGCGGCGCTGGGGGCGTGGCTGTGTCTGCGCGCGCTGCGCCGTATCGTCCGCGTCGTGCGGTCGCTGCGGCGTCGGCCGACTCCGCCGGCCATTCAGCGTCTGCGGCCGATGAGCCAGACTCCGTCTCTGCTTCGGGCGCCGGGCCATCAACGCGACGCGGCCGGAGATCTGGTTTGCGGATGCGGCCACCGGCACCAGCCCGCGCCTGATGCGCTGGAACGGGACGAAGGGTGGCGCACCCGGTTAATGATCATCGTCTCCATGGGGATCCGCCCCTGTTCCGGCGCCATTATGGTTTTGTTGTTTTCCAAAGTGATCGGCGTATTTGGCTGGGGCGCGGCGGCGGCGCTGGTGATGTCGTGCGGTACGGCGCTGACCATTTCTCTGCTGGCGGTGCTGGTGTTTTATAGCCGACGGCTGGCCGTACGCCTCAGCCGCCGACGAGCGCCGGCGCTATGGCAACAGGTCGCCGGCGCCTCGCTGGCGCTGGCCGGCGGGCTATTCTTGCTGTGTGTCGGTATCGTGCTTTATCTCAGCGCGCAGCCGGTGATCGGCGGCGGCATCCGGCCGTTTACCGGCTAAGCCGCGTGCGGCGGCGATGAAGACCGTTAAAGGACGGAAAAGAAGGGAAAGCGGGGATGACAGACTAAAAGGCCTGGCATCCCGTCGGGCGCGTTAGCGTTTCAGCGCTTCGCTCAGTTCTTCGCGGATGCTGGAGAGAATGGATTTCACTACGCGCGGGTTGCCGGCGATCAGGTTGCCGGAAGACAGGTAGTTATGGCCGCCGACGAAATCGGTGACAATGCCGCCGGCTTCGCGCACCAGCAGTTCGCCGCCGGCGAAATCCCAGGGCTTCAGGCCGATTTCAAAGAAACCGTCGACCCGGCCGGCGGCGACATAGGCCAGATCCAGCGCGGCGGAACCGGTGCGGCGGAAATCGGCGCAGTCGTTGAACAGTTTGCCCAGAATAGTCATATAGGCGCCGGCGTGCTGTTTGGCTTTAAACGGGAAGCCGGTGGCGAGAATGGTGCCTTCCAGATCGCGCGCGCCGCTGCTGCGCAAACGATAGCCGTTCAGCTGAGCGCCCTGGCCGCGCGTGGCGGTAAACAGCTCATTACGCATGGGATCATAAACAACGGAGACTTCGGTACGGCCTTTGATGCGGACCGCGATGGACACCGCGAAATGCGGCAGACGTTTGATAAAGTTGGTGGTGCCATCCAGTGGATCGATAACCCATTGCACATCCTGATCTTCACCGCTCAGCTCGCCGCACTCTTCACTAATGATGGTGTGCTGCGGATAGGACTTACGGATAATGTCGATGATCAGGCGTTCTGCATCGCGATCAACGTTAGTGACAAAATCGTTGTTGCCTTTCTGGCTGGCTTCAACGGCGTCGGGCGTTTCATAATTTTTGGCAATCAGGTTTCCGCCTTTGCGCGCAGCGCGCACGGCGATGTTAAGCATCGGATGCATGGTCTCTCCACCAGGATGTTAAAGAACGAAGAACGGCGCGCAGTATAGCAGGGATAGCGGGAAAATACCCAGCGCTTTATGTTAGTCTATGATGATTTTCCGTCGCTAATAACAGAGTCCGCATGTTACACAATATTCGCATCGTCCTGGTTGAAACCTCCCACACCGGCAATATGGGGTCGGCCGCCCGGGCGATGAAAACCATGGGTTTAAGCAATCTTTTTCTGGTTAATCCGCTGGTGAAGCCCGATTCGCAGGCGATCGCCCTGGCGGCCGGCGCCAGCGATATTATCGGCAACGCCACCCTGACCGATACGCTGGATCAGGCGCTGGAAGGCTGTGCGCTGGTGGTGGGCACCAGCGCGCGCTCGCGTACGTTGCCGTGGCCGATGCTGGAGCCGCGCGAATGCGGCGTGCGCAGCGTACAGGCGTCGCGCCAGGCGCCGGTGGCGCTGGTATTCGGCCGCGAACGCGTCGGGCTGACCAACGAAGAGCTGCAAAAGTGTCATTACCACGTCGCCATTCCGGCTAATCCAGAATACAGCTCGCTGAACCTGGCGATGGCGGTGCAGATCCTCTCTTATGAAGTGCGGGTGGCCCATCTTGACGCGCAGCGCGCCGGGGAGCCGCCGTTCGAGCCGTCGGCCTATCCGTTGACCGACGATCTGGAACGCTTTTATCAGCATCTGGAAGAGACGCTGCTGCATACCGGCTTTATCCGGCAGAGTCATCCGGGGCAGGTCATGAACAAACTGCGTCGTTTGTTCACCCGCGCGCGCCCGGAAAGTCAGGAGTTGAATATTTTGCGCGGCATATTGAGTTCGATTGAAAAGGGGCCGGGCGAGCGCTAGGCGGCGAGAAACGCCGCCGGTTTAGTCCATGGCGCCGTCAGCGAAACAATACTTGAGCAAATTACCTGGGTAAATAGTTGACTGAAACACTCGGGAATGTCAGACTCGCTGCACAGTTTGATCCACGTATGTTTCACCAACAGGTACTAGACATGAGACTGACATCGAAAGGCCGCTATGCGGTTACTGCTATGCTGGATGTTGCGTTACACTCCCAGGAAGGGCCGGTTCCTCTGGCTGATATTTCCGAACGCCAGGGGATTTCGCTTTCTTATCTGGAGCAGCTCTTCTCTCGTCTGCGCAAAAACGGCCTGGTATCCAGCGTGCGCGGCCCCGGCGGCGGCTATCTGCTGGGTAAAGACAGCAGCCAAATCGCTGTCGGCGCGGTGATTTCCGCCGTTGACGAGTCGGTTGATGCGACGCGTTGCCAGGGGCGCGAAACCTGTCAGGGCGGCGACCGCTGCCTGACGCACACGCTGTGGCGCGACCTTAGCGATCGCATTACGGACTTCCTGAATAATATCACACTGGCTGAACTGGTGAATAATCAGGAAGTCCTGGACGTCGCCGATCGTCAGGATTCCGATGTGCGCCGAGGCAGCAATAGCCGCGTGCAGGAAACCATCAATGTGAACCTGCGCGCCTGACCCTGTAGCCAGAACCGAAGTCTGCCTCTGCCGCCGGCTAACGGCCGGCGCGGGGTTGAACTCAGCAGGCCCGGCGGCGCAGCGCGTATTGAGCTGACGCGCGCGGCGGCGGCAACGATCTTGCGAGAGCGTGCGTCGGCCAGATATGGCGGGCGGGCGCTCTTTTTGTTTGTGCTGGTGGTCGGCGAAGCGGCGTGCAACAATCAGAACGTTATTCGGGCGGCGTCCGGGCGGGTACGCCGGGCCGGCATCGCTCCGCTGGTCAGGCGCCGAATCCCGACGGCTTTCCGAAGGCGGACGCCGCGGCCTGCCCGCCCCCAGTGGAAAGCGATGGCGGTCTGTGGAGCGCGGTCGCCTGAAGCCGTCGGTTATAAAACGCGCGGCGCGTTTTGAAGAGATGTACGGAGTTTATAGCAATGAAGTTACCGATTTATCTGGATTATTCCGCCACTACGCCGGCCGATCCGCGCGTTGCTGAACGGATGATGCAGTTTTTAACCCTGGACGGCACTTTCGGCAATCCGGCCTCCCGTTCGCACCGCTTTGGCTGGCAGGCGGAAGAAGCGGTGGATATCGCCCGCAATCAGATCGCCGATCTGGTCGGCGCCGATCCGCGCGAGATCGTCTTTACCTCCGGCGCGACGGAATCCGATAACCTGGCATTGAAAGGCGCGGCGGGCTTCTATCAGGATAAAGGCAAGCACATCATCACCTGTAAAACGGAACATAAAGCGGTGCTGGACAGCTGTCGCCAGCTGGAGCGCGAAGGCTTTGATGTGACTTACCTGACGCCCGATCGCCGCGGTCTGATCGATGTGGCGGCGTTCAGCGCGGCTCTGCGCGACGATACGATTCTGGCGTCGATTATGCACATCAACAACGAAATCGGCGTGGTGCAGGATATTGCCGCCATCGGCGATCTGTGTCGTCAGCGCGGCGTCATTTTTCATGTCGACGCTACGCAGAGCGCCGGTCGGCTGCCGATAGATCTGAATCAGCTTAACGTTGACCTGATGTCGTTTTCCGCGCACAAACTCTATGGTCCGAAAGGCATCGGCGCGCTGTATGTGCGGCGTAAACCACGCATTCGCCTTGAAGCGCAGATGCACGGCGGCGGCCATGAACGCGGCATGCGCTCCGGCACATTGCCGGTGCATCAGATTGTCGGCATGGGCGAGGCTTTTCGCCTCGCCGGCGAAGAGATGGCGACCGAATCGGAACGGCTCGGCGCGTTGCGCGATCGCCTGTGGGACGGCATCAAAGGGATCGGGCAGGTTTACCGCAACGGGGCGCCTGAACAGAGCTCGCCCGGTATTCTCAATGTCAGCTTCGACTACGTCGAGGGCGAATCGCTGCTGATGGCGCTGAAAGATCTGGCGGTCTCCACCGGTTCGGCCTGCACCTCCGCCAGCATGGAGCCGTCTTATGTGCTGAGCGCGCTCGGCGTTGACGACCAGCTGGCGCTCAGTTCGATCCGCTTTTCTCTGGGCCGGTTCACGACGCAGGAAGAGATCGACTACGCCATCGCGCTGATTCGCCGTTCTGTCGACCGTCTGCGCGAGCTTTCGCCGCGCTGGCAGAATTTCCGGCGCAGCGCCGGAGCGGACGGCGGCGCGGTAGCCTGACAACCAACCGGGCGTCGGTCGGGATGCGGCTTTAACCATCGTCAGGCTCGCCGCCGTATGCTACCTTTTGATCACGACGATCCGGATGCGCCGGTGGCGATGTCGCTCGCCCGCGCGGCTGATGTAAATCTTTAACGGACCGCCAAAAGGCGGTCCGTTTTATATGTGCCATATACGCTTGTTTGTCTGATAAAAAGACAAGGACAATCGGGAGAGCATTAGATGACAGACAAAACGATGAATATTTCTCTTTCCACTCAGCCCGCCGACGCGCGCTGGGGCGAAAAAGCGCTATTAAGCGCCAATGACAGCGGTTTTACGCTGCACCTGAACGGTCAGGATCCGCTGGTCTGCATTCAGCGCGCGGCGCGCAAAATTGATGGTCAGGGCATTAAGCAGGTCGCGCTGACCGGGCCAGGCTGGGATTTGGAAACCAGCTGGGCATTCTGGCAGGGCTATCGCGGGCCGAAAGGGCAGCGCGGCGTCGCATGGGCGCCGCTGGACGAGACGCAGCGGCAGGAGCTGGACCGGCGCCTCCGAATCGTCGACTGGGTGCGCGACACCATTAACCTGCCGGCCGAGGATCTCGGGCCGGAGCAACTGGCGATGCGCGCCATCGATTTGATGCACGAGGTCGCCGGCGAGGCGGTCAGCTACCGCATCACCAAAGGCGACGATCTGCGCGAGCAGAACTATGCCGGTATCTATACCGTGGGGCGCGGTTCGGAGCGCCAGCCGGTGCTGCTGGCGCTGGATTATAACCCCGGCGGCAATCCGGATGCGCCGGTGCTGGCCTGTCTGGTCGGTAAGGGCATCACGTTCGATAGCGGCGGCTATAGCCTGAAACCGAGTTCATTTATGGATTCCATGAAGTCGGATATGGGCGGGGCGGCCACGGTGACCGGCGCGCTGGCGCTGGCGGTGGCGCGCGGGTTGAAACAGCGGGTCAAATTGTATCTGTGCTGCGCCGACAATATGGTCAGCGGCAACGCCTTCAGGCTGGGGGATATCATTCGTTACCGCAACGGCAAAACCGTTGAAGTAATGAATACCGATGCCGAAGGGCGTCTGGTGCTGGCCGATGGACTGATCGACGCATCGCAGCAGAATGCGCAACTGATCGTCGACTGCGCTACCCTGACCGGCGCGGCGAAGACCGCGCTGGGCAATGATTATCACGCGCTGTTTGGTTTTGACGATGAGTTGGTGCAGTCGCTGCTCGACAGCGCGCGCGCCGAGGGTGAACCCTTCTGGCGTCTGCCGCTGGCCGAGTTCCACCGCAGTCAGCTTCCCTCCAGCTTCGCCGAATTAAACAACGTAGCCGGCGCGGCCTACAGCGCAGGCGCCAGCACCGCGGCCGCTTTTCTGTCGCACTTTGTGAAAACGTATCAGCGCGGCTGGCTGCACATCGATTGTTCCGCCACCTACCGTAAGAGCGCGGTGGAACAGTGGTCGGCCGGCGCGACCGGTCTGGGCGTGCGTACGCTGGCGAATCTGTTGCTCAGCAAAGCCGGTTAATTTACCGAGCGGCCGGCGGCGCCGGCCGGATTGAGAGGCTCTATGGATTTTTCTCCGCAAAATAAACTGGAAGAGGTGTTGCAGCAGGCCGTTAACGAGCCGGCGCATCGGCCTGAATTTTTCAGCCTGCTGCTGGAGTCTACGGTCTACGCGCTGGGTTACAGCGATGAAGACGGCGGCGAGGGTGAGAAAACGCTATTGGCCGGCAGCCATGTCAATCTGCTGCACTGGGAAAAGGCGGACGGCACCTCGGTCATTCCATTTTTTTCCTCGCTTGAGGCGCTGCAGATGGCTATCACCGAGGAGCAATCTTTTCTGTCGCTTCCCGCCCGATCGCTGTTCCAGCTGACGTTGGGGGCAACGCTGTTTCTTAATCCTAAACTGCCCTACGGTAAGGAATTCTACCCGCAGGAAATTAGCCAGTTGCTGAGCGACGAAGGCGACGGACGGATTCACCAGCGCGTTATTGAAGAGGATACGCAGATCATGATCGGTCAGCCGGCGGACATGCCGGTGCAGTTGATCGATTCCCTGACCCAACTGTTCGCCAAACATCGCATTGTGCGGCGCGCCTTCCTGGCGCAGATTCAGGAAGGAAAAGAGGAGGCGCCCCATTTGCTGATCGGCATTGAGGTCGAAGGGGATGAGGCGGAAGTGGAAAGCGCGATCCGTGCGGCGGGCAGCGTGGCCAGCGATACGGTCACGGACAATAAGCCGGTCGATCTTTGCCGGGTCGTCGAAGGCGAAGAGGGCATCAGCCACTATTTCATCCAGCACACCACGCCGTTTTACGAGCGGAAGTGGGGCAGTTTTTTACGCGATTATAAAGGCAGCGGTCGGGCCTGACGCCGGCCGTTCACGCCGGCCCGCCGGGAGGCGACGGGCCGGCGCAGGCTTATTTCCGCTCGATCGGCACGTCGTCGCGACTGCCCCATTCGCTCCATGAACCGTCATACAGCGTGACCGGGCCGATATTCAGCGCGGTCAGCGCCAGCACCACCACCGCCGCAGTGACGCCGGAGCCGCAGCTGGCCACCAGCGGGCGCGAAAAATCGACGCCGCGCTTGTGCAAAATGGCGGTCAGTTCCGCATTAGGCTTCAGCGCGCCCGCGCTGACCAGTTCGTTCCAGGGCACATTCACGCTGCCGGGGATATGCCCGCGATGCAGGCCCGGGCGCGGTTCATCGACTTCGGCGTTAAAACGCGGCGCCGGGCGGGCGTCGATGATTTGCGCGGCGCGGTCATCAAGAATCGCCAGCACCTGCTCTCTCTGACGGATAGCCCCGGCGTCGAGCCGCGCGGTAAATGTACGGCCGGTTGCCGGCCGTACGTCGCCTTGCTCGATCGGCAGGCCGAGCCGAGCCCATTCCGCCTGGCCGCCGGCCAGGATGGAAACCCGGGCGGCACCGAAAGTGCGCAGCATCCACCAGGCGCGCGGCGCGGAAAACAGATTGCCTTCGTCGTACACCACCAGATGCCGGTCGTCGCCGATGCCCAGCGCCGCCATGTCATGGGCGAAACGCTGAGCGTCCGGCATCATATGCGGCAGCGGAGTCCCGCTGTCGGACAGCGTTTCAATGTCGAAAAAAACCGCGCCAGGCAGATGCCCGGCCCGGTATTCGGCGTGGATATCGCGGGTTGTTTCGCCCGGCGGCAGCATGCGCGCGTCGATCACGCTGACATCGGCATCCTGTAAATGAGCGGATAACCAACTGGCGGAAACAAATAATTCACAAGTAGCAGATGCGGCTGACATAGAACCCTCGCAGTGAGGCCGCGCGCAGGCGGACCCCGGATGGACCAGAGAGCCATTGTCAGCGATTTTTCCGCCTCCGGCAAGCCGTGGCGGCGCGCGCGGTTTGTGCGCTTTGCCTGCGGCGTTAACCTTAAATAAAAGAGAGTATTACTCCGTGCGGTTTGGCGTCGGAAAAAAGAAAAAAAGGTGCGGCTGCCCAGGCTCTGGGCGATAATACGTTCCACTTTGGTATCTTTGGGGTCATGCCGGCGGCGTGCGGCGTGAAAAAGACGGGCGGTCAGGCTTCTTCTGGCAGGGAAAAATTATGCAGAAAGGGTTTCGCAACGGTTCAGGTCTCCGCTGGGGAGGCTGGTGTAAGGTTACGCTACTGGCGGTGGCTATAGCGTTGAGCAGCGCATGCGACGAGCGCGACGGCGACAAGGCTCCGGTTTCTCAACCTGCGTCGGCCGAAACCCCGGCGGCGCAACAGAATAATCCGTCGGCGGCGCCTGCGGCGACCGGCACGGCGCAGCAGACCAGCTACGCCGGTCAGCCTCTGCATCTGCTGGATGCTTCCGAACTGCAACTGGACGGCGCCAGCACGCTGGTGTTGACCTTCTCCATCCCGTTGAACCCCAATCAGGATTTCGCCGCGAAGGTGCATCTCGTCGATACCGTCAGCGGTAAATTCGACGGAGCCTGGGAACTGGCGGAAAACCAGAAAGAGCTGCGTATGCGCCACCTGGAGCCAAAGCGTAAGCTGATGCTGACCGTTGACGGCGGCCTGCAGGCGGTTAACGGCGGCGCGCTGGAAACGGCGTTCCAGAAAGAGATCGCCACGCGTGATATCCAGCCCAGCGTCGGTTTCGCCAGCCGCGGTTCGCTGCTGCCGGGCAAACAGCCGCGCGGTCTGCCGGTGATGGCGCTCAACGTCGATCGGGTGGACGTTAATTTCTTCCGCATCAAGCCGTCGACGTTGCCGTCCTTTATCAGCAGATGGTCGTATCGTAGCTCTGTCTCCAGCTGGGAAGCTGGCGATTTGCTGAAAATGGCCGATCTGGTTTACACCGGTCGTTTTGATTTAAATCCGCGCGCCAATACCCGTGAGCAGATCTTGCTGCCGCTGGCCGGCATTGACGCGCTGCAGCAGCCCGGCGTTTACCTGGCGGTGATGCAGCAGGCCGGGAAATATGCCTATACCAATGCCGCCACGCTGTTTACCCTCAGCGATATCGGCGTGTCGCTGCACAGCTACCATGATCGGCTGGATGTATTTACCCAGAGTCTGGATAACGGCGCGGCGCAGTCAGGCGTTGATGTCCAGTTGCTGGATGGCAAAGGCCTCGTGCTGGCGAGCGCCGTCAGCGACGATCAGGGACATGCGCGATTGGATAAACCGGCGCAGGCGAAACTGCTGCTGGCTACGCAGAAAGGGCAGACCTCGCTGCTGGATCTGAAACGTCCGGCGCTGGATCTGGCCGAGTTCGCCATTGGCGGGCCGGACGGTTTCAGCAAACAGCTGTTTACCTTTGGCCCGCGCGATCTGTACCGGCCGGGCGAGACGTTGATCGTCAATGCGCTGCTGCGCGATGCCGACGGCCGGCCGCTGCCGCCGCAACCGTTGAAGACGGAGGTGGTGAAACCGGACGGTCAGGTCGCGCGCAGCTTTGTCTGGCAGCCGGAAAACGGCCTGTATCAGTACCAGTACGCTATCCCCGACTCGGCGCCGACCGGCGAATGGTCGTTGCGTATTCAGGCCGGCGACGATCGCTCCCGCTTCTATCGCTTTAAGGTAGAGGACTTCATGCCGGAGCGCATGGCGTTGGATATCCATACCGACGATGAGCCTATTGCGCCGGCAGATGCGACGCAGTTCGAGATCAGCGGCCGCTATCTGTACGGCGCGCCGGCGGCCGGCAACCGGCTGCAGGGGCAATTGTTCCTGCGCGAGCAGCGTCAGCTCGCCGCGCTGCCCGGCTATCAGTTTGGTTCGATTACCGAAGAGAACCTGTCGCGCAATCTGGATGAACTGGATGAAACGCTTGATAGTCAGGGCAAGCGTGAACTGGTAGTGGCCAGTCAGTGGGAAAGCATTCGTTCGCCGGCGCGGTTGATTTTGCAGGCCAGCCTGCTGGAGTCCGGCGGCCGACCGATAACCCGCCGGGCCGAACAGGCGATCTGGCCCGCCCGGGCGTTGCCGGGCATTCGTCCGCTGTTCGGCGAAAAACAGGTCTACGACTACCGCAGCGACAGCTACAAGAGTCAGCCGATGGTTGATGAAGGCAGCCGGGCCGCATTTGACATTATTTACGCCAGCGCCAGCGGCGAAAAGCTGGCGGCTAAAGGGCTGAAGGCCCGTCTGATACGCGAGCGGCGCGATTACTACTGGCAGTGGTCGGAGGACGACGGTTGGGCGGCGCAGTATGATCAAAAAGATCTGAACATGGCGGAAGAGACCGTCAATCTAACGGCCGGCGGCAGCGCTCAGGTCAGCTTCCCGGTCGAATGGGGCGCTTACCGTCTGGAAGTGGTGGATCCGGGTAATCAGTTGCTCAGCAGCGTTCGTTTTTGGGCGGGCTACAGCTGGCAGGACAATAGCGAAGGCGGCGGCGCGGTGCGGCCGGATCAGATTCGACTCAAGCTGGATAAACCGGCCTACCGCCCCGGCGAGCGCGTCAGCCTGACGCTTGAATCGCCGGCCGCCGGCAAAGGCTATCTGATGGTCGAATCCAGCGACGGGCCGCTGTGGTGGCAGGAGATCAGCGTGCCGCAGGGCGGCGCCACGGTGGAAGTGCCGCTGAATAAGGACTGGCGCCGTCACGATCTCTATCTGAGCGCGCTGGTGGTGCGTCCAGGCGATCAGGCGAAGACCGCCACGCCGAAACGGGCGGTCGGTCTGCTGCATTTGCCGATGGCCGACGAGCATCGCCGGCTGAATCTCCAGCTGCAGGCGCCGGAACGCATTCGTCCGGGACAGACCCTGACCGTTGATGTGAAGGTGCCGGAGATGGAAGGCAAAACGCCGGCTCAGGTGAATGTCCTGCTGTCGGCGGTCGACAGCGGCGTGTTGAACATCACGCGTTTCGTTACGCCCGATCCCTACGAGGCGTTCTTTGGCCGTAAACGCTACGGCGCCGATATGTATGATGTGTACGGTCAACTGATCGAGGGCGACGGGCGTCAGGCGACGCTGCGCTTCGGCGGCGATGGCGATGAAGAGGATCCGCTGGCGCGCGGCGGCCAGAAGCCGGTCACGCATGTTAATATCATCGCCCGGCAACTGCAGCCGGTAACGCTGAACGAGCGCGGCGAAGGGAAAATTCAGCTGGTGATCCCGGACTTCAACGGCGAGCTGCGCCTGATGGCGCAGGCCTGGACCGACAGCGAATTCGGCAAAGCGGAGCGTCCGCTGGTGGTCGCCGCGCCGCTGATTGCCGAGTTGGCTACGCCGCGTTTCCTGGCCGGCGGCGATCGCAGCCGGCTGTCTCTCGATCTGACCAATCAATCCGGTCAGCCGCAGACGCTGCAGATTAGCGTAACGGCCAACGGTCTGGTGGCGCTGGATGGCAATGCCGAACGTAAGCTGACGCTGGCCAAAGGCGAGCGGCTGACGCTGCCGGTGCCCGTTCAGGCGCGCGAAGGTTTTGGCGACGGCGAGGTAACGCTGGAAATCCAGGGGCTGAAGCTGCCGGACGCGCCGCAAACCACCAGTTGGAAAAATAGCTGGAAGATTGGCGTACGCCCGGCGTACCCGGGCGAAACGCGTCAGTTCTCCGCCGTGCTTCAGCCCGGCGAGCTGTGGTCGCTGCCGGCCGATGCGCTCAGCGGTCTGGCGCCGGCCACTCAGCAGGGGCAACTGCTGTTAACCAGCCGTCCGCCGCTTAACCTCGCCCGCTATATTCGCGAACTGGCGGCCTATCCTTACGGCTGTCTGGAACAGACCACCAGCGGGCTGTTCCCGTCGCTGTACGTCAGCCAGGCGCAGCTGACGGCGCTGGGGATTAAAACCAGCAGCGATACGCAGCGCCGTCAGGCGATCGATATCGGCATTGAACGGCTGGCCGGTATGCAGCGCTTCAACGGCAGCTTCGGTTTGTGGAGCAAAGACAGTCCGGAAGAACCGTGGCTGACGGCCTATGTCACCGACTTCCTGACCCGGGCGACGGCGCAGGGATATAGTGTGTCGCCGTCGGTGCTGAAAGGCGCGACGGAACGGCTGCAGCGTTATCTGCAGGACCGGAATCAGATTACGGTTCAATACAGTTCCAGCCCTGAGCACGTGCGCTTTGCGGTGCAGGCCTACGCCGGTCTGGTGCTGGCGCGTCAGCAAAAAGCGCCGCTGGGCGCGCTGCGTCAGGTCTACCAGCACCGGGGAGAGGCGCAGTCCGGCCTGCCGCTGGTGCAGCTGGGCATCGCGCTGCGCTTAATGGGCGATATGCCGCGTTCGAAAGAGGTCATCGCTCAGGGGCTGCGCAAGGAGCGTCGCGATCGTGATTACTGGCTGGAAGATTACGGCTCGCCGTTGCGCGACAGCGCGCTGATCCTGGCGCTGCTGAATGAGTATGACATTCTGCCCGCGGAGCGCGATCGCCTGCTGCTTGAGCTGTCGGCGAGCGCGGATATGAAGAAATACTTCTCCACCCAGGAAAGCAATGCGCTTTATCTGGCCGGACGCAATCTGATCGGGCAGGACGAAGCGCCGTGGCGGGTAAAAGCCAGCGGCGTGGCCGAACCGCTGAGCGGGGCGAAAGCGCAAAGTACGGAGCTGGGCCAGGCGGCGCTGGCGCCGGGCGCGTTGACGCTGGAAAATTCCGGCGACAGCACGGTGTATCCGCGCCTGGCGGTGACCGGTTATCCGATCGGCGCGCCGGCGCCCTACAGCCACAATCTGCACATCCGACGCCACTACCTCGGTCTGGACGGCAAACAGAAATCGCTGGATCAGCTGAAAAGCGGCGAACTGGTGCTGGTCTGGCTGGATGTCTGGGCCGATGACCAGGTGCCGGACGCGCTGGTCGTCGATCTGTTGCCCGCCGGGCTGGAGCTGGAAAACCAGAATCTGGGCGACAGCAGCGCCAGTCTGGGTGACAGCGCGGCCAGCGACGTGGCGGAGTTGCTGACGGATATGCAGCAAACGGAGATCAAACATCAGGAATACCGCGACGATCGTTACGTTGCGGCGGTGAATGTTGATCCCTATCGTCACTCCACGCTGCTGTATCTGGCGCGCGCCGTGACGCCGGGCACCTATCGCGTGCCGGCGCCTCAGGTCGAATCAATGTATTTGCCGCAATGGCGCGCATTGGGTGAAACGCCGGCGTCGCTGACCGTCCGTTAACCCCGCACCGCCCGTGGCGGCAAACCGTCGCCACGGACCGTCGGCGCGCTGATCAAAGCGCGCCGGGGGGCGGCGCGGATGTCAGACGTCAGGAGATCACGTCATTATCGCTAAACGCTCTCTGTGGTTGATACCTCTGCTTATTCCGCTGCTGCTGTGGTGGGCGGACAGGCAGTGGCCGCTGCCGCTGCAGCCGGCCGGGGTAACCCGGGTCGTGGTGGCGCAGGACGGCACGCCGCTGTGGCGTTTCGCCGACGATGTGGGCGTATGGCGTTATCCGGTGCGTCTGGCGGACGTGTCGCCGCTCTATCTGCAGGCGTTGCTCAACTATGAAGACCGCTGGTTTTATTATCATCCCGGCGTCAATCCGGTCGCGCTGATCCGTGCCGCCGGGCTGAATCTGTTGAACGGCCGCATTGTTTCCGGCGGCAGCACGCTGTCGATGCAGGTAGCCCGCCTGCTTGATCCGCATCCCCGCACCGCGGGCGGTAAACTGCGCCAGATCTGGCGCACTCTGCAGCTTGAGTGGCACCTGTCGAAAGACGATATTCTGACGCTGTACCTTAACCGGGCGCCGTTTGGCGGCACTCTGCAGGGCATTGGCGCCGCCAGCTGGAGCTATCTGGGCAAACCGCCTTCCGATCTGACGCCGGGCGAAGCGGCGCTGCTGGCGGTACTGCCGCAGGCGCCCAGCCGGTTACGGCCGGATCGCTACCCGCAGCAGGCCGAGGCGGCGCGTAATAAGGTGCTGAGCCGGCTGGCGGAGTATCGGGTCTGGCCGCAGGCGCAGATCGATGAAGTCCGTCAGGAGCCGGTGTGGCTGGCGCCGCGCCAGGTGCCGCAGTTGGCGCCGCTGCTGGCCCGCCGCCTGACGGAGAACGATCGACGTGAGAAAGTTGAAACCACGCTGGATATCACGCTGCAGCGCCGGCTGGAAGAGATGGCGCAGGGCTGGAAAGCCGCTCTGCCGGCGAAAACCTCGTTCGGCGTGCTGGTGGTCGATCATCGCGACATGGCGGTCAAGGCCTACCTGGGATCGGCCGACTTTACCGACGACAGCCGCTTTGGCCACGTGGATATGATCAGCGCCTGGCGTTCGCCCGGCTCGACGCTCAAACCCTTTGTCTATGCGCTGGCGCTGGATGACGGTCTGATTCACGCCGAATCGCTGTTGCAGGATGTGCCGCGTCACTTCGGCAGCTATCGTCCGGCTAATTTCGATACCGGTTTTCACGGGCCGGTCAGCGCCAGCGAGGCGCTGGTGAGATCGTTGAATTTACCCGCGGTGCAGCTGCTGGAGGCCTATGGGCCGAAACGCTTCGCCGCCACGCTGCGTCACGCCGGGCTGACGCTGCGCTTTCCTCCTCACGCTGAACCGAATCTGTCGCTGATTTTGGGCGGCACCGGCGCGCGGCTGGACCAGATCGTCGCCGCCTACAGCGCTTTCGCCCGCGGGGGCATGGCCGGCCAGTTGCGCTTCGAACCCGGACAGACGCTGCGCGAGCGGCGTTTACTGTCGCCGGGCGCGGCCTGGATAACCCGGCGGATATTAGCCGGCGAAGCCCGCCCTCTTCCGGATGATGTCCTGTCCGCCTCCGTTCCACTGGCGTGGAAGACCGGCACCAGCTATGGTTATCGTGATGCCTGGGCGATTGGTATCAATGCCCGTTATCTGATCGGTGTGTGGGTCGGCCGGCCGGACGGCACGCCGGTGGCCGGGCAGTATGGTCAGGCCACCGCGGTGCCGCTGCTTAACCAAATCAACAATCTGCTGATGACCGGCCTGCGGCGCGACGGTCGCCCGCTGCCGATCGATCCGCGGCCTGCCGCGGTGAGCCGGCAGCAGATTTGCTGGCCGGGCGGTCAGCCGCTGGCGGCCGGAGACAGTAATTGCCGTCAGCGGCGCCAGAGCTGGATTCTGGATGAAACCACGCCGCCCACGCTGGTGGCGCCGGGGCAGGAAGCGCTGACCGGCACGCAAATGACGCTGTGGCTTAATGAACGCGGTCAGCAAGTGGCCGCTAACTGCCCCGGCGCCCGCCAGACCACGCTATCGCTCTGGCCATTGCCGCTTGAGGCGTGGCTGGCGCCCGCGGAGCGTCGGGCGCAGCGCCTGCCTGAAGCGGACGCTCAGTGTCCGCCGCCGGAGCGTAACGATGCGCCGCCGCTGTTGATTTTCGGTATTCGCGACGACACGGTATTGAAACGACTGCCGGGCAGCGGCGAGCTCGATCTGCGGCTAAGCACGCAGGGCGGGCAGGGACAACGCTGGTGGTTTCTTAACGGTGAACAGATTGCCAACACCCGGCCGGAAGAAGGGATATTACAGCGGTTGACGCAGCCCGGACGCTACCAACTGACGCTGCTGGATGAAAGCGGTCAGGTAAGCGTGGTGAATTTTACTCTGCAGTAAACAGAGTTATGTTATCGCTGTAATAAAAATAATTAATTTTTTAATGAAATGTTACGCCCCGGTAGGCAAGTGTAGCGATGCTGCTTTATAATCCGCGCTTTATTTATTGGCCGGTATTATAACGTCAGGCGCTATTCTGCTCGCGTGATATGCCTGCCGGTGGCGCGCAGCTCGTTCAGCCGATTGACGGGCAGGCGACTTAGCGCAACTGGCACCTGGCCCGGCTGTTATCTGGCAGTTATTTAATGAGGTCATTATGACGGTAGAACGTACCTTTTCCATCGTGAAGCCGAATGCTGTGGCTAAAAACGCGATTGGTGCCATTTATTCACGTTTCGAAAGCGCGGGTTTTAAAATTATCGCAGCCAAAATGCTGCATCTGACGCATGAACAGGCGGCAGGTTTTTACGCCGAGCACGAAGGAAAACCGTTCTTTGACGGGTTGGTTTCCTTTATGACCTCCGGTCCGATTATGGTTCAGGTGCTGGAAGCGGAAAATGCGGTGCAGCGCAATCGCGACCTGATGGGCGCAACCAATCCGGCCAATGCGTTGGCCGGTACGCTGCGCGCTGACTATGCGGACAGCTTCACTGAAAACGCGGTGCACGGTTCCGATTCGCCCGAGTCGGCGGCGCGTGAAATCGCCTATTTTTTTAGTCCCGATGAGATCCATCCTCGTTAAGGAAGAACCCCGCCGTCCGCGCCATAAAAAAACGTCAGAAACGTTCTCCAACGGCGCGCGGTGACGGCTGGCAAGGGACGGGCAGGGATCGCCCGCCAGAGAACGTCGGCAACGTTTTTCAACGTCGCGGGCTTTCAGTCATGGCATCCCTGTTTTAAACTCTGTACAATGCGGCGCCCCGGGTGGACTTGCTCAACCGGGGCGTTTCTTTATAATCCGTCCAATCACCTGATCGCGCCATAACGTGTAACAACGAGGCCAGGAACTATTTATGTCTGAACAAACCGTGTCCGAATCTTTGACGGCGTCTGCCGTTGCCCAATCCACTCCCCAGCCCGAAGCGGAAAAAATCAATCTGCTGGACCTGAATCGCCGGCAAATGCGCGAGTTTTTCGCCCGCATGGGGGAAAAGCCGTTCCGCGCCGATCAGGTCATGAAGTGGATCTACCATTACTGCTGCGATGATTTCGCGCAAATGACCGATATCAATAAAGTATTGCGCGCCAGATTGCAGGAGATCGCCGAAATTCGCGCGCCGGAAGTGGTGGCGGAGCAGCGCTCTTCCGACGGCACCATCAAGTGGGCGATTCTGGTCGGCGGGCAGCGGGTGGAAACGGTGTACATCCCGGAGGACGAACGCGCCACGCTGTGCGTCTCCTCGCAGGTTGGCTGCGCGCTGGAGTGTAAATTCTGTTCCACAGCACAGCAGGGTTTCAACCGTAACCTGCGCGTATCGGAAATTATCGGGCAGGTATGGCGCGCGGCGAAGATTATCGGCGCCGCCAAAGTGACCGGCCAGCGCCCGATCACCAACGTGGTGATGATGGGGATGGGAGAGCCGCTGCTCAACCTGACCAACGTGGTGCCGGCGATGGAGATCATGCTGGACGATTTTGGTTTCGGCCTGTCGAAACGGCGCGTGACGCTCTCCACTTCCGGCGTGGTGCCGGCGCTGGACAAACTGGGCGATATGATTGACGTCGCGCTGGCGATCTCCCTGCATGCACCGACGGATGAGATCCGCAACGAGATCATGCCGATCAATAAGAAATACAATATCGAAACTTTCCTGAGCGCGGTGCGGCGCTATCTCGACAAATCCAACGCCAATCAGGGGCGGGTGACGGTAGAGTACGTTCTGCTCGATCATATCAACGACGGCACCGAGCATGCCCATCAGCTGGCCGCCTGCCTGAAAGATACGCCCTGCAAGATCAACCTGATCCCGTGGAACCCGTTCCCGGGCGCGCCCTATGGCCGCAGCTCGAACAGCCGGGTCGATCGCTTCTCCAAGGTTTTGATGGAGTATGGCTTTACCACCATCGTGCGTAAAACGCGCGGCGACGATATCGACGCCGCCTGCGGCCAGCTGGCGGGCGAGGTGGTTGATCGCACCAAACGCACGTTAAAGAAAAAGCAGGCCGGGGAACCTATCCGCGTTAAGGCAGTCTGACTGGCGAGAGTATGCATAATGGAATGCGCCATGCAATTACCGCCTGCCGAAGGGCTTGCCTGCTGTCAGGCCGGATGGATTGAGGTAAGATAGCCTTATTCCGTCGGTCAGATGACCAATCATGCAGGGGGAAAGGGATGGCGCGTTTGCTGAGGCAGGGATGGGGCTGGATGGCGTGCTGCGGCGCGATATTGCTGGCCGGCTGCGCGACTTCCCGGCCGGATGCGCAGACGCCGGATGCGGGGCAAACCCGCCTGCAGTTAGGGCTGGAATACCTGGCGCAGAATAATCTGGACGCCGCGCGTCGGAATCTGGAAAAGGCGCTGGCCGCCGCTCCGCAGGATTACCGTACCCAACTGGGAATGGCGCTCTATGAGCAGCGGGTCGGCGAAAACCAGGCCGCCGGGCAGCGTTACCGGCAGGCGCTGCAACTGGCTCCGCAAAACGGCAGCGTGATGAATAATTACGGTGCGTTTTTGTGTGGTTTAGGGCAGTATGTAGCGGCGCAGCAACAGTTCGACGCGGCTGCGCAACTCCCTGATTATCGCCAGGTTGCCGACAGTCTGGAAAATGCGGGCTACTGTTTTTTCCATGCCGGCCAGAACGATAATGCGCGCAGGCTGCTACGCCGGGCCCTGAAGTATGATCCCGCGAAAGGCGCCGATCTGCTGGCCGAGGCGGATAAACAATTCGACGCCGGCAAACGTGACCAGGCGCAGTTCTTGTTAGATATTTACCAGCATATTCTTCCGGCGAGCGCCGGCAGTCTATGGTTACAGGTTCGTTTCGCCGCGCTGGCGAAACGTCAGAACGAGGTTGATCGTTATGGCAAAATGCTGGCGCGAAGTTTTCCACAATCTAAACAGTACCAGCAGTTCTTAGCTAATGAATACTGAAGTTACCCAAGATCGTACGGCTACACTTACACCAGGCGAACGCCTGCGTCAGGCGCGTGAAAGTCTCGGCCTGACTCAGGAAACCGTTGCTGAACGTTTATGCCTGAAAGTTTCTCTTGTCCGTCAGATTGAGGAGGGCTCTACGCCGTCCGATCTGGCGTCGACCTTTTTGCGCGGCTATATCCGCTCATATGCCCGGCTGGTGCATCTGCCGGATGAAGAGGTGTTGCCGGAGCTGGATAAACAGGCCGGCCCCGGCGTGACCAAAGTGTCGTCGATGCAGAGTTTTTCTCTGGGCAAACGGCGCACCAAAAAACGTGATGGCTGGCTGATGACGTTCACCTGGCTGATTCTGCTGATTGTGCTGGGGTTGACGGTCGCCTGGTGGTGGCAGAACCATAAGGCGCAGCAGCAGGAGATCGTCACCATGGCCGATCACAACGGGGCGCAGCCGGACGAGCAGGGACAGTTTGTCCCGTTGACCGACAGTAACCAGTCTGACGCCTCGCCCGTGACCAATTCAGTGCCGTTGAATAACGAGGCGCCAGGCGTTAGCGGACAGTCCAACGGCGCGGCGGTGACCGAACCGCAGCCCGCGGCCGCACAGGGCGTCAGCGCGCCTGCGCCTGCCGCCGCGTCACCGGCCCCCGCCCCGGTCGCGGTGTCGCCGGCTCAGACTTCTCAGTCTCCGCTGCTGCCCGGCAGCGTGACCGCTCCGGCCAGCACGTTTGCCGGCAACGCTGGCGAGACGCCGGCGCACGCCCTTGTCATGACGTTCAGCGCCGACTGCTGGCTTGACGTGAGCGACGCCAGCGGCAAAAAACTGTTCAGCGGCACGCAGCGACGCGGCGCCACGTTAAATCTGAACGGTCAGGCGCCGTACCGGCTGACCATCGGCGCGCCCGCCGCCGTCCAAATCCAGTACCTGGGCAAGCCGGTTGATTTAAGTCGATTCATTAAGAGCAATCAGGTTGCGCGTTTGACCGTAGCGGCGGAATAATGTCGCTTTCGCAGGTTACCTGTGATGTTGCAATGATGGAGAAGAAGTAATGCATAACCCAGCACCCATAAACCGTCGCAAATCAACCCGGATTTACGTCGGTAAGGTGCCTGTTGGCGACGGTGCGCCGATTGCGGTGCAATCCATGACCAATACCCGAACCACCGATGTGGCGGCGACGGTTAAACAGATTAAATCACTGGAGCGCGTGGGGGTAGATATTGTCCGCGTTTCCGTGCCCACCATGGACGCCGCCGAAGCCTTCAAACTCATCAAACAACAGGTGAATGTGCCGCTGGTGGCCGATATTCACTTTGACTACCGCATCGCGCTGAAAGTGGCGGAGTACGGCGTGGATTGCCTGCGCATTAATCCGGGCAATATCGGCAACGAAGAGCGCATTCGCTCGGTGGTGGACTGCGCCCGCGATCACAATATCCCTATTCGCATTGGGGTAAACGGCGGTTCGCTGGAGAAAGATCTGCAGGAAAAGTATGGTGAACCGACGCCGGAAGCGTTGCTGGAATCGGCGATGCGCCATGTGGATATTCTGGATCGGCTTAATTTCGATAAGTTTAAGGTCAGCGTTAAGGCCTCCGACGTGTTCCTGGCGGTGCAGTCTTATCGCCTGCTGGCGGCGCGCATCGACCAGCCGCTGCATCTGGGCATTACCGAAGCCGGCGGCGCGCGCAGCGGCGCGGTGAAATCCGCCATCGGTCTGGGGCTGCTGCTGTCGGAAGGGATCGGCGATACGCTGCGTATTTCGCTGGCCGCCGATCCGGTGGAAGAGGTGAAGGTAGGCTTCGATATTCTGAAATCTCTGCGCATCCGCGCCCGCGGCATCAATTTTATCGCCTGCCCGACCTGTTCGCGGCAGGAGTTCGATGTGATCGGCACGGTAAACGCGCTGGAGCAGCGGCTGGAAGATATTATCACGCCGATGGACGTGTCGATTATCGGCTGCGTGGTCAACGGTCCCGGCGAAGCGCTGGTTTCCACCCTGGGCGTGACCGGCGGCAATAAGAAAAGCGGTTTCTATGAAGACGGCGTGCGCCAGAAAGAGCGCTTCGACAACGACGATATGATCGACCAGCTGGAAGCGAAAATCCGCGCCAGGGCGTCGATGATGGATGAAAAGCGACGTATCGACGTTAATCTGGTGGAAAAATAAGCCCGTGCGGTCGGCCGTGCGCCGACGAACGACGCATTGAGGCTGAGCCCGATGGCGGCCCGGCATTGAAGACGGCGCGGATCTCCCTATAATTCGAATTTATTTTAAATAACGCATAGAGAACTGACGTGGCAAAAAACATCCAGGCCATTCGCGGCATGAACGACTACCTGCCCGCCGATACGGCATTGTGGCAGCGTATTGAAGCTAGCCTGAAACAGGTGCTGAGCGCTTACGGCTACAGCGAAATCCGTTTACCCATTGTGGAACAGACGCCGCTGTTTAAACGCGCTATCGGCGAAGTGACCGATGTGGTGGAAAAAGAGATGTATACCTTCGAGGACCGCAACGGCGATAGCCTGACGCTGCGTCCCGAGGGAACGGCTGGCTGCGTGCGGGCGGGGATCGAACACGGCATCCTGTATAACCAGGAGCAGCGTCTGTGGTACTTCGGGCCGATGTTTCGCCATGAGCGTCCGCAGAAAGGGCGCTATCGTCAGTTTCATCAGTTAGGCTGTGAAGTCTTTGGTTTGCAGGGGCCGGATATCGATGCGGAACTGATCCTGTTGACCGCGCGCTGCTGGAAAGCGCTGGGCATTGCCGAACACGTTACGCTGGAACTGAATTCCATCGGTTCGCTGGCGGCGCGTACGCGCTACCGCGAGGCGCTGATCGCTTTTCTGGAACAGCATAAAGATCAACTGGATGAAGACTGCCTGCGCCGCATGTACACCAACCCGCTGCGCGTGCTGGACTCTAAAAACCCGCAGGTGCAGGCGCTGCTGAATGATGCGCCGGAACTGACCGACTATCTGGACGACGAATCCCGCGAGCACTTTGCCGCGCTGGGTGAACTTTTAACGCGGGCCGGTATCCCATATAAGGTCAATCCGCGTCTGGTTCGCGGTCTGGACTACTATAACCGCACCGTTTTCGAATGGGTGACCAGTAGTCTGGGCGCGCAGGGCACGGTGTGCGCCGGCGGACGCTATGACGGCATGGTCGAGCAGCTGGGCGGCCACGCGACGCCGGCCATTGGTTTCGCCATGGGGATGGAGCGTCTGGTCCTGCTGGTGCAGTCGGTCAATGCAGATTTTCGCGCCGAACCCGGCGTTGATGTCTATCTGATCTCGTCCGGCGCCGGCACGCAAAACGCGGCCATGCTGCTGGCCGAACAGGTGCGCGACCAGTTGCCGACGCTGAAATTGATGACCAACTACGGCGGCGGCAATTTTAAAAAACAATTCGCCCGTGCGGATAAATGGGGCGCACGCGTTGCGCTGGTGCTGGGCGAAAACGAAGTCGCCGCCGGTCAGGTGGTGGTGAAAGACCTGACCAACGGCGAGCAGGAAACACTGGCGCAGAGCGACGTCGCCGCGCGGCTGACAACGCTACTGGGTTAAGGAGAAGGGCACCGTGGAAGTCTATACCACAGAGAATGAACAGGTTGACGCGCTGCGCCGCTTTCTGGCGGAAAATGGTAAGGCGCTGGTGGTGGGTGTGGTCCTGGGGATCGGTGCGCTGGTCGGCTGGCGCTACTGGCAAAGCCATCAGACCAACAGCATGATGACGTCGTCGTCGGCGTTTGAGCAGACCAGCAGCTCGCTGGCCTCCGGCAAGCCGGAAGGCGTCAGCGCGGCTGAACGTTTTGCCGTCGAAAACAAAAATAATTACGGCGTGCTGACTGCGCTGGAGCTGGCGCATTATTACGTCGAACAGAATGATCTGGCTAAAGCCGGCGCGCAACTGCAGCAGGCTCAGGCACAAACCAAAGACGCCAACCTGCTGGCGTTGATCAACCTGCGTCTGGCGCGGCTGCAGCTGCAGGAAAAGAACGCGGATGCGGCGCTGAAAACGCTGGAAACGGTAACGTTGCCTGGCTGGTCAGCGATGGCTTCCGAGGTGCGCGGCGATGCTCTGCTAAGCAAAGGGGATAATAAGGCGGCGCGCGAAGCGTATACCGCCGGGCTTGACGCCAATCCTCCGCAGGCGCTGCAGGCTATGCTGCGTCTGAAACTGAATAACCTGTCCAGCTAAGAGGAATTCCATGCAATTGCGTAAAACACTTCTGACAGGACTGGTTTCTGTTGCCCTGCTGAGCGGATGTTCATTATTTAACAGCGAAGAAGATGTGGTTAAAATGTCGCCTTTGCCGCAGGTAGAGAATCAGTTCACACCGACTAAAGTGTGGAGCAGTTCTGTTGGCGGCGGCATAGGCGATTTTTACTCTAATCTGCGCCCGGCGTGGCAGGATACCAAAGCCTTTGCCGCCGATCGCAAGGGGATGGTAAAAGCGCTGGATATCGATAGCGGCAAAGAGCTGTGGCGCATCAGCCTGGCCGAGAAGACCGGTTTGCTGTCTGCCGATCGTCCCGCTCTGCTGTCCGGCGGCCTGACGGTCGCGGGCAATCATCTCTATGTGGGCAGTGAAAAGGCCCAGGTGTATGCGCTGAACACGGAGGATGGTACTCAGGCGTGGCAGAGTCGGGTAGCCGGAGAAGTTTTGTCGCGGCCGGTAGTCGATGGCGGCGTTGTGCTGGTGCATACCAGTAACGGTATGCTGCAGGCGCTCGACGAAGCGAGCGGCGCGGTTAAATGGACGGTTAACCTGGATATGCCGACTCTGTCGCTGCGCGGCGAATCGGCGCCTACCACGGCCTTTGGCGCCGCCATCGTCGGCGGCGATAACGGCCGCGTCAATGCGGTGATGATCAGCGAAGGGCAGTTGATCTGGCAACAGCGCATCTCCCAGCCGGGCGGCGTCACGGAAATCGATCGTCTGAACGATGTCGATACCACGCCGGTGGTGTCCGGTGAAGTGGTGTACGCGCTGGGGTATAATGGCACGATGACCGCGCTGGATTTGCGCTCCGGTCAGGTACTGTGGAAACGTGAGCTGGGTTCGGTGCATGATTTCATCGTCGACGGCGATCGGATTTACCTGGTCGATCAGAATGACCGGGTGATTGCGCTGAATACTAACGGCGGCGTTAACCTCTGGCGTCAGAGCGATTTGCTGCACCGCAACCTGACCGCGCCGGTGCTGTATAATGGTTACCTGGTGACGGGCGATTCGGAAGGCTATTTGCACTGGCTGAATACCGAAGACGGTCGTTTTGTCGTTCAGCAAAAAGTCGACAGCGCCGGCTTTTTGAGCACGCCGGTGGTCGCCAGCGATAAGCTGTTGATTCAGGCGAAAAACGGCGAGGTCTACGCCTTTACCCGTTAATCCAGGCTCGTCTCTGGTTCGCGCAAAGTGTGAACGCTGAACGGCTCCTGACAGCATCAGGAGCCGTTTCGTATTTTGTTGTCAGCAAAGATAGTGCTGTAACATATTGAAATCTAAGTAATGAGGTTGTAACAATGATACCTGTCGTCGCGCTGGTCGGACGCCCAAATGTGGGGAAATCCACCCTGTTTAACCGTTTAACGCGTACGCGTGATGCGCTGGTAGCGGACTTCCCGGGGCTGACGCGTGACCGCAAGTATGGTCGTGCCGAAGTGGAAGGGCATGAATTTATTATCGTCGATACCGGCGGTATTGACGGTACGGAAGACGGGGTGGAAACCCATATGGCCGGGCAATCGCTGGTGGCGATTGAAGAGGCGGATATCGTGCTGTTTATGGTCGATGCGCGCGCCGGCCTGATGCCGGCCGATATCGGCATTGCCCGTCATCTGCGCAGCCGTCAGAAATCCACGTTCCTGGTGGCGAATAAAACGGATGGGATCGATCCGGACGTGGCGGTCAGCGACTTTTATTCGCTCGGGCTGGGAGATGTCTATTCCATCGCCGCCTCGCACGGCCGCGGCGTGACCGCGCTGATTGAAACCGTTCTGCTGCCGTTGACCGAAACCGAGCCGCAGCAGGAAGCGGTGGTTCTGAGCGAGGAAGAAGAAAACGCCGCTTACTGGGAGCAGCAGCTGGCCGAACAGCAGAGCGAAGCGGACGATAAAGCGGAAGACGACTTTAATCCCGAGGATCTGCCGATAAAACTGGCGATTGTCGGGCGGCCGAACGTCGGCAAATCGACGCTCACCAACCGCATCCTTGGCGAAGACCGGGTAGTGGTGTACGACATGCCGGGCACCACGCGCGACAGTATTTATATCCCGATGGTCAGAGACGAACGGGAGTACGTGCTGATCGATACCGCGGGCGTGCGTAAACGCGGCAGAATCACTGAGACGGTAGAAAAATTTTCCGTTATTAAAACGCTGCAGGCGATAGAAGACGCCAACGTGGTGCTGCTGGTAATCGATGCCCGCGAAGGCATCTCCGATCAGGATCTGTCTCTGCTCGGCTTTATTCTTAATACCGGCCGTTCGCTGGTAATTGTGGTCAACAAATGGGACGGGCTGGATCAGGACGTGAAAGAGCAGGTGAAAGAAATGCTCGATCTGCGTTTGGGGTTCATCGACTTTGCCCGCGTGCATTTCATTTCCGCACTGCACGGCAGCGGCGTGGGCAACTTGTTCGAATCGGTGAACGAGGCATACTCCTGCGCCACCCGCCGCGTCAGCACTTCTCTGCTGACGCGCATTATGCAGATGGCGATTGACGATCATCAGCCGCCGTTGATTCGCGGGCGTCGGGTGAAACTCAAATATGCGCATGCCGGCGGCTATAATCCGCCGATTGTGGTTATTCACGGCAATCAGGTGAAGGATCTGCCGGATTCTTATAAACGCTACCTGATGAACTACTACCGTCGTTCGCTTGATGTGATGGGCACGCCGATTCGCATTCAGTTCAAGGAAGGGGAGAATCCGTTTGCGGACCGCCGCAATACGCTGACCCCTAACCAGCTGCGTAAACGTAAGCGACTGATGCAGCACCTGAAGAAAAAATAACTGACTGTGAATGGATTGCCTTATCGCGTCCTCAGGCTGATGACAATGTTTGTTATTCGCGAGAGCGCGGCAAGCGGGCCTAACGGCGTTAGCCGCCGGAGCGGCCCTCTGTGCGACCGGACCGGCTATCCAGAGCTAATCGGCGACGTTGTCAGCGACCCTGGGCCGACGTATGGCGGATTTTTTAACCGGAACGATAGCGGTGGGCGGATGGATGCGCTATTTGCGTCCGTGGACCGCGCGCCGCTAATGAGACGGGAGATAAGATAACAATGACGCAAGACTGTCCAACGTGTGGCAGCGAGCTGACGGCCGCGGAAACCGGCTTTCACTGTGATGTCTGCCGCCAGACGTTCGGGCGGCTGGCGCTATGTCCGGATTGCCGTCGACCTCTGGAACGCTTACAGGCCTGCGGCGCAGTGAATTACTTTTGTCAGCATGGGCACGGGTTGATTTCTAAAAAACGCGTGCTGTTTACTGCGCAACCGCACTAACCGCAACGATCAGGCGGGCCGTCCGAAGACGGCCCGCCTGGCTGAACCGACGGCTGGCCAGATCTGACGCTGCGCCACGGCCGTCTGGCCGCTTTGCTGTCCGCCAGTGGCGGCAGGCCGGCGCAGGCCATAGGCGATGGCTGTGACGACCACAGCCGTTAGCCAGCGTGGTCGGACACTGAATCCGCCGCCCCGCGTCGTCGGAGCCGGACTGCATCGGGCTGGCCGAACCCGCGCGTTTAGCGGACGGCTGGGTTAAGACTGTAGCTTCCGATCAGGCTGGCCTGCGCCAGCACATGCCCGTCTATTGCCGCCAGCACATCGTCCCGATAGATTTTCCCTTCCACGTTCAGCCGAGCCGTGTCGAGCGCGTATAGCGTAAAAATATAGCGGTGCGCCAGTTCGTCATTCCACGGCGGGCAGGGGCCGTCATAACCGTAGTAGTCCCCGTTCATTTGCTCGTCACCGCTGAACCAACTGGTGTAATCGTTAATACCGTGGCGCATTCCCTTGCCCGGCGCTTGCGCCGGTTTACCCCGCGCGGTGATCTGCGCGCTGTGGCTGCCTGCGGCGATCGCGCGCGCGTCGGCCGGTATATCGATCAGCACCCAGTGCGTGAAGTTAACGCGCGGCAGGCTTGCCGCAACCTGGCGTCCTTCCTGATTGACATCGTCGGTAGAGCATGGCGCGTCGGGATCATGACAAAGCAGAACAAATGATTTTGTCCCCGCCGGCACGTCATCCCAGGCCAGATGGGGATTCTTATTGTTGGACAGCGCCAGGTGATTTTTGTCATCCGCAACCGCGAAAGCGAATTCACCCGGAATAGGCGCGCCATCAGTGAAGTTTTGGCTGGTTAATTTCATGGCTGATCCTCTCTTTGGTGAGTGGTACAGGAGTACGCGCGTGAGGCGAGTATAATGGCCGGATAAGTCTCGGTGCGTTAATTTTTTGTTTGCGGCGCCGAACCCTTCGCTAATTTCTTCTCCGCCGTTCAGGAGAAGACCGGCGATAAAATAGGCCAGGGACTTATCATTGGCTCGTACCGCACAATACAGGTTAATACAATAAGGCGGAAGGATAGCAGGGTAAGCGATATGTAACATCTTATGCGATATTATTCGCCGTCGCGCCACAGCGTTTCCAGTTCGGCAGGCGCCAGGCTCTCCGGGATCAGCAGCAGAATCTCGCCTTCATGCCGGGGCGTCAGGTAGCTGATTTGAATGCGATAGTAGAACTGATCGCCGCGGCCCGCGCGGTTCTCCCGACCAGGCGGCGCGCCGAGCGGCAGCACCTGGTTCAGCAACCGACGCACTTTCTGCCGTTCGTCGGGCGCGAGATGCGCCAGTTCAAAGCGGCGCCGCGCGGCGAGTTTAGGGAGCCAGGCCACGCCGCCTTCGCGCGCCAGTTCAATCACCGCATCGTCGGTCAGAAGCGGGACCGGTTTCATGGCAGTACGCCGACCTGTCGCCAGGCCTCCTCAATTGTGCGCGTTATCCGCTGATCGAAGCGCTTTTGCGCGTGTTTTGCGGTGAATTGCGCGAAGGTGGCGAAGTCCGCATCCTGCGGCAGGTCGGCATCGCATAGCGTGTCGTACCAGACATAACCGGCCTGCTGCCATGCGTAGCCGCCCAACGCCCGGGCGGCCAGATAGAACGCGCGGTTGGCAATGCCGGAGTTAAGATGTACGCCGCCGTTGTCTTCGCGAGTCTGAATATACTCGTTCATGTGCGCAGGCTGTGGATCTTTGCCCAGCAGCGGGTCGTCGTAGGCCGTACCGGGTTCGGACATCGATCGCAGGCCGCGTCCGTTGATCCCCGGAGCCAACAGCCCTTCGCCGATGATCCAGTCTGCCTGCACGGCCGTCTGCCCGCGGTGGAATTGTTTGGTCAGTGCGGCAAAGACGTCCGACAGCGACTCATTCAGCGCGCCGGACTGAGAAAAATAAATCAGATCGGCCTCCATCTCCGTCACGCCGTGCGCCAGCTCATGCGCGACGATATCCAGCGCGGCGGTAAAACGATTGAAAATCTCGCCGTCTCCGTCGCCGAACACCACCTGCTGGCCGTTCCAGAAGGCGTTCTGATAGTCTTTGCCGTAGTGTACGCAGGCTTTCAGCACCAGCCCGCGCTGATCGAGCGAGTTACGCCGCCACGCCTGCCAGAAAAAGTCGTAGGTGATGCCCATATACCGCCAGGCTTCCTCTGCGGCCTCGTCGTTCGTGCCGGCTTGTCCTTCCTTGCGAACCAACATTCCCGGTAAATTCTGCGTCCGCTGCGCATCGTAAATTTCACGTTCCGGCTGGCCGCCGTCAGCCGTTTGCGCCGGTGCGGACTTGTCGTGATGCTGCGCCATCAGCGTCTGCACATGGGTCAGCGTGTGGCGGGCGCAGGCCTGCTGCCGGCTCGAACCATAGGCGATGATATTACTCAGAATATAAGGGGGGACGATCCCCGTCAGTCGGGAGTGCGTCATGACGTGTCTCCTTCGCGAGCGGTTTACTTCGTTAAAGTATAGTTGCCGGAGGAAAATACGTCGCGTGACGGGATAGATCAGGCTGAGCGGGGCGACTTACGCGTTTTTTTATCCGCGCTGACCTGCACGACCTCGCTCTCTACCCAGCCATCCTGCAGCCGGGTTTTCAGTATGTCGCCGGCGGCGATCTGGGCGGTATGCTTCACAACGGCGCCGTCCGGCGCGCGCGTCACGCTATAGCCGCGCGCCAGCGTGGCCAGCGGACTGACCGACTCCAGACGCGCGGCGGCGGTGGCGAAATCCTGCTTATGTCGGCTGAGATGCGCAGTGATCGATTGCTGCAGCCGGTAGTGCCATTGCTGCAGACTCTGCCGTGCGCGATAGAGACGGGGTTGCGGCTGCTGTTGGTTTAAACGTTGTTGCAGGCGATCGCTCTGGCGGCGCGCCAGCTGTAAGCGCTGCAGAATGCCGTCATCCAGCCGCTGGCGCAGTTTCAGCAGCAGAGTCTGCTGACGCGCCAGCCGCAGCTGCGGGTGCTGTTGCTGCAGACGATGATGCAGACGGGTGAATTCTCGGTTGCGCCGGGCAAGGTAATAATCCATGGCCATTTCCAGCCGCTGCTGCTGGGATTGGATCTGGCGCAGCAGCTCCAGCTGGTTACGGCTGACCAGTTCGGCCGCCGCGGAGGGCGTGGGCGCGCGCAGGTCGCCGACAAAATCCGCAATGGTGACGTCGGTTTCGTGTCCTACCGCACTGACGATCGGAATTCGGCTGGCGAAGATCGCGCGGGCAACCCGTTCATCATTAAAGCTCCATAGATCTTCCAGCGAACCGCCGCCCCGGCCGACGATCAGCACGTCACACTCATTACGCCGGTTGGCCAGTTCAATCGCTCGCACGATTTGCTGCGGCGCTTCGTTGCCCTGCACCGCAGTGGGGTAAACCACCACCGGCAGCGAGGGATCACGCCGCTGCAGCACCTGCAGGATATCATGCAAAGCCGCGCCGCTGGCGGAGGTGATCACGCCGACCTGCCTGGCCGGGCTGGGCAAAACCTGCTTGAACTGCTGTTCGAACAGGCCTTCTGCGGCGAGACGCTGCTTTAGCTGTTCGAACTGCTGCTGCAGCAGACCATCCCCGGCGGGCTGCATACTTTCGGCCAGCAGCTGATAGTCGCCGCGCGGTTCGTACAGCGTGATGGTCGCGCGAATCAGTACCTGCTGCCCGTTCTGCGGGCGGAAAGTCACCCGACGATTACTGTTGCGAAACATGGCGCAGCGCACCTGCGCCCGTTCATCTTTCAGCGTGAAGTACCAGTGGCCTGAAGAGGGCTGCGCAAGGTTGGATATTTCGCCGGAGAGCCAGATTTGGCCCATCTCCATTTCCAGCAGTTGCCGCACCGTCTGATTGAGACGGCTGACGGTAAAAATAGCAGAGGCGGGAGATTGTGACATTGTGAGTCAGATCAAATTTCAAAACAGCGACTTAATTGACTGATACTACCTGGCCTGATGGGGTAATCAAGCTTTTTTGCAAAAAAAGCTGGAGGCAAGCGATTACGCTCTGTATAATGCCTCGGCAATATTTTATCTATTCCCTCCATCCACTTTGGTGAGATATTGCACATGCTACGTATCGTAAAAGAAGCACTGACCTTTGATGACGTTCTGCTCGTTCCCGCCCATTCTACCGTTCTGCCTAACACCGCTGATCTGAGCACGCAGTTGACGGAAACCATTCGTCTGAATATCCCTATGCTGTCCGCCGCCATGGACACCGTTACCGAGTCTGGTCTGGCGATTGCGCTGGCGCAGGAAGGCGGGCTGGGCTTCATCCATAAAAATATGCCGATTGAGCGTCAGGCGGCAGAAGTCAGCCGGGTGAAAAAACACGAAAGCGGCGTAGTGGTCGATCCAAAGACGGTTACGCCGGAAACCACGCTGCGCGAAGTCAAGGCCCTGACCGAACTCAACGGTTTTGCCGGTTATCCGGTAGTGGCCGCTAATAATGAACTGGTGGGCATTATCACCGGTCGCGACGTGCGTTTTGTTACCGATCTGGAACTGCCTGTTTCGGCGGTTATGACGCCGAAAGAACGTCTGGTGACGGTAAAAGACGCCGAAGCGCGCGATATCGTGCTGCAGAAAATGCATGAGAAACGCGTCGAGAAAGCGCTGGTGGTCGACGATCAATTCCATCTGCTCGGCATGATTACGGTAAAAGATTTCCAGAAAGCGGAACGTAAACCGAACGCCTGTAAAGACGAACACGGTCGTCTGCGCGTCGGTGCTGCGGTCGGCGCCGGCGAAGGTAATGAAGAACGTATCGATGCGCTGGTCGCGGCTGGCGTAGACGTGCTGCTGATTGACTCCTCGCACGGTCATTCCGAAGGCGTGCTGCAGCGTATTCGCGATACGCGCGCTAAATATCCGCATCTGCAGATTATCGGCGGCAACGTGGCGACCGGCGCAGGCGCCAGAGCGCTGGCGGAAGCGGGCGTTAACGCGGTTAAAGTCGGTATCGGCCCTGGCTCCATCTGCACCACTCGTATCGTCACCGGCGTGGGCGTGCCGCAGATTAGCGCGATTTCCGATGCGGTTGACGCGCTGGAAGGTACGGGCATCCCGGTAATTGCCGATGGCGGTATCCGTTTCTCCGGCGACATCGCCAAAGCCATTGCCGCCGGCGCCGCCTGCGTCATGGTGGGGTCGATGCTGGCCGGTACGGAAGAATCTCCCGGCGAAATCGAACTGTATCAGGGCCGCTCCTTTAAATCCTACCGCGGCATGGGGTCGCTGGGCGCGATGTCCAAAGGGTCGTCCGACCGTTATTTCCAGAGCGATAACGCCGCCGACAAGCTGGTGCCGGAAGGGATCGAAGGCCGCGTTGCGTACAAAGGCCACCTGAAAGAGATCGTGCATCAGCAGATGGGCGGCCTGCGTTCCTGCATGGGTCTGACCGGATGCGGCACGATTGACGCGCTGCGCACCAAAGCCGAATTCGTTCGCATCAGCGGCGCCGGGATTCAGGAAAGCCACGTCCATGACGTGACGATCACGAAAGAATCGCCGAACTACCGCATGGGCTAACTCTCCATGACCTCCGAACCGGCCCGCGCGTGGTTAAGCGCCGCGCGCGGGCCGATCGGAGGTGACGTCAGGCGAGTTTGTCAGTAAACTCATTCATCTATTTTTGCCGCTTTCTCCGTATTTGGAATACGCCTCTCATGACAGAAAACATTCATCAACATCGCATTCTTATTCTGGATTTCGGTTCGCAATATACGCAGCTGGTGGCTCGCCGCGTGCGTGAACTCGGCGTGTACTGCGAACTCTGGGCATGGGATGTCACAGAAGCGCAGATTCGCGAATTCAGCCCGAGCGGGATCATCCTTTCCGGCGGACCGGAAAGCACCACCGAATTCAACAGTCCGCGCGCGCCGGAGTATGTATTCCAGGCTGGCGTGCCGGTATTGGGCGTGTGCTACGGCATGCAAACGATGGCTATGCAGCTGGGCGGTCATGTAGAAGGCTCCAGCGAGCGCGAGTTCGGCTATGCGCAGGTGGAAGTCAAGGCGGATTGCGCGTTGGTGCGTGACATTAAGGATGACGTCAGCGCGGCGGGCGAACCGTTGCTGGATGTCTGGATGAGTCACGGCGACAAAGTGACGGCGATTCCCGCCGATTTTGTTACCGTCGCCAGCACGGATACCTGCCCGTTTGCCATTATGGCCAACGAAGAGAAGCGTTTTTACGGCGTTCAGTTCCATCCTGAAGTCACGCATACCCGCCAGGGGCAGCGCCTGCTCGAACGTTTTGTGCGCGATATCTGCCAGTGTGAAGCACTGTGGACGCCGGCGAAAATTATTGACGATGCGGTAGCCCGCATTCGCCAGCAGGTAGGCGATGACCATGTGATCCTCGGTCTGTCCGGCGGGGTGGACTCCTCGGTTACCGCCATGTTGCTGCACCGCGCCATTGGCAAACGTCTGACCTGCGTATTCGTTGATAACGGGCTGTTGCGCCTGAACGAAGCCGACCAGGTGCTGGAGATGTTTGGCGATCAGTTCGGTCTGAACATTGTCCATGTTCCGGCGGAAGAGCGATTCCTGTCCGCTCTGGCGGGAATCGACGATCCGGAAGTGAAGCGCAAAACGATTGGCCGCGTCTTCGTTGAAGTGTTTGATGAAGAAGCGTGTAAACAGTCCGAGGTGAAATGGCTGGCTCAGGGCACCATTTACCCCGACGTTATCGAATCCGCCGCCTCCGCAACTGGTAAAGCGCACGTCATCAAGTCTCACCATAACGTTGGCGGCCTGCCGAAAGAGATGAAGCTCGGTCTGGTTGAACCGCTGAAAGAACTGTTTAAAGACGAAGTGCGTAAAATCGGCCTGGAGCTGGGGCTGCCGCACAGCATGCTATACCGTCACCCGTTCCCGGGGCCGGGTCTGGGCGTGCGCGTATTGGGCGAAGTGAAGAAAGAGTTCTGCGACCTGCTGCGACGCGCTGATGCGATCTTTATTGAAGAACTGCACAAGGCTGATTTGTATAACAAAGTCAGCCAGGCTTTCACTGTCTTCCTGCCGGTACGTTCCGTCGGCGTGATGGGCGACGGCCGTAAGTACGATTGGGTTGTTTCGCTGCGTGCGGTAGAAACCATCGACTTTATGACCGCGCACTGGGCGCACCTGCCGTATGATTTCCTCGGCCGTGTTTCCAACCGCATCATCAACGAAGTGGACGGTATTTCCCGCGTGGTGTATGACGTCTCCGGCAAGCCGCCGGCGACGATTGAGTGGGAGTGAGGGGTTAGCATCCACTGAGTTCCGCTAACGTCTGAAATCGCCAGTAAAATCATAGGATTTACTGGCGATTTTTTCTTTTGTGAGCCATGAAAATCCATCGGAATCCACGCTCTGATACCGTCATTTTTTTGTACTAAATTGAAAAAATACCGTCGCAGGTGACGGTACTTTGACAGCAGCATGGGGAGGTGGAGCGGAGATGTTGACGGATACCCGGTTGAAATCGCTGAAGCCTAAAGAACGGCTTTACAAGGTTGCCGATCGCGATGGGATGTATGTGGCGGTGTTGCCTTCGGGAACCGTTTCATTCCGCTACGATTATCGTCTCAACGGCAGACAAGAAACGCTGGCGATAGGCAAATACGGCCCGATCACGCTATCAGAAGCCAGAGAGCGGTTACGGGAGGTCAAACGACTAATCGAACAGGGCATTTCTCCGGCTATTGAAAAACAACGCCAGAAGCTGCAGGCCAAATCTACCTATTTCGGCGACTGGCTGACGCACTGGTTTGACGATGCCAACTACAAAGACAGTGCGCGCCGCATGATACAGGGCATTATCAAACGCGACGTCGCGCCGAAGTTCGGCAACAAGCTGTTAAGCGAGATCACGCCCGATATACGGCGCAACCACTGCGACAAGGTAAAGAGCCGGGGAGCGTCTGCATCGGCGGTAAAAACGCGCGATATCGTCGGCATCGTATTTACCTGCGCCAAAAGCGCGCGGCGGGAAATACGACAATCCGGCGGAATAATTTCAGGTAAGCACATTGCTCAGACTTAATCGGGCATCTTGCTATTCCGGGGCCAAACAAAACGGACCGTTAGCTCAGCTCAGCGTGGACATTACTAAATAGCTTCGCATAATAGCGCGATACCTGTCCTGCAGGTTGAGTGACAACGATATTATGATTAAATTACAATCAACTGTTTTTAATGATTATTTAAATGTTCTTATCATCAGTTACGCGCTGTGGCATGGTCAAAAGTGAAGCATCAATGCGCGAAGCTATTTAGAACTGAGTGTTGTATTTAATCGTGGGGGCGGTTCAGCCGCTCCTTCGCATACCAGACATTTATCATCAAGACTTAAACCAAAAAAGTAGTTTGCGCAGGCATTGTGTTTTACACTGCGCGCTGCAAAAATTGAGTAGATAAACGATTAAGCAGGCGATAATGGCGATGAACGGAACGATCACAACCTGGTTTAAGGATAAAGGTTTTGGATTTATCAAAGATGAAAACGGTGATAACCGTTATTTTCATGTGATTAAGGTCGCCAACCCTGAACATCTTAAGAAAGATGCGGCGGTCACTTTCGAACCCACCTCTAATAGCAAGGGGTTGTCAGCTTATGCTGTGAAAGTCGTACCGGAAAGCAAATACATCTATATCGCGGGCGAGCGCCTTAAGCTTACGTCGATCAAGTCTTTCCGGGTTTACAGCGAAGAAGTGTCTGCCGATACCCGCATTGATAAAGAAAATGCAGTGCTGTCTGTGGCGGCACTGATGGGGAGTATCAGGCCGAAATCAGCCGCTAAGCCTGGTGAAATGCGTTCTCTGAAAAAACTGGCGATCACCACCTTTCAGGGCGCGACGTTAATCTTCTCGGAAGATGAGATAGACGTGGACGCCACGGTGAAAATGCTCAAGGTCTGAAATAGTTCGGACTGAGCCTGTGCCGAAATGCTGCGCCATTCGCATAAGCAGAATTTCGGCATCGCTTACCAGGAAGTGTCCCGTAACTGTTTTTTGTACAGATCAGCATTGTTATAACTGTGCAAAAAACGCTTTTAAGCGATAAAAATAGTTCTAAAAACGCTCAATATTCAACCCAAAATCACATTCCGGAAATGATTACTACATCACTTTTTGGTATGCAGGGGGTTAAAGGACGCATCCTAAGCTCACTGCGCCGTAATATACGTCTGTTTTACAAACTAAATATGACATATCAATGATTTTCACCAATCGGAAGCTATATCTCGATTATGCTTTTATTGAGTGATTTATGCGCTTGTTTTAGGTTGTGTCCCGCCATTATCTGACTGATGTAAAATCGCACAATACTGACAGAAGTCAGCAGTAAAAACACACAAAAAAAAGTCAAAAAACAAACAAAATTAATGCGTTTTTCCCATCGTCAGTCAGCGAAAATGAATTGCGGGACACAGCCTGGCCATAATACCCATGCAAAGAGCGTTGGGGCCGGCCCTGAGTTGGACATGGAGGTCGATAGCGCTCTGGCGATACCCAGGTCAATTGAAATCTGAGCTTGTCAGGGCTGCCTGCGCGGCCCGTGCCAGAAGCGGATATTATTAACCGTGCCGCGGTGTCTAATCCTGATAACAGGTCACGCCGGCTTCTGACCGGCCCCTCCAAACTCAAACCACACAGTGATCAGGTCATGCAACCTGGTACAGCCTCGAAAATTACAGGTATAATCCCACAAATTATTCAACTGGTTTAGAAACGAAGATGACAAAACTCACCTTACAAGAGCAGATGCTAAAAGCTGGATTAGTGACCAGCAAAAAAATGGCCAAGGTCCAAAGAACGGCTAAAAAATCACGAGTTCAGGCTCGTGAGGCAAAGGCGGCTGTGGAGGAAAATAAAAAAGCGCAACTTGAGCGTGATAAACAGCTAAGCGAACAACAAAAACAAGCAGCTTTATCTAAAGAGTATAAAGCTCAGGTGAAGCAGCTAATTGAAATGAACAGAATTGACATTTCAAAAGGCGATATCGGTTTTAACTTCACAGATAATAATTTAATTAAAAAAATAGTTGTGGATAAGCTGACTCAAGCTCAGCTGATCAGTGGTCGTCTCGCCATTGCTCGTTTGGTTGTCGATAACAGTGGCAAGAGTGAATACGTTATTATCCCCGCGAGCGTAGCCGATAAAATTGCGCAGCGAGATGCGAACAGTATTGTATTAAATAGTGCACTTAGTCAGGAAGAGCAAGATGAAGAAGATCCGTATGCTGATTTTAAAGTGCCCGATGATTTGATGTGGTAATTAACGTTTTGCAGATGCTTATGGATGAAAAGTCCCTCAAGGCTTTTCATTAAGATGCCGGTTCATTAAAAACGCAGTGTTATTCCGGATAGTGATCCTCTCCGCGAATAGTGGCACGCTGTTACGCGAATAAAATCGTTAACAAGATGAACTATGACGCAAGAAAAAGAACAACGCCGCCTCGCCTGAGTCCGCGCCCTCTGCCGCGGGGTAAGATCAACCATGCGGGCTGTTGCTTACGGCGGTAAATACATACCGTGGCGCGTTGCCGATTATTGTCTGGCGTGGTGGTGCAGGCTCTGGGTAATCATCTGATGTAAGGGTTTGTGTTGATCGGTCTGGCGCATTACCACGATCAGCTGGCGGTGAAAGGTTAAATCGCCGAGCGGCACAATGCGCACATGGTTTTCGCGTTCATGCCATAATCCCGCCTGCGGCACCAGCGCCACACCGAGATGGTTTTCCACCATCTTGACAATGGCGTCAATTTCATCGATTTCCAGCGCCAGGGTTGGCTCCAGCCGATGCTCACGTAAAAAGCGCGTCACCAGCCGTCCGCCAAAAGAGGTGCGATCGTAGCGGATAAACGGGTTTTCCCGAATGATTGCCAGCGGATTGTCGCCCGGTAAGTCTGTCGGCGTAATCAGTGCGAAAGGTTCCTGTTTGAGTATTTCATAATACAGATCTTTGCTTAATGCGAAGGCCGGCTTCAGAACAATCGCCAGATCAATATGTCCGGCATCCACTTGCGTTAATAGATCAAATGAAACCCCCGGCAGCAGTTTGGTTTCCAGCGCTGGCGCCTGCTGATGCAGCTGTACCAGCACTTTAGGCAGCAATCCGGTTTGTACGGTGGCGATAGCGCCAATCTTAATGGCTCCGCGGTAGTGATCGATATCTTCCGGCTGCGACATGCGGGCAAAAATCGCCAGAATCTCCTCCGCCATGGGTAATACCCGGTTACCGGCGGTATTTAACTGGGCCGTACGGCCAGAACGATCGAAGAGCTGCATACCGAGCGCCTCTTCCAGTGAGCGAATCTGGGCGCTGACCGCGGATTGCGTCAGACCGATATGCTGTCCGGCGGTCGCAAACGTACCAAATTGCGTTACGGCGACAAAGGTTTTGATTTCTCGTATCATTGCGGCCCCATTCATCAAAAAAAATGTTTATTCGCAGGGGTGAATCCTATTTTTGATAAAAAATAGTAATAACCAGCGGTGAATATTACAAGTCATGTCTGATGCTGGCTTTCGCTGGCGAGTACGTAGATTCCCACCCGCGGCGGCTATCGGTCGATAATCCGGGACTTATGTTTTTCTGGCGCGCGGCTGAACGGTACGATGATATTGCACATGCGTATAGGCGGTAATCAGCTGTTTCAGCGTGGCTAACGGTTCGTTTAGTTCCAGCCCGGTACGGTAGATCAGACCAATATCGCGGTGAAAGGTATGTTGCCCGAGATCCAGCACCCGGATGGATGCCGGCCAGCGTTGATAAGTGAGCGTTTGCGGCACCAACGCAGTGCCAACGCCATTCGCCACCAGTTGGACAATCGCATCCAGTTCATCGACCTCACATATTTCATGTACCGACAGGTGCATTTCCCGTAAAAAGCGTTCAACCTGGCGGCCGCCAAACGATGTGCGGTTATAGCGTACGAAAGGCTGACTACTCAGTAATGCTATCCAGTCATCGCCGGCGATAGCGTGAGGAACCAGCAGACGAAAGGGTTCGCTGACCAGCGTCGACCAGCGTAGATCGCTGTGCAGCGAGAACGGCGGGCGAATAATCGCGGCAATATCCAGTTCGCCGGCATCGACAAGATTGGCCAGTTCCATCGATAACCCCGGCACCACGCGTGAGCGGCATCCCGGGTAGCTTTGATGAAATTTCGCCAGCACTGCGGGCAGCAACGCGCATTGCACCGAGGCTATTGCACCAATATTGACCAGCAGGCTGCTGGTATCCGGCGGATTTACCGAGCCCAGATGGTCATAGAGCTGTAACAGCTCCTGCGCCTGACGCAGCACTTGCTCGCCCATTGGGTTGAGCTGCGCCGAGCGTCCCTTACGTTCGAAAATGGCGAAGCCGAGCCCGGCCTCCAGCCGTTGCATCTGGGCGCTGATTGCCGCCTGAGTCAGGCCGATTTTTTTGCCGGCGGCGGCAAAGGTGCCTTCCCGGGCGACGGCGAGTAGGGTTTTTAGTTCTCGGATCATTGATAGATTTTATTTGATAATTCATAAAAAATATATTGATTTTATTATTGATTATCAAGCCCTACGATGAAGTTCAGTTCCAAATTCAAGGGGTATGGATATGCAATTGCTCGGGCACCTGCTGGATTCAGTTAAACCCTCTGCCACGCTGGAGATAACCCGGCAGGCCGCGGAGATGCGACGCAACGGTATTGACGTCATCAGTCTGTCTCAAGGCGAGCCGGACTTTCAGACGCCAGAGCATATTAATGCGGCGGCGCGCGAAGCGATCGGCCAGGGGCTGACAAAATACACCGACGTTGACGGTACGCCCGAACTGAAGGCGGCGGTCGCGCGTAAATTCGAGCGTGATAACGGTCTGGTCTATGATCGATCCGAAATCAGCGTCGGTACCGGCGGTAAACAGATTATTTTCAACGCCATGCTGGCGACGCTGGATCCCGGTGATGAAGTCATTATTCCGGCGCCGTACTGGGTATCCTACCCGGATATGGTGCGGCTGGCGGGCGGCACGCCGGTGAGTGTTAGCTGCGGTGAGAAGCAAGGGTTCAGGCTGAGGCCGGAACAGTTAGAGTTGGCGATTACGCCGCGAACCAAATGGCTGATTCTCAATTCGCCGGGCAATCCGACGGGCGCCGGTTATAGCGCGGAGGAACTGCGTCACTTAGGCGAGGTATTGCTGGCGCATCCGCAGGTGTATGTTCTGTCCGACGATATGTATGAGCACCTGTGCTATGACGGGTGGACGTTCGTCAACATCGCCGCGGAAGTTCCGGCATTGCGCGAACGTACGCTGACTGTCAATGGCGTATCCAAAGCCTATGCAATGACCGGCTGGCGTATTGGTTATGCCGGCGGGCCGAAAAAATTGATTGCCGCGATGGCGACGATCCAATCACAAAGCACCAGCAACCCCTGCTCGATTGCCCAGGCCGCCGCTCGTGCGGCTCTTGATGGCCCGATGGATTTTCTCGCGCCGCGTAATGAGACATTCCGTCAGCGTCGAGACTTGTGCCTGAAAAGTTTTAATGCGACGCCGGGATTATCCTGTCTGCGTCCGGAAGGCGCGTTTTACCTGTTTCCGTCCTGCCGCGGCCTGTTCGGCCGCACCACGCCGCATGGCGTTCTGCTGCAAAATGATCTGGACGTTTGTCGTTATCTGCTTGAACAGGCCCAGGTTGCCGTGGTGCCCGGCAGCGCTTTCGGCTATGAAGGCCATTTCCGCATCTCTTTCGCAACAGCGACAGAGAAACTTGAACGCGCATGTGAACGTATTCATCAGGCGTGCAGCCAACTGAATTGATAAGGGGAAGACAGATGGATTTAGGCATTGCGGGTAAGCGCGCGCTGGTGATGAGCGCCGGCGGCGGACTGGGCGGCGCTATTGCGCTGGCGCTGGCGAATGAAGGCGTGACGGTTTGTCTGGCCGATAAAAATCAAGCGGCGCTGGAGGAAACGGTAGAAAAAGTACGCGCGCAGGGGGGGACGGCCCATGCTTTTACCTGGGATTTAGGTGATGAAGCGCAGTGGCGCGAGGGCGTTGGCGCGGTGCTGCAGCGTGTCGGCGGCATCGATATCCTGATTAATAATACCGGGGGGCCGCAGCCGGGTCCGGCTTTCGGGCATGAGAGCGCCACGTGGCGCAGCGCCTTTGAATCCATGATTATCCCGGTTATCGGCATTACCGATATGTTGCTGCCGGGGATGCGCGAACGCGGATGGGGACGGATTATCACCAGCACCTCCTCTGGCGTGATCACGCCGATCGCCAACCTGGGCTTATCCAATGCGACGCGTATTTCTCTGCTTGGCTGGTCTAAAACGCTGGCGCGTGATGTCGCCGCGCAGGGCATTACCTCGAATATTATCGTGCCGGGTCGTATTGCCACGGCGCGAACCCGTTTTCTCGACGGCGCCCGGGCGAAACGCGAAGGGCGCGAGCTGGCGGATATTGAAGCCGCAAGCACCGCTACCATTCCATTAGGCCGCTACGGCCGCCCGGAAGAGTATGCCGATGCGGTGGCCTTTCTGGCCAGCGCCCGGGCGGCTTATATCACCGGCTCTACCCTGCGGGTTGATGGCGGCCTAATCAATAATATTTAACCACCGGAGCGGTATTTACCGACTTACAGGAGAGGGCATATGACTTTGTCTAAAGACGCTGCGGCGTTCGCTACGCTGGCCAATATTACGACGGCTACGCTGACCACACTGTTACTGAAGAAAGGGTTGCGCAATGTCTGGATCCGTGGGGCGTTCCCACTTAATTCCGGATTGCCCCGCACGATCGGGCGCGCCTTTACCGTCCGCTTTATTCCGGCCCGTGAGGATCTGGCGACGCCGGAATCCTGGAGTTCCCCGAAGTCGACGCGTGCGGCGATTGAACTGATGCCGGAAGGCTGTATTGCGGTGGTTGACGCCAACGGCGTTCAGGACGCCGGCTTCTGGGGCGATATTTTGTGCGCGCGGATGGCTAAACGTGGCGTTGCCGCGCTGGTCAGCGACGGCGTCGTCCGCGATCGGGCCGGGGTGCTGGAAACCGGCCTGTCTGTCTGGGCGCGCGGCGCTTCAGCGCCGCCCTCCGTTGCCGGGCTGACCTTTGTTGACTGGCAGCAGCCGATCGGCTGTGGCGGCGTTGCCGTTTTTCCGGATGACGTTATTGTCGCTGACCAGGACGGCGCGGTAGTGATTCCGGCCGCGTTGCTGGATGAAATCGTCGAACTGGCCGTTGAACAGGAGCGTCTCGAAAGCTGGATTATGGGCGAAGTTAACGCGGGTGCGGCATTGCCGGGACTTTACCCGCCTAATGAGGAAAACCGCGCTCGTTATGAGGCGACGAAAAAGTCGTAATTTTCTGATGATAACGCCGCGGCGGCCGGCGAATAATAAGGCCGCCGCGATTTATTTATTTCCTCTGTTCATTCCCTCTGTCCGCTACATTTTTTTCTCTTTTCTCTTTTCTCTTTTCTCTTTTCTCTTTTCTCTTTCCCATTTACCCCTTCGTTTTTATTCTATTTAAAAGATGTTGAAATCGTCGGTCGGTATTGACTGAATTACCTGCGGTATTGCTGCACCAGCGCGGTGAAAAACAATCTACGCTTTGCACCTGGCTGGGGATTGTGATGATTAATTATTATTTCATTGCGTTATCGCGATAATAACAAATATTCATTTTCTGCCGCCTGATGTGAATTTTCCTGTCAGAAGACCGTTTTTATCTCTTTTTCTGTCGCTGATTCATCGCATTTATTTATCAGTCAGTTGATATACAAAACATTTTCCTGAATGGCCGGTCTGGTCCCACACTTGCATTTATCTAGAGTAGCTAATTGAGTACTAGCTTTGCGGGCAGCGAGCGTGATGTCAACGCTGTTCATCCTTAGCAGACAACCAGACGGGTGATATATGTCATATGAACTAGAGTCTGATTTTACTGATATGAGTCAGGCCGCTGCGCCTGACCCTGCCTCTGTACGGATCGCAAAACGTGCGGCGATAGCCTCCATGACCGGTACCGCAATTGAATATTATGAGTTTGGTATTTACGGGTTTATGGCGGTGATTATCGGGCCGCTGTTTTTCCCGGGCGATAATCCTGCGGCGGCATTGCTTTCTATTCTGGCGGTGTTCGGCAGCGCCTTCTTTATCCGGCCATTAGGCGGTATTTTGCTGGGGCGCATTGGCGATCGCATCGGTCGGCGTAAGGTTCTGTTGTTGACCGTAATTGGCATGGGCGGGGCGACGGCGGCGATCGGCATGTTGCCGGTTACCGCCTCCATCGGCATAGCGGCGCCGATACTGCTGGTCTGTTTACGCCTGATACAGGGCTTTTTTGCCGGCGGTGAAATCATTGGCGCGGCGGCGTTTGTCGCTGAATCATCGCCCACCGGCCGGCGGGGATTTTATGGCTCATTTACCCCGGTTGGCGTGGCGTTGGGCGGCGCGCTGGCGGCGATTATTTGTGGACTTGTTACTACGATTCTTGATGCGCAGCAATTACAGGCCTGGGGGTGGCGGATTCCGTTTCTGTTGACGCTGCCGCTGGTGCTGTTTTCTGTCCATGTGCGTCATCATGTGGAAGAAACGCCGGCATTCAAACAGTTTATTTCCGGCAGTAAAAAAGTGGCGCATACGCCATTTATGTCGGTATTGCGCGGCCATTCGTCGGCGTTGATCCGGGTTGTTATGCTGACCTTCGGGCAAAATGCCGGCTACTGGATCGGGGTGGTGTTTATGAATATTTATCTCACCACCTATCTGGGTTATGAAAAACAACATGTGTTCTGGTTGATGGCGGCGCTGGGCTTATGTGTAGCGGCGATGATGCCATTTTGGGGGGGATTATCCGATCGTCTGGGGCGGCGTAAATTGCTCTTAACCGGTTTTGTCGGTTATGTGGTGATCGTTATTCCGATGATGTTATTAATGGATAGCCATAATATCTGGATTGCCGCGCTGGCGATGCTGATTGCGACACTGCCAATGCCGATTATTCAGTCTGTGGGCTACCCGACCTATGCCGAGCAGTTTCCGACCCCGGTACGTTATACCGCGATGGCGATCAGTATCAATCTCGGGGCGATCCTCGGCGGCGGCATCACGCCGTATCTGGTCACCGCGTTGATTAATAAAACCGGTATTTTATTGATGCCGGGCTTCTTTATGGCGTTTGCCGCGTTATTCAGTCTGTTTGCCTTGTTACGCATGCGCGACACGCACAAGGATTCATTAAAATAATCCCCGAGGGAAAGCGTGAATATGGGACGGGGCGACGGTGCTGCATGATGTTTATTCATTGCCGACGCAGGCATTACGCTGCGCCCCGGCAGCCGGGAACTCGATGAGCCGGCGTCGGCGGCGAGATTAATCGGGACTATTCGATAAAGCGTATCCAGTGTTCTCCCTGATGCCGGCAGTAGTTACGACAAACTTTACGCGCAATTTCCGCCACGTCGGAGATCAGCGGAGAGGCATTTTTCATGTAGGAAATAGCCATCTGGAACGGCAGCGAGCCAGGCAATGCCAGCTCCTGTAACTCATGCCGTTCCAGCGGCTCTTTAACCAGGACGCCGGGCATGATCGCCACGCCGACGCCTTCACGCGCCAGCGCCACCAGCGTGGCCAGCGAAGGGGTGCCGGAAATGCGTAATTCACTGGGCAGCAGACCCTGTTCTGCCGCCAGCTGTTGAGCGATAGCGACTGCCGATTCATAAGGCACTGAACCGCGCATTTGGGTCAGTAGCTGTTTACTTAATATGTTGCGAACAAGGTCATGAGGGGGAATGAGTCGGTGATGCGCGATCCAGTGTATGGGGACTTCGGCAATTGCCCGGGTGATGGCAAATGGATTATCGCTTTCATCGTCTTTAACCCGAATTAATAAATCAACGTCGCGGCGCATTAATTGTATTTTCAGGTCGGTGGTCAGTTCGACCGACAGATCGATAGTGACATCCGCCATCATTCGGTTCATTACTTTCATCAATTCCGGCAGGAAAGTATGGACGACGGTTTCAATAATGCCGATACGTATTTTGCCTTTTTCTTTTACGGGGAATTTAGCCATGCGTTCCAGTTGCTGGGTCGATTCCATCAGGCGCTCAGCATACGGCAGTAAACGTAAACCATCGGAGGTTAATTGCAGTGTTTTATGATCCCAGTTGAACAGCACCGCATTCAGTTGCGCTTCAAGTTTCTTCACGCGCATCGAGATTGCCCCTGGCGTGGAATGCATGCGTTTAGCAACCTGACGGACGCTGCCGATATGGGCTAAAAGGACAAAGGTTTCAACAAATCGAGTGTTCATTCATGCCTCAGGCTGGTGCGGTAAACCGGTGGTCGGTCAATTTGCACATGATGAGTGCCATAACGGTTAAATTTAACTGAACAGGTACTCTGATTATTCTTTGATAGACACCATAATTTGTCTATTCAAATAATAACAAAAGATTTCAGGATTAATGGAGTAAGACAGTGATATTGGATTTGCCTGTTTTTTTTACTGCGAACGACAGGGCTGGCGGCAGCATTTCTGCTTCCGGCGATAGCTGCGTGATCCTCGAATTTTCTTCCGTGTTAAACCCTGAAACCAATCGTCAGGCAGCCAAAGCCGCCGCTATGCTAACCGAGGCGAAAGAGGCCGGAAGGCTAACCGGTATTCTGGATATCGTCCCGGCCATGGTCACCGTCGGGATTCACTATCAGCCTGAGCGGATCATCTGCGGCGAGGGAGAGCGCTCGCCCTATGAGGCGCTATGTCGGCAAATTTTTACGGTTTTGCAGGCGCCTTTTTCTGCCGCCATTCCGCCTCCGCGGCGGATTGACATCCCGGTCTGCTATGGCGGCGCTTTCGGACCTGATCTCGCGCAGACGGCGGAACGGTGCGGCTTATCCCCGGCGCAATTAATTGAAAAACATACCGAGCAGTGGCTGGAGGTGTTGATGCTGGGGTTCGCTCCCGGACATGCCTATATCGGCACGCTGGATAACGCCCTTAATCCGCCGCGACGAACGACGCCGCGGACACGGGTGCGACAGGGCAGCATTGGCTTGGCCAACCGGCAATCGGTGATTTATCCCATGGATTTGCCTGGCGGCTGGAACATTATTGGCCGGACGCCGTTAACGGTATTTGCAACTGACAGAGAAACGCCTTGTTTATTGCGTAATGCCGATCATGTGAAGTTTTTCGCGATCGATGAATCGACGTTTTATGAAATGACACAGGAAGCACAGTGATGGGGATCCAGGTGATTAAACCGGGTTTATGCACCACGATTCATGATCAGGGGCGCTATGGTTATCAGCACTTAGGCGTTCCGGTCAGTGGACCGATGGATGAGGTAAGCCACACGCTGGCCAATCTGCTGGTGGGGAATCCGCGCGATTGCAGTACGCTGGAGGTGACGCTGTTAGGGCCGGAATTGTTGTTCCAGTCGCGTTGCCTGATGGCGATAGCCGGGGCCGATCTGTCCGCTACGCTCGATGGCGCGGCAATAAAGCCTGGCGTCGCGATGCGGGTTGAGGCCGGCGGCATATTGCGTTTTGGTCAGCGAATATCCGGGGCGCGCGCCTATATTGCAGTGCATGGCGGCTACCTGATCCCGCCGGTATTGGGGAGCCGCAGCACCTATTGTCATGGCCGCTTTGGCGGTATCGCCGGGCGACCGCTACAGGCGGGCGATCAAATCGCTATTCCATCCTCGTTCAGAAATGTGTTGCCGCGCTTGCCGCCTCCGCAGAGTTTGATGGTTGATCGGTTCCCGGCGGCGCCGATCCGGGTGATCGCCGGGCGGGAATGGCGTTATTTTAGCGAAGAGGCCCGACAGGCGCTGACGGAAAACGATTATCAGATCTCCAGCGAGTCGGAACGCATGGGCTACCGGTTGATCGGCGATGCGCTATCGCTGCGCGAACCTCTGGAGCTGCTCTCGGAGGCGGTAACCTTCGGCACTATTCAGGTCCCCCCCAGCGGCCAGCCTATTTTGTTAATGGCCGATCGCCAGACCACCGGGGGATATCCCAAAATTGCGCATGTCATCAGCGTCGATTTACCCCTGCTGGCGCAGCGTTTGCCGGGGGAGACGATCCATTTCGCGTTGTGCGATCTCCATCAGGCGCAAATGCTGCGAATAGAGCGTGCGCGCCTGATCGATTCACTGGAAGAATATTATGTTTAAGCCGGATTTGAATAGCGTTCAGCGCCAAAGCTTCTCATTGGGCAACGACGCGGAGCTTAACGATCATTTTGTTCGCCGTGGCGACGGTGAGCTGATTTTCTATGTATACAACGTGAGATATAAGTCAGATGAACATTCGGCAGATTAAAAAATTAATCCATTTTCTTGGGCAATCCACGATCAGTGAGCTGGATGTTTCGGACGGAATCTGTTCTATACGGATGCGGCAGAGTGCTCCCTGTGCCGATGTGATATTCGCAGGGGTATCCGCTCCGTTATTGCCGGCGGCGTCGGTCGCAGCAGAGGCGGACGTCACTCAGGTAACGTCACCCAGCGTCGGCATGTTTTACCGGCAATCTGATGAGGCGTCGTCTCCTTATGTGGAGATTGGTCGGCGGGTAAAAAAAGGCGATATGCTGGGCGTCATTAAAATGATGCGGGTAAGCAGTCCGGTGCTATCGGCAACGGATGGCATTATTGCGTCGATTTTAGTGGAGAATGGACAACCGGTTGAATATGAACAGCCGTTGTTCACCATCGGTTAATGTCTATATCGAAATATGCCAGATTTTCGCCGTGTGTGTGCTCTAAAATAATTCGTGTTGCAGGAAGGCGGCAAGAGAGCGAATCCCGATGAGCTGACTCAAGTCAGCGATTCGGGTGAGCGAGCGTAGCCAACGCACCTGCAACTTACAGTATGACAGGTATAAATAGCTTCGCATAATAGCGCTGCGCTTGCTCTGCAGGTTGAATGACAACGATATTATGATTAAATCATAATTAGCTGTTTTAATGATTATTTTAATGCTCTCATCATCAGCTACGCGCGATAGCATGGTCAACAGTGAAGCATCAATGCGTGAAGCGATTTATAATATGCAATACCTTTATTATTGATAACGCAGCAGCCTGATGTTGAACTATCCCCTGAATAATACAGATTGCAGGATAAAACGTTAGCGTTTTGCACAACGCAATGCGCCTGTGGCTTGACGTATGGCGGGGCTAAATAAGCATGACTATTATTGTGCGGCAGCACGATATTGGTGCGCCGGCTGTTTATAAATATTAAACAGCTATGGCGATTATTTCTGGCTGGACATCGTTTTTGTCCTGCTAAAGAATAAAGTTTCCCATTATTAATTATCAGGTGATCGCAATGTCTACTATTTGGCATAATCCGGCTGAATTTCGTCAGGCGGTTCGGGAGCGCCGGTTTACTATTCCAACTGCCGGCCAGTGTCCCGGATATACTCAGGGCAATCTGGCGATTTTACCGCGGCAATACGCCGATGCTTTTTTACGTTTTGCCCGTCTGAATCCTAAATCCTGCCCGGTGATCGGCATGACCGAACCGGGCAGCGGCAAGGTGCCGGAGTTGGGGGATATTGATATCAAAACGGATTGTCCCTTCTACTATGTGTTTCATGAAGGGAAACGGGTGGCAGAGGTAGAAAATTTGCACGATGTCTGGCGTGATGATTTAGTCGGTTTTGTTATCGGCTGCTCCTATTCGTTTGAAGAGGCATTGCTCGATGCCGGGATTCCGATTCGCCATATTGAACAGGGAACCAATGTCCCGATGTATATTACCCATATTGCCAACGGCCGGGCCGGCGATTTTGCCGGCAACATGGTGGTGAGCATGCGCCCGATGACGCCAGCGCAGGCGATTCGTGCGGTCCAGGTCACCTCCCGTTTTCCTGATGTGCACGGTGCGCCGGTTCATTTGGGCGATCCCGCCCTGATTGGCATTCGCGATATTGACACGCCAGACTTTGGTGGCCGTTCGCTGATTAACGCGGGCGAAATCCCGGTATTTTGGGCGTGCGGCGTGACGCCGCAGGAAGCGATACGTTCGGCGGGTTTGCCTTTCGCGATTACCCACTCCCCGGGCCATATGGTGGTGACGGATATCCGCAATAGCCATCTGGCTGCATTTTAACGCGGCCAGATAACTGGCCGCGGCGGAAAAATACATTGAAGCCTTGCTGGATAGGCGCGGGGAATATAATGTTGCGCGTTAATTTCAGCGGTTCCCTCGTTATCGTTTAAAACGACAAGGCGGAAAGCGGCGGGGGGGAAGAATATCCATCCTGTCCGGTGGCGGTGGTTTTGCTCCGCCATCGTGCGCACGGTCAGTACCGAAATTGCTGCGCGGCTTGAGCGTTAAGCCCGCCCGGGAAGGTTTCGCGGGCGGGTTGCTATGCCTGTGTCAGAACGTATAGGTAACGGCGGCCGTGCCGGTTACTTGACTACGTCGAAAAACGATCGGGCTGTCTGCGGCATGATCGCCGAGCCACGTATAGCCCGCGCTAAATGACGTTCCCCAGTGGCTGGAGAACTGATGGCTCCACGTCAGACTGGTGTCGATGCCATAAAATCCGCCTGCCGTGTTGAAGCGGTGATAGCCTGAGCGGGCGCTTTGCTGTTTATTCACGCCGTAAAACGTATTCATATAGCGATGGTCGCCAAATAACGCGGCGGCCTGCCATGCCAGCGTATCGCTGTCGTTCTGAATGGGCAGTAAGGTTAATGACGTTCGGTATTGCCCCCCCTGGCCGTCGCTGAGCGGCAGAGAGGCTTTTCCCTCCACTGAAACCCAGGGCGCTATCGTCCATCCTATGGCGATCGTAGTGTTAACGGCGGAGTTAATGTTTCCCATGCCTTTCAGCTTGTTGGCGCCTTCGCGCCAGCTGGAGTTTTTTTCCGAACGACCGAGGGTATATCCCAGCGTATGTTCCAGATAAAGCCCGTTATCGCTTATCAGGTCATACCCGATGCCCTGCTGGGAATCCAGAAAAAAGGCGCCGTATCGGGCCTGAACGACCGGCATTACCTGCATGGCTCGCTTCTCCGAACCGCTGTAGCGCGGTGCGTTTTGCGCGCCTATGCCCACCGTTACCGATGATTGAGACGGGTTATCACTCTCATCAGCCCTGGCGACGGCTGTTGTACCAGCGGTGATAAAACAAAGCGTACACAACATGATATTACGGGTTTTCATCAAGCCACCTCACGGGTAAATTATTTAGCGGCCATTGTCGGCAATGGCCTGACTGGGGCGGGATTATGAAGCGGCATTATCAACAAATAGTCAGGAATTTATGAAGAAATGGTCAAGGACGTGAAATGCAGACAAGACGCATACTGATAATAGAAGATGATGCGGATGCGGCCGGTGTACTGGACGCATATCTGACGCGGGAAAATTATGAGGTAACCGTAGTAGGGGACGGTCTGGCCGGACTGGAATATGCACAACGCCAGAAGCCGGATCTGATCCTGCTGGATGTGATGCTGCCGGGGATGAACGGTACGGAGATCCTGGCTGCCGTTCGCCGCAAAAGCGATACGCCGATTATCATGGTGACCGCGATGGGCGATGCGCCGGACAAAATCGGCGCCCTGCGCTACGGCGCGGATGATTATGTGGTTAAACCCTACAACCCGGGGGAAGTGGTGGCGCGAGTGCAGGCCGTGCTGAGACGCAGCCGCATGCAACTGCGCGAAAATGAAGTGTTGCGCTGGGAAAATCTGGAGGTCGATACCGCTTCGCGGACGGCCTGTGTGACGGACGCTGGCGAGACGCCGCTTTATCTTGATTTTACGCCGACGGAGTTTTCCCTGCTGGCCACGGTAATGCGTGCGCCGACCCGGCCTTTTTCCCGCCAGCATCTGCTGGAACACTGTTTGCCGGAAAGCGATGCGCTGGAGCGCGTGGTGGATACGCATATGTACAACCTGCGTAAAAAACTGGAGGCCGTGGGGATCAGCAATGTTTTGCTTAATGTTCGCGGCGTGGGTTACAGGTTCCGGCAGCCATGAACAATGTTGAGCATCATTCCCTCTGGCGCTGGATATGCGTGCGCATCCTGGCGCTGGCGATCGGCTCGGTTATCGTCATCGCATTGTGTATGTGGCTGCGCTTCGCCATTCAGAATATCTGGGTGCTTCATCGCATGCCGGTCGCACTGCGGCAAGAATTTGAGCTGCTGCTTCAGAATCCTGATATTAACCTGGCCCGCTTTCACCAGATCGTCGATAGCTGGTGGGGGGTTCGCTATTCGGATCCTTCGATAACCTCCGCCGACTGGATTTTGGTCGGCGTATTAGTGGTGGTCATGATCCCCTTTATTGTGTTTATGGGGTTAAAAACGGCGCGCCCGCTTTCCGTCCAGTTCAGCCGGCTGGCCGCGGCTTCCGAAGCGGTGACCCGGGGCGAATTCGGCATGCAGGCCGAACTGGTGCAAAAAACGCCGACGGAAATGGCCCGCTTCACCCGGGATTTCAATGCCATGACCCAGCAACTGGCGCGTTATGAACGTGAGCTGCGGGCATCGCATGTGGCGATGGCGCATGAATTGCGTTCGCCGCTGACTGCGGCAATCGGGCGACTGCAGGGAATGCTTGACGGCGTATTCCAGGCCGATCCGCAACAGCTCGGGATGGTGATGAAGCAGCTGCAGCATCTGAATCGTCTCATTGAAGAACTGCACCTGCTGTCGCTGGCCGAGGCGGGCAGGCTGGTGCTGGAGCGTCGTGAGCTGAACCTGACGGAACTGCTGCGGGAACGTGTCGCCTGGCTCAAGCCTCAGACAGAACAAGCCGGCATGTCTATCCGCATTGTGGCAGATGAGTTCTGCATGTATACGGGCGATGCTTTCCGCCTCGGACAGGTTTTTACCGTCCTGATGGAAAACGCGCTGCGCTATGCCGGTGAGGGTAAACAACTGACGATAGCGATACGGCGCGGAGACAACGGTTACGACATCGACTTTCAGGATAACGGCCCCGGCGTGGATGCGGACTTCTTATCCGACATGTTTGAGCGTTTTAGCCGGGCGGACTCTTCACGAGCCCGCCATTCCGGCGGCAGCGGCCTTGGTCTGTCGATCGCGCGCGCTATCTGTATGGCCCATGGCGGAAGCATCAGCGCCAGTTTGCCGGCGGAGAAGGGACTGCTGATTACGCTGCGCCTGCCTAAAGCCAGTCAGTCGGAACGGTAAAATTATCGCTCTTGATTATTTCTTGACGAAACATACAAGGAATCTCGACATTCAGTGCGTTAAATGACGCTATCTTGGTTTAGGAAACGCGTCATGTCAGAAAATTACGCCACTCATGCGCGCCATGCGCTGCATCAGCTTATTGTGCCGATTCGTCATTTTAAGCTGTCGCCTGCTCTGTCTCTGTTGTGCCTCGCGCCGCTGCTGCTTGCCGGCTGTCGCGACGCCGAGCCGCAGCATAATGTACCGCCCCGTCCGGTACGCTATGTCACGGCGCCTCAGCCCTCAGCCGGCATACCTTCGGTCCGCATCGGGGAAATCCGCGCCCATGATGAAATCTCTCTGGGATTCCGGCTTGATGGCCGGATGCTCTCGCGACAGGCTGACGTGGGCCAACGCGTCACCAAAGGGCAGGTGCTGGCCGCGCTGGAGAGCGATACGGGGCGTAATCAGCTTAGCAGCGCGCGGGCTGAACTGGATAGCGCCCGCGCGGCGGAGCGCGTGGCGGCGTTAACCCTCAACCGCATGAAGTCGCTGATGCCATCCGGCGCCATTGCGCGGGTGCAACTGGATACCGCCACCTCGGACTGGCAGTCAGCCGTCTCGCGCCGACAGAGCAGCGAAGCGGCGCTGAAAAATGCGCAGGATAATCTGGCATGGACCCAGCTTACCGCGCCGCAGTCCGGCGTGATCACCCAGGTCAGCGCCTCTGCCGGCCAGGTGGTCAGCGCGGGACAAGCTGTCTTTACTCTCGCCGCCAATAATGGACGCGATGCGGTATTCGATGTCGCCGATCCGCAAGCGCTGGATCGCAACCGGAGCGGGCGCTTTACTATTTCTCTTCTCTCCGAACCCTCTGTGCAGGTCACCGGTCTGCTGCGCGATATCAGTCCGCAGGCCGACGCTCAGACCCGCACCTGGCGGGTGCGCATCGCGCTTGATAACCCGCCGGAGGCGATGGCGCTGGGCGCCAGCGTACAGGGCGAAATGCCGTTATCCGGGCCAGGAATGATCGCCATTCCCGCTTCAGCGCTGACCCAAACCGGCGACAGCGCGGCGGTATTCGTGGTGGACAATAGCCGGCAGCTTCATCTGCGACCCGTGTCGCCCGGGAAGTATACCGCCTCGACGGTGTTCATCAGCCGCGGTGTTCAGCCGGGGGAAAAGGTGGTTACGGCGGGCGTCAGCAAACTGCGGGAAGGTGAAACGGTCACTCTCGGGGAGGAAGCGAAATGAAGGCTGCCGATCTGAAATCGTCATTTAACCTCTCCGCATGGGCGCTGAAGAATCAGCAACTGGTGACTTTTTTTATGCTGCTGATCATGGCCGCGGGCGTTATCAGCTATCAACAGCTGCCGCGCAATGAAGATCCGGCCTTTACGATTAAAACCGCGGTCGTATCTACTCAATGGTCCGGCGCGACCATCGGCGATACCGTTAACCTGGTGACGGACACGCTGGAAAAGAAACTGCAGGAAACGCCTTACCTCGATTACGTTGAAAGTGAAACCCGGGCCGGTCAGTCGATCATCTTTGTCAATCTCAGGGACGATACGCCGCCGGAAAAGGTGCCGGATATCTGGTATCAGGTACGCAAAAAAATGCAGGATATCGCCGCCTCGCTGCCGCAAGGCGTTCAGGGTCCCGCGGTGAATGACGAGTTTGATGATACCTTCGGCACGATTTACGGTTTTACCGCCGAGGGTTTTACGCCGCGCGAGCTGCGCGACCGGGTTGACGATGTCCGGCTTAGTCTGATGATGTTGCCGGATATCGGCAAAATCAGTCTGCTGGGCGAACAGGAAGAACAGCTGGTCATCGCATTTTCTCCCCGCAAACTTGCCGGGATGGGGTTGGATCTGCAACAGGTGACCGATGCGCTTAAGGCGCAGAACGAGGTTGTGCCGGCCGGGACGATGAGAACCGATCGCGAGAATATCGCGTTACGGGTCAGCGGCGCGCTGGGGTCGGCGGACAGTCTGCGCGCCGTTACTCTGCATATCGACGGACACTACATTCCGTTAACCGATATCGCCACCGTCAGTCTTCAGCGCGCGGAGCCGCCGGCGCCGGTGTTCAAGGTTAATGGTCAACCGGCCATCGGGCTGGCCGTTTCAATGGCGCCGACCGGCAATATGCTGCGCTTTGGCGAAGCGATTAACGCGCGGATGGCGGAGATACAGGCACAGTTGCCGCACGGCATCGAGGTGACTAACGTTGCCGATCAGTCCGCCGTTGTGAAACAGGCCGTGAGCGGTTTTGTCCGGGTACTGATCGAAGCGGTGGTGATTGTGCTGGCGGTATCGTTCGTTTCGCTGGGAATGCGGGCCGGGCTGGTGGTGGCGGCCGCGATTCCGTTGGTGCTGGCGATGACCTTCGCCTGCATGATGCTGGCGGGGATCGGTCTGCAGCGTATCTCGCTGGGCGCTTTGATTATCGCGCTCGGGCTGCTGGTGGATGACGCCATGATCACGGTAGAAACCATGGTGGCCCGTCTTGAGGCCGGCGATAATCGCTGGCGCGCAGCGACCTGCGCGTTTGAAACCACGGCCTTTCCGATGCTCACCGGCACGCTGGTCATGATTGCCGGTTTTATTCCGGTTGGTTTTGCCGCTTCCAGCGCCGGCGAGTACTGTTTTTCCCTGTTTGCCGTCGTACTGATAGCCTTGCTCTGCTCATGGGTGGTGGCCATCCTTTTCTCGCCGCTTACCGGGACCTGGCTCTTACCCCACACGCTAAAATCCCACGCCGGTGAAAAGGGGCGTCAGCCGGGGCGGTTGATGCGTTTTTATCGTCGCCTGCTGAATCTGGTGCTTGGCCACCGGCTGGCCACGCTCGGTCTGGCGCTGGCGGTGTTTGCGCTGTCGGTCTTCGGCACCACCTTTATGCAGGGCGAATTTTTCCCGTCCTCCGATCGTCCCGAGCTGCTGGTCAGTCTTTCTCTGCCGGCTAATAGCTCGCAGTCGGAAACCGAACGGCAGACCGACCGGCTTGAAAAAGCGCTGGCGGGCAATGAAAACATCGATCATTACTCGACCTATGTGGGCACCGGCGCAATACGATTCTATCTCCCGATGGATGTGTTGTCGGACAATGAAAATATTGCGCAGTTAGTCGTGGTGGCTAAAAATCTGGCGGCCCGCGATCGGCTAATACAGCAGTTGAACGAGATAATGTCCCGTGAGTTTAGCGATATCACTACGCGGGTGTCGCCGCTGGAATTGGGGCCGCCGGTGGGCTGGCCGGTGAAATATCGCGTCAGCGGCCCGGATTACCAAACGGTGCGCGAGCTTGCCCGAATGCTGGCGGCCGCCATCGGGAAAAACTCTGCGGCGCGTGAAGTGAATTTAACGGCCGGCGAGCCTGAACGGGTCATTACGCTGCGGGTGAATCAGACCGAAGCGCGTGCGGCGGGCGTCTCTTCGACCACGCTGGCGGAAACGCTGAATACCGTCTGGTCCGGCAGCGTAATGACCACCGTTCGCGATCACAACCGGCTGGTTGACGTGGTGCTGCGAGGCAATGATGCCGAGCGGCTGGATACCGGCAGCATTCAGTCTCTGATGCTGACCACGTCCGGCGGGCAAAAAGTGCCGTTAAGTCGCGTGGCCACACCGGTCTGGGATGTGGACGACCCGGTGATTTGGCGGCGTCAGCGGCTGCCTTTTATCACGGTTCAAACGGATCTGGCGCCCGGTATGCGCGCCGAAGCCGTATCGCAGGCTCTGCTGCCCACTGTTAATGCGCTGCGAGCCGATCTACCGCCGGGTTATGGCATTGAGGAAGGCGGCACGGTAGCCGAATCCGACAGAGGCAACAGTTCTGTGTACACCGTATTGCCGGTTACGCTTTTCGCCATGCTTATTCTGCTTATGATCCAGCTGCAGAAGTTTACGCGAATGCTGCTGGCATTGCTGATGGCGCCTTTTGGCCTGCCGGGTATTGTCGCGGCCATGCTGCCGACAGGTACGCCGATGGGCTTTGTCGCATTGCTTGGCATTATCGCGCTGGCCGGGATGATCATCCGTAACGCGGTGATTCTTATTAGCGAAGTGGACAGCAATACGCAGCAGGGACTGGAACGCGAAGAGGCGATCATAAAAGCCTCGCAACACCGCGCCAGACCGATACTGTTGACCGCCTGCGCCGCTATTCTGGGGATGATCCCGATTTCACATCAGGTCTTCTGGGGGCCGATGGCTTACGCTATTATCGGCGGATTAATGGTTGCCACGCTGGTGACGCTGACGGTATTACCGGCATCGCTCAGTCTCGTTATGCAGTTCGAAAAACCGGCGCAGCGCGAGCCGGAAATGGAATAGTCTACTGTGGCGCACCGCTTGTTTCCTCCTGCGGCTGGGGCGCCATAGCTCGCCGGACTGGGCTACCGGAGGCTATGGCGGGCTGTTATACTGGGCTTCTCATGGAGATGTCCTGATTATTACAGCTGGAACAGAGAGTTATCGCTATGTTTAAGGTTAACCGCGCCCCCGTCGTCCGTACCGGCGTCATCATCGTCTGCACGTTATTCGGCCTGTATGCCTACACTTTTGCGATGGCGCGCTGGGGGCACGGTACGCCGCCGGCCGCCGCCGCTGCCGGGCAGCAGGCTGACCAGATTCTGGTTCATAAAGCCGAGCGCAGCCTGTTGCTGATGAAAGACGGGCAAATCCTTGCCCGCTATCCCATCGCGTTGGGCCGGGCGGCGGACCATGGAGCGAAAAGCCGCGACGGAGACAAGAAAACGCCGGAAGGCAACTACACCATCGACTGGCGTAATGATCATTCGCGTTTCAATCTTAGTCTGCATATTTCCTACCCGGATATCCACGATCGGCAGCGCGCAGAGGCCGCCGGTTATAAAACGGGCGGCAATATCATGATCCATGGAATGCCCAACGGCTGGCAGTGGCTGGCGCCGTTATTTCAGAGGCTGGACTGGACCGATGGCTGTATCGCCGTGACAAATGCGGAAATGCGCGATATCTGGTCCAGAGTGCCGGTTGGAACACCCATTCGTATTGAACCATAACCCGGACTGGCGACAAGCAATATTGCACGACGCCGCACTATAGCGTATGCAGGCCGGGATTACCGACGCATCAATGTATAATGGCGGCAGCCAGGCTGCTGCATTGGGGATTCATCGCCAATGCTTTATAACGTCGGGGCGATGGTGGCGCGCCTCGTTGTTTCTACCGTACACATATACCGCTAAATAATACGCGGCGCGGACAAAATGCGATCGTTTTATCCTGCGCCTTTCTTCTTGTCGCCAACTCACAGTACACTGGGCTGGTGGAGGTTTACCGTTTGAGGGAGTAAGCAGCGGAAAGGGGATGCATGAGTTCTCCTTTGATTGCCATGTTTTTGCCAGTGGATTAACTGCCTATGAATTACCTCAAAACGTTAATTATCGGTTTTATCTGTGTACTGCTGCTGTCATTGGGGCAGAGTCTGGCCCGTGCCGCGTGGAACGGCGAGGTATTTACCGGCCAGGGCTGGTGGTCTTCCCGACGCGACTCCGCCGGCATTGCGCCGGATCCGCGCCAGGCGCGCGAGATCGCGATCGTGCAAGTCTATGCCGCACCTACTTATGGCTGGCGCGGTCTGGTGGCGGTTCATCCCTGGATCATCTTCAAGAAGGCTGGCGAAACCCGCTATAGCCGGTACGAGGTCACCCGTTGGGGCAGCGATAACGTCGTTCGTCTTAATCGTGCGCCGGCCGATGCCTTCTGGTTTGGCGCTCGGCCGCGTTTGCTGGCGGATCATCGCGGCGCCAGCGCCGCAGCGATGATTCCGCAGATTGAGGCCGCCATTAATAACTATCCCTGGCCGCAGACCTACCGCGCCTGGCCCGGTCCGAACAGCAACACCTTTATCGCGCATATCGGCAGAGAGGTACCGGCGTTGAAGCTGGATCTGCCGGCCAATGCCATCGGCAAGGATTACCGCCCGCTGCTGCGTCCGGTCGGCTTGCCGCCTTCGGGCAAGGGCGTACAGGTCTCGCTGCTGGGGGTGTTGGGCCTGACCCTCGGCGCGGAAGAGGGGGTTGAGGTCAATATATTAAGCGCCAGTATCGGCGTGGATTTTAACCCGCCGGCGCTGCGCTTGCCTTTTATCGGCCGACTCGGCTACGACAATGTGCGCAAAGATGAAAGCTGATCGCCCGCGACTGAACGCCGTCTGGCGCGGCCTTTATCGTCATCGGGCGCTGTAGCGTAGCCTCACGTCGTGACTTTTCCTGTCCGCACTCTCTGCCTCATAACAACACGCCGGCATTGCTTGTTTTTATGGCGGCAACCCGTAACGGGAACGCCATTTATCTGCGGCTCCAGCGCGGCTTTCGCGGGCGGTAAGGCGTCCGCAAGCAACTCTGTGCGACCTGGCGTAGCCAGACGCAGCGGACGGGTAGCAGGCCGTTCAGCGTAGGCCGTCAGACCGACAGCCTTTATGGGGTTGACCCTGATGTTGACTGAGGCAGCAAGAGAATATACGGGTGTAGCAATAGATAAAAATAGTCGGGTAGATAACGTGGGCTCACCCGGCTTAAAATAAAACGCTTGTTAAGATATTATCTACAAGCTCAAAACCAGATACACCCATCGTTGTATAATTAGGATATTCAGCAACATGAATACGCCTAATTTCCTCTTCACCGTTATAGAGACCACCTGCGTAATTGAATATTCTCAATTGTTTTTTTTCTTCACTTAAATCAGCATGTCCAATAATCTTCCATAGACCATTACTCATTTTTTGATTACCTGTAAATATAACTTTTGTCGTGTTACCGAATTCCTCAACGGACATCGGGTTTAAAATACCATCATTAATAAAATATTCATTATCTTGTATAAATAGTACGCAAAAAGCGATTATCTGCTTAAACTTCCCTTTTGGTGAAAAAATAATCTGGCATATGGCATATTTCCCATTACTCAATAGGATGGAAAAAATATCGCCTCCTTTATATTTCACTCTCATAAACTATTACCCTTCAAAATATAAAATCAATCATTTAATACCTTACCATCTCAATGGGGAAAATCACACTTTATTTATTGAAGCAGAGGACTTGTTTTTTATTTCACTGCTCTGATTTTCACTTGCCCTCCAAATCAGTGAAAAAGAGTAACTATGTTTAATTATATCAATAATATATCCTATTCACGATGCGATAAGAATAAAAAGCATGAAGTGATGGATGTTATTTTATTCACCGTTACTGCTGTGCTCAGTAATGTATCGGGATGGAAAGCCATACAGCAGTTCGGCGAGTGCCAACTCCCGTGGCTAAGACAGCATTCTCCTTTTGTTAACGGCATTCCCGGACGTCATTGTTGCTAAGTCGGACGGCATAGTAAATAAAATAGAATGTTACTCAACACAGGAATACGCCCCGCTCGCAAAACGCTATACTTAATCGCCGCCAGCCATGAACCATAAAGGCCGTTGGTCAGAGGGCCAGGATGCCGATCGTCATCATTGTAGCATGTGGAAGGGTGATTATTGATACTGAGATTAATCTCTGATGTTACACGTAATAAATAGCAGGTAAAATAGCGGAAGGATCTTTTAGATCTTTTTCGGATACTTACTAATGAGTTATTAACTATTTTTCTTTAATTTGATAATGGTTTGGATCTGACCATGATATAAATTTATATTTACCTTTATAAATTCCTTTTTCCTTATAAAAATCCATAACCGCGGATGGATACCAACCGTAACCAAAAGAGAATAACGCATCTGCGTTGACTAACTCTTTAATAAGATATAATTTCTCATTTTCATTTGATACAGTTTTAACCATAAATCCGTCAGAATGTAAAAAGCCAATAAGTTTCATTTTTTTTATTGAATCATCGCCTAATACTCTAAGTTTCAAAGTGTTTCCTGCAATGTCACTCACAATAATAGAGTTTTCTGGCACTATATTCATAATATATTCACCGTTAACATAACAGGAATCGACGTAGACACAGAGTTTATAACCATTTTAGATACTCCATTAGATAGAAGCGGGTTAGCCCCTGGGAAATAATCATTGCCACTTAATGGGCTACGAGGTTGCATATTAGTTATCCCTTCTTATCTTTATAATATTAAATCTATTTTTCAGAGGTCCCGGATTTAACCCCATTGTTCTTGTCAGGCAACAATGTTCAGATCCTTAAGCGAGGTTGTTTCCTTCAAATTGTGTCGGGATTAACCCGCGGTTGACAATATGCCGACGGTGCCGATTATAATCAATTTCAAGCTTCTCCGCCATCTGTCCGGACTGAATTTGAAAGACATAACTCGCAGAAACATATGAACATAACTCATTGATATAAATATAGAATGGGGATTTTTTCCGGTTATAAAATCCGACGCTGGTTTGCAGAAGAGAAACGCTTCTGCTACGGGGTTACAAATTTGTCAGAAGAGGGTTTTCCATAAACATTATCTTATTGATATTATTAATGAAAAATAAAATTTGATGTTTATCCGAGTGAAGGACTCTATAAACCTTACCTTCTTTTAAGCGGCCAAAATAATTTACAGAAGCACAGGGCACTAATCCCTGAGGATCTAAATAGCTTATATGGACACCGACCCAGTGCAAGCACGGGCAGCTCTTTTTCTGACAAAAGTAGTCACACACATATATCCGGCTTCGTGAGTCCTGATGAACATCCGTACTCTCTGGCATCATTATCGCAATGGCCTGCTATGGTCCAGCTATTTGTCAGGTCGGTTCTACCTGTCAGTTTCTAAGCTTGCTAAACTTGATATTAAAGTATTTGATTCAGCTAATGGTGGGTGGGCTGACTTTGTGACGCACGCACGGAAAGGGACTCTATCTCATAGCCATGATGCGGCCAGTGGTCCTATGCTATTAAATTTAAAAGATTTAGACGAAGTCCCTCACCAAGAGCTGGTGGTTCTCAGTTTGCAATTTATAGTGAAAAATCTGCGGCAATGTTTAATAGATTTAAAACAGAGTGTAAATGATATGTTTAAAAACAATCAATTAAAAGATGGGGTTATGACTCAAATGAGTTGTAATGATATTTTTCAATGTAGGCACCTATGACTTTTTCGTGTAGTTCAAATGAACGGGAAAAGCAGGTTGTTTTCCTCGCCAGACGTTTAATGTGAATGCGTAAATTAAGATTATGTCGTTCAATTCGCTGCGTGAATATCTTACCTGTCAGGTGTTTTTCTGATTCGATTTCTCGTGCGTAACTGCCCCAGCTATCCGTGGTGAAAAAACCAATATGCAAAGGCTTCAACAAATCGAGCAGTTTCCGGCACGTCTCATCCGTGCGGGGACCAAATACATGGGCAACAACCTGTTTTCTTTTCGTACTTGCTTGTTACTTGTCGTGGCGCGAGTTTTTTAATGTGCTCATGACGGTGTTCATACTGATTTTCAGCACTCGCCCTGTGTCTCTGATCCCAGAGCCATTCATCGCCATATCGACAATTTTTTCTTTAGTGCCGGGCTTATGCGCGTTATAGCGGTAGTTAATCTGGAAAGTACGGCGACAATGTTGACAGTAATATCGGGGAAATCCTGCCTTTCCCGTACCATGCTTACGGACGGGTTCTGTTTGCTGACAATATCGGCAGGCAACTTCGATAGTGACTGTCATAAAACGTATCCTTAAAAGTGAATACGTTATCAAAATAACGCTTTTAAGTCATTACCCTGATGATTATATTGAATGGGAAGGTAAATATATAAACGATCATGAAATTGAAAAAATCACGTTGATTTTTAATGATTAAATAATAATTAATTAAAGCCGGTTAGAAATAATCGGCTCTGGATTTTTTGCCATTTTATTGGTTTCTATGCCAGCATATGACTCTGTTGAACTCGAATCAGTACCTTACCAAACATCACACTGTTATACAGCGGTTGCCCCGGTCAGGCTACTCTGCTTGAGACATCCCTCCAGCAAGATCACGCTGTTATCTCGTATCGGTAATCCCCCCAAAAAAGCAGAGTATTCATAAGTAGAATTTTCTCGTAATCTAAACGCAGGAGATTCTTATGAAAAAATCACGTTTTACCGACAGCCAGATCATCGCCATCCTCGGGCAGGCTGAAGCAGGAACACCCGTGCCTGAACTGTGCCGGGAGCATGGCATCAGCAGCGCCAGTTTTTACAAGTGGCGGACTAAATGCGGCGGAATGGATGCGTCCCTCATGACCCGTCTGAAAGCGCTGGAAGACGAAAACCGTCGCCTCAAAAAGATGTACGCGGAAGAACGACTTAAGGCTGAAATTATTCAGGAAGCCATGCAAAAAAAGTGGTAAAGCCATCTCAGCGTCGGCAGATGGCAAAAGCAGCCGTGGAAAACAGGCATACGGCGCAGACAAAACCACAGAACAATGGCCAGCGGAAGCCCGTCTGGCCGTGATTATTGAAACCGCCACGCTCAGTGAAGCGGAGCTCGCGCAATATTGCCGTAAAAAAGGCCTCTACCCAGAGCAGATAAGTCAGTGGAAACAAGGCTTTTTGCAGGTGTCTTCACCTGATGATAAGGCCTCCCTGAAGCAGAGTCAGAAACGGATTAAACAACTGGAAAAAGAGCTGACCCGTAAGGAAAAAGCCCTGGCGGAGGCGGCAGCGATACTGGTGCTGCGAAAGCGGTTGCAGGACTATTACGGGGAAACGGACGGGGACGACTGACGCCGGTCCCGGAACGGGCAGCATTAAGTGGTTATGTTCGCGAAGCCATGACGAACGGCGCGCGACTGTCCGTTGCCCTGCGGGAAATCAACCTGAGTGAACGCACCTGGCGGCGATGGCACAAGAGCGCGGAAGACAGGCGTCCGGGGGCAATAAGGCCGGTAGCGGGCAACCGCTTAACGTCAGAGGAAGAGCAGCAGATACTGGCGGTGTGTCATCAGCCGGCATATGCCAGCCTGCCGCCATCGCAAATCGTGCCGCGTCTGGCGGATGAGGGGAGATATCTGGCGAGCGAGTCCTCGTTTTACCGGGTGCTGCGGCGGCATGGCGAAGCACATCGCCGGGGTCGGCAGCGGACGGGAGAGAAAGCCCGACCGGCCACCACCTGGAAAGCGACGGAGCCGAATCAGGTGTGGACCTGGGACATCACGTGGCTCGCCTCAGGGGTGAAAGGGCGCTGGTTTTACCTGTATCTTATTGAAGACCTGTACAGCCGAAAAATCACGGGTTACGAAGTGCATGAAAGTGAAAACGGAGAACAGGCGGCCGCCCTGCTCCAACGCAGCGTGTTGCGGGAGCGGTGTTATCGCCAGCCGTTGGTGCTGCACGCAGATAATGGCGCAGCGATGAAGTCACAGACATTGCAGACAAAGCTTCAGGAACTGGCGATAACCCCGTCTCACAGCCGTCCGCGGGTAAGTAACGATAACGCCTATGTGGAGTCGCTGTTCAGGACGCTGAAATATGTACCGGACTGGCCGTCATCGGGGTTCGTAACGCTGGAAGAAGCGCGGGACTGGGTGGAGAGATTTACCCGGTGGTATAACGGGGAACACCGGCGCAGCGACACCGGGGTGAAGACAGGGAGATCCTGCGGAGGCGCGATGAAGTCTACCGTGTGGCCCGTTCGGTCCATCCGGAACGCTGGTCAGGGAGGACGAGAAACTGGCAGCCGACAGGCGTGGTGACATTGAATCCGGAGCGGGAAAAACAGGTGGCATAAATTAACCGGGGGTGCCAACTATCTTGACACTTACCGCGGTGTTTGTGTGAGGATCTCGGAGGGGTGCCTGACCCTTATTGCCGACTGCAATGAAGTACAGGAGTTGCGGAAGGAACTTTATCAGGTTAAACCGGTGGTTAAGGGGATGAAGGAAGTGCTTGTTTAGTGGGTTGAACAAAAATTAGATAATAAAAGAGCCGGGAAGATTTAATATTCCCGGCTAACAATAACAATTCCTATTTCACAAAATTAACTATTTATTTTTCATAATGATAGTCTTCATATTCCCATGAAAAATAGCGTTGCAATACGAGACAAGATTCGTCCCAATTTTCTCTCGTACATTTTTTGAGAATATTTTCGATTATTTTTCTAAGTAAAAAATAGTCAAAGTGATCAATCACAATAACTCTGTTATCAAAGATTAGGAAATCCTTCGATCGTTTTCTCAAAGCTTCTGGAGTAGCAATTTTCACATAGAAATAATTACTTCCGCTTTCACCGTCGTTCATCCCAATACATAAATCAACAGCTACATATGTATCTTCAAGAGAAGCGGGATCCCACTCACTAAGCGGATCGAACATTGTTGAGGATATATCATATAAAATAAGTTCAGGTTTATTTTTTCTCATGGTCGAAAATTCTCCACGTCTAAATGAACGTTGGCAACAACATCACCATCCCCATTTTTGGTTTCAAAATTCACTTGTTTTCCTGTCTTCGACCACGGACGACCATTAATGCGATCAAATCCTCTCTTATCAGCAGGGAATCTGAATGTTCTCAAACCATCTTCTGACACAAACCCTTTGCCGCTGGACATAACTCTATAATTAGGACCTACAAATGCCTCACCTAATCTGAAAGCGTCATTCTGTGATACAACGCCAGTTATTCCCCGGTTGCCACCTGCGGCAGTCTGATTTCTAATCCTTTTAAGCTTATTCTTAAACTGCTGATTTGTTAACTTACAACTTAGACCAAGAGGATCGATCCAACTCAGCGGATTCGGTGCATATTGATACAGGTTTAACCCGCCATCCAGCCCAATCGGATCCGGCTGGGTAAACCGCCCGCACTGCGGGTCGTAGTACCTGAACAGGTTATAATGCAGGCCGGTTTCCCGGTCAAGGTATTGTCCCTGAAATCGCAGATTTTGCGGGCCGTTCAGCCGGCCGGGGTGGCTTTCATATTCAGTTTCGCCCCAGTCGCTGAAGCGGCCGCGCCACACCGTGTCGCCCTGTTCATCCGTCATCCCGAGCGGCAGGCCGGTCAGGCCGGTGTGGAAGTAATACACCGTGTCGCGGCCGGCGCGGTGGTCGACCCGCGCCAGCGGCTCGTAACTGTCTTCGCTGTAGATATAGCGGATGTTGCTGTCCGGCGTGCGGCTGCTCTGCTCGCCCGCCAGCCGCATTCCGCTCCACAGGAAGGTGATGACCTCCGCATCGGCGCCGGCCTCGCCGTGACGGTGCAGGATTTTGTGCGTGCGCCGGCCCAGCGCGTCGTAGCGGTACTCCGCCCGGCGGTATTCGGGGTGGCCTTCCAGCGTCACGTCGCTGACGCGCTGTTCGTCGTCGTAGCGGAAGTGCTGCACCGTGCCGTCGCGCCCGCAGCGCCGGCTGAGCCGGCCGAAGGCGTCATATGACAGCCGGAGTCCGTTCAGGCGCTGCAGCAGGCCGCACCACACCGTTTCGCCCGGCGAGTCCGTGCGGTTGCCCGCCGCGTCGTGGTAAAAATGCTCCGCCTGACGGCCGGTGATACCCTGCGTCAGACAGCCGTCCGCGTCGTAGCCCCACATGCGCCGCCGGTATTTGTCCGCCGGCGCGGCGTCGCCGTCGGT
>NZ_VYKJ01000018.1 GCF_008710095.1 Affinibrenneria salicis
TCGGCGCAAATACTATGTGATATTTACAGTTCCATCGGGTGTGCGCTAAGCTCTTTTCGTCCCCCATTGGGACCCCCTTTCAATTTTTGTTTAACTTTTGCAGTTGCCAGACCGCAAGGTGTTTTAACAAATCGAAAGGGGTTTTTATAACCGACTTATAGCTGAAAGCTTTACGGAACCCCCAGCCTAGCTGGGGGTTTTCTATAGACAAAAAAGCCAGTTCGCATATCGAACTGGCTTTGACGTTTTGTGATATTACCGGCGGTTTGACTTACAGCGCCATCGCGTTATCGGCGGAGGCGGAAACGGATTTGGACTTCGCGCCCTTACCCCATTTATTGCGCAGACCGGCCAACACCTGTTCAACCGTCGCCAATACCTGACCGCACTGCTCGCGGGTGATGGTCAGCGGCGGCTCAATACGCACCGTTTTCGAGTTGTTCAGCGTACCGGCCACCAGGATGCCCTGGCGGAACAGCTCGCTGGCGAAATCATAGCCGATTTCGTTTTGCCGGAACTCGATCGACTGCAGCAGCCCCAGACCGCGGGCCTCCACCACCAGTTCAGAATAACCGGCGACCCGTTTTTTCAGGCCGTTCAGCAGGAACGCGCCGTTTTGCGCGGCCCTGTCGGGCAGTTTTTCGCTCAACAACACGTTCACCGTCGCCAGCGCCGCGGCGCAGGCCAGCGGGTTGCCGCCGAAAGTGGTGGTGTGCAGGAACGGGTTTTCGAACAGTACGGAAAACACCTCTTCGGTGGCCACCGTCGCGCCGATGGGCATTACGCCGCCGCCCAGCGCTTTCGCAAGGCACAGGATATCCGGCTCAACGCCATAGTGCTCGCAGGCGAACATCTTGCCGGTGCGCCCCATGCCGGTTTGCACTTCATCCAGAATCAACAGCGCGCCGATTTCGTCGCACAGCGCGCGCACCGCCGGCAGATATTGCTCCGGCGGCACAATCACGCCGCCCTCGCCCTGGATCGGTTCAAGAATCACCGCAGCGATCCCTTCGCCACTTTCATGACATTGCTTAACCTGCTCCCACATTGCTGCGATATCACCAAAAGGCACATGGTGAAATCCCGGTAGCAATGGCATGAAAGGCTTACGAAACGCCGGTTTGGCGGTAGCCGACAGCGATCCCATGGACTTGCCGTGGAACGCGCCGTTCGTGGCGATAAAACTAAACTTGCCGCGCGGAGACTGGTACGCTTTGGCTAATTTCAGCGCGGCTTCGACTGATTCAGTGCCGCTGTTGCCAAAGAAGCTGTATTTCAGTTTGCCGGGAGTAATGGCCGCCAGCGTTTTAGCCAGCATGGCGCGCAGCGGATCCAGCAATTCCTGGCTGTGCAGCGGCTGTTTGGAGAGTTGCTTTTCAACCGCCGCCAGCACCGACGGGTTGCGGTGGCCGACGCTAAAGATGCCGTAACCGCCCAGGCAATCAAGATATTCGTTGCCCTGCGTATCTAATAACGTGTTCGGGCTATTGGCCCGCCATTCAACGGCGCCGTAGCTGCCGCCGGAGGTGACGGATTTCCTGTACTCCAGAAATCCAGGATTGACATACTCGCGGAAAGCATCGAGCGTTTCCTGGTTCAACGCTGCAACATCTTCCTGAGACAGGGTATCACTCATAATCCATTTTAATGCCTGCTGAGAATACTCAAGCGGGCTGCAGTGGTCAGGCTGTCTGGACAAAATGCGCTCCTTGTTTATTGGCATCACATGATGCCAATTTAATTAAGGCATAAAGCACGCCAGTAAGTTTGTTTGATAAAAAATAAAAATTTTCATCTAAAAAAAACGAGATTACAGGAACAAAATAAAAACCACATGCAGAACTTAACAGTTAAGACAGATTAAAGAGTGTTGTCCTGCCATGCCCCAGGTGCACCAAAAAAGACCACTTTGCACCATTATAATGCAGCTGCTGTTTCTGTTGCGCCGCCATGCGGAATCGGGTTTGATGGCCTGAATACTGCGACCGCCAGGGTAAACGGCATCGCTGGAGCGGTCGCGGCGGGCCGGGATAAGCGCACGGTCGAAAACGGATTTACCGCGCGGCCGGCGGGCCGGATAATAAGCCCGTGCGCTTAGCAATAAATAATAAAAGGTACAGGATGGAAGCAACGATCATGTTGCTGAGCTTTGCTCAGTATATTCCCTATTTTATCGCGCTCGGCAGACGACGCGTTCAGCCTTCCGTCAGCGGCTGGCTCTGTTTCGCGCTTTCGCTGATCGTGACGATCATCGCCTCCGTCTCGCTGGGGCACTACAGCATTCTGATCGCCTGCGGATTAAGTCTGCTCTGCCAACTGGTGATTATCGCATGGGGTGTCGTCCGCGGCCTGGCGTTCAGGCCGGATAAAACCGAGCGGACGATTCTGTTTGCCGTCGGCGGCAGTATTGCGCTCTGGCTGATCACCGGTCAGGCGGAACTGGCGATCTATCTCAATATCGCTATCGATTTAGCCGGCACCGGACTGACGCTCAAAAAACTGCTGCATATTCCCGCCTCCGAATCGCTGCTGACCTGGTTAATCGGCACCGTCGGCTCCGCGCTGTCGGTGGTTTATTTTTTCAATGGCGTAAGCAGCGACTTTTTATATTTACTGACGATTTTCGTTTCCAACCTTGTGGTGCTGTTGTTGCTTGCCGGTCAGCTATATTCACGCAGAAACGGCGGCGGCACGCTGCCTCATGCCCGCTAATCGCTATAGCGGGCGAACTTAAGCAAAATATTGCCGCGCGCGCGGCCCTTCCTTGCCGATAACAATTTAAGCTCGCTGGCTAAAGCAAAAACTATTAAAATGCCGCGGCAGCAGAGTGTGGTGTCAACAACGTTAACTTTATCAGATAAGCAAAATGGAAATAAAAATGGGACTTAAGAAAAAGAGTGCACTTCTGGCATCTGCGGTAGCCATTGCCTCCGCCCTGTTCATTACCGGGTGCGATAACAGCGGCGATAATAGCGCAAAAAACGAACAAACCGAACAGCAACTCGTCCAACAGCGGGAAATCGCAAAATATAACGCCTATATTGATACCGCCAACGCGTTCCGCGACGATTTAGCCTCTGAATTAGAAAATCATATCGACTATATGCAGAACGACGCCAAAAAAGAAGACTATGAAGGCTATAGAGTCATCGGCGCCACAGACATTACCAGAATGAGCGACGATATAGACAAAGCGGCAGCCATGTCGCCCGTCATGGACGATCTGGACGCGCCGGCCAAAGCGTTTTCCAGCGCGCTGCATAATATTCAGCCGCTGATTACCGAGCTTGGCGATTATGTCGATGCTAAAGGCATGCTGGCCGATAAGGGCGAAAAAGCCCGGGCTAAAGAAAAAGAATATGTTGCGCTTATGACCGAGCTGATCAACGCCCAAAATAAATTCACCGATGCGATAGAAAAACGCAACGAGGAAAACCTGCGGACAACCATGGAAAAAGCCGATAAGGACTCGCCGGAATACTATCGAGCCGCCGTCGCGCTTTACTCGAGGCAGGTAACGGTGGACGCCCATAAATTCTATGAAGCCTTATATGCAAATACGCCAGACAAAGAGATTAATAACGACTTCAAAGAAAATATCGATAAGCTAGCCGGGCTGACGCAAGGCTGTCCGGCGGCTAAAAGCGAGATTAACGAACTGGTCGCCAATGGACGGAACGCCATAAACAAAGCGCAGAAAGGGGGATATGCGATCGAGGGCACCAACGAGGTGGCTAAACGCGTATTGGAATTCAGTATCCGTCAAAACATCAGAACGGATCAACAGCGGTTTGAACTGGATTACAGCAGACTGATCGGCGCGATCAACCGACCGGCCGGCTGCGGTAAGCAATAATAGTTTGCCGGGTCCGGCCTTGAGCGCCGACCGCCCAGCCCCTCAGCGCGCCCTCATGCGCGCTGTCGTCCTCGTTCTGACCGTTTGGCGTGCGGCATCGTCCGCAGCGCCCCTTCCCGCCGCGTCAAAACGCCCGCGCCGCCAGTGGATTATCCTTATTTAGCCGTTTCGCCAGCCACGGCGGCAGGCGCCCCGCCAGCAGTTTTTGCAACGCCTCGCGCTGTGAAGCGATGGTGACGCCGGGCGTCACTTTCACCGGGTGAATATTGTGACGGATAATGCGCGCGGCGGCCGGGCCGCCAATCGTCTCGCAAAACAACAGGTGACAATCATTCAGCAGGCGCGCACGCGCCTCATTACCCTCCTGCGCGCGATACGCCGCCGGGTAGCGGCGCAGCGCATACAGCCACGACCCCGCGGCATCGAACGCGTAAATAAAAAATAGCCGGCACTGGCCGAAATGGCCGTTAACCGCCAGCCCGTCCTGCGAAGCGAACGCCGCCAGCAGTTGGTGCGGCGGCATGACCGGCGCAACGGTTAAATGATCGGGCAACTCGCCGTTCAGACAGGCCATCACCTGCTGCCAGCGACCAACGGTCATGGCCGACGCGTCGCCGGGAAAACGCGGCTCCAGCCGGGCCAGCGTCAGCGACTGCACGTGGGCCAGATCCAGCCCCGCGTCGTCCCCCTGGCTGAGCCAGTTCAGCAATTGCGCCGGCGACAGCTCCGGCAGACACTGGATCAGTGCGAACAGCCGCCAGAACAGCACATCGTATTTCGTTATCATCCTCTTCTCCTTCGCCGTCAGCGTTCAGAGCGCGAGGCGCGCAGACTGACTGGAAATAACGGCCGGCTGGCCTGCGGATCGACGTACCAACGGCGGCCGCCCTCCAGCTCAATCCGGCCGCCCCAGCGATCCGGCCGATCGAACTCCACGCCGGTCACCCGGGCCTCCAGGTCTTGTTTCGCGATATAGCAATAAAGCTGATCGTCACGCTGACGAAAAATCACCATGGGCATGGCCGCCTCCTCACCCCCCGGCCGCCAGCGACCGGGCCAGTAGCGCGCCCCATAGGGCGCGCAGGGTTAGCGAACAAGGTCAAAACCGTAATCGGTCTTGCCCAGCTTCATGGTGTCGCGATCCAGTTTCTCCAGCACCGCATTGACCAGCGTGGTCAGGATCGACATCGCGCCTTCGTAGCCCCAGGTAGTCTGCCGGTGCAGATGGTGACGATCGAACAGCGGGAAACCGAGACGGATCAGCGGCACTTCAAACTGCTCGCCTTTGGCCAGCGTGTCGCGCTGGATAAACTTGCCGTACGAGTTGCCGATCATAAAATCCGGCCGGTTGGTGAACATCAGCGAGCGGAAGTGCCACAGATCGCAGCCGACATAAACCTCGCTCTGCTGGCCGTACGGCGAATCCGCCAGTATTTTCTTCATCGCCTTCAGCCAGCGCTTACTGCCGTTGTGACACAGGACCACCGTCGGCTCGCAGCCCAGCTCCAGCAGGAACTGCGTCAGCCCCATGACAAAATCCGGATCGCCGTACAGCCCGAAGCGCTTGCCGTGCAGCCAGGTATGCGAATCGAGCATCATGTCCACCAGCCGTCCGCGCTCCAGCGTCAGTTCGTCGGCGATCGGCTTGCCGGTCAGCTGGCTGATAGTCATCAACAGCTTATCCGTCGCCGCCAGGCCGATCGGCACCGTAACCTCGGTGGCCGGCTGCTGCCAGTCGTCGCGCACCAGCTTTTTGGTTTTAGTCAGGTGCCAGGGCTGCAGCAACAGCGTATCGATGGCGTTCGGCGCCTCGCGCATCGCCTGCTGGGGGGTGCCGCCGGCGTACATACGGTAATGGCCGTCCGCCGGCGTATCCAGCACCTCCGACGGGTCGGACAGAATACTGCACGGCACATCCATCTGCGCCATCATGCGCTTAATCACGCGGAAATTGCCGAGATAGGTTTCAAAGCCGGTGACCACGTTCAGACGCGGCAGGCTGCCGGGCTGAAATGTCTTTCCCTCGCCGCCGGTAAAGGTGCGGGCGAAGCCTTCGAACATATTGTCCCAGCCGGTGACGTGACTGCCGATAAAGCTCGGCGTATGGGCGTAGGGAATCGGCATATCGGCGTCGACAAAGCCGTCTTTTTTGGCATTGGCGATAAACGCCTGCAGATCGTCGCCGATCACTTCCGCCATGCAGGTGGTCGCGACGCCGATAATTTCCGGCTTATACAACGCGCTGGCGTTCTGCAAACCGCTGTTCATATTGTTGTTGCCGCCAAACACGGCGGCGTCTTCCGTCATCGAATCGGAGACGCAAGCCACCGGCTCCTTGAAATGACGGTTAAAGTAGGTGCGGAAATAGGCCACGCAGCCCTGCGAACCGTGTACATAGGGCAACGTATTGGCGAAGCCGAGCGAGCACAGCACCGCGCCCAGCGGCTGACAGGCTTTCGCCGGATCGACGGTTAACGCCTCGCGTTTGAAATTCAGCTCTTTATACTCTTCGGTGGTGGTCCACTCGAATACCTCGCGTACGCGTTGTTCCTCATGCGCTTCTTCCAGACCGCGTTTATCGTGAAACAGCGTCTGGTATTCGTCCTGCTCAAACAGAGGGTAGCAGGGCTGGATCTTTTCAGCGGTTTGACTCATGTTTTTTCTCCTCCCGCGCCACAAATCGGTGGACTGACGGGCTAATCAGGGCGTAAATCAGGCGGATTTCAGCCAGGGGGCGGTCAGTTCGCGCCAGCAGGGATTGTTGAGGGTCATATCCATATCGCGGGCGAAGATGGCGAAGCCGTCGTAACCGTGATAAGGACCGGAGTAATCCCAGGAGTGCATCTGGCGAAACGGCACCCCCATCTTCTGGAAGATGTATTTCTCTTTGATGCCGGAGCCGATCAGATCGGGTTTGAGCGCCTTAACCAGGGCCTCCAGCTCGTAGCTGCTGGCATCGTCGAACAACAGCGTGCCCTCCTTCAGCTCCGGCAGCGTACGGTCATAATCATCGTTATGGGCGAACTCATAGCCGGTGCCGATGATCTCCATGCCCAGATCTTCGTAAGCGCCAATCACGTGACGCGGACGCAGACCGCCGAGATACAGCATCACCTTGCGGCCCTCCAGCCGCGGCCGGTATTTGGCGATCACCGCGTCGGTCTGCGCCTGGTATCTGGCGATCACCGCTTCGGCATTCTGTTGAATACGCTCATCGAACAGCGCGGCGATTTTGCGCAGCGACTCGGCCGTTTTGGTCGGTCCGAAGAAGTTGTATTCCAGCCACGGAATACCGTGCTTTTCTTCCATGTGGCGCGAGATATAGTTCATCGAACGGTAGCAGTGCACCAGATTGAGCTTCACGTTCGGCGTGTTTTCCATTTCCACCAGCGTGCCGTCGCCGGACCACTGCGCCACCACCCGCAGCCCCATCTGCTCCAGCAGAATGCGCGAGGCCCAGGCGTCGCCGCCGATGTTGTAGTCGCCGATGATCGCCACATCGTACGGCGTGGACTCGAACGCTTTGCCTGCGCGGTTATCCAGCACCCAGTCGCGGATTACGTCGTTGGCGATATGGTGACCGAGCGACTGCGATACCCCGCGAAAGCCCTCGCAGCGCACCGGCACCACCGGTTTACCGATCGCCTTGCGGCTGGCGTTGGCCACGGCGGAAATATCGTCGCCAATCAGGCCGACCGGGCATTCGGACTGTACGGTGATGCCTTTGGTCAGCGGGAACAGCAGTTCCAGTTCCTCAATCAGTCTGGCGAGCTTTTTATCGCCGCCGAATACAATGTCGCGTTCCTGAAAATCGGAGGTGAAATTGACGGTGCCGAAACTGTTAATACCGCTCATGCCGGTGTAATAGTTGCGGCGTCCGGCGCGCGAATATTGACCGCAGCCGATCGGCCCGTGGGAAATATGCGCCATATCCTTAATCGGCCCGAACACCACGCCTTTGGAGCCGGCATAGGCGCAGCCGCGCACCGTCATCACGCCCGGCTGCGATTTACGATTGGAGGTAATGCATTTCCCCACCCCCGCCAGCGCCGGATCGCTGACCATCATATGCTTTGTCCGATCTTTACGCGCTTTATCAGGGAACACTTCCAGCACTTCCTGAATAATCGCCTGATTGCGTTCACTCGTTGCATTTGTCATGCTCGATACCTTCTTCATTCGCCAGACACGGGCTGCAATAGCCCGCCGCTGCCTGTACACGCGGGTTATTGATCAGACGGCACCCTCTTCCGCCGCCGTTTTACCGATAATGCTGGTGTCTTCTTCTTCCAGAATGCCGAATTCCATCAGCAGCGCCTCCAGTTCATCCATCGTCACCGGCGTCGGCACCACCATCATGGTGTTGTTGACGATTTTGCTGGCCAGGGTGCGATATTCATCGGCCTGCTTACAGTCGGGATCGTATTCAATCACCGTCATGCGGCGGATTTCGGCGCGCTGCACGATGTTGTCGCGCGGAATAAAGTGGAGCATCTGCGTGCCGAGCTTTTCCGCCAGCGCCATGATCAGCTCGTCTTCCCGATCGGTCTGACGCGAATTGCAGATCAGGCCGCCCAGCCGCACCTTGCCGGATTTGGCGTATTTGACGATCCCTTTACAGATGTTGTTGGCGGCGTACATCGCCATCATCTCTCCCGAACAGACGATGTAGATCTCCTGCGCCTTGTTTTCGCGGATCGGCATGGCGAAGCCGCCGCACACCACATCGCCCAGCACGTCGTAGAACACGAAGTCGAGATCGCCTTCATAGGCGCCCTCTTCCTCAAGGAAATTAATGGCGGTGATCACGCCGCGCCCCGCGCAGCCGACGCCCGGCTCCGGCCCGCCGGACTCGGCGCAGCGCACGCCGCCGTAGCCGATCTGCAGCACATCCTCCAGTTCCAGATCTTCAACCGAACCGACTTCGGCCGCCATCTCCATAATGGTGTTCTGCGCTTTGGCGTGCAGGATCAAACGGGTGGAGTCGGCCTTAGGATCACAGCCGACGATCATGACTTTCTTCTTCATTTCCGCCAGCGCGGCGACCAGATTCTGCGTGGTGGTGGATTTACCGATACCGCCCTTGCCATAGATGGCGCTTTGACGCATTGCCATAATGATTTCTCCTGTACGGTTGATAAGCGTTGCCGCAGGAGAGTTGCAGGGAATGTACCAGCCGGCGTTAAATAGTTAATAGATTGATTTTAAAAGATATGATTTCATAAGATGCGATCGATTCGGGTTCAACACTGGACAATCGGCAAACCAATTGTTGGAAAGTGAACAATCCTGACAAGCGGCGGCGGAGCAGGGTCCGACGCGCACGGGGCAGGCCGGCCCCGCGCGACGCAGGGCGCCTTAAAGGCTAAACATGCCATTCATCTTCCGCGACGCGCTGGCAGTGCGGGCGGCTTCATTCTTGTCATCGCCGCGCCTCGCGTTATTTCAGCCGTCGCCGCCCGCCGACACTTTGTTAACAGGCTGACAGGATGTCGCAGTCCGTGTCTTATTCCATTCAATCCCGCACGCGTATTTTCTGCGCCGCCGACGCGCAACCATCCCTAACCCATTAAAAAATAAACTTGTATTTCTCTCGTCAGGAGATGGCACAGGCTGTGCTTAGCTAACGGGCAAGACCCTGGCGTCTGCCGGACGCGTGGCGCAGCGCGCCGTGTAGCCGCACAAGGCGTCAGCACACTGCAAAGAGGATCCACAAATGGCAAGAAAGATGAAAACAATGGATGGCAATGCCGCCGCCGCATATATTTCCTACGCCTTTACCGAAGTGGCGGCGATCTATCCCATCACTCCGTCCACCCCAATGGCCGAAAACGTAGACGAATGGGCCGCCCAGGGGAAAAGAAATCTGTTCGGTCAGCCGGTGAAAATGGTGGAAATGCAGTCTGAATCCGGCGCCGCCGGCGCGGTGCACGGTTCGCTGCAGGTCGGCGCGCTCACCACGACATATACCGCCTCGCAGGGATTGCTGCTGATGATCCCCAACCTGTACAAAATCGCCGGCGAGCTGCTGCCGGGGGTGTTTCACGTCAGCGCCCGCGCGCTGGCCACCAGTTCGCTGAATATCTTTGGCGATCACCAGGACGTGATGGCGGTGCGGCAGACCGGCTGCGCCATGCTGGCCGAAAGCAGCGTCCAGCAGGTGATGGATCTCTCGGCCGTGGCGCATCTGACGGCGATTAAAGGCCGCGTGCCCTTTATTAACTTTTTTGACGGTTTTCGCACTTCGCATGAGATCCAGAAAATCGAGCTGCTGGAATACGATGAACTGGGCGAATTGCTCGACTGGCCGGCGCTGGACCGTTTTCGCCGCCACGCGCTGCACCCGGACCATCCTGTGGTGCGCGGCACGGCGCAGAATCCCGACATCTACTTTCAGGAGCGGGAGGCGGTTAACCCGTTTTATGACGCGCTGCCGGATCTGGTCGAGCACGCTATGGCGCAAATCAGCCGGCTGACCGGCCGTGAGTACCATCTGTTTAACTATCACGGCGCGCCCGACGCCGAACGGCTGATCGTCGCCATGGGGTCGGTGTGCGAAACCGCGCAGGAAACGGTGGATTACCTCAACCGGCGCGGAGAAAAAGTGGGGCTGCTGACGGTGCATCTCTACCGGCCGTTTTCGCTGCGCCACTTCTTTGCAGCGATTCCGCCGTCGGTCAGTAAAATCGCCGTGCTGGATCGCACCAAAGAACCGGGCGCGCACGGCGAACCGCTCTATCTGGACGTCAAAAACGCTTATTACAGTCGCGAACGACGGCCGCTGATCGTCGGCGGGCGCTACGGGCTGGGCGGCAAAGACATCTTCCCGGCCCATATCGTCTCGGTGTTTGATAATCTGAACCTGGCGACGCCGAAAGATGGCTTTACCCTCGGTATCCTGGATGATATTACCCACACCTCGCTGCCGCGGCCCGGCGTCGATATCGATACCTCGCCGACCGGCACCTCCGCCTGTAAATTCTGGGGGCTGGGCTCGGACGGCACGGTCGGCGCCAACAAGAGCGCGATAAAAATCATCGGCGACCAGACGCCGATGTATGCCCAGGCCTACTTTTCCTATGATTCGAAAAAATCCGGCGGCATTACCGTTTCTCACCTGCGCTTCGGGCCGAAACCGATCACCGCGCCGTACCTGATCCAGAAGGCGAACTTCATCTCCTGCTCGCAGCAATCCTATGTGGACAAATACGATCTGCTGGCCGGACTGGCGCCGGGCGGCACATTTCTGCTCAACTGCAGCTGGGAGCCGGCGGAGCTGGAAGACAAGCTGCCGGCGTCGATGAAGCGCTATCTCGCCGGCAACGATATCCGTTTTTACATCGTCAACGCGGTCGACATTGCCCGGCAGCTCGGTCTGGGCGGCCGCTTTAATATGATAATGCAGGCGGCTTTTTTTAAGCTGACCGATATTATTCCGGCCGCAACGGCCGCGGGTTATCTGAAGGATGCGGTGCTGAAGTCCTACGGCAAAAAAGGGCCTAAAGTGGTCGAAATGAACAACAGCGCCATCGACCAGGGCATGCTGGCGCCGGTGCGGATCGACATTCCGGCGCACTGGAAAAGCCAGAGCGACGCCCCGCGCGATCGGCCTCCGGTACCTGACTTTATCCGTCAGATCCTGGAGCCGATGAACCGTCAGGAAGGCGACAACCTGCCGGTGAGCGCCTTCAGCGGCATGGAGGACGGCACCTTTCCGCCGGGCACCGCCGCCTTCGAAAAACGCGGCATCGCCATCAACGTGCCGGAGTGGCGGGCGGAAGGCTGCACCCAGTGCAACCAGTGCGCGTTTATCTGCCCGCACGCCGCGATTCGCCCGGCGCTGCTGGACGAGCAAGAGTGGCGGGCTGCGCCGGACGGTCTGACGGCGCAGCCCGCCAAAGGCGCGAAAACCTTCTACTACCATTTGTCGGTATCGCCGCTGGACTGCTCCGGCTGCGGCAACTGCGTGGATATCTGTCCGTCCAGGGGCAAGGCGCTGAATATGCAGCCGCTGGAGTCCCAGCGGCTGCAAATCGGGCTATGGGAGTATGCGCTCGGCCTGACGCCGAAAAGTCATCCGTTCAACAAAACCACCGTCAAAGGCAGCCAGTTTGAGCAGCCGCTGCTGGAGTTTTCCGGCGCCTGCGCCGGCTGCGGCGAAACACCCTATGCGCGCCTGATCACCCAGCTGTTCGGCGACCGGATGCTGATCGCCAACGCTACCGGTTGTTCGTCCATCTGGGGCGCCAGCGCGCCGTCTATCCCCTACACCACCAACCACAAGGGCCAGGGACCGGCCTGGGCCAACTCGCTGTTTGAAGATAACGCGGAATTCGGCCTCGGGATGTTGCTCGGCAGCAAGGCGATCCGGGATCAGGTGGCCGGCGACGTCGCCGCCGCGCTGTCGCTGCCGCTCAGCCAGTCGCTGAGCGATGCGCTCAATCTGTGGCTGGAGCTGAAAGACAGCGGCGAAAACACCCGCCGGCGCGCCGATAGCTTGATCGCGCAGCTGGCGCGGGAGAAAGGCGAACAGCCGCTGCTCAACCGCATCTACCAGAACCGCGACTACCTGACCAAACGCTCGCAGTGGATTTTCGGCGGCGACGGTTGGGCCTACGACATCGGCTACGGCGGGCTGGACCACGTGCTGGCCTCCGGCGAGGATATCAACGTGCTGGTATTCGATACCGAAGTCTACTCCAACACCGGCGGGCAGTCGTCCAAATCCACTCCGGCGGCGGCCATGGCGAAATTCGCCGCGGAAGGCAAAAGAACGCGGAAAAAAGATCTGGGCATGATGGCGATGAGCTATGGCTACGTCTATGTCGCCCAGGTGGCGATGGGCGCCGATAAAAATCAGACCCTGCGGGCGATCGCCGAAGCGGAAGCCTGGCCCGGCCCTTCGCTGATTATCGCCTACGCCGCCTGCATCAACCACGGCCTTCGCGCCGGTATGGGGTGCAGTCAGAGAGAGGTAAAACGTGCGGTGGACGCCGGCTACTGGAATCTGTACCGCTACAACCCGCAGAAACGGCAGACCGGAAAAAATCCGTTTGTCCTCGATTCCGACGAGCCGGAGGAAGATTTTCAGTCATTCCTGATGGGCGAAGTACGCTATTCATCGCTGAAACGACAATACCCGGAAATCGCCGATATGCTGTTCAGCAAAACAGAACAAGACGCCAAAGAACGGCTGGAACGCTACAGGAAACTGGCGGAAGGCTGAGGGCGCACCATTCCCTGACAGGAAACAGACAAGGACGTCACCCCGGGTCTTCGCTCACCCGCGACGACCCGATACGCTCAGAGGGCATCACCGCCCTCTTTTTATTTGCGTTGCGGCGGCGAATACACAGCCCCCGACCCGCGCGACGGCCGCAGAGCAGCCGGGCATCGATTTATCGCTCGTTCCGCCGAACACTTCAGCGAGCGACAGGGATATGCGGCGGATGGTCTGCCTGCGACGAAAATTAACGGCTTTTCGAAATCGGTCACATAGCCATCGGCGTACTGCAGCCAAAGCTGAATCGTCCGGTCTTTTTCTGTGACGCGTCGGCGCCAATAATTATGTCTTCCGGCATGGATTCCGCTTCCCGTCCCGACTCTGCGCGACCCATTGTTTTGTGAAACTGAACCCAGTCCAGCAGCCCCGCGGCGAAAACCTCGTCATCGCCGACGCGAACGGCCTGAATTCGGGCGGCCAACGCCTGACTGTCGCCTTCCGCTTCGGCGATGAACAACGCGCCGCCCTCGCCGACCGACTGCATGATAGAATGGACAAGAACGCCGTTTACCGCCAAAGGCGGCGTAAAGCGATAAGTGTAGCTGTTATACAATTCATCCATTTCATCTTCGTGTTTGAAATGAATGCTCGCTCCCGCCAGCGTGAGCACGGCGTTACGTCCTTGCTCATCGGCATGCGCATTGACGCCAAATCCTTTACAGAAGAGATTGTCGGCCAATTCTCCGGCCACCACCTGGCGGGCTTGATCCGGTGTTGAAAGCGCCTGCGCCAGTCCCGGCGCAGACCAGAGTAAAACAAACCCAAACAGGCCTGTAAAAAAACGCATCTGCACTTGCAACCCGGTATCCCTCGTCCATGGAGTCAGCGGCATGTGAACCAGCCACATATTAACCCGGTTTCAACACGATTTTTACCTGTAGAAATCATACCTGGCCCTCAATCAGCGCCGGCTCGGCTCAGACCGGACTTCGCGGGAGCGCCGCGATGTTCGCCAGACGTCCATGATCTGACGCCCCGCCGGGTATGATCCAGCATTGCACGATTAGCTCTCTCCTGAACCGACGCCTGAGTTAAATATTGCCGCAGCGCCGGAATAAACGCGCGGGACGGCGACGCGGCAATGACCATCGACCCGAACTATGCTTAAAGCGGCAACTGCCTTTTTTCCATTTCGTCGCGGTATATTTGATAAATATCACGCTGCATTCTGACAAAGGATTTATAAAAGATACCGTGCATTAAAATAGGCATCAGGTGCTGATCCTTTCTCTTTTTATATATATGGTAAAACTTAGTGAGCTGCTGATCGGTCATTTTCCCGGAGGCCAACTGACGTTGAATCGCTTTTTTCGACAGTGCAGTCAATCCCCGGACATAAAGACCAAAAATAAAAAGCATCGCGGCGATGACGATAATAAGAACAATCAACTGACCGATAAAACTCAACATTTCCATTTCCCTGACATATTAAAAACAGCTGAATTGTAAACCAAAAAAAACGCCGGGCAAGGGAAACAATATAACGCCGGGGATAATTTCCCGTCGTGATATTGTTTCCCACCGGTCAACCTGCGGGAAAAGAGACTAATTCGGCGCTTGATGGCGAAACTGCACCGGCACCAGGGTTATCCACGGTCCCTTACGCGGCGGGAAGCGCCAAAAATAAGCCGCCGCAATCACGGCGCTGTCCAGTTGCGGGTAGCCGCTGCTGGATTTGATCATGACTGCAGCCGGCGCGCCATTTTTAGCCACATCCAGCTGCAGAATCAGCTCTGCGGAGGCAATACCGCCCGCATCAAAACCAGCCGGCGGTAAAATACGCGCCCCCTCCTGCACCCCGGCATTGACGAAATCGAAAGTAAAACGATGATCGTTCTGCGCCTCCGTGGCGTTTGTCGTGCGCTGAGGAGGAAATTGCGCCATCGGCAACGCTCGCTGAGACAGCGCCAGCGGCGTTAACTTGCTAATATATTCATAGGCTTCGACGGGCGTTGCGCCTTCAGGCATGTAACGCATCTCCATACGGGCTTTCAGCGTCTCGTAACGCTCCAGTGAATTGCCGCGCAGCGATTTCAGCAACGAATACATAGGCATCATATTCCGCAACTGTGAAAAATCATTGGCCTTGCGCAAACGCGCCGCCTGGGCAAAAGCGCCGGCGGCCAGCTCCGCATCCTCATCCAGCCAGCTGATCCCCCAGCCTATCCAGCCATCGATTCGCTCCGGATTAAGCGCAATACCCTCGGCAAAATGCGTGCGGGCCTGCTCCAGCACGGATTGCCAGTAGTTCGGATCTTCGGGATAAATATCCGGCTCACGCAGTGCGCCATTGCGCCCCACATGGTAATACTGCAGGATAAAACGCGCGGCCAGCAAAACAACTTCACGATTGTTGCCATAGACCTGCGCTTTGCTATGCAGAAACGCCACGCTGGCCGCCCAGTCATCGTTATTGTTTTCCAGCCTCGGTAACGCGCGCCATGCCTCAATGACAGCCTGTAGCTTCGCCTCATCAGCGTCAAGCCGGTCCAAACCAGAAAGATGTCTCCTGAACGGCATATTGCGAAGAGAGCGAATCTGGCGGGTTATATTGGCCTCCGCCCGCGCCGTCGAGTCCTGATCGAAACGCGCCAGCCCCCGGGCCAACATCTCCAGCGTGGTTAACCAGCTCATTCTGCTACTCTCAAAACGTACGCGCACAACCTGCCGTCCGGCTTTGTCCGCGCTGGCAAACCGCCATGTGGACGCCGCCGCCAGTGCCTGTTGGTCAAAGTCCGATTCACCGCTGCCTTGCTGCACCCATAACGCGACGATACGGCCTTCCGGGTCGGTATCTACCGAGAGTACAACATCCGCCCGCTCAATATACCGCCCCACATCCGGGTATTCTATTGTCGCGGGATCAATGATTAGCTGAGGGTTGATGATGGTCACCTTTCCTGGATATTCCAGGGAGGCGGCTCGCTGCAAAGAATTTATACGATCAACAATATCGGTAAGCGGCAGAGGCTGGGCGGCCAGTTGGGCTACCTGCGGCGACGGCGTTTTCTGCTGGCGAAGAACGGCATCCTCCTGCGCTCTTGCATCCAGAATATTAAAAATAGCTTTATTTTTTTCGGGCAACGCGTCAATGACTTTTCCCAGCAGACGGTTGAGTTCCTGCAGATCGTCATCCGGCGGCAAATGTCTGGCGATCATCAGAGAGGCCATGGCCCGCTGAAGATCGGTGTTATCAGGCGTTCCCGACACAAACATCAGGGCAAACGCCCGCCAGCTGATCGCCGACAAAGGCGCCGCCAGTAAAGCGTTGTGCGCCTGGTCGAAAGCAATAAAAGTCTTGCTTTTTTTTTCACCGACCGACAGCAGCGCGCTGGCAATCACTGGTTCGGGCTGAGTCAGCAGCCAATCGCTGTAAAACGCCAGCGTTTTACTCGCCGCAGCGCGCGAGTCTTCATCCAGCGCCTGCGGCCCGGCGACAAGCGGCGCCCACGCCCGTTTCGCCGCGGCGACATCGGCGTCAGAATAACCCGATGCCGACAAATGCAATCGCTGGCTATCCAGTTTCCTGAGTAAGATCACGCTTTCAGATGGGTCAGCCCAAACGGCCTGCATCGCATGATTCACCATAGCATCCTTGTTAATCCGATAGTTTTCCCACCCATTCCCCTCTATCTTCTGCATCACAAGGCGCCGCCGGTTGGCCTCTTCGCTTAACGGCATCTGCAGCAGCGGCAGGACAACCGCCATCGCCACAACCGCCAGCCCGCCGAACATATAGCCCCTGAGTTTGTCGCGCCAGGCCTTTATCAGCATAACGCTGGACATCACCAGCGCCCCAGCCCACAGCCCCACAAAGAAATTGCGTTGCCGGAAATCGACAGAGGAAGGCAACAGCGACATAGTTAACCGATCAACGGAGCTTACCAGCCAGGTAAAAAGCACTTCCGGCCAGAATGGAAAGATGAGCGTTAATACAGCGATAACCAGCAACAGATTGCGGAATAACTTTTTCATAAAATTGTTTTTCCCACTACGCTAAGGTTTCCTGCGCAGGATGCTGAGGGAAGGCCAGACAAACAGCAGCAGCCCAAAAATGGCGGCAATGATAAAAAGAAAGATAAACAGAATACCGGAGGTGATCTGGTCGAAATACACGTTATCCATCAGTCCGGCGATCGTTTCGGCGCCTCTTACGCCGCTGGCCGAGACTGGCACGAAGGTTTGCAATAGCCAGCCGAAAATCAGCGGAACCAGCATGGCGAATAGCGTATGCCAAACCACGCGCGGAAGCAGATGAGAAAGCGCGAACGGCTGAACTCGCGCCGGCGGGGGGCGGCGCAGAGCGGTCTGAGCGGCTATCGTCCCCCCGGTCTGACGGGCTATAGTCGGCGTCCGCCGACGCTGTTTCTGCTGCTGGTGCGCCTGTTGCAGTTGTTCTTGCCGCGCGCAGGCCGCGCAATCGAATCCGGCAAAGTACTGGTGCCTGGTGTTTTTACCACACACCAGCAGTTGCTTTTTCTCCGGCCGGGCGAAATCCCGCAGACAATCGGCCCACTGCCGCGCGGAAGGCCGCTGAGAAGGCGGCCCGGCAAACGCCTGGTCGAACAACAGGCGTATGCCGGCCGGCATCGCCGCATGGCCGCTCGCTGGTATCGGCGCGATCTGTCGGTGGGCCTGTTGCCCATAGGCGTAAAATCGTCCGGCGATACGTCCGGGAATATCGGTGGGCACCCGTTGATCGGCCGGCCGGCCGCTGAAGGGATGGATGCCGAAATTCAGCAACTGGAATACGATGACCGCCAGCGCAAAGCGGTCCTGCCACTCTTCCTGATTTTCCGGTACCTTTTGCGCCTTTTGAAATTCGGGTGCGAGGTATTCGACGGTAAACTGCCCGGCCGGGAAGCGCTCATTAACGCCCTGAATACTGAAGCCATCGCAATCCAGCAGCGCCATGTAGAGGCTACTCTTATAAAAACGCAGGTTGAGCGGTTTCATATCAATGATGCGATGCCCCTGGCGGTGTAGCGCTTCCACCAGCGAACACAGATTATAGGAGAGGCTGACTTTGGCGCCCAACCCCGTCGGCAGCTGATGCGCCTTCGCCTGGCGCTCCTGCAGAATGTACTCCAGTTCAATGGTATTGCGGACATCCAGTTCCGGCATAACAAAGCCGACGAAACGTTTATTACGGTCAAATAACGGCGCTTCGGGCCAGGCCAGTTGAACGATCGGTTTTTCATGCACGATGACCGGCTCGATTTCGGGCCGGAGCGCCAGCATGGCGGTAATTTTTCGCTGGTGGTACGGCTTATCGATTTTATCGTGATAAACCTTCGATACTTTGCCGCTGGCGTTATCGATGTGGCTGACGCTGCCGGCTCCGCCGCTTTTAATCAGCTTGCCGATGCGATAGGCATTGCCCTGTTGGTCCTGTAGCTGAACGTTTTTTCCCCCTGGCGCCATGAATTACGCATCCCGCAGGCAAATTAAGAGGGTTTTATCATCGCCGGTAATACGGTGTGTTCGGGGATCGGCTAGCGTACTCTGTAGCGCGGCGCTGCCTTCCTCTTCGGAGACCTGGCGCAGATAACGTAAAACCGGCTCGATAAAAGGGGCATATAATGCATCGCAGGCTTTGTTCATGGCGAATGGCTGAACGCCGTCTGAGAGCAAAATGACTTTACCGATCGGCGCATTCACGGGCGTAATGCGCAAATGCGCCTCCCACTGGTCTGAAGTCAGAAACCAGGTTTGGTTGGCATACTCGCCGTTTTCCGGCTGAGAAATAACGCTCTCGCCCTGCGCCGTTTCAATAACCGCGATGCCGTCGCCCAGATGGAAAATATAACCGGCCTGCTCCCCTATCCAGACGGCTACCAGCGTGGAGGCGAACTCGCCCGGCTCGCAACGTTGCTCCATCGCCCGCTCGCTGAGGCTGCGACGAATATCCGTCAGGATTTGCACCGCCGCCGGGCGAACCTGCTCAATAGGCAGATCTTCCGGCATCGCCAGCGCCGCCAGGCGCCGGGTAAACAGACGCGAAACCGTCTGAGCGCCGACTTCGCTATAGCGGGCCGAGCCCGCGCCGTCACAGACCGCCGCGATCAGGCGCCCGACAGGACGGCGAATGGACCAGGCGTCCTGGCAGGGAATATGCCGTTCAAGATGCGCGGCGCCGGTAGCCGATGCCGCATACACCGACCAGGGGCGCATCAAACCGGTACGCTCGCCCAGCTGTCAGTAGAGGGCAACTGCGCGCTGCCGCCCGGGGTGGACTGCGATACCACCTGCATACTGGCGCTCAACCACATGAACAGCTCTTTGAACTGCAGCCCTTTCAACTTCTTCACGCCATTGAGTCCGCTATTGGTGAAACTGCCCATCACCTCCGGCGACGCGCCGTCCACCATAATCGGGAAGACGGCGGTTTTGTTGCCGGCTTCCGCCTGACGGCAGAGCGCCGCGGCGTTCTCCCATGAGTCGGTCGGCAAACCGTCCGACATTAAAAACAGCCAGGGACGGGTATAAGCGACGCCCGCCTGTTTGAAACGCTGCTTTTCCGCTTCAATCTCGGCCAGCGCCAGACTAACGGCCTGCCCCATCGGCGTAGTGCCGTTCGCCCTCAGCTCCGGCGCGTTGAAGTCCATGGCGTCGCACCAGTCGCCGTGCACGGTACACTGGTCGTAGCCGCCGTATTCAATCACCAGAATACGCACCCGCTTTGCGGCGATGACATCATCTTTTAATTCGGCTTCCAGCAATTTCAGCCCGGCATTCAGTTGTTCAATCGGTTCGCCGTCCATACTGCCGGAGCTATCGAGAACCAGAATCAGCGGCGTGCGCTGTTCGCTATTATCTACCAGTGCGACGTCAGGGATCATATAAGGCTCCATATCGATTCGATTACGTACATATACCCCAATAGATTTCGTGCCGCCGGCAAACGAGTCTATTCCGTATCGCCTGCGCTATGACCAATCCGCCAGCCGCTTTTTACCGTCCGGAACGCCGGTCGCCTAAATCTCAATCAGCAGCAGAGACTAGAAGCTAAACCAGGATTGAAAGAGAGGCAATTAAAAATGACCGGTACGGTCTTTCGGCGCCATCCCCGGGGCCTGCAGCCCCTTCCGTATCATTGCTTTATCAGCGTTAGGGTTGTATCTATAGGTCAAAGTTGTATCATTATACTATTACACTAGTTCAACAAGGAGTTTTGCAATGACGGAAATGCTGGTGATGTATGCCATGGCCTCGCTGGCCGTGACGGTGATTCCAGGTCCGACCATGCTGCTGGCGCTGACCAACGGCGCAACAAAAAACAAAAAAGTGATTCTGATGGGCGTAACGGGCGCCGCGCTGTCCGATTTTATTCTGATCGGCATGGTGGCGGTTGGCCTCGGCTCGCTGCTGATGGCCTCGGAGGTTCTGTTCTCATTGGTGAAATGGGTCGGCGTAGCCTATCTCTTCTGGCTTTCCCTGCAGCTATGGCGCTCAAGCCCCGTCGCCCTCGCGCCGCTGAACGACGTCGCGTCGGAACGGCGCGGCGCAGGCCGCGCCTTTATGCGCAGCCTGCTGGTGGCGCTATCGAACCCAAAAGGATTGCTGTTTTTCTCCGCCTTTCTGCCACAGTTTATCGTCGTTGGCCAGCCGCAGCCGCCGCAATATATTGCGTTTGCCTGCACCAGCGTAGCGATCGATGTGGCGATTATGCTGCTTTATGCTTTCGGCGGTATGCAGGCCGCCCGGTTGTTCACGCTGGCGGGCTTAAGGCGGCTTAATCGTGCCTGCGCGGCGATTATGTTTTTTCTGGCCGGCGGGCTGGCGCTATACCGCCGCAGTTGACCCCCGGCGAAAGGGCGCTCTGCGCCCGCAACGCACGCCGACGCGATTCCGGCGTGATTAACTAATAAGGATGAATCATGACCAGCCAGCAAAGTATTGCGCCGTCGCAGTGTGCGAACATGGAGGCGATCAGAAATGAGATTGACGCGATAGATCGACAGGTGATCCGCCTGCTCGCCCGGCGTTTTGACTACGTTAAGGCCGCCGCGCCGTTTAAAAAGAATCCGGACGAGGTGCAGGCGCGGGAACGTTTCACCAGCATGCTGGCGCAGAGGCGCGACTGGGCGACAGACTACGGGCTGGATGCGGAGATGATAGAAAAATTGTACCGCGACCTGGTCGGCTGGTTTATTGCGCAGGAGATGGCGCACTGGTCGGGACAAAACGCGGAACGCGCCTGAGCGCCGCGGCGGATGCAGGCCGCCGGCGCATCGCTGTCCGCCGCGCGGCATTAACGCCGGCGGCCGGTCATCATAGCGAGTTGCGGCGCAGCAGCGGGCTGGCGACGCGGGTGACGTCGCGGCGCTCCAGATGGTTGATGATATGCAGGGTCGACAGCCGGCCAATCTCATAATGCGGCAGTTGCACCGTGGTCAGCGACGGTAAAAACAGATCGCCGATACCCACCAGATTGTCATAACCCAGCACCGCCACATCTTCGGGGATGCGAATGCCTTTGGCCAGCAGCGTCTGGTAGACCAGAAACGCCACCCGGTCGTTGCCGCACACCACCGAATCAAACTGCGGTTTGCCCTGCTGCAGGTAGCGCTCAACGATGGATACCGCATCGAGATAGTATTCATCGCCCAACCGCAGATAATGCTGCCACAGGCTCTGCGGGTCGAGGGAAAATTCGCGCCAGGCGCGCTCCAGCCCCTGACGGCGCCGGGTGGTGGCCAGCCGCTCCTGCGGCAGATGTATGCACAGCGGTTTCCGATAGCCGGCGTTCAGCAGCGCGCACATCCCGTCGTACTGACCCTGCTCGTCGTCCGGGATATAACTGGCCACCCCGCCCTGTTCGCTTTCGCAGTTGGCCAGCACGCACGGCAGATCGAGCAGCTTTGGCGGCACCGGCACCTGACGCAGCCCCATGGTGGTATAGATGATGCCGGCGGGTCGGTGCGACAACAGCAAATCGACGATATCGTCGACGCAGTCGGACATAAACATATTGATCACAAAACTGTTCCAGCCGTGGGCGCGCGCCGTTTCTTCGATCGACAGCGTCATTTCAACGGAGAACGGCGTGGTCACCGTATCCAGCGCCAGCACGCCGATAGTTTTCGGCGTCGCCCTGGCCCCGCGAATTTTTTTCGCAGATAAGTCAGGTACGTAATTCAGCGCTTCAATCGCCTGTTTGACTCGCTGATAGGTTTCCGGCTTCAGACATTGCGGACTGTTAAGCGCCCGCGAGACCGTCATCAAAGATACATTCGCCAGTTTTGCCACGTCTTTTAAAGAAGCCATGCCGTTCCTTTGTTTTCCCGCGGTGATGTGCCATTACGCTTTTCGGGCGGCGGGCGTTAGCGGTATTTGCCGCCCTGCTCATCCCGGACGTTGCCCCGACGGGCCGCGCCTCGCCGGACCACAGGTTCATCGATGCATTATATTCATGCCGGCGACAACAAAATGAAGCGGATTTTAACGATAAATATGATTTTGATCTCAGTTCGCCAATGTTAACGTTAACTATTGTGATTAACATCGGGATTTTACCACTTGTCGTCTTCTGCACTCTCAACACGAAATGTTAACGTTAACTGCCGCGCGACTTATCGTACGGCAGACAGTTATAACGTTGACGAAACCAATAACGACAATGAGACGATATCGTGATGAAAAATACCTGGCTATGTATTTCGCTTGCCTTGCTGGCAGGTCAGGCCGCCGCGGCGACCTCCGCACCGGCCACAGAGGAACAGGAATGGTTGTCTGGCGCGACAGCCTTAAATAAAAATAATAAGGTGACGTCGCTGGGCAGCAGCGCGGCGGATACCGGCGCGGATAATAGCGATCGGGAAGATAATGTGGATATTGCCCGTATATCGCAGGAGCAACAGGCGGTTCACTGGAATACCGTCGATAGCTCGCTCGACGCCGGCGGTCTGCACGGCAATATCGGCAGCAAAATAGAAATAGACGATACCCGCTGGAAGGACAATACGAAAAACGGCGGCAAATTTAAATTAGCGCTGATCCAGGCATGGCTTCGCCATGACGAATTACCGGGCTGGTATTTCGGTTACTGGAATGCGCGTGAAGACAATTATAAAGGTCAATTTTCCAATCAGGATTACGGCAGTACCAACACCATCAACGAAATGTATATCGGCAAAATTAATGAATTTTACCGCGGCAACTGGGGCGTAGAGGTGCTGGGCGGAACGGAAAGCGCCACCAAACGCTGGAAGGCGCGATTAAAGCTGTGGGGAGAAACCCGGCTGACCGATAAATGGTCGGTTTCCGGCTATGTTTTCCGCGAATATCAGCCGCAAAGCAACGACTCGAATAATACCGATCTCGAACACCATTCGATGGAAATGGAGCCGGGAATTCAATATAAAGTGAACCCGGACCTGGGCCTTTGGCTGCGTCCCTATTACTCCTGGGATAAACAAGTGCGCCAGTACTGGGGCAATATTGTTGAGGAGGAATGGAAAGTCACCGCGGGTTTATGGCGCAACTGGTATCCGCTGCTTACCTCTCTTTATGTCGGCTTCGGCAACGACAAAATCTATAACGACGCGAATAAATCGGAAGTATTTTACAACGGCAAATACCATTTTATTGGCGCGACCGCCAGCTATCCTATTGTTGATAACCTGCGACTGTATGGCGAATTTAAAGCGCAATTCACTAAATCGCACGGCCAATGGGCTAACGACGGCCACTCCTGGAACCCATTCACTGTGGTCGGTATCGAATACAGCTTCTGATGTTATTCGCTCACGATGAAAAATAAATACCCTGCGTAAGAGAGATCACCATGACTGTATCTGAAAAAATAACCGCGGCCATTTTAATGTTTTGTATGACCTCACTCAATATCGCCTGTTCGACGCCGGCGAACAGCGAACAAACGCCGCCGGCGCCCGCGCATAGCGCAACGCCGGAACACAGCGAAGTCAGCGCGTTTTTCCCCCGGGTGCCGGGATCGTATATCGGCGACCCGATGCCTTTTTCCGAGGGCGGCCTCTTTTATATATTCCATCTTAATGATATCCGCGGCGGTAAAGATCTGGGCGTGCACGCCTGGCACCTGCTGACCAGCCAGAATTTATATAATTATCAAAATCTGGGCGAAGTGATTCCCTATGTTAACGATCTAAACAGCCCGGAGTTGTTATTAGGCACCGGCTCCGTGATTAAAGTCGGCGAGGTTTATCACGCCTGGTACACGTCGCATAATCAGAATGTTTTCCCGACCGAATCGATTATGCATGCCACCAGCACCGACATGCGCCACTGGACCAAACATCCGCAGGATACCTTCCGGCCGGGGGCCGACTACCGGGCCAATGATTTCCGCGATCCGCACGTGGTCTATATTGCGGAAGAAAACCGCTACTGGATGCTGATTACCACCCGACAGAACGGCGCCGGCGTAATAGCCAAATATACCTCAACCGATCTGAAAAACTGGCAGGACGAAGGCGTATTGTTCCGCAACGACACCACCAGCAGCGATGCGAATCTGGAATGCCCGACGCTGGTCAAATTCAATAACCGCTGGTATCTCAGCTTCAGCGATCAGTGGCCGCATCGTCTGACGCAGTACCGGGTGGCTGAATCGCCCAACGGTCCGTTCGTCAAACTGGATAAATTCTACTTCGACGGCGCCGGCATGTACGCCGGGAAATTGGTTGAGCATAACCATCGCCTGTTTGTGTTTGGCTGGGTGCCCACCAAAGGCGGGGAAGACAATAAAGGCGTTATCGACTGGGCCGGCAATCTGGTCGCCCATGAATTAACCGCCGCGCCCAACGGCGAATTAAACAGCGTCATACCGCGGGAAATCGTCGACGTTTTGCAGCAGAAAGCGCCGCAGGACGGCCCGCTGCAACCGCTGGCGCGGGAAAACTTCACCGCCGCGTTCGGGCCGGTCAGCAGCCAGGTCTTTTCACCGTTAAGCGGCACCGTCGAGATCAGCGGCACGCTGCGCGTCAACGGCGATGGCGCGATTTTCAGCTTCGGCATGGACGGCGATAAACCGCAGGACGCGCCGCTGAACGTGGTGTTTAACAAAAAAACCGACAAAGTCCTGTTCTACACCGCCGCCATCAACGCATTGCCGAGCAGCAAAGCGGAAGTCGGCGTTCGCACGCCCTTATCCGACGCGATAAAGCTGAGGATCATTATTGAGGGATCGGTCGCCGTGTTCTACATCAACGACACCATGGCCTTCAGTACCCGGATGTACCACATCAACGACAGAAAGTGGGCGATCGGCGGCAGCGACGTGGATACCAGCGAGTTGCGTATTCGCCATTTTTAATGACCGGACCTCTGTTTCTCACAATATTGCGATAGCCATCGCAAGGGAATGACTTATGAAAACACGTATCTCTAACACACTGGCGCTGATCGCGATTGCCCTGTTGCCGGCTGCCGGCCACGGCGCGATGGATATTACGCGCGACGATAACGGCAATGTCGTGGATGTTTATCCCTGGTCCTATCAGAATGAAGAAATTATGTGGACCACCACCCGCTCGTCGTACCCGCACGGCGGCAAGGTGCACGGCAATATTAAAAGCAAACTGGAAATTAGCGATTCCAACTGGAAAAACAGCGCCGGACACAACGGCGCAAATAATTTCGTGCTGTCGCAGGCGGTCTTGCGTCAGGATAACCTGCCCGGCTGGTATCTGGCGTTTTATAACGCGCGGGAAACCGAGTATCAGGGCGGTTTCGACAACCAGCGCTACGACCGGCAGACACAGCGCACGCAGCTGATTTTCGGTTATGAACATCAATTCGCGCGCGGCACTCTTGGCGCGGAAATACTGGGCGGCAGCGAATCGTTGAATGAACGCTGGCAGACGCGCTATAAACTCTACGGCACCTGGCGGATAGCCGAACGGTTATCCACCTTTGGCTACCTGTATCAGGATCTGCAGCATAAGCGTTCGTCCGGCGCGGACTATATTAATGATACCGATGTCTTCACCACGGAAATCGAACCCGGCATCCAGTATATCATTAGCGATGATACCGGCGTCTGGCTACGCAGCCGCTATATGGAAGGCAAGATGGAGCGTAAGCAGTGGGGCAATATCAACGACCAGGAGTGGACCACCCGCATCGGCGTCTGGCATAACTGGGATAATGGATTAACCACCACGCTGCACAGCGGCATCGGCCACTATCGTAAATATAATGCGCGTAAGGATGACGGCGAGGTCTTCCAGAATACGCGCTATAAATATATCGCGCTGGGCGCCGACTACCCGATCAGTAAACGATTCAACATTGCCGGCGAAGTGAAAGGCGCGGACGAAAAACAGGCCGGCAGTTGGGTCACCAACGGCAAGGCGATCAATATGTATTACATGCTGTCGGTCGATTTTAATTTCTGATCATCGACTGAAATAGAGCAGCGAGGGCCGCGTGCGGTCTGACTGCGCGGCGCGCCGGCGTTACGGCCGCCGCGCAGCCTGGCCCGCACGGGGTGAAAGCCCGGTAAGGGCGATAAGGATTTATGCGACGGATGCCGGCTTACCCTTCCGGGATGCGGCATCCGGCTTAATCCTCCGCCAGAACAGCGATAAACATATTGAAACAGGCGATAATTTCGGCCATATCCAACAACGTTCGGCGTTCATCCAGAATATATTGACCGGACGCCACATCAATGATCTCCATCATACAGCTACCGTCGTCCCACAACGTGAAGCGCGCAATGTCAGACTCATTTTCAATATCGACCACCAGGCTTTGGGTAAAATCGTTTTTGTGTATTTTAACCGCGTAGTCGCCGCGAGCTAATATCTCATCTTTTATTTGTTCCAGCATTATTGACTGCCTGTCAGCCTGCGGCCGCCGCCGCTACAAGCCGCCGCCAGCGCCTGAGACAAAAAAACATCCGCAGCCCGACGGGCGGCGGATTGATGACGCGGTGAACCTGTCGTTTGCGCCGCCTTGCGGCGAAACGGGATGATACGCCGGATACCGCCCGCGGCGCTCAATCCCCGCCAGCCAGATCGGCGCGACGGAGATTAGAATAGATATTTAAATCTGGCGCGCAAGCCATAACGTTCATCATTTTCCCCGCTGACCAGTTGGTTGCCGTTGTCTTTCTGCAGCCAGGATGTATAAGCGCCCAGATACAGATTGAAGTTCTTCATATCGAAGATATTTGGAATGAGGTAAGACGCATGCAGCGTGTGGATATCATATTTGCCTGGATTATTCAGCGGCTCGTTGAGATCGACATTCGCGCCGCTCAGGTTAAACTCCTTGATATTATTATGGGCGAAAATATAGCCCAGTTCGAAACGACGCCACAACACGTTAGCGCCAAGGGTCAAATCCTGTTCGTCCGTCGCGTCCAAATAGGCGCTACTGAGATTGATCTGCACCCCATTTTCCGGATCGGTCGCCAGACTATTCCAGCCGACGGTGGCCCCATAGCCAGTACGCTTCGACTGATCGCGCCACTCCCCGGCGGTATTGTAATAGCCATAGGCGTTACTCACCACATTGCTCTCCATCGCCACGGCGACAGACAGATTTTCCCCCTTCCATGCGACGACGGGGCGCACATAGATCGCATTTTTCTTGTTTTCCAGCGCATTACCGTGGTATTCGCCGCCGGAATAAAGCGATGAACCCTCTTCGAATAATGTATTGACCTCCAGATACCAGTCGCCCAGGTATTTGCTCAACATGATGTTGCCGCCATCGCTGCTGCGCCCGCGCCCCTCTTTCATCATATAAATGTAGCCATAGCCATCGGCATACAGGTCGTTCGCGGTATTGCCCGAGTATTCGATGAACGTATCCTGGTTGAGCGGAAACATATCCCAGGCCTCGAAGCGTCCAATCTTCGCCTGCCAGTTCTTTTCATTGCCAAAGAAGAAGGCGGCGTCATCAAGACCCATATTCCCGTTCATATTGGCCAGCGGCTGAACGCTGAACCCGGCATAATTACCGTTATCCTGACGACGATAACCGTCCAGACCAATCAGGATTCGGCCGTTCACATCCCAGCGTTCGGTCGAGCCTGGCTTCCAGTTTTTGTTATCTGCACGGGTTTTTACCGATGTCAGTTGACCGGAACGACTGGCGGCATCAACGTTAAATTCAACGTCCCCGTACAATTTTAAATCCCCGAAGCCATTTAACGTTAGCGTGGGCGCCGGCCGGGAAGGCGCGCCGGCCGTGACGCCGGTCGATGCGCCTCCGGTCGGAGATAACGCGTTCGGCGCGGCCTGCGGCGATAGCGGGGCGAAGCGTTGTTTCATCTGCCGCACTTCATTTTCGGCAGCGGTCGCCCGCTGCTCGGTCATTTTTAACCGCTGCTCCAGCAGCGCCAGACGTTCTTCAACGCTGGCGGCCTGGGCCTGAACGGCGCCGGTAACAAACAGACCAAGGCTAATGGCTACGGGAATTAATTTCATCGTATTGTTCCTTTTTTATAAAAAAGTTTAACCGTGACGGTGGTGCAAAAATCGGTGAATTAACGACTGTGCGTGGTCAATACTTCTTGTCTTACCGGCCATTTTTATTATTTTCGTTGTATTAACATCACTCATTTAATAACGGGTAAGCGATATCCCCCTTAATAAATATGATTACCGGCAAATAGCCTTCCGCCGCTCTAATTATTCGTGGCGTGTGCGACAAGACCGACATGCAGGCAACAAATCTGATGCCGTCCCAAAGCAATCTGCCTAATCAGATAACGACGCGGCTTCCTTTTTAACCAGCTGCGTTTTTTTCCCTCGATCCCCGATAAGGAAAATCATGGCAAAAAACATAAAGAACAAAACGACGCTGCCAAGAATATAAAACGAGTATTGATGGCCTAATTTGTCATAGAGAATGCCGATAAACGAAGACAGGGTAATCACCCCGATAGAACCGGAGATCTGAAAACCGATCAGAAACACGCTGGCTGAAAATCGACGATCGAAATTAATAGAGATATATTTAAAAACAGAGACAAGAATAATTGATATTTCAAAGGCATGGAAAAGCTTCATTCCAGAGATAAGGACAATCGAAGTAAAGTAGCCAGATAACAAAATACGGCTGGCGGAGAAGAATGCGGCCAGTACCATGGATCGTTTGGCGCCCAGCGCATTGACCAAAAACGGCGCGCTGACCATCACTGCGGCCTCCAGGAAAACCTGCAGCGATCCCAGATAGCCATACATCTTGTAGCCTTCATTTATATCAATGAACTGATGAGTATAAAAAACGGGGAAGAGTTGCTGATCATACACATTGTACAGACTGTAAGTGCCAAAAACGTAGATAATAAAAAACCAGAACTTACTCATTTTAAAAATAGAAAACTGTTCCCTGAAGGTTAATTTTTCGACCTCCTTTTCATAGGTCACACTGACATCGGGTTTAAACAGCACGTTGACCAGCATAAAACCCAGTCCGGATAATGAAATGCACCAGAAGTTTAAGTGCGGGTTGACCGCAATGAATTCCCCCGCAATAAAGGCGACGATCGCGGCCGACAGGCTGCCCCACATCCGCGCGGCGCCGAACTCAAATTTGTAAATCCGGCTAAGCCGATCCACATAGGAATCCACTAATCCCATACCGGAAAAAAATCCGGCGCTGAGATAAATACTGCCGACAAGCGTCCCCAGATAAAAAGAGCTCTTCAGCATCGGCTCATAGATATAAATAAAAAAGGGGCCGGATCCGATAATCACGATACTCTGAAAAAAAAGCAGATGTTTTTTAATCCCCAGCCGATCCTGACCGATACCGTAAAGTAACATGAAAACCAGCGCGACCAGCGCATTCATGGCATACACAAACCCGGTTTGTGTCGCATTCAGGTTAATTTTAGAGCTCAACCAGATAGCATAAAAGGTGGTGGCGAAACTGATTGCCGCATAGAAAAATATGCAATAACCAGATGCGGCCCAGTATTTCTGATTCTTTACATATGACATGATATGCCTCTGTAGGGTTGTGATATTTTTATACCTGGATTTTATAAAACAGAACCCGACCTACTTATTAAAAATAACAATACAGTTCCATCCTCAATAGAGAAGGCGTTGCGCTCTATCGAGGAATAGATTTACCTATCAGCATGCTGTAGAACAAACACAGAATGTTAATAACTGTAGAGTTCACCTGGTTTTATTTAAAATTACCGCTGAGTCAATAACCGAATATTACTGACCTCGATATTGCCGTCAAACGCAAAGAAACTCCAGTTTGCGCCCTTCAGATTGTAGATACGCGTCGTCAACGCCACTGAATTATCCACATACAAAGTACAGTTATCGCCATCAGCCAACAGACACAGATGTAAACTGCGCACGTCGCTCATTCTATAAGGACGCTCCAGCTCAATGGCAAAGGGCTTATCGCCATCGACATACCATTGATTGACGCCTTTGACCCTGCGCGGCCACATATCGAATACGATGCGATTATAAAAAGGCTCTACACGGAAATAGTACCCATCCGCATAATCGGCATCCTGGCGAATTCCGATACCGAAATTTCGAATGCCCGAACTGAAAGCGATATCCGCCTGCAGCATAAATTGGTCAGGTAGCTCGCAAAACGGCAATATTGTTTTTTTATCCTGTGCGAATAAACGCCAGGGCGTATTGGCGTCAAAATTTTCAAGGGGTGTGACCAACTTTTGCGGTTGAGAAAAACCGGCATGAATAGCTGGCGGGATCCCAACAAATAAGCGCCCGTCCGCCTGTGGAAACAGTTTATGCATGACCAGATCGCCGCCCCATTCCCACTGACCGTAATCGTTGTTCCCACGTTTGGAAGGCACCCAGGCGAATGCCCAGCGTTCCCCGTTGGCTTCCGCAGTCTTCGCCGCATAAAACCCGCGGCCATCGAAGGAATCTTCCGGCGGAGCAATCCACGGCCCGGTGGGCGAGCGGGACATGCGATAATGCGTGACAAAGCGTTCGCTGAACGTGGAATAAACCAGATACCACCAGTTGCCCATTTTAAATAAATCGGGGCATTCGTGCGTCAGATAAGCCTGGGGATCATAGAAGGGTTCACAAACCTCCCAACTCCATAAATCTTTCGAACGGCATAAGCCAATGCAACCGCCATTTTTTTGGCTGGTCCCCTGCTGACGCGCGGCCAATAGCATATTGTAACAACCGTCCTCTTCGCTGTAATAGACAAAAGGATCGCGCCAGTCAAAGACCTCATATAAACGTTCATCGGCGCCAAACGCCGTTTCGTAATGCTTTTCCCAGTGAATAAGATCATGACTGGTTGCATGCATAATGTATTGCATCGGTTTGCCGTCACGGCAATATTTCGGATTATCGCAATTCACTGCGGTATAGAACAGATGAAACAACCCATCCGGCCCTTCCAATACGTTTCCCGTATAACAGCTCAGATCAATATCATCAATCCCGCCGGGAGGCAGAACCACGCCCTTATCTTCAATGTCCGTGCCATCAGTGGTCACCAAAAGATTCCAGGATGTCCCGAATCCATAATCATCCTCGGTTTTTCCTTTGCGTTCATCATGTAAATAATAAAGATAAAATTTATTATCGTGACCAAATGGGATCAAATCCCCGATCCAGGCGTTATCGGGTTTGTAATAAACGTCTTTCATGGTTTATTTCCTCTATACTCGTCATATTTCAGGTTACCGATGCGCAGGCCTTATTACTCTCTCCCCAGCGGATTTCACCCTGGTGATTTGGGGTATAAAATTAATTAACGGCACGGTATAGCAACCCTCTCAACAGCGAATGCGATAATGGGTCAGATTCAACATCAGTAATATGATAACGTTAACTTACAAGAAGAATAGGCGTCTTAAGGTCGCCTTGCGGTGTTAATCACAATGTTAACGTTAACTTTTAATTTTTTGTGAAGAAATGCACATAATTCATAGCTAATCCGCTGTGGTTACATAATCAGGACCGACATGGCACGGTATGTAATAAACACACTGGCATGAAGAATATGGCGTTCGCCAGACAGGGCAAGGCGCATGCGGCGTCCGGCCGGTCGGCTTTCCCCCCGACGCGTGCCCGCCAGGCGCAACGGCGGCCGCCTCTGCCGCGGCGCGCGCCCGGTTCATTATCCCCGGGTCTTGTCAGATTAAAACCGTGGGATATGCCCGCCAGTTCCGGCGCGGGAGAACCGCTCATCCCGTATCAAATTAGCGCCCTCAGCAGAGCGCGCAGAAAGTTACGCAACTGCGTAGACAGAGACAGGTCGCGATTGGAAAAAAACAGATACAACATGGCCGCCAGCGTAACCGCAATGATTAGCGTCGCGCGGTATTTTATGATCGTCTTCATCATCAGGCCTGCCGCCGCCAGAGATCTCCGTTTAAATAACGTCGCACATTGATGTTTCACGTCTCATCGTGCGAGACCAGTACTGGTGGGATGTCACGTCCTGCCGGTGTAGCGCTATTATGCGAAGCTATTTAGCGTGAAGCGGACCATCAACCGCTTACGCAAACCCCAAATGCCTCACCAGGCGATCGCCCGAACGCCGCAGCCGATTAGCATTCATCCCCTGCCCGCAATATCAACGCGCGCGAACGCGCCGCCACGATGCCGCCTGAACCAGCCCGTCCCCGGGCTGGCGCAGCGCCTGCGCTTAATGATTGAGCGCCAGGCTATTGCCGAGATGGTCGAACAAATAGCAGTCGGCGCGGTTAAAACCAAACTCGGCCGGCTGATGTTTTTCCGGCAGTCGGGAGGATTTCACTTCGCAGATCACTTCCCCCTCACCGGGCGCGCGCGCATGAACATAGCTGGTGCCGCCCAGCAGTTCAATGGCCGTCACCGTTACCGGCAGCGACAGCTCGCGGCTGCCATCGGCGGCCATATGCTCGGGGCGAACGCCCAGCGTCACAAACGGCAGATCGTGCGGCAAGGACTCGCGCGTTTGCAGGGTCAGCTGCTGTCCGTCCAGCGTCTGGAGCAGCAGATTAACGCCGTCGCGGCGCAACAGCTTCAGCGGAATAAAATTCATCTTCGGCGAGCCGATAAAACCGGCGACGAACTGGTTAACCGGATGATGATAAAGCTCCAGCGGCGTGCCGATCTGCTCCACCCGGCCGGCGCGCAGCACCACAATGCGATCCGCCATGGTCATCGCTTCCACCTGATCGTGCGTCACGTAAATCATGGTGCTTTTCAGTTTTTCGTGCAGGCTGGCGATCTCCAGCCGCATCTGCACCCGCAGTTCTGCATCCAGATTGGACAGCGGTTCATCGAACAGAAAAACGTGCGGGTTGCGCACGATCGCCCGACCGATCGCCACGCGCTGGCGCTGACCGCCGGACAGCTGTTTCGGCTTACGATCCAGCAGAGTTTCCAACTGCAGGATCTGGGCGGCATTATCCACCTTGCGCACAATTTCCGCTTTGGCGACGCCGGCCACCTTCAGGCCTACGCTCATATTTTCGCGCACCGTCATATGCGGGTAGAGCGCATATGACTGAAAGACCATGGCGATGCCGCGTTCGGCCGGCGGCAACGTATTGACCCGCCGGGTGTCGATATAGATATCGCCGTCGCCGATCTCGTCCAGCCCGGCGATCAGCCGCAGTAAGGTGGATTTGCCGCAGCCCGACGGGCCGACAAACACCACGAATTCGCCATCCTTAATATCCATACTGATATCGTGCAGAATGGGGTTATTATCGAATGATTTATGTACACTTTTCAGAGTTAGACTTGACATGACGCTTCCTTCATACGTGTCGCCACAGGATTATCCTTTCACCGCCGAGCCGGTAATACTGGCGATAAAGTGACGCTGCACCAGCAGAAAGAACAGAATGACCGGTACGGCCATCATTACCGCGAAGGCCATAATGTTGCCCCAGTACAGCTGATTGCTGCCGAAGTAGGCCGACATCGCCACCGACAGCGGGCGAACTTCCGGCCCGCGCGTCACCATGATCGGCCACAGATAGCTATTCCAGCTGGCGAGAAACTGCAGCGTGGCCACCGTGACGAACACCGGTTTGGACAGCGGCAGCCCCACGTTCAGCCAGGTGCGAAACAGACTGAAGCCGTCCACGCGCGCCGCATCGATCAGATCGCGCGGGATTTTGCTAAAGAACTGGTAGAAAAGAAAAATGTAAAACGCGTTCGCCACGCAGGGGATAATCTGCACCAGATACGTATCGAGAATGCCCACCCGGCTGACGATAAACAGCTGCGACAGCACCAGCGTTTCGCCCGGGATCGCCAGCAGCGCCACAATCAACAGCAGCAGCACGCCGCGGCGCTTGCCCTGCCCCCAGGCCAGCGCAAATGCGGCGGCGGAATTGATCAGCAGCGACAGCGCCAGGGTCACCGCGGTAATCAGCACCGTGTTGAAAATATAGCGACCGAAGGGGTGCGTGGTATCGGCCAGAATGGCGGCGTAATTATCCAGCGAGAAATGCTGCGGAATAAAAGCGCGCCAGCCGCCCATGCTGCGCAGAATATCGGTATTATCCGGGTTCAGGCTGATGGTCACCATCATCATCAACGGCACCGCGATGATCAGGGCAAGCGTGCTGATTAACAGGTATTTGATCAGTTGCATACGGCCACCATTATTTTTCGCTCATCAGTTTTTTCTGCGCCAGGCCGAGCATAACCACCGCACAGAAGAACACCACCGACACGGCGGAGGCGAAGCCTATACGCTGTGACGAAAACCCGTTGCTGAACATGTACTGAATAATGGTCGAGGTCGCGCCATTCGGTCCGCCGGCCGTCAGAATATTCACCTGGGTAAACAGGCTGAAGGCGCCGATGGTGGTAATGATCACCGCGAAAATATGGGTATTGCGCAGGCCGGGAAAGGTGATATAGCGGAACTGCTGCCAGCGGCTGAAACCGTCGATCGCCGCCACTTCATACAGCGTTTTGGGAATTTCCTGCAGACCCGCCAGGTAGATCAGCATCTGAAACGGGAAAGAGGCCCAGATCGACAGCGCGATAATCGCATAGAGCGCATAGCGCGGATCGCCGAGCCAGTCTTTTACCTGCGTCGAACCGCTTAGCCCGGCCCACAGGCCGTTGAACAGACCATCCGGCGTTTGCAGCATCACCGACCAGATGGCGGCGATCACCGTCATCGGGATCAGCAGCGGCATGATGATGATGCTGCGAAACAGCGTCATACCGCGCAGTTTGCTGTTGAGCAGCATGGCGGCGCCCAGCGACAGCGACAGCTGCAGCGGGATGACGATCAGCGCGAAGTGCAGCGTGTTTTTCACCGCCTGCCAGAACTCGGGATCGGTGAAAATACGCTGGTAATTGGCCAGCCCAATCCATGCGGTGGGGATGGGTCGCGGCATCAGCCGTTCGTTGGTAAAGGAAAAGGCGATCGAACAGATAAACGGAATAATCACAAACGCCGCCAGCAGCAACAACGCGGGCAACAGCATGGCGTATTCAGGAACAATATGACGTAGCTTTTTCATATTGCGGCCTCACTTAGCAACGGAATTCAGCGGGACCCCGTTAAACGGCGGGTAACCCATGTTGTCGTCGATATCCCGATCGATGGCGTCGGCCGCGCGCTTCAGCGCCCTGGCCGTATCGGCGCCCTGCATACTGTTCTTAAACGCCTTGCCGAACTCGCTGGAAATGACCGGATAAGCCGGGTGAACCGGCCGCACCAGCGCTATGTGGCTGGCCTGCTGCGTCAGCATGTTTAGCGCGCCGCCTTCGGCGTAGATCGGCATCAACGCAATGGCCGCCCGTCGCGCCGGAACGTAGCCGGTCAATTCACAGTAGGTTTTAATCTGCTGCGGCGAAAACAGGTGATTCAGGAACAGCGACACTTCCTTGTGTTTAGTGGTGGAGACCGGCACCGCCCAGCCCCAGCTGCCGTTCGGCGACCAGGCGCGCGGCCCGATGCGCGGCGCAGGGATCAGCACCAGGTCGTCGCCCAGCGCCTCATGGTAGGTATCCCACATCCAGTTGCCCACCCAGGATAAGGCCGCCGTCTTATCGCCGAAGAACCGGTTATCGCCGGCCGTGGCCGGCACCAGCCAGCCCTTGAGCTGCCACGCCTTCAGCTTGTCGACCGCGGCGATAGTCGCCGGGCCGTCGATGGTGCCGCCCGCGCGCCAGCTCTGCTGGTCGATCAAATCGCCGCCGGCGGAGCGAATAAACGGGTAGTAGCCGTAGGTCAGCCATTCGCCGGTGTAGTTAAGTTTAAAATCCAGCGGCCACTTTACTCCCGGCAGCGCGGCCAGCTTTTCCATCGCCGCCGTCAACTGGTCATAGTCCCAGGCCTGATCCAGCCGGGTCGGGATCGGAATGCCGGCGGCGTCGAGATACTTTTTATTGCCCCACAGCACCACCGATGAATCCCCCTGGCTCAACATATAGATATGCGAATCCGGGCCGTAAGTGCCCTGGGCAATCACGCCGGCGAGAAAATCCTGCCGCACCTCCGGCCCGATAAAGCGATCGACGGGCTGCAGCATGCCGGACCACACATAGCTGGCCATATTGGGGCCGTCGATCATCACCAGATCCGGCAAATCATTCGACATCCATGCGGCCTGCAGCGCATCGTTATAGCCGGGGATCGGTTTGATATCGACCGAGATCCCCTGCGCGGCGTAAAGCTGGTTAAAGGATTTTTCCAGTTGGGCAAAATAGGGGCGCTCCGGCGCCCCGTCGATCACCCAGGCGGTGATCCGTTCGGCAAACGCGACGGCCGGCGCGGCCAGACAGATCGCCAGCGCAATACGGGTAAAGACCTTCATATCGCCTCCTGTGTTTACAACCTTTCCGTTTCCGCCGCCGCCAGATAGCGGATCAGCGTATCCCGGTGAGGCAGCGCCGTCATCGCGCCTTTCGACGTGGTGGCCAACGCGCCGCAGGCCTGCGCCTGGGCGATCACCGTCGCCAGATTCGTCTCATCGCGCCAGCCCGCGCCGCTTTCGCTCAGCGCGGCCAGCAGACCGGCGACAAACGCATCGCCGGCGCCGGTGGTGTCCACCGCGCGCACCGGGCGCGCCGGGTAAAACGTCATCTGGCCCGGCCGCCCGGCCCAGGCCCCCGCCTTGCCCTGCGTCACTACCAGCAACGAAGGGCTGATTTCGGCGCACAGCGCCGTCATCGCCTGGCCGACGTCATCAATCTGCATAATCAGCGTTAGTTCGTCTTCGGACAGTTTCACCACGTCGGCCAGCGCCAGCGCCTGCTTAACGCAGGTCCGCATCTGAGCGCGATCGGGCCACAGATCGTCGCGCAGATTGGCGTCGAAGCTGAGCCAGCCGCCGGCCTGCCCGATCGCCGCCATCGCCTGCAGCGTGGCGGAGCGCGACGGTTCCGCCGCCAGCGCGATGGAGCAACAGTGCAGCCATTCGCCGGCGGAAAAACGCGGCAGGTCGCCGGGTTCGAGGAACAGATCCGCGCCCGGCCGCACCATAAAGGTAAATTGTCGCTCCCCTTCCTCATTCAGGGTCACCAGTACGATGGAGGTTCGATGTTGCGCATCGTAATGCAGAAAAGCGGTATCGACGTATTCCTGCTGCAGCACCTCCTGCAGGCGGTGGCCGAAAGGCTCATCGCCCACCCGGCCGATAAAAGCGCTGTTGCCGCCCAGCCGGGCGATGCCCACGGCGACATTGGCCGGCGCGCCGCCCGGACAGGGCAATAAACGCTGCATATCGTCAGCAAACAGATCAATTACCGCATCGCCTAATACCCAGACTTTACTCGCCATGCTCACCTCAATAAAAACTTAATAATCAAAAAGATGGAAGACCGCGCCGTCGCGCATAATTTAGCGGAAAAGGCTGCGGCGATCGCTTCAGACAGGATTGGGAATCGCTCTTGACGGGAATGTAGCGGGTTGCAGATCAAAATAAAATGTTAACGTTAACTTTCATGATTAACATCACATTCCAGCAACGATCCGCTTTAGTTTCGCTGTAGTTAACGTTAACAATCTGTCATCGACCTGTCAGGAGTGACGCTGATGAACGCGGAAACCAGAAAAACCTATATATTGCTAAGTAGTTTATTCTTCTTCTTTTTCTTTACCTGGTCCTCGACCTGCTCGCTGTTATCCATCTGGCTCAATCAGTATGTCAACCTGAAGGCCACCGATACCGGCATCATCTTCGCGGCGATTTCGCTGGTCTCGTTCTGTTCGCAGCCGCTGTACGGCTATATCCAGGACAAACTGGGGCTGGGCAAACATCAGCTGTGGTTCATTGCTATTCTGCTGGTGTGCAGCGGCCCGTTTTTTATGTGGTTCGCCGATCTTCTGCGCTTTAATATTTATCTCGGCGGCATCGCCGGCGGGTTATACATCGGCGCCACGTTTAACGGCGGCATCGGCCTGCTTGAAGCCTACATCGAGCGCTTCTGCCGGCTGAAGAGCATCGAATACGGCCGGGCCAGAATGTGGGGCTCGCTGGGCTGGGCGGTCGCCACCTTCTTCGCCGGCATCAACTTCAACATCAACCCGCTGTATAATTTCGCGCTCGCCACCCTGTCCGGCGGCCTGTTTCTGCTCTGTCTGAGTCTGGTGCGCATCGTTAAAGACAATGCGATGAATCAGCTGCAGTTCGGCAACCCGGATAAAATTACCCTGAACGACGCGCTGGGGCTGCTGCGCCTGCAGCGTTTCTGGGCGCTGGTGATCTTTGTGGTCGGCACCTGCATCTACGGCGTATACGACCAGCAGTTTCCGGTCTATTTCTCCTCGCAGTTCCCGGATCTGCACGCGGGCAACAGTATGTACGGCTACCTGAACTCGCTGCAGGTGTTTCTTGAGGCCGGCGGTATGTTTCTCGCCCCGTGGCTGGTTAACCGCATCGGCGCCAAAAATGGTCTGCTGCTGGCCAGCGGCATCATGGCGCTGCGCGTAATCGGCTCCGGACTGGTCAGCGGCGTGCCGCTCATCTCGATGATGAAGCTGATGCACGCAGTCGAGTTACCGATCCTGTTGATTTCTCTGTTTAAATATAACAGTCTGAATTTTGATAAACGTTTGTCGTCAACGATTTACCTGGTAGGCTTTACCTGCATCAGTTCCGTAGTCAGCAGCCTGCTGTCTCCGCTGGCTGGTTACGGCTATGAGCTGTTTGGCTTCGCCCGCACCTATCTGTTGATGGGCAGCATGGTGCTGGTCACGACGCTGGTTTCCTGCTTCCTGCTGGAATCCGATAAAACGGCTCGTCTTTCCCCAACCTTGACTCTGCGCACAATAAAGTGAGTTGTTATGAATGAACTATTAGCAAAAGCCAATGAACACATTGCCGCCACGCGGCCCTTAATGAACATGGAGTGGTACCCCAGCTGGCATCTGGCGCCGACGGCAGGCTGGATGAACGATCCGAACGGTCTGGTCTGGTATGACGGCATGTGGCATGCGTTTTACCAGCATTATCCCTATGACGCGGTGTGGGGGCCGATGCACTGGGGCCACGCCCGCAGCCGCGATCTGATTCACTGGGAGCATCTGCCGGTCGCGCTGGCGCCGGCCGGCACAGATGATAAAGACGGTTGTTTCTCCGGTTCGGCGGTGGACAACGACGGTGAACTGTCGTTGATCTATACCGGCCACGTGCATGAAGGCGACCGCGCCACCGACGCCGGCCTGCGTCAGGTGCAGTGCCTCGCCACCAGCCGCGACGGCGTTCACTTTACCTCGCACGGCAAAATCATCGACCCGCCGCCGGGCATTCAGCACTTCCGCGATCCGAAGGTGTGGAAGATGGGCGACAGCTGGTATGTGGTGATCGGGCTGCGGGTCGACGATCGGGGCGAGGTGCGCCTGTGGCGCTCGAACGATCTGCGCGCCTGGGAGCCCGCAGGACTGCTGGCCCGTTCGGCGCCGGGCGAAAGCTATATGTGGGAGTGCCCGGATTTCTTCCCGCTGGGCGACAAATGGGTGCTGCTGTTTTCGCCGCAGGGCATGAAGGCTGACGGCTACCGTAACCGTAACCTGTTTCAGAGCGGCTATCTGGTCGGCAGCTGGCAGCCGGGCGGCGAGTTCGTCATCGAGACGCCGTTTACCGAGATCGACGCGGGCCATGATTTCTATGCGCCGCAAACCATGACCGGGCCGGACGGGCGCCGCATCATGCTGGGCTGGCTGGCTATGTGGGAATCGATCATGCCGGAAAAAGCTCACCGGTGGGCCGGCATGCTGACGATGCCGCGCGAGCTGACCCTAAGCGCGGACCTGCGGATTAAGGCGACGCCCGCGCGGGAGATCGAAGCCTGCCGCGCCGACCCGCACAGCTATCAGGACATCCGGCTGGCGCGCGACAGCCTGCCGCTGCTGACCGGGTGCGAGGCGCTGGAGGTCGGGCTGAGTCTCGACCTGACGGCCAGCGATGCGGAAAAATATGGTCTGCGCCTCGGCGCCGAACAGGACGATGAACAAGGGCTGTTTATCTATGTGGATAACCAGTCGCGTCGTCTGGTGCTGGATCGCCGCTACCCGGCCTGCGGCATCAGCGGCTACCGCAGCGTGCCGCTGCCGGACGGCGATACCCTGCAGTTGCGCGTGTTCTTCGATCGCTCCTCGGTGGAGATCTTCGTCAACGACGGCGATATCAGCCTGAGCAGCCGAATCTACCCGCAGGCGCAGGCGCGTCATCTCAGTCTGTTCGCCCAAAACGGCGGCGCGCATTTCCCGCGCGTCAATCACTGGACGATCCGCTGACTCCGCGGCGCCCGGCGGCGGCGATCCCGCCGTCAGGCCGCCTTATCGCCCTGCCGTCCCGGCGTATTCATCAACCGTCAGCAGCAAGGCGCGGATGGCCTGCGCCACATCGTCCGCGGCGACGGACTCGTCGGGATGATGGCTGATGCCCTGTCGACAGCGAACAAACAGCATGCCCGACGGCCAGCGTTCGGCAATGGCGATCGCATCGTGTCCGGCGCCGCTCGGCAGCGCCAGGCTACGCCCCTGCACCGCGCTCACCGCCTCGTTCAGGCAACTCTGCAGCGCCGGGTCGCAGCGCGTCGCGGCGATACGATAATACTCCTGCGCCTGGAAACGCACGCCGCGCCGCGCCGCGATCGTGTCGCCCTGCGCCAGTAGTTGATCGAGCAACGCGTCCAGCCCCTCGTCCTGCGGTCCCCGAATATCCAGCGTCAGGCGCGCCTCGCCCGGGATCACATTGGCCGCGCCGGGCAGACACTGCAGGGTGCCCACCGTAGCGACCCGCTCCGGATCGCCGCCCTGCGTCAGTCGCTCCACCTGCAGTATCCATTCGGCCGCCGCCGTCAGCGCATCATGCCGCTGGCTCATCGGCACCGTGCCGGCATGACCGGCGCGCCCGGTGAAAATAATATTCAGCCGCCGCGCGCCGTTGATCGCCGTCACCACGCCCAGCGCCAGGCCGGCGCTTTCCAGCCGCGGTCCCTGTTCGATATGCAGCTCGAGATAACCGACGATCTCCGCCGGCGCCCGTTCGGCCAGCCCGATGTGTTCCGGCGCCAGCCCGGCCTGAGTCAGCGCCTGAGCCACGCTGACGCCCTGTCGATCCTGACACTCCAGCCAGTCCGGAGGCCAGCTGCCGGTCAGCCCGCGGCTGCCCAGCAGCGTAATGCCGAAACGCGTGCCCTCTTCATCGCCGAAGCCGACCACTTCCAGCGCCAGCGGCAGGCGGATCCCATGCTGATGCAGATAACCCACCGTCTCTATCGCCGTCAGCACGCCCAGCATGCCGTCGTAGCGCCCGGCATTGCGCACGGTATCGAGATGCGAGCCGAGCAGCAGCGCCGGCGCGCCCGGCTGTTGCCCCTCATAGCGGCCGCAGATATTGCCGACGCTGTCCTGACGGACCGTCATGCCCGCCGCCCGCATCCACTCGCCCACCTGCGCGTTGGCGCGCAGATGCTGGGGCGACAGGTAGACCCGCGTCAGCTGGCCGTCGCTTTCGCTGATCCGCGCCAGTTCGTCGCAGCGGCGCATGATTTGATCCGCCGCTATGCGCGCGGCCTCGCCGCTCATCAGCTCTGTGCGCATGGCGTACTCCCGCCGGCATACTGATCCCACGCCGCCTGCAGACCGGCGCCCTGCGTGGTGCGCCAGCCCAGCCGGTTGAGCACCGCCTCCAGCGCGCTCAGCGTTTGCATCACGCAATCCTTGCGGGCGTTATAGCCCATGGTGCCGATGCGCCAGATCTTGCCCTGCAGCGGACCAAACGAGGTGCCGATTTCAATGGCGAAGTCTTCGAGCAACAGCTTACGCACCTGTTCGCCGTGGACGCCCGGCGGAATCACTACGCCCAGCACGTTATTCATCTTATGCCGCACATCGCCGAACACCGACAGCCCCATGCCCTGCACGCCCGCCATCAGCGCCGCGCCGTGCAGCGCATGGCGGTCAATGCAGCGCTCCAGCCCCTCTTCGCCGATCAGCCGGGCGCATTCGCGCGCGGCGAACAACATGCTGGTGGCTTCCGTATGGTGGTTAAGACGCTCCGGCCCCCAGTAATCCATGATCATGCCGAGATCGAAATAATTGGAGTAGATCATCTCCTCCTCGCCATCGCGATGCTGCGCGGTGCGAATTCCCGCCTCCACGCACTTACGCCGGCGCACCGCGTCTTCCATCCGCGGACTAAGGGTGAGCGGCGCGCTGCCCGACGGGCCGCCGAGGCATTTCTGCAGGCCGGCCGATACCGCATCCAGCCCCCAGTCGTCGCTCAGCAGCGTATTGCCGCCCAGCGACGCGGTGGCGTCGGTGTAAAACAGCACGTCGTGGCGGCGGCAAATTTCGCCCAGCTGGGCCAGCGGCTGCAGCATGGTGGTCGAGGTGTCGCCCTGCACCGTCAACAGTAAACGCGGCCGCACGCGCTTAATCGCGTCTTCGATCTGATCCGGCGTAAAAACTTCGCCCCAGTCGGCCTCAATGGTGTGCACCTCGGCGCGGCAGCGGCGGGCGATCTCGCACAGCAGATGACCAAAACGGCCGAATACCGGTACCAGCACCCGATCGCCCGGCCGAATCGCCGACAGCAGCACCGCCTCGATGCCGGCGCGCGAGGTGCCGTCCACCAGCAGCGTCCAGCGGTTTTCGGTGGCGAAGACCTTGCGGTAGAGCGCCATCACTTCATTCATCGCCTCGGTCATGGCCGGATCGTACTGACCAATCAGCTGACAGGACATGGCGCGCAGCACGCGCGGATCGGCGTTGATCGGCCCCGGCCCCATCAGCAAGCGATGAGGCGGATTAATCTGTGTAAACAGGTTGCTATGCATTTGAATGAACTCCTGATTTTTTAACCTGATAAAGCTGATGAAGTTGGATGCCCGTCTGCGGCGTTCTCTCTTTAATGGTCATCCCGGCGCAGCCGCGGCTCCGCGTTCTCTGAACGTTCGCCGCGCCAGCGATTGCCTGACGGCGCGATGCCGGGCGATCAGGACTCGGACAGCCCGCGCACCGAGGCGATAAACTGCTTCAGCTCCGCAGTCTGCGGCCGGGCGAACAGTTCTCGGCTGTCGCCCTGTTCCCATACCCGGCCCTGATGCATAAACACCACCCGATCGCCCACCTCGCGGGCGAAATTCATTTCGTGCGTGACCAGGATCAGCGTCATCCCCTCGGCGGCCAGTTGCTCCAGCACTTTGAGCACCTCGCCCACCAGTTCAGGGTCCAGCGCGGAGGTGATCTCGTCGCACAGCAGCACTTTCGGGTTCATCGCCAGCGCGCGGGCGATCGCCACCCGCTGTTGCTGGCCGCCGGACAGGCTGGAGGGGTAATAGTCCAGCCGTTCGCCCAGCCCGACTTTATTCAGCATCAGTTCGCCCAGTTCGCGGCACTCCGCCGCGCTCTTGCCCAGCACGCGGCGCGGCGCCAGCATCACATTTTCCAGCGCCGTCATGTGCGGAAACAGATTAAAACTCTGGAACACCATTCCGATCTGACGACTGATATCGCGCGCCTGGGCGTCGCGGTTGGTGATGGTCATGCCGCCCAGTTTGATGCTGCCTTCCTGATAGCCTTCCAGCCCATTGATACAGCGCAGCAGCGTGCTTTTGCCGGAACCGCTGCGGCCGATAATGGAGATGACCTCGCCCATATCGATATCCAGATCGACGCCTTTCAGCACATGGTTCTGGCCGTAATATTTCTGAACCTGATTAATGGTGATGAGCGGCATTGAATTTTTTCTCCAGATAGCGACTGTAGTACGAGAGCGGATAACACATCAGGAAATAGCCGAGCGCCACCAGGCCAAACACTTTAAAGGGTTGATAGGTCACGTTATTCAGCATGGTGCCCGCCTTAGTCAATTCGATGAAACCGATGATCGAAGCCAGCGCGGTGCCCTTAATCACCTGTACGGAAAAGCCGACGGTCGGCGCGATGGCGATGCGCATCGCCTGCGGCGCGATCACGCGCAGCAGCGTCTGGCCGAAACTCAGGCCGAGACAGCGCGAGGCTTCCCACTGCCCTTTCGGCAGGGCCGCCACGCTGCCGCTCCAGATATCCAGCAGAAAGGCGCTGGTAAACAGCGTCAGGGCCAGCGCGGCCGCCGTCCACGGACTGACGTCCACGCCGAACAACCCGAGGCCGAAAAAGGCCAGAAACAGCTGCATCAGCAGAGGCGTGCCCTGAAACAGCTCGGTATACAAACGTATCAGGCGCGCCGGCCAGACCCGCCCGCCGATCTGCAACAGCAACAGCGGCAGCGTCACCAGCGCGCCGCCGACAAAGGCGGTCAGCGACAGCAGCAACGTCCAGCGCGCCGCCAGCAGCAGGTTGCGGACAATATCCCAATCGGTAAAGGTCATCATGCGCGCGCGCTCCCTAAAAACCGGCGGCCGGCCAGCAGCAACAGTTGCCGCATCAGTATCGACAGCGCCAGATAGCACAGTGTGGTCACCAGATAGACTTCAAAGCTGAGGAAGGTGCGCGACTGGATCAGGTTGGCCGCGAAAGTCAGTTCTTCATACGATACCTGCGACACCACCGACGAACCGAGCATCACGATAATGCACTGACTGACCAGCGCCGGATAAATGCGCTGCAGCGCGGGCGGCAGAATAACGCGTAAAAAGGTCTGCGTGCGGGTTAATCCCAGCACCCGGGCCGCTTCCCACTGCCCTTTCGGCGTAACCTGAATGCCGGCGCGGATAATTTCGGTGCTGTAGGCGCCAAGGTTGATCAGCATGGCCAGCAGCGCCGCCTGACCGGCGGTTAGCTTCAGTCCGAGACCCGGCAAACCGAATACGATAAAAAACAGTTGCACCACGAACGGCGTATTGCGAATCGCCTCGACATAAACGCCCCACAGACGGCCGGGCAGCGAAGGGCGTCCGCTGCGCAGCGCCGCGCCGAGGATGCCGATGGCGATCCCGCCGAGGGTCGCCAGCACGGTCAGCTGGCAGGTCACCAGCAGGCCGGACAGCAGTTCCGGCCAGTAGGGCCACAGCGCGCTAAAGTTAAGCTGCCAGGTCATGGCCGTTCTCCCTTATACGCCCAGGTCCGCCGGCAGCGGCGCCTTCAGCCACTTTTCCGACAGAGTGTTCAGCGTTTTGTCCTGCAGCGCCTGAGTAATCAATGCATCCACTTTCGCCTTCAGCGCCGGTTCATTCTTTTTCATGCCGATGAAGCAAGGAGAATCCTTCAGCATAAATTTCGCGACCGGCGCCCGGGTCGGATTCTGCTGCGCCACGGCGGCGATCACCAGGTTGCCGGTGGCGATAAATTCCACCTGACCTGAGAGGTAAGCCGACAGCGTGGTGTTATTGTCCTCATAACGCTTAATCTGCGCGGCCTTCGGCGCCGCCTCGCTCAGCACCATATCCTCCACCGCGCCGCGCGTTACGCCGATGCTTTTGCCCTCCAGTTGCTGCACCGCATCCAGCGCCTTGTCCTGCGGCCCGAACACGCCAAGGAAGAACGGCGCATAAGCGCGGCTGAAGTCGATAACCTTCTCGCGTTCCGCATTCTTGCCGAGGCTGGAGATCACCAGATCGACCTTATTGGTCTGCAGGTAGGGCACGCGGTTGGCGCTGGTGACCGGCACCAGCTGCAACTTTAATTTCATCTGTTCGGCCAGATAGCGCGCCATATCGATATCGTATCCCTGCGGCTGTAGATCGGTGCCCACCGAACCAAAGGGAGGAAAGTCCTGCGGCACCGCCACGCGCAGCACGCCGCGTTTTTCAATGTCCTGCAGCTGATCGGCCTGCGCGCCGCCCGTCTGGGCCAGCAGTAACAGCGCGCCCACCATTGCCAGAATTCGTTTAGTGATCTTCATCATTTGCTCCCGCTAAGCCAGTGTGAAACTAAAGATTCTAAAAATCAAATCATGAAACCTTAGTTGCAAGAACAAAAGCAATTGGCATGCCAGATATCGGCCAGAAAAGGATTTACCCGCCGCGCGCTCGCCGGTTTCGCCGCGGCGCGCAGGGCGAAAGGCCAAAAAACGCAACTGGCGCGCGGCGGAGCGGGAAAAGCGCCGGCGGCGATAGGGCTGAAGACATAACGGTCCTCGCCGATCGACGTCGCGCTCAGCGCAGGGAAAACGGCGTTTAGCGTCGTTCGATCGGCGTGCCGCGCCTCAATATGAGGCACGAAAACGGGGAGTGAGCACCAATATGGTGCTAAAGGCGTTGTTCCAGTTCGTCCAGATCGACGTACAGATCGGCGATTTGATGAATTCTTTGCCGACCGTCGTGCAGCATTTCATGTAACAGGGCGTTGCTGAGCAGATTCACCAGGCTCATGGCCGACGCGTAATTATCAAAAGCAGAAACGCTTTCCAGCGGCACGGTCAGCGCGGCGCCGACCAGCGGCAACAGTTGCTGCGCCTGCGGCTCGCAGATCAGCAGCACCGGGATATCACGCTGCTGCAGTTGCAGCAGCAGCGGACGAATCAGTCGCGAACGACGGCGAAAGGCCACCACCACCACCAGATCCTGGCGCGCCAGATCGACCAGTTCCTCGGCCAGCGTCTGGCCCGGCTGCGCCAGCATGTGCACCTGGCTGCGCACCTGCAGCAACTGCTGGCGCAAATGCAGCGCGACCGGGTAACTGTTGCGCAAACCGAGAATAGCCAGGCGCCGGGCGCGCATCATCGCCGCGATCGCCGCGGCGAATTGCGCCGCGTCCAATTGATTGACCCACTGGGTCAGGTTGGCCATCTCCTGCTTGTAGTGGCGCGCCAGCAGCGTGTTGCCCTGCACCGCGTCGCGGTAATCCGCCAGCGGCATGCCGCTCTGGCGCAACGTGCGCAACTCGTCGCGCATGGCGCGGTAACTGCTGTAGCCCAGCCGTCGGAACAGGCGGCTGACGGTGGCTTTGGATACGCCGCTCAGCTGCGCCAGCTCAGGGCTGTTGTAGCCGATCAAATCGTCAATGTGATCGAAAATAAAATCCGCCACCCGCTGTTCCTGCGGCGACAGCGTCGCATACTGGCTGCGTAACCGTTCATCAATTTGCTTCATTGTTTACGACCTGTGCCTTTTGTTTCAATGGAAACATACTCGCTCTAAACGAGATCAGGCAAGCAGAAAACTGGAACGCCTCTTGCTTACACTCAGCCACTAAGAATGAATCCCTTTACGTACAGACCCGATTACAAGGAATAACGGCATGATGCAAAGCAACGTCGCCCCGCAGGGCATGGCGGTCACTCCGCACCATTTGGCCAGCGCCACCGCGCAGTCCATCCTGCGGGAAGGCGGCAACGCAATCGAGGCGACCGTCGCCGCCGCGGCGACCATCGCGGTAGTCTACCCCCATATGAACAGCCTGGGGGGCGACGGTTTCTGGCTCATCGTTCCGCCGCACGGCGACCCGATAGCCATTGACGCCAGCGGCGCCGCCGGCTCGCTGGCTAACCGGCAGCGCTACGCCGGGCTGCCCCACATCCCCCATCGCGGTCCGCAGGCGGCGCTGACCGTCGCCGGCACCGTCGGCGGCTGGCAGGAGGCGCTGGCCGTCGCCGCGGAACAGGGCAGCCCGGCGCTGCCGTTGTCCCGCCTGCTGGCGGACGCCATTCGCTACGCGGCCGACGGAATCCCGGTTACCCGTTCGCAGGAGGACGCGCTCAGCGCCCACTATCACGAACTGGCCGACATGGCGGAATTTAATCGCGTCTTCGCGCCGGGCGGCCGCATCCCGCGCATCGGCAGCCGCTTCACCCAACCCGATCTGGCCGCGTCGCTGAGTCTGCTGGCGGAAGAGGGGCTGGACAGCTTCTACCGCGGCACCCTGGCGCAGCATATGTTGCGCCAGATGGCCGAACTGGATATGCCGATCGTCGCCGCCGATCTGGCCGGCTACCGGGCGCGCCGCGCCGCGCCGCTGGCGCTGCAGCACCAGAAAGGCGAAATTTACAATCTGGCGCCGCCCACTCAGGGGCTGGTCTCGCTGGCGATCCTCGGGATTACCGATCGGCTGGCGCTTGACGACCTGAACGACAGCCAGACGCTGCACCGCATTGTGGAGGCCACCAAACTGGCCTTCGGCCTGCGCGATCGCTTCATCACCGATCCGCGCCACATCAGCCAGGATATTCAGGCGCTGCTCACTCCGGAGTATCTGGATACGCTGGCGTCGCAGGTGGACACCGCCAACGCCGCCCCCTGGGGTCAGGGGCGCGGCCCGGGAGACACCGTATGGCTGGGCGTAAGCGACAGCAGCGGTCTGTCGGTTTCCTTTATTCAAAGTATCTACCACGAATTCGGCAGCGGCGTAGTGCTGCCCGGCACCGGCATTCTGTGGCAGAACCGCGGCGCCTCGTTCAGCCTTGAGCCGGGCCATCTGCTGGCGCTTGAGCCGGGCAAACAGCCGTTTCACACGCTCAATCCGGCCGCCGCGCGGCTGGCCGACGGCCGCACCATGGTATATGGATCGATGGGCGGCGACGGACAGCCGCAGACCCAGGCGGCGATCTTTATCCGCCATGTGGTGCAGGGAATGCCGCTCCAGCAAGCGATCGCCGCGCCGCGCTGGCTGCTCGGCCGCACCTGGGGGCAGCGTTCCGATACGCTGAAACTGGAACGTCGCTTCAGCGACGCCACCTTCGACGCCCTGCGCGCGCTGGGCCACGATATTGAAATATTGACGGATTTCAGCGAAACCGTCGGGCACGCCGGCGCCATCGTGCGCCACACCAACGGGATGCTGGAAGGGGCGTTCGACCCGCGCAGCAACGGCAGCGCCCTTGGCTTTTGATTCAGGAGAAAACGTATAATGACCACCGCTCTATCCGCCCGGCCCGATGTGGCCGCCTACCTGCAGCAGATGGAAACCCTGCTGGGTCTGACGCTGGACGACGCGCGCCGCCAGGAACTGCTGGCGCAGTTCAGCCGCATCGACGGCATGGCCGCGCCGCTGATGGCTTTCCCGCTCGACGAACATCAGGAGATCGCCGGGGTCTATCAGCTATGAATCCGCTCCGTCACTACGCTATTCAGGACATCCAGCGGGCGCTGACCCACGGCGAGATGTCGGCGCGCGATATCGCCCGCGCCACGCTGGACGCCATCGAGCGACAGAATCCGGCGATCAACGCCTGGACCCACATTACCCGCCAGCGCATGCTGGACGAGGCGGATCGCATCGATCGGCTGCGCCGGCAGCGGCAGCCGTTGCCGGCGCTGGCCGGCGTGCCCTACGCGGTAAAAAATCTGTTCGACGTGGCCGGCCACACCACGCTGGCCGGCGCGCGGCTGCTGCAGGATCGGCCGCCGGCCGCTCAGGACGCCTTCGCCGTGCGTCAACTGCAGGCGCAGGGCGCCATGCTGAGCGGCATGCTGAATATGGATGCCTACGCTTACGGCTTCACGACCGAAAACAGCCATTTCGGCGCGACCCGCAACCCGCACGACCCCGCGCGCATCGCCGGCGGTTCCTCCGGCGGTTCGGCCGCCGCGGTGGCCGCCGGGCTGGTCAACTTTAGCCTCGGCAGCGACACCAACGGCTCGATCCGCGTCCCCTCTTCGTTATGCGGCATCCTCGGCTTAAAACCCACCTTCGGCCGCCTGTCGCGCAACGGAACGCACCCCTTCGTCGACAGCCTCGATCATATCGGCCCGATGGCCAACCGGGTGGACGACCTGGCCGCCGTATACCAGGCGCTGCGGGGTCAGGACAACGGCGATCGCTTCCAGGCGCGCCATGCGCCGGCCGACGTCGCGGATAACGGCGCGCCGCTGCGCTGCGCGCTGCTGGACGGCTACTTCGATCTGTGGTGCGACGACCAGGCGCGCGCCGCCGTGCGGCGCGTGGCGATCGCCCTGAATACCCAGGACACGCTGACGCTGCCCAATGTGGATCTGGCGCGTTCGGCGGCGTTTATTCTGTCGGCCAGCGAGGGCGGCAACCGTTATCTGCCCGCCCTGCGCGAGCAGCCGGAATTGTTTGAGCCGCTGTCGCGCGAGCGCCTGCTGGCCGGCGCCATGATCCCGGCCGCGTGGTACGTACAGGCCCAGCGCTTTCGCCAGCTGTTCCGTCAGCAGGTACTGGCGCTGTTTGCCGACCACGATATTCTGATCGCGCCGGCCACCCCCTGTTCGGCCACGACGATCGGCCAGCAGACCATGCGCATCAACCACAGCGATCTGCCGATCCGCGCCAGCATGGGGATGTTGACCCAGCCGATCTCGTTCGTCGGTCTGCCGGTGGTGTGCGTTCCGCTGAAAACCGCTGGCGGCATGCCGATTGGCGTACAGCTAATCGGCGCGCCCTGGTGCGAAGCGCGCTGCCTGCAGGCGGCGCGCAGACTGGAACAACAGGGGATTCTTTTTTCTTCGTTACAACAGGATACGCCCGATGCGCAATGATATGCTGAACGATCCTCAGGTGCTGGCCGAGATCAGCGCCGCCTTTTACCGCTACGAGCAGGCGCTGGTCAGCAACGACACCGATACGCTGGATGCGCTGTTCTGGCACGACGCGCGTACGGTGCGCTACGGCGCGACGGAAAATCTGTACGGCATCGAACAAATCCGCGCATTTCGCGCCGCTCGCCCGTCCGCCGGGCTGGATCGCCAGCTCAGCAACACGGTGATCACCACGTACGGCGACAGCATGGCGGTGGCCAGCACGGAGTTTCGCCGCGCCGGCAGCGAGAAGGTCGGCCGGCAGATGCAAACCTGGGTCAAAATGGAGGATGGCTGGCGCATTGTGGCGGCCCACGTCAGCCTGATGGCCTGATAAGTGCGCGCCGCCGGACGGCGGCGCGGCGGCGTCAGCGCGCGGCCTGTCGGGAAATCAGCCCGCTCTGGCCGTGGCGCGCCTGATTGACGACTTCGCCCAGTTGCCAAACCGCCATCGAATAGTGAACGCTGCGGTTATAGCGCGTAATGACAAAGAAATTGGGCAGGCCGTACCAGTATTGGTACTCGCTGCCGGTATCCAGCCGCAGCAGACTGGCTTCTTTATAACCGCCCAGACCGCCCTGCGGACGCAGCCCGGCGGCCGCCAGCGTAGACAGCGCGTAACGGGTGTTGATGCCGGACGCCAGCGTCGACGCCTGGCCGGTCGCCGGCACCGCGACGGCGCCGCCCTGCACCCAACCGTGCGCCTTAAAGTAATTGGCCACGCTGCCGATGGCGTCGACCGGATCCCACAAATTGATATGCCCGTCGCCGTTAAAATCCACCGCATAATTTTTATAGGAAGACGGCATAAACTGACCGTAGCCCATGGCGCCGGCGTAGGAGCCGCTCAGCGCGAAGGGATCGTCGTTTTCACGCTGCGCCATCAACAGGAAGGTTTCCAGCTCGCCGGCGAAATATTCCGCCCGCCGCGGATAGGCGAAAGCCAACGTAGCCAACGCATCGATGATGCGGGTTTTACCCATCACCCTGCCCCAGCGTGTCTCTACGCCGATAATACCGACGATGATCTCAGGCGGTACGCCATATTCCCGCCAGGCGCGCTGCAGGGCATCCTCATACTGGTTCCAGAACGCGACGCCGTTCTGCACGCTATCGGGCGTAATAAATTTACTGCGATAACGTAGCCAGGCGCCGTTCGGCCCCGACGGCGCGCCGGCAACCGGCGCCTGCTGATCCATCAGCCGGATTACCCAGTCCAGCTGACGGGCCTGCGCCAGCGTCTGCTGCAGCTGCAGCCGGTCGAAGCCATGCTCGCGCACCATTTTCTCCACGAACAGGCTGGCCTGCGGATTGGCGGAAAAATCGCCGTTCAGCAGACCGTCGCCCCGGACCGCCGGCTGCAGCAGAGTGCCGGCCGACAGGGCGGGTTTAAGCAGAAAACCGCCGCGCGCCGCGGTGCCGGGCGAGGTTGAAGCCTCAACCGGCGCCGGTTTACTGCTGCAGGCGGAGAGTAAGGTAAATATCGGAAGCAAGGCAGCCAGATAACGCATCAGAAATCCATCAACCGTACAAGAAAAAGGTGGCAGCTATGGTAAGCGATAGTCCGATATGAACAAACACAAATCTACCGCCATCCGTACCGTACAGATAAGCATATATGATGAATAAATCAGACGGCAAGCGCGATGCGATGGCGGCGCGGCCGCTCGGAACGGCTTATTGATCTTGTTCTGCGCCGGTGGACAAAGCCTTCATTTCGATGACGGTGAAGTGAGATTGTGCTTACTTTTATGATTCAATAGACAATGACAGGATGAGCTCACCGGCAATGATTAATCTTTCCCCTGGTAAGTCGACAGGGTATTAACGCATGTCAAATGAAGAACAAGTGAAACAAAATTTCTGGTAACACTTTCTAAATTTGACGTAAAAAAACGCAATGAATAATTAGTTTTTATTTAAGAATCAGAAAGAAGCGAAGGATATATCCAAAATAACTCGAGTTACAGGAAGGCGGTGACGCAGCGACAAATTCGTCGGCAACCTGAGGAATCCCCGCAATATTAAAGAGGCAGGAGCATTCATGTCATTCAACGATCCGATAAATCGCCAAATTCAGGAGATCGGAGAACACCATGAGGGTTTTCCGTTCGGCGACAATCAAGGAATCCAGTCGCGGAACAGATCGGCAGATTCAGAACCGGGTGACTGAGCGGACGATCGACGTATTTAATGACGTGTTTGCGTTGGAGTTCATTTGCCTGAGCGAGTCCGACGCCAATGGCATAAATGACGCGTGAACCACTTTCGCTAACGCCGGAAGCGGCATTGCCGGGGGAGCGGACACGCTTCACATGCATGCTTGCAACGAAAACGGTCCCGACAAAGGCAGAAATATCAGACATTATGGCGCCGCTGATTAAACATATGGCGCCATGTTAAAGGCAAATGTTTAATTTTAAAAATGAGAGGATGACTGAGGCGATGCTGCGCATTTACATACCCGGCAAACTCCAGTATAAAAAGCCACGCTCAATAACACACGGCAGGAGAAAAATGAGTGACCCGGGGATTTCAACAAAGCACCGGTAACCTTACAAAGGATGGATATTTTATCATTCAAGGATATGCGGCAAAGGGAAAAGGAAAATACAAACCTGATGTGGAAAGCATTCCTGATATCGGCCCCCTGCCTCGTGGAAAATACACCATCATCGGACATCCATTTCATCACTCCCACACCGGGACTTACTCAATGAGGCTGCAACCCGCTCCTCATAATAAAATGTTTGGCCGCGCTGGCTTTCTGATCTACGGCGACAGCAAAAATCATCCGGGAGAAGCCTCCGACGGAGGTATCATTCTGCCGCTACTGATCAGGCAGAGAATATGGCTCAGCGAAAATAGAAGCATAGAGGTGGAAAGATAATGACAAAGATGAAATCTGCGCTATTTTTTTTAGCGTTACTCCCGGTCGCTGCCAGCGCAAAGGCCGTTCCAAACGACTGTCACTCATGGCCAATGAACATGACGGAAGTTTGGCTTAAAAACTCCGGCATTGTTGATATCACTGACCTCGACGAGTCAAAGACAGAAATCACGCTGTTAGCCTCAGAGAAAAAGCCCCATCATCTATACACAAATATATTCAAATTTATGTTCCACGCCAAAGATGGCGAAACCTATGAAGTGATCACTAAAAATGATGCATCTGACGATGAATGCTCAGTAAGCGAAGTCGATAGCTATCTCATTTCTAAAAGCTCAATAAATCAATGAGATAAATTGATGGCCATCAATAGGATTTCACATCAAAACATGGCCATCAGCCGTCCCCGATTTACCATAACGTTTCTTCCCTGCATCGACTGAAAACCCCTCAGCACAATTCTGATACCTGAGCCGGTGTCTCCCCCGAAAATGCCGCAGAACGCCGCAGGTGAGTGCTGTGGGCATGAATCGTTGTGCACTGAAGTGACTGACGGCGGACTGTTGCAGTCTTTGCGGAATAGCCATTACGGGAGTTGTTGCCCGGTTTGAACTGGTGTTCCCCGTAGCGAGGTGGTGGATCATCTCAGCGTTGAGCGCTGCCTCGACACTGTTTTTTTTCAGCAAGCGCTCGAACTGATTGAGATCACTCAGGGATTTAAGATCCCTGGCTAAATAATTTCGCACATTGATGCTCCACTTCTCATCGTGCGGGGCCAGTACTGGTGGGATGTCATGCCCTGCACGCGTAGCGCTATTATGCAAAGCTATTTAGTTCATTGACCAGATCCTTTCGTCCATAAATCAAGCTGTCGTGATATTAGATTAAAGATATAAAAATCAGTTAATTACATAACATCATGTACAGGCTCGACCTTGCTGGCTTTGATGGCGGCCATCCCTGTTTTGTTCAGGAAATTATCAGGAGAATAGAGTTGGAGGGGATCCCTCAGGTTGCCAACGAGTTTGTTGCTGCGTTACCGCCTTCCAGCAACTCGAATGATTTTGGGTATACCGCATACCTCAGGCGGCAGGACCAAACGTTATTGTTTTGAACAATACCCGACATTGGATTTTTATGCGCCGGCCCCAGACCCGGGCCGGGTAATAGAACGCAACCAACGTGTCTGCGATTTGAAGAATGACCAGGATGGCGATATCCGGCCGCCCGCAAAGTAAAAATATCCGGTGGATTAAAATTAGCCGCCGCTTCATTAAAATAATAAAAGAAAAATTCGGTGAAAATTATTTTTGCTGGTCGGGTTATCAATATTAGCTCACCTTTCGTCACCCGACGTTATTATTTACAAGCGTCCTTCGCCCCATAATGAGGCAGCCGGATATAACTTGCGCACAAATAGCACCATAGTTGTGCATCGCCATAACCGAATGATAATGACACCCAAAAACATTAGCAATAGTAATACTTAAGGCAAAAAATAAAAACCGGTGAGATTAAGTAATCTGTAACAGAGCCTGTCACCGATCGCTTACCAGAAATAAAATTAGTCATTTAAAATCATATAATTAAACAAAACAACATTTGTTAAATTTCAATATCAACACATAAGGTTAACAATTATATAATTATACCTTCATTGCAAAACATAAATTTAATTTTATAATCATTTTACTTTGGAAGGATTCACAGGAGTAACGCATGGCGCAAGTCAGAAACAGACATATTCTTTTTTCACTCACAATGCTCATCATTTCTTTCTTTTCTATTATGACTGCCGATGCGCAGCAAAATAGCCCGGCAGCCGACACTATTCAGCAGGATAACGTGCCCTGGTGGAAGAAGGCCGTTTTTTATCAGATCTATCTGCGCTCGTTCAAAGACAGTAATGCCGATGGCGTCGGCGATATTAACGGCGTAATAGAAAAGCTGGATTATCTGAAAAACCTTGGCGTGGATGTGATATGGATATCGCCTCATTATGATTCCCCGCTGCACGACGGCGGATATGATGTCGCCGACTACAGAAAAATACTCAAAGCATTTGGTAATTTATCCGATTTTGACCGACTTATTGCCGAGTTAAAAAAGCGTGATATGCATTTGATGATTGATATGGTCATCAATCATACCAGCGACCAAAACGCCTGGTTCGTCGCCAGCCGGAGCAGTAAAAATAATCCTTATCGCGATTATTATATCTGGCGGGAAGGGAAAGGCGATCAGCCGCCCAACAACTATCCTTCCTTTATGGGCGGCTCCGCCTGGCAAAAAAGCGCCGAAACCGATCAATATTATCTCCATTATTACGGCAAGCAGATGCCGGATTTAAACTGGGATAATGAGAAAGTTCGCAATGAAATGGCGGAGATCATTAACTTCTGGTTAGACAAAGGCGTTTCAGGTCTGCGCTTTGACTCGCTGGTGACCATTTCGAAAACGCAGGGCCTGCCCGACTTAAATCCGCAGGAACTGAAAAACTTCCCCATGGTCTATGCCAGCGGGCCGAATGTGCACCGTTATTTTAGCGAGCTGAAAAGCAAGCTGAAGCTGCCGGCGCAAAATGTTATCGCGGGAGAGATGTTTGCCGTACCGCTCGACCAGAATCCGATGTACACCGACCCGGCAAGGAATGAAGCCAACCTCGCCATCATTTATGATGTAATCAGATTCGATCGCGATGCGGCGGATCGCTGGTTTAGCCGCCCCTGGACGCTGTCTCAGCTGAGAAAAACGATCACCCGGGTCGATCAGTCAACCGGCGAACACGGCTGGAACGCCTTCTTCCTGACCAACCACGATAATCAACGCGAAGTCTCTCATTACGGCAGCGATAAACCACAATACCGTGAAAACTCGGCCAAAGCGCTGGCGACCCTGCAATTAACGCAGCGCGCCAGCCCCTTTATTTATCAGGGCGCCGAGTTGGGTATGACGAATTATCCGTTCAAAAGCCTTGCGGATTTCCACGACATTGAGGATACGGGCTTCATCAGGGATTATGTCGATAGCGGCAAGGTAGACCCTGCGCTGTTTTTCAAACACCTGAGTTTTAGCAGCCGGGATAACAGCCGCACGCCGATGCAATGGGACGACACGCCGCAGGCCGGTTTTACCACCGCCACCCCGTGGCTGGCGGTTAATCCCAATTACCCGTCGATTAATGCCAAAAACCAGGTTAACGATGATAATTCGGTCTATAACTATTTCCGCAAGCTCATCACGATACGGCGCGATACGCCGGCGCTGGTGACCGGAACGCAGCAGGATCTCGATCCTGACAACAACGAAGTGCTGGCCTACACCCGCACGCTCGGCAGCGATAAATATCTTATTATCATCAACTTTACGGAAGCAGCGCAGCAATATGCGTTGCCGCAGGATCTCTCAATCGAGAAAACGGTGGTTGAGAATAACGGCAAGGCCGGCGCGGACGAAAGCCGCGAGCTGACGTTAAATCCGTGGCAATCAGGCGTCTATAAAGTAAAGTCGCGTTAATACATCAGGCTGCGGCAACCTGTTGTAACGCTGTAGCCGGTTGATCCGCGGGCGGCCGTCATCGAATGATGACGGCCGCTTTTATCTATAGCGGAGATGATGCCAAAACGGAACCGCTAACGCGCTTACTGCGCGGCTAATGCGGCGTGAATGAAATAAACGCCGCGGCCGAAAGCCATCACTATCGGTCCTTATGGGAACGACTCCCGCCAGCGTTGCCCACCTCAGGCAGTGAGTCCATGACTATCAAGCTGAAAGGGGCGGCCTGTGGCTATATGCGCAGCCAGATAACGACGAACAGGCTCAGGCAGAGTATGGGCTTTGGGCTTTTAGCCATGAACCCTGAGCCCTGAGCCCTGAGCCCTGAGCCCTGAGCCCTGAGCCCTGAGCCCTGAGCCCTGAGCCCTGAGCCCTGAGCCCTGAGCCCTGAGCCCTGAGCCCTGAGCCCTGAGCCCTGAGCAGGATGAGAAAACGCCGGCGGCGATAGCGTTGATATTAATATTGCGTTTATTTTTTCTGTGGCCGCACCAGCCCCCGATAACTTATTTTCCGCTTGCTTTTTAAATGCTTCAGGCGTCCAAAGTGATGTCGGAACCAGGGATCGCCTGGCACGTCAGGCAAACATTGTCTTCGTCCGGGTTCCCCTGGAGATGCAGTACGCGCCCGTCTAAAACGTTCACTGCGCAGCTCTCGCACTGCCCCACCCGGCACCCGCTGGCCAGGGTGATGCCATTTGCCGTCGCAAAGTCGAGTAAAACCCCGCACTGACTTGTCCAGCGAATCGTTTTATTCGACCGGGCAAAGTTAACGTCGAATTCTCCTGCGGCGACGGCGCTGATATTGACTGAAGATTTAAAGGCTTCTTTGAATATATCGGCTTTCGGAACGCCGCTGGCGATCAGCTGGCTGGTCATCGCCGACATCATCGATTCAGCGCCGCACATGTAGTGCAACGGCCGACCGGTGGTGAACGCTTCGGGGATCATGCTGCAGTCGACGTATCCCTGGTAGTTAAAATCAACGCCAGGCTGATCCGAGGGAAGAGGACGGCTATAGACGTCGATGATCTCTAATCCCGGCAACTGCGCTTTGAGCTGTTTCAGCCGTAACCGAAAGACGTGCGCCGCTGAGTTTCTGTTGCCGTAGATCAGCAACATTCTGGTTTTGGATTGGGCGAGAGCGGCCGTTTCCAGCACCGTCATAAACGGCGTGATGCCGATGCCGCCGGCATGAAAGACCAGCGGTCTCCCTGCCTGACAGGGAATCGTGAAGTTTCCGCCGGGCGCCTGGACCCCGACCCGATCGCCAGGCGCCAAATGCCGATTGATGTGGTGGGACACGCTTGGCTGCAATGGCTCATCGACATCGTCGGCTTGTGAGTTGCGAACACAGATTGCATATTGCTCGACAGGCCGCTCGCTGGCGATCCCCACCAGGGAATAAGCGCGGCTAACGACCATTCCGCTGCGCAGCGTTACCCGAATAGTAATGTGCTGACCAGCATCGAAGCCAGGCAACAACGAGTTATCGAGCGGGCGCAGGTGCACCCGATGAACGCCGTTCGCTTCGGCGACCATTTCACTGACGTAGAAGTCCCTGAAATCAGGCCAGCGGCCCGGCGCCAGCAACGTTTGATCTTCCCGCCGCAGTGAACAAGTAAACGCTCTAAGCGGAACCGATCCACTGACCGGATCTTTCTCGTCGGCGTCAATCAAACCGTTGTAGTTGCTGTTTTGCGGGCCTGATACCGGCATGCCTGAAGCGCCGAGCGGGATGCATGGCTGCCACCACCCATGCTGGCCGAATACGACCCTGGGATGCAGATTTGGATTCACTCTGGCCTGGAACCTCGCTTGTCCTGTGCGAGTGGTGACGATGACCCAATCAAGATCGGCAATATGGAGTTCGGCCGCCAATTGTTGCGACAGCTCCAGGGTGGGATTGCGCGACTTTTTCCGTAATCCAGCGAGCTGGCGATGCTGGCTATGACAGAAGTAACCGCTCTTGGCCGAGGAGAGTACGTAGGGATACGCCTCGTTCGGCTGGATGATATCGCCCGCCTCAAAGCCAGGCAGCGCAGCGTAGCCCCTGACGTGCAGGGATTCGGAGTAAATTTCGATCAATCCCGAAGCCGTGTTGAATCCGGTCAGACGATACTTTTCGGTTGCGTGTTCAATGGGGATTCTTACCCCGGCAGGCTGTTGGCGCAATTGCCCGGTAGTGAGGCCAAGCGGCGCCAGCATCGCGTTCCAGGCGGCTTCCTTGTCGCCACCGAAGAACTCTTCGCGCATGCCCATTCTTCCGGCCAGCGCAAATACGATATCGGTATCCGACCGTGTATCGTGCCGGGGCGATACCATCTGCTGGCGAAGTTGCACCCACTCCTGCGCCCTGGTCGTGATGGCAAACCCAATGCGCAATGCCTCGCGCTCCCACGGCGTATTCACCGGCAAGACGATATCGGCGTACTCTGCCGTCGGGTTGATAAACAGATCGCAGTGAACATGAAATTCGAGTGCTTCGAACGACCGCTCCGCCATTTGTCGATCGGACTGAGCCAGCAACAGATTGCCGCCGAATGAGACCAGCGCGCGAATCTGATAAGGATCGGCGTTCAATATCGCCTCATAGAGCTCGCGCGAAGTCACCCAGCCATTGGCGGAAGGGCCGATGGGGCGATCGCGGTAGCCAAGCGCTTTTTCCAGCTGCTCTGGCGCGAGGAGGGAGAGGTCGTTGACCGTGACGGATTTCAGCGAGCCGAAAATCCTGTTGCCGCCCTGCGCGTCGAAACATCCCGTCAGCGCATAGAAGCAGGAGATGGCACGTTGGCTCTGGGTCGCATTGTTGTGTTGTTCCACGCCGGTCCAGCTGTGCAGGCTGATCCGCTGCGATGAGGCGATCAGCGTCGCGGCCTGCTCAATTTTATCGGCGTCGATCCAGGTTGCCTGCGCGGTTTTCTCCATATCGAATGGCAGACATGCGCGACGATAGAGGGTGAACGCAGAGGCGCATTTCACCTGCTCTCCCGATACCAGCGTGATGCTCTGCTCAACATTGAGCTGAGCGGCGTCGGGTATGCAGCCGCCAGCAAGCGCGGCCAAATGCGGCTGAAGGTCCTGGGTGGTCCGATCGAAATAGACGTACGCGTTGTCAAGCGTCAGCCCCACCTCCGCGCCACGAAGCATGCGGCCGGTATCCGTCCGTACCAGCAGGGCGCCGTTCGTCCACTGATGAACGAACGACCGATCGTACGCGCCGCTTTCAAGAAAAGCGTTCGCCAGCCCCATGGCCAATGCCGCGTCGGTTCCGGGGCGTATGCGGAGCCATACATCCGCCTCGCGAGCCAGCGCGGTATCCCTCGGGTCGACAACGATCAGTTTTGCTCCCGCTTTACGCGCTTCACCGATCGAATGCGCCTGAGCGAGCCAGGTGTTGGTCGGGTTGTGACCCCAGAGCACGATCAGATCGGAATTGAGATAGTCAGGCGCCGGCATTCCGCAGCCATAGGTAAAACTGTGGGCGATTTCTTTGTGCCAGTTGCAGATTTCGGCGGCGTAACAAATATTGGGGCTGCCGAAGGTGTAGATGAAGCGCTCAATCCATTCGCTGCTGTCGGCTATCGGCGTTCCATTGGGCGTGGTAATGCCGAACGCCACCGCATGAGCGCCCGACTGCGCCTTGATAGCAAGCAGGCGCCCGGCGATTTCATCGAGCGCCTCGTCCCAGGATATGGCCGCCCAACCCGGATCCTTGCTGCCCTTCGGGTTGGTGCGCCGCATCGGGTGCGTCAGGCGCTCCGGGTTGTCGATCAGCTCGGATGCAGACTTGCCTTTCAGGCACATCGCGCCGCCGGTGGGGTGATCGGCATCATTACGAATCGAGACGATCCGGTCATTTTCGATGCTGTAGATGGCCCCGCAGGTTGACGTACACAATGTGCAGTATCCTGGCCGGTTTACCGTACTCATATTCACCCCCGCGACATCAAAACCCAGAGCGCCAGTATCAGTGCTTGATCATCACGTGCCGCACCACGGTGTAATCTTCCAGTCCGTACATCGACATATCCTTGCCGTAGCCGGACAGCTTCTGCCCGCCGTGCGGCATTTCGCTGACCAGCATAAAGTGCGTGTTCACCCAGGTGCAGCCGTACTGCAGGCGGGCGCTCAGGCGGTGCGCGCGGCCGAGATCGCGGGTCCAGACCGATGAGGCAAGTCCGTAGCTGGAGTCGTTGGCCCATCCCATCACCTGCGCTTCATCCTCGAACTCGGTCACGCTGACCACCGGTCCGAACACCTCGCTCTGCACGATCTCATCCTGCTGGCGCGCGCCGGCCAGCACGGTCGGCTGGAAATAGTAGCCCGCCCCCGGTCCTTTCGCGCCGCCGGTGACCACCTGAATATGGCCGGTGGCGCGCGCGCGATCGACAAAACCCTGTACGCGTTCAAGATGCTGCTGGCTGATCAACGGCCCCAGCTCGGTCGTTTCGTCGTCCGGCGCGCCCATCTTCAGCGAGGCGACCGCTTCGCCCAGCGCGGCGACCAGCTGCGGATAGATGCCCTTTTGGGCATAGACGCGGCAGGCGGCGGTGCAGTCCTGGCCGGCGTTGTAGAAACCGAAATTGCGGATGGCGTCGACGGCCTGATCGATATCCGCGTCGTCGAACACGATCACCGGCGCCTTGCCGCCCAGTTCCATATGGGTACGCTTGATGCCGGGCGAGGTGTGGCGAATGATGTGCTCGCCGGTGCGGATCGAACCGGTCAGCGAAACCATGCGTACTTTATCGTGACCGGTCAGCGCGTCGCCGACCGACGCCCCGTCGCCGAACACCACGTTCAGGACGCCCGGCGGCAGAATATCCGCCGCCAGCTGCGCCAGCTTCAGCGTGCTCAGCGGCGTCAGTTCGGACGGTTTAATCACCGCGCAGTTGCCGGCCGCCAGCGCGGGACCGAGCTTCCAGGCCGCCATCATCAGCGGATAGTTCCACGGCGCGATCGACGCCACCACGCCGAGCGGATCGCGGCGGATCATCGAGGTATGGCCGGTGAGATATTCACCGCTCGCCATACCGTTCAGACAGCGACAGGCGCCGGCGAAAAAACGGAACACGTCGGCGACCGCCGGGATCTCGTCATTCAGCACGCAGTGCAGCGGTTTGCCGCAGTTAAGCGATTCCAGACGGGAAAACGCCTCGCCCTGCTGCTCAATGGCGTCCGCCAACTGCAGCAGACATTCTGCGCGCTCTTTCGGCGTGGTCTGCCCCCAGTCGGCGAACGCCGTATGCGCGCCGCTGACGGCCAGATCGACCTGCTGCGGCGTCGCCTGTGCGATGCGGGTGATGACCTCGCCGGTCGCCGGGTTGTAGATCGGCAGCGCGCTGCCCTCGCCTGCCACTAACTGGCCGTTGATCAACATGTGTGTTTGCATCGTAATTTCCTTCTTGCGTGATTATTGCGGACCGATGCGCGCACGCGATGGCCCGTGATTATTTCATTGAATCCGGGCATCATTTACCATCGCCTGCGACGTCCGTGCTGTCTTTGGTCAGATACCAGGCGCCGAGAATCGGCAGCATGGTCAACAGCATGACGCACAGCGCAACTACGTTGGTTATCGGCACATCGCGCGGCCTGCCCAGTTGATTCAGCAGCCAGATCGGCAACGTGCGCTCATGCCCGGCGGTAAAGGTGGTGACGATAATTTCATCGAATGAAAGAGCGAACGCCAGCATCCCCCCGGCCAGCAATGCGGTGGCCAGATTCGGCAAAATAATGTAGCGAAACGTCTGCCAGCCATCCGCGCCCAGGTCCATCGAGGCTTCGATCAGCGGGTACGAGATCCGCCGAAAGCGCGCGATCACATTGTTAAAGACAATCACCATACAAAAGGTGGCGTGGCCGATAACGATGGTCAGCATGCCCGGTTCGAGATCCACAGAACGGAAGGCGGACAGCAGCGACAGGCCGGTAATGATGCCCGGCAGCGCGATCGGCAACATAAACATCAGCATTATGCTGTTTTTGCCGGCAAAATCGCGCCGGTAGAGCGCGGCGGCCGCCAGGGTGCCGAGCACCAGCGCCAGCAGCGTGGCCATCGCGGCGATTTTCAGCGACAGGCCGACGGACTGCAGAATATCCTGCCGCTCGGCGGCCAGCCGGAACCAGCGCAGCGTGAAGCCCTGCGGCGGAAAGCTGAAGGCGGCGTCCTCGGTATTAAAGGCGTAGACGGCGATGATAATCAGCGGGAAGTGCAGAAACAGCACCCCGGCCCATGCCGACAATTTCAACAACAGCGGCGCGCGTTTAGAGTGCATCGAAAGCCCCCAGTCGTTTAACCAGCGCCAGATAAAGCGCAATCAGAACAATCGGCACCAGCGTGAACGCGGCCGCCATCGGCATATTGCCGATCGCCCCCTGCTGGGAATAAACCATATTGCCGATAAAGAAGCCCGGCGGCCCCACCAGCTGCGGCACGATAAAGTCGCCGAGCGTCAGCGAGAAGGTAAAGATCGAACCAGCGGCGATGCCCGGTATCGCCAGCGGCAGCACCACGTAGCGGAAGGTTTGCTGCGGCAGCGCGCCCAGATCTTCCGAGGCCTGCAGCAGCGAGTTGGGCAGGCGCTCCAGCGCGGCCTGAATCGGCAGGATCATAAACGGCAGCCAGATATAGACGAACACCAGAAAACGCCCCAGCCCGGAGGTGGACAGCGTATTGCCGCCGATGCCGGGCAGCAGCAGAATGTTGCTCAGCACCCACTCAAGACCGAGATGCTGCAGGAACCACTGAATCACGCCGTCGCGCGACAGCAACAGCGTCCAGGCGTAGGCCTTGACGATATAGCTGGCCCACATCGGCATCATAATGGCGATATAGAAAAACGCCTTCTGCCGGCCGCGGGTATAGCGCGCCATGTACCAGGCGATGGGAAAGGCCAGCACGGCGCTAAACAGCGATACCAGCAGCGCCATCGTCAGCGTGCGGATAATAATGTCGTAATTGACCGGGCTGAACAGCGCCTGAATATTCGCCAGCGTCAGCGTCGGCGACACCGTCATGGTAAAATCGTCGAAGGTATAAAACCCCTGCCACAGCAGCGCCAGCAGCGAACCGAGATAAATAGCGCCAAACCACAGCAGCGGCGGGATCAGCAGCAGCGCCAGATAAAAGCCGGGGCGACGATAGAAAAAGTGGGCCAGCCTGTGCAGCCGGCCGGTACGGCGCGTTGACGCCATCAGGCCCTCATCCATCAGCGCGCCTCCTGCAACGTCACCATCGCGCTGCGATCCCAGCAGGCGGTCACCAACTGGCCGATACACAACAGAGGACGCTGCGCCCCGCTCTGGCCGTTCGATTCGCTCACCAGCAGGCGCTCGCCCTGCGGCAGCATTAATTCATAACGCGTGGCGGCGCCCTGATAGTGAATATCCTTTAGCTGAGCCGACACGCTGATGTCGCCGCTCCTGGCGCCGACGGCGGATTCCGTCAGCCAGATATGCTCGGGCCGAATGGCATAGCTGGCCGCTTCGCCGGTCAGGCGCTGCGCCAGTTCGGCCGGCAATACATTCGAGGTGCCGACGAACTCCGCCACAAACGGCGTTTTCGGCTGCATATAAAGTTCGCGCGGCGCATCCACCTGCTCGATGCGGCCATTATTGAATACCGCCACGCGATCGGACATCGACAGCGCTTCGCTCTGATCGTGGGTAACGAAAATAAACGTAATGCCCAGCTCGCGCTGCAGCTTTTTCAGTTCGCCCTGCATCTGCTCGCGCAGTTTAAGATCCAGCGCCCCCAGCGGCTCATCCAGCAACAGTACGCTGGGCTGGTTGACTAAAGCCCGCGCCAGCGCCACCCGCTGACGCTGACCGCCGGAAAGCTGGGCCGGTTTACGGCCGGCGACGAAACCCAGCGCCACGCGCTCCAGCGACTCTTGCGCGCGATCGCGCCGCTCCTTCTTACCAACGCCTTTCACCATCAGGCCATAGGCCACGTTATCCAGCACGCTCATGTGCGGGAACAGCGCGTAATCCTGAAACACCGTATTCACATCGCGCTGGTAGGGCGCCAGCCCCGCGGCCTCCTGGCCATGAATACGGATCGAGCCCGAGGTCAACTGTTCAAAACCGGCGATCAGACGCAGACAGGTGGTTTTACCCGATCCGGAAGGGCCGAGCATGGAAAAGAATTCGCCATCTTTTATTTCAATGGACACATGATCCACGGCATGCACGTCGCCAAAGGTACGACACACATCAATAAATTCCACGGCATTGGACATAACACACTCCTGACAAATAGCCGCGCAAGCGCGGTTATTTGTAATACATCGTTCAATAAAAAAACGTCGGACGACGATATCGCCGACGGCAAATAAATAACCGCCGCCGGCGCGCGATATAACCCTGCATTCCACAGAGCTTTCCCGTCGTCTTTATACCCTTCATATCTCAAGCTGCAGGTGCGTTTTTTATTACTCGCCCCATCCATGATGGCTCGCCCTTACCGGGCCGCCGCCAGCGGCGTTTCAATCTGCGCCCGGCAGATTTTCGCTCCCCCGGCCATTTACCGGTGTAAGCGCCAGGGGATAAATAAGAGACATCCTGTCTCTCACCGCAGGTCAGCCGTTGACTGAACAAATTCGTTCCCGACGAATTTGTCGCTGCGTCACCGCATTTCTGCAATTTGCGTTATCTTGGCTATATTTTCTTTTCTGCAACCCGAATTATTCGGGCAATATCGTTTTAGCGTCCGCCCATAATCGCAATATAATCCTGCGTCCAGCGGCTATAAGGCACATATTTACCGCCTTCGGCCTGCGGCGTTTTCCAGAAAGCGATCTTGTCGAAATAGCTGGCGCCGTTATTTTCGCAGCCGCCGGCCCCCAGCAGCGTGCTGGCCTGACAGCCGGCCGGCGCGGCGGGCACCGAGCCGAACCAGGCCGCGATATCGCCCTGCACCTTCGGCTCCAGCGACCAGTTCATCCATTTATAGGCGCAGACCGGGTGCTTCGCGTCCGCGGCCAGCATGGTGGTATCCGCCCAGCCGGTCACGCCCTCTTTCGGGATCGTGGTACCGATAGGCTGCCCCTCGCCTTTCAGCGCGTTGGCCTGATAGGGCCAGGAACTGGACGCCGCCACGCCTTCATTTTTAAAGTCGCTCATCTGCACCGAGGTATCGTGCCAGTAGCGGTGGATCAGCGCATGCTGGCTGCGCAACAGGGTCAGCACCGCCTGATACTGCTCTTCGTTCAGTTGATAGGGGTCGGTAATCCCCAACCCGGGCTGCGTGCTCTTCAGGTAGAGCGCCGCGTCGGCGATATAAATCGGCCCGTCGTAGGCCTGTACGCGCCCCTTATTGGATTTGCCGTCGGGCAGCGTCTGCTCGCTAAACACCACCGACCAGCTTTCCGGCGCCACGGGGAAAATTTTGCTGTTGAACATCAGCAGATTCGCGCCCCACTGATAAGGCGTGCCGTAAACCTTACCGTTGACCGTGTACCAGGGCGCGTTGATCAGACGCTGATCGACGTTCTTCCAGTTGGCGATGGCGCCGGTATCGATAGGCTGCACGCGCTTGCCGGCGATCAGACGCAGCGAGGCGTCGCCGGAGGCGGTCACCAGATCGTAGCCGCCTTTGGCCATCAGACTGACCATCTCATCGGAGGTGGCGGCGGTTTTCACATTAACCTGGCAGCTGGTTTCCTGTTCGAATTGCGTTACCCAGTCATAATTTTTATCGCTCTGGCCGCGTTCGATATAGCCGGGCCAGGCAACGATATCCAGGCGGCCTTCGCCCTTGCCGGTTAAATCCGGCGCGGCGGCGTTTGAACTATGAATGCCGCATAGAATACTCAGACAAATTGCAGAAAAAGAGGCAACTGCGGTAGATTTCCCCATGAGAATACTCCTGTCGTGAATATTGTCGTGATGGCAGGAACGGTGCCATCGTTTATTATCAGCGGATGTGCTTTATACCCAATCAATTTCAGCAGACAGCCATCATTAAAATTGTTGTTTAAACCTGGCCATGATATGTCGCACTACGCTGTAATTCTGTAATGAATAACTGGATAAATCGCTGCCGTAGCCCGATCGTTTTAATCCGCCATGCGGCATTTCACTAATTAACGAAAAATGCGTATTAATCCAGGTGGTGCCATACTGCAGGCAGGCTGCGACCTGCATGGCGATATCGATATTTTGCGTCCAGATCGAGGAGGCCAGTCCGTATTCAGAATCATTCGCCCACTCCACCACCTGGTCGAGCGTATCGAAGCGGGTCATGCTGACCACCGGCCCGAATACTTCGCGCTGCACGATCTCATCGCTCTGCAGGCAGCCGGCCAGCAGCGTGGGCTGGTAGTAAAAGCCGGAGCCGGAGTGAGCGGCGGCGCCGGTGATCAGTTCGATATGCGGCTGACTCAGCGCGCGTTCGACAAAGCTGGAAACCCGATCGCGCTGGCGCGCGCTGATCAGCGGCCCCAGATCGTTCTCCTCGTCCTGCTTACGGGCAAAACGCAGATTGGCCACCGCGCTGCCCAGCGCGTCCACCAGACGCGGATAGATGGCGGCCTGAGCATAGACCCGGCAGGCCGAGGTACAGTCCTGGCCGGCGTTGTAATAACCCCAGGTGCTGATGGCCTGTACCGCGGCGTCCAAATCCGCATCGTCGCACACAATCACCGGCGCCTTGCCGCCCAGTTCCAGATGGGTGCGTTTAACGTTGCGCGACGCGGCCTGCAGAATGCGCTGCCCGGTGACGATATCGCCGGTCACCGACACCAGACGCACCAGCGGGTGGCCGACCAGCGCGCTGCCGACGCCCTCCCCGCTGCCGGTAATGATATTCAGCACGCCCGGCGGCAGGATCTCATTCAGCGCCGGCGCCAGCGCCAGAATAGTAAGCGGCGTATGTTCGGACGGCTTAAACACCACGCAGTTGCCGGCGGCCAGCGCCGGCGCGATTTTCCACGCCGCCATCATCAGCGGATAGTTCCACGGCGCGATCGACGCCACCACGCCGAGCGGATCGCGGCGAATCATCGAGGTATGCCCCTCCTGATATTCGCCGGCCAACTGCCCCTGCTGGCAGCGCACCGCGCCGGCGAAGAAGCGAAATACATCCACCGCGGCGGGCACATCATCATTCAGCGCCTGATGCAGCGGCTTGCCGCAGTTGAGCGCCTCCAGCGCCGCCAGCGATTTAGCCTGCTGCTCGATAACGTCGGCGATGCGCAGCAGCAGCGCCGAACGGTACGCCGGCGTGGTGCGCGCCCAGCGGCGGAACGTTTGCTGACCGGCCTCGACCGCCAGGGCGACCTGCGCGCTGGAGGTCTCCGCGATTTCCGTGACGATTTCGCCGCTGGCCGGATTAAAAATTTGCTGTACCGGCCCTTCTCCCCTGACCAGTTGCCCATTGATCAGATGGCGGCTGGAAAAGCTGGCGACAAAATCCACGTCCGACATTGGGTATTTCCTTCTGGATTAGGCGATACGCACTCGAAATACTTCGGGTTTCGGGACAAAACATTAACGTTTTCAACAACGCAGAGCGTTGGCCCTTTATGCGCGAAACCATGCCCTGGCCGGGAAACAAAGCCAGCGCCCCGGCAGCCTGAAATACGACGAGTACAAGAAGCATTATTAGCAACGTGATAACTTGTTAATCACACAATAAGTAAGCTAACGGAAGGTAACAAATGTTAATTACTGAATGGAGCATTCGATTTTATCGAATGCTCTCTATTTTGTGCTAAAAGGATTTACGCGTCGCGTCGCCTTCGCGCGCGATACTGAGGAAGGGCGACACCAGCTGCGGTCGGGTGCTGCCGCGCCGCCAGGCCAGGCCGATTTCAAGCGGCTCGATCGGATCGGTCAGCTTACTGGCTTCGATCATATTGCCTTCCAGCGACCAGGCGCGATAAGCCATATCCGGCTGGATGGAAACCCCCATGCCGGCGGCCACCAGACTGCGAACCGCCTCTGTCGAGGTGGTTTTGAGCGCGATCTCCGGTTTCAGGCCGGCCTTCGCCCACAGATACTGGGCGTGAATTTCCATTTCGTCCACATTGAGCTGGATCAGCGGCTCATTGACCACATCGGCCAGGCTGATGCTGTCCCGTTCCAGCAACGGATGCAGCGGCGGCAACCACAGACGATAGGGAGAGTGAGACAGCACTTCCGTTTGCAGCGCGTCGCGATCTTCCAGATTAGAGAGAATCAGTACCCCGATATCGATTTCTCCGCTCACCAGCAGATGCTCAATATAGCGACGCTCATCCTCCACAACCTGTACGGTGACATTGGGGTAAGACGCTTTGAAACGTTTTAACAGATCGACCAAAAAGTAGCCCGCCACCAGACTGGTCACGCCGATGGTCAGCGCGCCGGTAATGCTTTCGCTGCCGACCTGCAGGCTGCGCGTGGCGTTTTCCACCGTGGCCAGGATCAGGTAAGACTGGCGTAAAAACTGATGCCCCTGATGAGTCAGCGTCATCCCTTTGGCGTGCCGTTCAAACAGGCGCACGCCGGTTTCGGTTTCCAATTGCTGGATCGCCAGCGTCAGCGACGATTGCGAGACAAACGCCGTCTGCGCCGCGGCGGAAATCGACCCCGTCTCGGCAACGGCAATAAAATGGCGAATCTGGCGTAATGTCAGCATGAGTCCTATCCCTTTATCAGATGCCGGGACGCGGAGACGACGGCGCGCATGGCCTCGCCCGGAATACACACATAACATCGATTTAATCGAAAGAGCCGGCCGATCTCAACATTTAATCTAATTCCCGGACAAACCGACGATGGACAGGAAAACCGCGACTGCCGGCGGAAAGGCGCCGTCGCGGCCGGACGCGCATAACACAGGTTCGCCCGGCAGAGGCGGTAAGCCGGGCGCAACGTCGTCCGCCTGGCGTGGTGAGGGAGGGCGTCAGCGCACCGCGCGATAGACCGGGAAACGCGCGCACAGCGTCAACGCCGCGTCGCGCACCCGCGCCAGCACCGCTTCATCCTGCGGCGCATCCAACAGATCGGCGATCAGCCCGGCCAGCATGCGCGCTTCCGCGACGGCGAAACCGCGCGTAGTGATAGCCGGCGTACCGATGCGGATCCCGCCGGTGACGTTCGCCTTCTGTACGTCGCCCGGCACCGCATTTTTGTTCAGCGTAATGTGGGCGCTTTCCAGCAACGCTTCGGCGTCTTTGCCGCTGATGCCTCTGGCGCTCAGATCGACCAGAAACATGTGGCAGTCGGTGCCGCCGGAAACGATGCGCAGCCCGCGCTGGCTCAGGGTCGCGGCCATCTCCCGCGCGTTGGCCACCACCTGGCGCTGATAACGCCGGAAACTGTCGTCCGCCGCCTCGCGAAACGCTACCGCTTTGGCGGCGATAACGTGCATCAGCGGCCCGCCCTGGTAACCGGGAAACAGCGTTTTATCCAGCGCCGCGCCAAATTGCGCTTTTGCCAGTATCAAGCCGCCGCGCGGGCCGCGCAGAGTTTTATGGGTAGTCGTGGTCACAAAATCCGCGATGCCGACCGGCGAAGGGTAGACGCCCGCCGCCACCAGCCCGGCATAGTGCGCCATATCAACCATCAGATACGCATTCACCTCGTCGCAGATACGGCGAAAACGAGCGAAATCGAAGGTGCGCGACCAGGCGGAGGCGCCGGCGATAATCAGTTTCGGCCGGTGTTCGCGCGCCAGTCGTTCCACCTGTTGATAGTCGATATCTTCACTGACCGCATCCAGCCCGTAAGCAATGGTCCGGTACATCTTGCCGGAGAAATTGACGCTGGCGCCGTGGGTCAGATGACCGCCGTCCGCCAGCGCCATACCGAGAATGGTATCGCCGGGCTGCAGCACGGTCAGAAATACCGCCTGGTTGGCCTGCGAACCCGAATGGGGCTGCACATTGGCATAATCGGCGCCGAACAGCGCGCAGGCGCGTTCAATCGCCAGCGCCTCCACTTTGTCCACCACGTGGCAGCCGCCGTAGTAGCGCTTGCCCGGATAGCCCTCCGCGTATTTATTGGTCAGCACCGACCCCTGCGCTTCCAGCACCGCCGGACTGACATAATTCTCGGAAGCGATCAATTCAATATTATTTTCCTGTCGCTGCAGCTCGCAAGACACCAGAGAGGCGATGTCAGGATCGATAGTCGAAAGCGTCATATGATTTATTCCCGTTAAATTCGTAATATCGCCGCACCATCAGCCCGGCGCGTCGTTAAGACGGCAACGACTTTGCGCCCCGGGTGCGGCGGGTGTATTTTATTAATCAATTGATATTTAAATTGATTGCACGCTTATACCCGGAATAATTCGGGCTGCGGAAAAGCGACGGGCGAGGCGTAAATTCGTCGGAAACGGATTTGAACGCAGCCGACGCCCCCGCAGCCCGAAGTATGGCGGGTATACTTCAGTGACCGGCACAACCGGGAATGTAACGATAAAACCGACCGGACGATAGGCACAGTTCGGTACGATATAAGGCAGAACAGATGGCAGAACAGACGAGCCGTTACCGCCGGATAGCGGAACAGCTGAAACAGTCAATCCTTGAAGGAACGCTGCCTGCCGGGAGCAAGCTCCCGTCGGTCAGGAAGCTGGCCACCCAGTACGGCTCCAGTATGACCACCACGCTCAAGGCGCTGCGCACCCTTGAGGACGAGCGCTATGCCCAGGCGCGCCCGAAGTCCGGCTTTTACGCCGCCCTGCCCGAACAGGCGCCGGCCGCGCCGCTGCAGCCGGTGACCATCGCACCGCTCGATCAGCAGACCGAACTGCACCTGGCGATGCTCGGCAGCGACTGCCGCGTGCGGCTCGACCTGGCGAACGGCGCCGGCAGCCTCTACCCCATTCGCAAAATCGGCCTGCTGATGCGCCAGCTCAGCTATCGCCAGCCGCAGCTGTTGGGCAACGCCATCAAAGGCGGAGGCTACCCGCCGCTGCAGGCCGAGATCGCGCGCCGCGCGGTGGACTATGGCTGCAGCCTCAAGGCCGAAGAAATTATCGTCACCAACGGCTGTATCGAAGCGCTGTCGCTGGCCCTGCGCGCCGTCACCCGGCCGGGCGATAGCGTGGCGGTGGACTCGCCCTGCTATTTTGTCCTGCTGCAGATGCTGAGCAACCTGGGGTTGAAAGTGGTGGAAGTCGGCCGCGATGAGCAGGGCTGCACCGACGCGCAACAGCTGGCGACGCTGTTCAGCCAGCGCGTGGTCACGGCCTGGGTGGCGCTGGCCAACGTCAATAACCCGGTCGGCACCACGATGACCGACGAGAACAAGGCCGCCCTCACCCGGCTGGCGGATCAATACGGCGTTACCATCATTGAGGACGATACCTTCGGCGATACCGCATTCGGCGCGGCGCGCCCCTTTCCCCTGCGCGCCTTCAGTTCGCAGGTGATCCTGTGCAGCGGCTTTTCGAAAACCATCGCGCCCGGTCTGCGCATCGGCTGGCTGAGCGGCGGCCAATGGAGCCGAAAAATCGCCGCGCTGAAATACACCTCCACCATGGGCACCAGCATTCTGCCGCAGGCCGCCGTGGCGGAACTGCTCAAAAACGGCGGTTACGACGCCCACCTGCGCCAGCTGCGTCGCGAGCTGGCGCGGCAGATCGTCCGGCTGCGCGCGGCCGTGCTGCGCCACTTTCCCGCCGGCACACGGGTTTCCGCGCCGCAAGGCGGCTACGTGCTGTGGGTGGAGATGCCGGCGAATTGCCTGCCGTCGCACGAGTTGTTCCGGCTGGCGCGCGAGCACGGCATCGGCATCGCCCCCGGCCATCTGTTTTCCACCGACCGACGTTTCGATCACTGCCTGCGACTGAACGCCGGCTTCGGCTGGAGCGAGGAAGTCGACCGCGCGCTGCGCTCGCTGGCGCAGTGGAGCCGCCTGCCGGCGGGCGAGGAGTAAAACCGCCGGCAGGCAGGGGACGGCTTAACTCAGCCGATAGATCGCGGCCTGCCAGGGCTGCAGGTCGAGACTGACGTCGCCGCACGCCGCTTCCGCCCCGGCATTGCAGCTCAGCAGGCATTCGCCGATCGACAGCCCCGCGGGCAAGCGGTAGCAAATCGACTGACGGGCAAAGTTAATCACCACCAGATAGCGTTCCTGATTCAGCGTGCGCGTATAGGCGAAGACCGACTCGTTGTTCGGTTCGAGATCCTGCCACGCGCCGTAGATCAGCGCCGGCACGCGGCGCCGCACCGCGATCAGCCGGCGGTAGTAGTGATAGACCGAATCCGGGTCGTCAAGCTGCGCTGCGGCGTTGATCTGCCGATAGTTCGGGTTGACCGCCAGCCAGGGCGTGCCGGTAGTAAAACCGCCGTGCGGCGCGTCGCGCCACTGGAACGGCGTGCGCGCGTTGTCCCGGCTGTTGCAGCGCATATGATCGAGAAATTCCTTCTCCGTCACCTCGCCGCCGGCGACCAGTTCCTGCCACAGCCCGCGCACCTCGATATCTTCATACTGTTCTTTGCTGACGAACGGGTAGTTGGTCATCCCCAGCTCATCGCCCTGATAGATAAAGGGCGTAGCGCGTTGAGTCAGCGACATGGTGGCCAGCGCTTTGGCCGAGGCGGCGCGCCACTGCGGGCTATCGTCGCCGAAATGAGAGACGGCGCGCGGATTATCATGGTTGGTTAAAAAGCTGGTGTTCCAGCCGTGCTCGCCGGCCACCTGATCGAGCCGACCGAAAACCGCGCGCAGCTGAGACAGCGTCCACGGCGTCTTACGCCAGCCGTCGCGATCCAGCCGCACCAGGTCGAAGTGGAAAATCATATTCAGTTCGTTGCGCCGGCTATCGGTAAACAGCGGCGCCTGTTCATAGCTCACGCCAAAAGCTTCGCCGACCGTCATGCTGTCGTAATGCGCCAGCACTTTACGGTTCATCTCCTGCAGGTAGTCGTGCAGCCGGGGGCCGCAGGCATAGCTTTTTTCCGGCTGACTGAGCTGTTCCGCGCTGAGATCCGGCAGCCCGTCCCGTTTGGAGATAAAGGGAATGACGTCCATGCGAAAACCGGAAACCCCTTTGTCCAGCCAGAAGCGCATCAGTTGATACACCTCTTCCCGCACCTGCTCATTATCCCAGTTAAGATCGGGTTGTTTAACGGCGAAATAATGCAGATAGTACTGGCCGGTATGTTCATCCTTGCGCCAGGCGGAGCCGCCGAAAAACGACGTGTAATTGTTGGGCGGGTTATCCCCCTTGCCGTCGCGCCAGATATAGTAGTCGCGCTTCGGATCATCGCGCGACGATCGACTGTCAACGAACCACTGATGTTCGTCGCTGGTGTGGTTAACCACCAGATCGATAATCAGACGCATACCGCGCTGCCGAATGCCGGCCAGCATCCGATCAAAATCGGCCATCGTGCCGAACTCCTTCATCACCTTGCGGTAATCGCGAATATCGTAGCCGTTATCGGCATTGGGCGAATCGAAGTGCGGGCTAAGCCAGATGACATTGACGCCGAGCTGCTGCAGGTAGTCGAGCTTCTCCGTAATACCGTTCAGATCGCCGATGCCGTCCCCATTGCTGTCGTTGAACGAACGCGGATAGATCTGGTAAACAACGGCCTCCTTCCACCATTGACGCGCAATAGTGTCTTGCCTGGCTGAAGTCGCAGTCATTGTCATATCTCCTTATTTACGCTGAGAAAAATAGTAAACGCCGCCGTCGGCGGTATTCGTGTCGATGCCGGATGGCGCGCCGGTCGCGGCCGGCTTTACCCTTTAGCCTCGTCACAAAGGTTAGTTAATTATTCCCCTCTGCCCGATGATTTTTTTGAATCGCCTCACAAAATTACCGGACGGTTCGTTTTTTTATCCTGCGCAGACATGCCCTGGCGCCGCGGATATCTCCGGCGACACGCCCGGACGGCCGATAAAGCATGATATTATTCGCTTAGAGATCAACGAAAAAGCCGGCATACGTCGCCGGCATGAAAGAGGAAGAGGAGATGATCGCCACACCCCGTTTAATCCTGCGCCCCTGGCAGGAGAGCGACCGCCGACCGTTTGCCGGCCTGTGCGCCGATCAGGACGTTATGGCTTATCTGATGCCGCTGACCACGCGCCAGCAGAGCGACGGCTGGATCGATCGACAAATCGCCCATTATCAGCGCCATGGTTTCTGCTTCTGGGCGGTTGAGCGGCGCGATACGCGCGCCTTTATCGGTACGGTAGGGCTGCTGCAGGTCGGTTACCCGGCCCATTTCACGCCGGCCGTCGAGGTGGGATGGCGGCTCGATCGCCGCGCCTGGGGGCAAGGTTATGCCGTGGAGGCGGCGCGCGCGGCGCTGGCTTCAGGCTTTCAACAGCCCGATCGGGCTGAAATTATCGCCAATACCGTGCCGCATAATGTGCGTTCCCGACGCGTGATGGAAAGCCTGGGCATGACCCACCGCGCTGAAGATGATTTCGATCATCCGCTGGTGCCGGAAGGGCATCCGCTGCGGCGTCAGGTTTTATACCGGATGAGCAGAGCGCGCTGGCTGGCGCTCGACGGCGGGGCGGCCGACTGACCGGCGGCGGACAAGCCGCCGGCCGGCAGGGCGTTAGTGCGTACGGTCGGAAGCCTCGTGAGGAACGATGTCCGGCGTGCGGCACAACCGCAGGTAGAAGAAGATCAGCGCGATGATGGCCAGCGGCGCGCCGACAAAGCCAATATTCGCCATCCCAAGATGCAGACTGACCAGGTTGCCGAGCAGCGCGCCGCCGCCGATACCAAAGTTATACAGCCCGGAATGAATCGACATGGCGATATCGGTGGCGTCCGGCGCCATGCTCAGCACCTTCGCCTGCATCGCCAGGCTGATGGCCATAATCGCCACGCCCCAGAACACGCACAGAATCAGCAGGCTGGACTTGTGGCCGGACAGCGGCAACAGCAACAGCAGGCTGATGATCAGCAGCGCCATCGCGCCCAGCATAAAGCCCTGCGGATAACGGTCGCTGTAACGGCTGAACAGCAGGCTGCCGAGAATCCCGGCCGCGCCGAACAGCAGCAGAATCAACGTAGTAAAGTTGGCCGGCAGCATAGCCACGTTCTGAATGAACGGCTCGATATAGCTGTAGGCGGTAAAGTGCGCGGTCACGACGATAATCGCCAGCATATACAGGCTGACCAGCGCCGGACGCTTAAACAGAAGCGGCACGCTGGCCAGCGAACCGGAGTGCTCGCTGGGCAACAGCGGCAGCAATTTCGCCAGCAGCACCAGCACCACCAGCGCGCACACGGCGATCGCCGCGAAGGTGATGCGCCAGCCGAGGAACTGGCCGATCACCCGGCCCAGCGGCAGCCCTAACACCATCGCCAGCGCGGTGCCGGTCGCCAGCATGCTCAGCGCCTGCGCCTTCTTGCCGGGCGGCGCCACGCGAATAGCCAGCGAGGCGGTGATCGACCAAAACACCGAATGCGCCAGCGCCACGCCGGCGCGCGAAATCACCAGCGTGGTGAAGTTCCACGCCACGGCCGACAGGATATGGCTAAAGATAAACAGCACCACAATGCCAATCAACAGCTTGCGCCGTTCAATACGGCTGGTCAGCAGCATACACACCAGCGAGGCGGAAGCGACGATCCACGCATAAATGGTGATAATCAGGCCGACCTGCTCGGTGCGCATGTCAAAACTGCCGGCGATATCACTCAGCAGGCCAACCGGAATAAATTCTGTGGTATTAAAAATAAAAGCGGCGATGGCAAGAATAATAACCCTTAGCCATGCCGCGGAGCGGGATGTATCAAGTTCGTTCATTTTGGAAGTGGTCCAGAACAGGCAGTAGCGACATTTTAGTCAAACCCCGGGGAAAATGCGATAAGCATCACACTACAGAATGCACTATTCTCGACGCATCCCGCCCCCCTTTCCAACATATTACTCTGGCGCGGCGGCCGTTGACAGTACGCGGTCTGTCCGCGTCGCTCAGGATAGCGCGCTCTAAGCGGCACGGGGGCGGTCAGACTCCGTCGCATCGCCCAGGGTACCCACGCCCAGCTCCGGCGACGGTCCGATGCGCTCATCGCCCTGCCCCGACCTTTTCCCCTCGCGGCCTCATGCCTCATGCCTCATGCCTCATGCCTCATGCCTCATGCCTCATGCCTCATGCCTCATGCCTCATGCCTCATGCCTCATGCCTCATGCCTCATGCCTCATGCCTCATGCCTCATGCCTCATG
>NZ_VYKJ01000019.1 GCF_008710095.1 Affinibrenneria salicis
CGCTTTCGAGCAGTAACGCTACAGCCCTGCGCTTGAACTCTGGGGTATATTGTTGTCTCGTCATAGTGACCTCGCTTTCGTTGACTGATTTGAAAACAAGGTGGGCGCTAAATCAAGGACAGATCAGATCTTGCCTGCAAAGAGTGGACACAACGTTAAGAGAGTAAAATGGTCAACAAGGGCAACCATGACTCAGACAAAATCGATGGCGCAGACGCCCGTAATGAATATGACCCGGAGTTTCGTCAGCAGGCGCTGACTTTCTCGGAATCGTATCGTCGTGGCCAACGCCGCCCGGGGCGTGCAGCGAGAAAAGCGGGCAGCCTAAATCTATCGGGATACTCCTTCTCTTGACGCTACCGGGCGGCAGTTGGTGGCGCGTGGCGCGCTAAAAATGGCGCGCTGGTGACGGAATAACGCGCATGGGCGGAGGATGCGCCACGATCGCGAAAGTCTTTATTTTTATGATGTTATCAGCTTGTTATAAGGATTTCGGGCGGGCATTCCGCATGATAAATGGTGCCGCGATGACGATGCCTGTGCGGACAGTTTTTCCACAATCTGAGGGCGGGAGGGGATGACCGACCTACAGAGAGCGCTTCACCAGGCAGGAGGCGATGAAATCGACGGTATTCGAAAATATTGAGATTGATTACAATCGTCACCGGCGACAAGCGCCAGCGGTGGATTAAACGCGGTACAGTTTGAAAAAACAATTTCATTTTAAGCTGCCTCCACCGTTGCCGGATAAGATCAAAGGGAGGTATTGTGGCAGTAAGAGATATTATAGAAGTACCCGATGAACGTTTACGCGTAACCTATTCTCATGTCGAAAACATTAACGCGGTACAGCGTTTAATCGAGGACATGCAAGACACGCTCTATGCGACGGATAATGGCATCGGTCTTGCCGCTCCACAGATTGGCTACAAAGATGCAGTGATAATCATCGACATTTCTGAGCAAAGAGATCGGCCGCTTATTATGGTCAACCCTAAGATCATTCTCACCGAAGGAGAAATTAACAGCGAAGAGGGATGCCTGTCTGTTCCGGATATTTATGCGCAAGTCAAACGCTATAAGAAAGTAAGAGTGAAGGCATTAGATCGGGATGGAAAAGAGATTTTCATAGAAGATGATGGTTATTTGGCTATTGTTATGCAACACGAAATAGATCATCTTCACGGGAAAATATTTATTGACTACTTATCTTCGCTAAAATATCAAATGGCTATAAAAAAACTCAAAAAAAGCAGACGATTAAATAAATGATTCGTACCCAGAATAATTCAGTTTGCGGGAAGGCGGTGACGCAGCGACAGATTCGTCAGCAACGAATTTGTTCAGCCAACGTCAGATCTTCGGTGAGAGACAGGATGTCTCTCATTCATTCCCGGCAGCCTACATCAGTAATTGACCGGGGCGAGTGACAAATCTGCCGGGAGCTGAGTTGAACGCCGCGGGCGGCGCCCCTGCAAGGGCGAATCCCATTAATGGAGCGAGTAGTAAAGCCAACGCACCTGCAGCTTGAAGTATAAAAGCTACCTCTGGTTTAATAATAAAAAACAATTATGAGTAGTAAATATTCATGATTTTTATTTCTCCGATTCATCAGGAGAAATACCGGATGAGCGTTGGCGATGCGGATTCAGTAAAAGGATGTTCAAAGGCAGCGGTGAAAAGCAGAAGTATCAGTATTTTTTGCCTGGCCGAAATTTTCGTTCATTGGAAGTTGTTGTGGCTATGATCAGCAAATCAGCAAATCAGCAAATCAGCAGATTGCAGGCTGATTATTGCCAGTTACCGACAGGCAGCGGAGTTGGCGCCCGCGTTATTCGTACATTCGCCGGCATGCGGCGCTTTGTTGTCTTTTGCTGCCCGCTGGCGCGGAGCGGCGGACCCGCTCCGCGCGCAGGGAAGGGCGCAAGTCAGAAATCCCAGTCGTCGTCTTCGGTGCTCACCGCTTTGCCAATGACATAGGATGAGCCTGAGCCGGAAAAGAAGTCGTGGTTTTCGTCGGCGTTGGGGGACAGCGCCGCCAGGATCGCCGGATTGACGTCGGTCATGCTGGAGGGAAACAGCGCTTCATAACCCAGATTCATCAGCGCTTTATTGGCGTTATAGTGCAGGAATTTTTTGACGTCCTCGGTCCAGCCCACGCCGTCGTACAGCTCTTCGGTGTAAAGGATCTCGTTGTCGTACAGATCCTGCAGCAGTTCATAGGCGAAGTCTTTTATCTCCTGCTGACGTGCCGGCGCCTGGCGCGCCAGTCCCTGCTGGAACTTGTAGCCGATATAATAGCCGTGTACCGCTTCATCGCGGATAATCAACCGGATCAGATCGGCGGTGTTGGTCAGCCGCGCGCGGCTCGACCAGTACATCGGCAGATAAAAACCGGAATAGAACAGGAACGATTCGAGAAACACGCTGGCGATTTTCTTTTTCAGCGCATCGCCGGCGTGGTAGTGGGAAAGAATAATCGCGGCCTTCTTCTGCAGGGCCGCATTTTCCTCGCTCCAGCGATAGGCGTCATCCACTTCGCTGGTCAGACACAGCGTGGAAAAGATCGAACTGTACGAGCGCGCGTGCACCGCTTCCATAAAGCTGATATTGGAGAGAACCGCCTCTTCGTGAGGCGTGACCGCATCCGGGATTAACGTCGGGGCGCCCAGCGTGTTCTGGATGGTATCGAGCAGGGTGAGGCCGGTAAATACCCGGATGGTCAGCTGCCGCTCGCTGGCGTTCAGCGTACTCCACGACGGAATATCGTTGGACAGCGGAACCTTTTCCGGCAGCCAGAAGTTGGCGGTCAGACGGTTCCAGACCTCAAGGTCCTTTTCATCCTCGATCTTATTCCAGTTAATGGCATGTACGCGTTGTACAGGCGTTAACGATGTCATAACGTTTATTCCTTACGGGTAATGGCTTACAGCGTACAGGATACGCAGCCCTGAACTTCCGTACCTTCCAGCGCCATCTGACGTATACGGATGTAATAAATGGTTTTGATGCCTTTTTTCCACGCGTAAATCTGCGCCTTGTTGATATCGCGCGTGGTGGCCGTATCGCGAAAGAACAGCGTCAGCGACAGTCCCTGGTCGACATGCTGAGTCGCGGCGGCGTAGGTATCGATAATTTTTTCCGGACCGATCTCATAGGCGTCCTGGTAATACTCCAGATTGTCGTTGGTCATATAAGGCGCCGGATAATACACCCGACCAATCTTGCCCTCTTTACGGATCTCAATGCGCGCCACGATCGGATGGATGCTGGAGGTGGAGTGATTGATATAGGAGATCGACCCCGTCGGCGGCACGGCCTGCAGGTTCTGGTTATACAATCCGTGCGTCATGACCGATTCGCGCAGCGCCGCCCACTCCTGAGGTCCGGGAAGGGTAATGCCGGCCTGCGCGAAGAGTTCGCGTACCCGCTCCGTTTTCGGCTGCCAGCTCTGTTCGATATATTTGCTGAAATACTCGCCGCTTGCGTAGTGCGAATCCTCAAAGCCCTTAAAGCGCTGGCCCAGTTCGATAGCCAGCTGGTTTGAGGCGCGCAGCGCATGCCAGTTGACGGTATAGAAGTAGATGTTGGTAAAGTCGATGGCTTCTTCCGAGCCATAAAAAATGCGCTCTTTCGCCAGGTAACCGTGCAGGTTCATCTGGCCCAGCCCGATCGCATGCGATTCGTCGTTGCCTTTGGCGATCGACGGCACGGAGCCAATATGGCTCATGCGCGATACGGCAGTCAGCGCCCGTACGGCGATATCCACCGATTTACCGAAATCGGGCGAGGCCATGGTTTTGGCGATATTGAGCGACCCCAGGTTACAGGAAATGTCTTTGCCGACGCGGCTATACCCCAGATCGTCGTCATAGTCGCTGGCCGTGTTCACCTGCAGGATCTCGGAACACAGGTTGCTCATATTGATGCGCCCTTTGATCGGGTTGGCGCGATTGACGGTATCCTCGAACATCATGTACGGATAGCCGGACTCGAACTGGATTTCGGCGATAATCTGGAAAAATTCGCGCGCCCTGATGTGCGACTTGCGGATGCGCTTGTCGTTTACCATCTCATGGTATTTTTCGGTGATGCTGATTTCCGACATCGGCACGCCGTAAACCTGTTGGACGTCATAGGGCGAAAACAGGTACATCATCTGGTTGTTCTTCGCCAGCTGGAAAGTGATGTCGGGGATGACGATGCCCAGCGACAGCGTTTTGATGCGAATCTTCTCATCGGCGTTTTCGCGCTTAGTGTCGAGGAAGCGCAAAATATCCGGATGATGGGCGTTGAGATAGACCGCTCCGGCTCCCTGACGGGCGCCCAACTGGTTGGCGTAGGAAAAAGCGTCCTCCAGCATCTTCATGATGGGGATAATGCCGGAAGATTGATTTTCGATACGCTTAATGGGCGCGCCGGCCTCGCGGATATTGGTCAGCATAAAGGCCACGCCGCCGCCGCGTTTGGAAAGCTGCAGCGCCGAGTTAATGGAGCGGCCGATCGACTCCATATTGTCTTCAATGCGCAGCAGGAAGCAGGAGACCAGTTCGCCGCGCTGTTTTTTGCCGCAGTTAAGGAACGTGGGGGTAGCGGGCTGGAAACGTCCGCTGATGATTTCGTCCACCAGCTCGCGCGCCAGCGTCGTATTGCCCTCCGCCAGCGTCAGCGCCACCATGCACACGCGATCTTCGTAGCGCTCCAGGTAGCGTTTGCCGTCGAAGGTCTTCAGCGTGTAGCTGGTGTAATACTTAAACGCGCCGAGAAAGCTCTGGAAGCGAAATTTATGGCTGTAGGCCTGCTGAAACAGGCTCTTGATAAAGCTGAACGCGTACTGATTCAGAACCTGCTCTTCGTAATAACCTTCTTCCACCAGATAGCGCAGCTTTTCGGCCAGATTATGGAAGAACACCGTATTCTGGTTAACGTGCTGCAGGAAGTAGCGGCGCGCCGCCAGCCTGTCCTGATCGAACTGAATGTTGCCGTCAGCGTCGTACAGGTTGAGCATGGCGTTAAGCGCATGGTAATCCAGCTCGGTGCCGGCTGGTTTAGCGATCATGGATTCTGTTGTAGCCAAAATTCGGTTACTCCCTTGCGGACATTGGCAACGTCTTGCGCCGTCCCCAGCAGCTCGAAACGGTACAGGTAAGGCACCTGACACTTGCTGGCGATGATGTCTCCGGCGATGCAGTACGCTGCGCCAAAATTTATATTGCCTGCGGCAATCACGCCGCGCAGATGCCGGCGATTGTCTGGATCGTTAAGAAATTGGATCACCTGGCGCGGCACCGCCCCTTTGGCCGAGCCGCCGCCGTAGCTGGGCACGACCAGAATATAGGGCACATCGACCTTCAGCGCCTGGGTCGCGTCAATCGGAATACGCCGCGCCGGCAACCCCAGTCTGGCGATAAAGCGATGCGTGTTTTCCGACTGACTGGAAAAATAGACCAGCGGGTTCATACGGATTGCCGGTTACGCCAGCAGAGCCTGGCTGAGGGCGCTGATCTTATCGGGACGGAAACCGCTCCAGTGTTCGTCGGCGGTCATGACGACCGGCACCTGCTGATAGCCCAGATCCCGTATCTGCTGTAATGCCTGCTGATCTTCCGTTAAATCAACCAGCTGATAATCGATGCCTTTTCTGTCCAGCGCGCGGCAGGTGGCATTACATTGAACGCAGTCTGGTTTGGTAAAAATAGTAATACGCATGATTCGTATTTACCTTGTGGTATGAAAAAATTCTGTCGAACCGGCCATGCCGCTCAGGCATTACGCATGGACGCTCCCCCGCAACGGTCAGTCAGCAGACCGTTCATAGATACTAGATGTTGGGTGTTTTTATTGCAACCATACAATATATGGGATTAATGGCAATCGTTATACCAAATGAGCGTGAAAAAAACGCGGCGGCGATAAACAGGAATAACGCCGCCGTGATGGCAGGCGGCGCATGGCGGGGACAAGCCGTGACCCGTGCGGGCGTTGAGCCGTATGGACTGTATCGGCGGGCCGGACATCACCACCGGGGGAAGAACGTCAGGGTTGCCAGACCAGCAGGCCCAGCGAGTTGCGCGCAAGCGCTTCGCATTTTTTCGGCGTGGGAATCGCGATATCGCGCAGATCGCGATAGCTATCTTCCTGCAGCGCTTGCATATCGTAGCTATTGTAATTGGTAAGGTCCCAGCGATTCTGCTGAGCGAACGAAGCTAACGCCTGACGGATTCTGGCGTCCGGCAGTTCGCGGTAGCCGCAGTCCGCTTTCAGATAGATAAATACCGCGGTGAGATCGGCGAGATCGTCCGCCTCCATCTCGCTCAACGCCCGAGTGGGGAGAGAGACGCTCAGCAGGCTAAGCAAAAAAAGTGCCAGCGCAGATTGTTTCATGGTTAAACCTGACCTATTGATCATCAGCAGACGTTAACACAGTTGTCCGCCGGGCGACCAGGATTTATTCCCGACCGGTTATTTTGCAGGCGATCCGCCCATCAACAAAAATAGTGACATAGCGTTATTAATTTGCATAATAATATAGAAGTGATAACAATTATCATTTATATCCTGAGTCATTCATGCTTGTTGCAGGCACGCCGCTGGCGGCGGCCTACGGATTGGTCGGACAACAAAGCCAACGCGCCTGCAGCCCGAAGTCTGACGGGTATATTCCTCTGGGGGATTTATGCTAAGAAAATCATTAACGTGTAGTCTGCTTTTTTCCGCGATCACGCTGGCCGGCGCGGCCCATGCCGCCGGGGAAGTGAATATTTATTCATATCGCCAGCCCTACCTGATTGAACCGATGCTGAAGGCCTTTAGCGAGCAGAGCGGCATCAAAACCAACGTCATCTACGCCGATAAAGGGCTGGTGGAGCGCCTGAAACGGGAAGGGGCGCTTAGTCCGGCCGACGTGGTGCTGACCGTGGACATTCATCGTGTGATGGAGGTGGTGGATGCTTCGTTGGCGCAGCCGCTGCAGGACGGCATGCTGGAGCAGCGCATTCCCGCCCAGTATCGTGATTCCCAGGGGCGCTGGTTCGGTCTGACTCTGCGCGCCCGCGCGGTCTATTCCGCCAAAGCGCGCAACGGCAAGCTGCCCGCTTCGTTTGATTACATCGATCTGGCCGATGTGAAATATAAAGGCCGCATCTGTACGCGTTCGTTTAAGAACGACTACAACGTGTCGTTGACCGCCGCGCTTCTCGCCCATCATGGCGAAGAGAAAACCCGCGCATGGCTGCAGGGACTGAAGGCCAATCTGGCGCAAAAACCGCAGGGCGGCGATCGCGATCAAATTAAAGCGGTCGCCGAAGGCGTCTGCGATCTGGCGCTGGGCAACAGTTATTACCTGGGCAGGATGCTGGCGGACGAAAAACAGCGCCCCACCGCGCAGGCGGTTGAGATGAATTTCCCCGGCCAGGAATCGCTGGGTACGCACGTCAACATCAGCGGCGTCGTGTTGGCTAAACATGCGCCCAATCGCGACAATGCGATCAAACTGATCCAGTTCCTGAGCGACGATCCGGCCCAGCAGATGTATGCCGAAGTCAATAGCGAATATCCGGTAAAACCCGGCGTGCAGCGTTCAGCCGTCGTGGCGTCATGGGGCGAATTCAAAGCGGATACGCTGCCGCTGGAAAAGGTCGCTGAAAACTATCAACAGGCGCTGAAACTGATCGACGAAGTGAAGTTCGATCTGTAAACCGGCGTTGATTTCATACGTACGCCATTGCGGTCCGATCCGGCGCGGGCAGGTTGTCTGCGCCGGATCGGGCGGCGCGGCGCGCGGCCGTTAAGGCTTGCCCAGAGAGGCGCTCAGGATGATGCGAACGGGAAACCGGGCATGGCGTATCAGCAGTTGGTTTCTGGCCGGGTTGCTGCTGTCGCCGATCGCGACGCTTTTTTATCAGTCGGTTTTTGCGGACGGCGATAGTTTTACCCATCTGTGGCGGACGGTGTTGCCGACCTATATCGGCAACTCGCTGTTGCTGGTGCTGGGAACCGTCGGCTTGAGTCTGCTGCTGGCGCTGCCGGCCGCGTGGCTGATGGCGATGTACCGTTTTCCCGGTCAGGCCGGCTTACGCTGGGCGCTGTGCCTGCCGCTGGCGATGCCGCCCTGGCTGGTGGCCTATATTTATACCGATCTGCTGGACTACGCCGGTCCGGTTCAGCAGTGGCTGCGCGCGCTCGCCGGCTGGCGGAGCGCGTCCGATTACTGGTTCTTTCCGCTGCGTTCTTTGCCCGGCGCCTGTCTGATGCTGGCGTTGGTGCTCTATCCCTATATCTATCTGCTCGCCCGCACGGCGCTGCTGGAGCAGGCCGGCAATCTGACTCACAGCGCCCGCCTGCTCAACCACTCCGCGCCGCGCGCGTTCTGGCGCATTTCCCTGCCTCTGGCCCGGCCGGCGATCGTTGCCGGCGCGGCGCTGGTGGCGATGGAAACCCTGGGCGATTTTGGCACCGTATCCTATTTCGCCGTGCCGACTCTGACTACGGCGGTGTTCGATATTTGGCTCGGTTACGGCGATTTGGGCGCGGCGGCGCGGGTTTCGGGGTTAATGCTGCTGCTGATTTTTTTGTTTATCGTGGTGGAGCGCTATAGTCGCCGGCGTCAGCGGATGTATCAGAAAACCATGGGGCAGGAGCGGGAGCCGGCTCCGCGTTTACGCGGCCTGCGCGGCGCGCTGGCGCAGGGCTACTGCTGGGGGCTGGTGCTGATTGCCATCGGCATCCCGCTATATCGGCTGGCGGTCTGGAGCGCGCGCTATTTTTCCGCCTCCTGGAGCGATGCCTTTGTGCAATACAGCCGCAACAGCCTGACCGTTGCGGCGCTGGCGGCGCTGGCGACGCTGCTGGTGACCCTGCTGCTGATTTTTCATCATCGCTTGTCCGGCGGCGCGGCGGCCAGGATCCCGCTGCGGCTGGCCAGCAGCGGTTACGCCATACCGGGAACGATACTGGCGATCGGCATCCTTATTCCCTTCAGCGTCGCCGATCAGCTAATCAATGCGCTGGCCCGCTGGCTGGCGCTGCCCTCGCCGGGTCTGCTGCTGTCTGGATCGCTGGTGGCGCTGGTGGCGGCCTGCTGCGTGCGCTTCAGCGCCATGATGATCGGCAGCCTGGAAAGCAGCATGGCGAAGATATCGCCCTCGCTGGATATGGCCAGCCGCACGCTGGGCTGTTCGCCCGGCGCAATGCTGTGGCGGGTGCATCTGCCGTTACTGCGGCGCGGCGTACTGACCGGCACCTTGCTGGTGTTTATTGAAAGTATGAAAGAGCTGAATGCCGCGTTGCTGTTACGGCCATTTAATTTTGAAACCCTGGCGACCCATGTTTTCACCTTCACCTCGGATGAGCAGTTGGAACTGGCGGCGCTGCCGGCGATGATGCTGGTTCTGGTCGGGTTATTCCCGGTTATCTGGCTGAATCGGGCGCTGGAAAAGAAAGGATAACACGGTGAGCGTAACGGATATTCTGGCAATCGACGGGCTAACCTGCCGCTACGGACGGATGCCGGTTCTGGATAATCTGTCCCTGACGGCGCGGGACAACGAAATTATTTGTCTGCTGGGCGCCAGCGGCTGCGGAAAAACCACCCTGTTGAAAGCGGTGGCGGGGCTGCAGCCGGTTGAGCGGGGCACGATCGCGCTGGCCGGGCGCATGGTGCAGCAGGCGCGCTATAGCCTGGCGCCGGAGCGGCGCGGAGTGGGCATGATTTTTCAGGATTATGCGTTGTTCCCGCATCTGACCGTCGCAGGCAATATCGCTTTTGGCCTGAGCGACCGCTCGTCATCGGCGGTGAGCGCGGTTTTGCGGCGCATGCTGGCGCTGGTGCAGTTGGACGGACTGGCCGACCGCTATCCGCACGAACTGTCCGGCGGCCAGCAGCAGCGGGTGGCGATCGCCCGGGCGCTGGCTTGCGAACCGAAGCTGCTGCTGCTGGACGAGCCCTTCTCCAATATCGACAGCCAGGTGCGCTATAGCCTGATTAGCGCGCTGCGCCAAATCCTTAAGCGCCAGCAGGTGGCGGCGCTGTTCGTTACGCATAACAAAGAGGAGGCTTTCGCCTTCGCCGATCGGCTGGCGGTGATGGACAACGGGCGCATTGTGCAGATTGGCAGCCCGGCCGGGCTGTACCGTCAGCCAGAGAACCGTTTTGTCGCCGATTTTCTGGGCAACAGTAATTACCTGCGCGCCACTATCGTCAGCGAGCGGCGCTGGACAACGGCGCTGGGTGAACACGTTAGCGCGCAGCCGCACGGTCAACCGGCCGGCGCGCAGTGCGACTGGCTCGTTCGTCCGCAGGATATTACGCTGGTCGGCGATGACGGCGCCGGGCATGGGGTTATCGAAGATCGTCTGTTTATGGGAACCAGTAATCGATACCGTATCGGACTGGCCGACGGCTGGCTGGACGTACAGAGCGATGGCTGGCTTGAGCCGGGGCAGCGGGTGCGCTTAAGCGTCGCGGCGCGACAGCCGGTATTTTTCGCGTCTCATACCGGCTGACGCCGCGTGGCGTTACAGTCCCGCCGGACGGGGGACCTCGATATACTCGCCATTGATGTTGCGCTTATAGTAAGCCCCGTCTTTGACGTAGAAGCGCTCGCCATTCAGATCCATCACCGACATCTGGCCCGGCGGCGTATCGTGGCTGGCCTGCGGCGGCTCGACCACCACATAGCGATCGTTTTGCCGCTGATAAAAGATGCCGTTCAGCACATAGTAGGTCAGCCCGGCGACCAGCACGGTTTCGACGCCCGGCGGCAGTATGTTGAAGGCCGCGCCCGGCGCCGGAGCGAACCAGCGGCCGCCGTCGGGGCCTGGACCCCAGTCCGGACCGTGCGGCCCGCCCGGGCCCGGATGGGCGAATGTCGCGGCGGGTATTAGCAGGCTGGTGAGTAACAGCCACGTGAGAGGTTTTTTCATACCGTTATCCTCCTTATCCTGCAACAGCGTTGCGACGCAGCATGACGGCGATCATGGCTGTTTAGTATCGGGCGATTCATTACGCGACGGCGCCGGCGGCAGCTCGCGCACCATCACTTTGACCTCGTAATTTTTACCGTTGCCTTTCGGCGCATTGGCGACCAGTTTATTTAAGGCTTCATCCGGCTGTTGCGTCTGCAGAGAGGCCTCATACAGCGGAGGCGGCGGCGGCAGGAAAATGCCTGGGCCATGCGCGAAGGGGCCGCCAGGCAACTGCGGCAGATGTTGTTCGCGCGGCGCATTGCCGGGCGTCGCTTCCGGCGCAGCCTGCGCCCATAACGCCGTTCCGGCGGCGCCCAGCGCGGTCAGCAGCGCCAGCGTGCCGGACAATGTACTGATTTTCTTCATAACGGATACCTCGCAGTGAGACTTCAGTGCCTATCAAAGCCTCATGCGCCGATCGCCGCAACGCGTTTTACGCAACTTTATCCCTCTATAACGCAATATTGTCGTCTGATTTACAATTGATGTAATTCGCTGCGCCAGATGTCTTTTGGTTTCACTGCGCCGCTGATCGACGACGAAAAGCGCGTTTGCCCCGGCAGGGAATGATCCACCCGGCAGCACTTTCTTGCTATACTCCGCAACCCTGGACGATGTTCCACCGGCGTATTCCTGCGCAGGTATTGCGTATGGGTGCGGGAACGGATTTTTCAATGGGCTAGAGCGATGATGAAACATACAGTAGAAGTCCTGATCTCCGAACAGGAAATCAAGGCTCGCATTGCCGAACTGGGGCAGCAAATCAGCGAGCACTATCGCGACAGCGGCAGTGAAATGGTGCTGGTCGGTTTATTACGCGGTTCTTTTATCTTTATGGCCGATCTGTGCCGGACCCTCGAGGTGTCGCATGAAGTGGATTTTATGACGGCTTCCAGTTACGGCAGCGGCATGAGCACCACTCGCGACGTGAAGATCCTAAAAGATCTGGACGAAGATATTCGCGGTAAAGACGTTTTGATTGTGGAAGACATAATCGATTCGGGGAATACGCTAAGCAAGGTACGCGAGATCCTGAGCCTGCGCGAACCAAAATCGCTGGCTATCTGCACCCTGCTGGATAAGCCGGAGCGGCGCGAAGTGGACGTCACAGTGGAGTGGGTCGGTTTTTCCATTCCGGACGAGTTCGTCGTCGGCTACGGCATTGATTATGCCCAGCGCTATCGTCACCTGCCGTTTGTCGGCAAGGTGGTGGAACAGAAGTAATCGTTCGGCGCTCAGCGCGACGTCCGTACCCGAAGGAATGGACGTCGCCGGCGCGGCGAGCGCTTAACGCAGCGAAGAGATGGCGCGACGATAGCGCTGCTCCAGCGTTTCGCGGCTGGTGGCGGTTACTTCAAGATCGCGCAGACGGCCATCCTGAATGCCGTACACCCAGCCGTGGATCATCACTTTTTGCCCGCGTTTCCAGGCGGACTGAACAATGGTTGAATGACCCAGATTGTAAACCTGTTCGATCACGTTGATCTCACTGAGTCTGTTGAAGCGTTGTTCGGGCGGCAGCTCGCCCAGTAGCGAACTATGCTTATACCAAAGATCGCGAATATGCAGCAGCCAGTTGTTAATCAATCCCAGCTCGGGATTCTCCACCGCCGCCTGTACGCCGCCGCAACCATAGTGGCCGCAGATAATAATGTGCTCGACTTCAAGCACTTCAACGGCATATTGCACCACGGACAGACAATTTAGATCGGTATGGATGACCAGGTTGGCGACGTTGCGGTGCACGAACAGTTCGCCGGGTTCCAGACTGGTGAGGCTTTCGGCCGGCACGCGGCTGTCGGAACAGCCAATCCACAAAAAGCGCGGGCGTTGCGCCTGCGCCAGCCGTTCAAAAAAACCGGGATCTTCCTCCACCATCGTTTTTGACCAACGCTGGTTATTGGCGATTAGGGCTTCGATATTTTTCATGAAGGTAAATGACCTGTAACAAACGAAGAGCAGTGAGAGGTAATATAGGTCAAACATCGACGTTTTAAAATCGAAACTGTGAATTCATTAACAACAAGGCAACCCTTTTCTTATGACATATGCACTGGAACTGTCGCAGCTGACTAAAACTTATCCAGGAGGAGTTCAGGCGCTGCGCGGGATCGATTTAGCCGTGGAAGCCGGCGATTTTTATGCGCTGTTGGGCCCCAATGGCGCCGGTAAATCGACGACGATCGGCATCATCAGCTCTCTGGTCAATAAATCATCGGGTAAGGTGCGGGTATTTGGTTATGATATCGATCGCGACGTGGTTAACGCCAAACGGCAGCTCGGTCTGGTGCCGCAGGAGTTTAACTTCAACCCGTTCGAAACGGTCCAGCAGATTGTGGTTAACCAGGCCGGTTACTATGGCGTAAAACGTTCGCTGGCGCTGCAGCGCGCGGAAAAATATCTGAGTCAGCTCGAACTGTGGGAAAAACGCGGCGAACGGGCGCGTATGTTGTCGGGAGGGATGAAGCGTCGGCTGATGATTGCGCGCGCGCTGATGCACGAGCCGAGCCTGCTGATTCTGGATGAACCGACGGCCGGAGTGGATATTGAGCTGCGCCGCTCAATGTGGGGTTTTCTCAAGCAGCTGAATGCGCAGGGCACCACCATTATTCTTACCACTCACTATCTGGAAGAGGCGGAGATGCTGTGCCGCAATATCGGCATTATTCAGCACGGGCGACTGGTGGAAAACACCTCGATGAAACAGCTGTTGTCTCAGTTGAAATCGGAAACGTTCATCCTCGATCTGGCGCCGAAAAGCCCGCTGCCGCGGCTGGAAGGTTATCCCAACCGCCTGCTGGATACCTCAACGCTGGAGGTGGAAGTCATGCGCGAACAGGGGTTGAATGGCGTATTCAGCCAGCTTAGCGCGCAGGGCGTGCAGATCCTGAGTATGCGCAATAAAGCTAACCGTCTGGAAGAGCTGTTCGTCTCGCTGGTCAGCGAGAAGGGAGAAAAAGCATGATGCAATTATATTGGGTGGCGCTGCAGAGTATCTGGATGCGCGAAATCAACCGTTTTGGCCGAATCTGGGTGCAGACGCTGGTCCCGCCGGTTATTACCATGACGCTGTATTTCATTATTTTCGGCAATCTGATCGGCAGCCGGATTGGCGAGATGCATGGGTTTGACTATATGCAGTTTATTGTTCCGGGCCTGATCATGATGTCGGTGATCACTAATGCCTACGCCAACGTCGCGTCATCCTTTTTCAGCGCTAAATTTCAGCGCAATATCGAAGAATTGCTGGTGGCGCCGGTGCCGGCGCACGTGGTGATCGCCGGCTATGTCGGCGGCGGCGTGGCGCGCGGGGTGTGTGTGGGTATTCTGGTAACGGCGGTGTCGCTGTTTTTCGTACCGTTTCACGTGCACGCCTGGTGGGCGGTGGTGGTGACGCTGTTGCTGACGGCGATGCTGTTTTCGCTGGCCGGTCTGCTGAACGCCATCTTTGCCAAAACTTTTGACGATATCAGCCTGATCCCGACTTTCGTTCTGACGCCGTTAACCTATCTGGGCGGGGTGTTTTACTCGCTGACGCTGCTGTCGCCGTTCTGGCAGTCGGTGTCGAAGCTGAATCCGGTGGTGTATATGATTAGCGGGTTCCGTTACGGTTTTCTCGGCGTGAACGATGTTCCGCTGGCGTTTACCATGGCGGTGCTGGCGGGCTTTATCGTGGCGTTTTATGGGCTGTCATGGTGGCTGCTGGCGCGCGGTCACGGCCTGCGCGGTTAATCTGAGGTTGATAACGCCGGCTGGCAACGGGGGGAGCGTCGATAACGGATGGATGGTAAAGACGCGGCAAGTCCCTCTCTGGTTGCCCGGTACGGACGCGCCAGTCCGGGCAACCCGGCGCGGAATGGTTTCTTTTCCCGCCGTCGTCCATTTTCCCCCGTCTGCCGGGTGAAAATGGACGGTTGCGAGCGGATTATGCGGTTAACCCGATTTGCTGGTTATCGATCAGCCGTGTTTTGCCCAGCCAGGCGGCCATCAGGATCACGGCCCGCGTACTGTCGGTCGTCAGCGGCTGCAGCGTGGCGGCATCGCGGATAAACAGCGCGTCCGGTTCGAAGCCGGCGGCGCGCAGAGACGCCTGCGCCTGCTCCAGCAACGTATCCGTCTGTCGTTCTCCCTGATTCAGCTTTGCCGCCACGTCATTCATAATCTTCGGCAGTTGCGGCGCCAGACGGCGCTCTTCCTCGCTCAGGTTGCCGTTGCGCGAGCTCAGCGCCAGACCGTCCCCGGCGCGCACTGTGGGGATGCCGACGATACTAATGTCATAGCCCATATCGTCCACCATCTTGCGGATCAGCATCAGTTGCTGATAATCCTTCTCGCCGAAGCAGGCGATGTCCGGCTGCACCAGATTGAACAGTTTGCTGACCACCGTGGCGACGCCGCGGAAATGGCCCGGCCGGCTGGCGCCTTCCAGAATATCGGACAGCTGAGGCACTTCAACGAAGGTTTGCTGCGCCAGCCCCGCCGGATAGATCGCCTGCGCCGACGGCGCGAACACCAGATCGACGCCGCGCCGGGTGAGCTTCTCGCAGTCTTCCTGCAGCGTGCGCGGGTAGCGCACCAGATCATCTTGACGGTCAAACTGCAGCGGGTTGACGAAAATGCTCACAATGACGATATCGGCCCGCGCTCTGGCTTCATCCACCAGCGTCATGTGACCATCGTGCAGATTGCCCATGGTGGGCACCAGCGCGATGCGTTTACCTTCCTGCCGCCAGCGACGGATTTCACGGCGTAACAGTAAAGGGGTTTCAATGATCAGCACAGCCTTTCTCCTGCATTACTGAAAAGAATGTTCGGCGGCAGGGTAAAGACCCTGCTCAACTTCCTGAATATAAAGACGTATGGCCGCGCGGATATCGCCCGCCTGGGCGAGGAAATTTTTGGCGAATTTCGGCGTTTTTTCGCCGGTGATGCCGAGCGCATCGTGCATGACCAGAATCTGGCCGTCGGTGCTCATACCTGCGCCGATGCCGATGACCGGGATCGACAGCGCCTCGGTGACGCGCTCGGCCAGCGCGACCGGCACACACTCCAGAACCATCAGTTGGGCGCCGGCCTGTTCCAGCGCCAGCGCGTCTTCCAGCAGGCGGTTGGCGGCCACTTCATCGCGTCCCTGTACTTTATAGCCGCCGAAGATATTTACCGACTGTGGCGTCAGGCCCAGATGACCGCAGACCGGGACGGCGCGCTCGGTAAGCATCTGCACGGTGGGAACCAGCCATTTTCCGCCTTCCACTTTGACCATGTTGGCGCCGGCGCGCATCAGCGTCGCCGCCTGCAGGCAGCCCTGTTCCGGAGTGGCGCAGCTCATAAAGGGCATATCGGCCAGCAGCAGGCAGTGCGGCGCGGCGCGGCGTACGCAGCGGGTATGGTAGGCAATGTCTTCCACCGTGACCGGCAGCGTGGAATCATGGCCCTGCATCGCCATGCCCAGAGAGTCGCCGACCAGCATGACCTGAATCCCCTGTTCGGCGAACAGACGGGCGAAGCTGGCGTCATAAGCGGTAAGGGTGGCGAATTTACGCTTTTCCTGCTTCCACTGGCGTAAATGAGCTATCGTTGTCACTTTCATACAACCTTCCTGAGTTGGGGTGGGTGGCAATCGCGGGGGAACATTCTAATGGATGCGGGCAGAGAGCGATAGCGTCCAGATCTTGTCTGGGAACATCGGAGGCGATTAACCGGGTTGGGCGTGATCCCAGAGCGTCAGGCCGTTCACCTCGACGAGCTTCAGCCGTTCGCTAAGGCGTTCGCCGTCCGGGAACACCAGATCGGGCGCGATTTCGGCCAGCGGATAGAGCATGAACTCGCGGTTTTTCATGTCGTAGTGCGGTATGGTCAGACGCGGCGTCCGAATCACCTGCTGATCGAACAGCAGAATATCCAGATCCAGGGTTCGCGGCCCCCAGCGATGCGCTTTACGCTCCCGGCCGTGTTCCAGTTCGATCGCCTGGGTATGGTCGAGCAAGCGTTCCGGCTCCAGCGCGCAGTCCAGCGCCACTACCGCATTCAGGTAGTCGGGCTGGTCCTGCGGCCCGAGCGGGCGGCTGCGGTAGAACGAAGAACAGCGGGACAGGCGAGTCTGCGGCAACGTTTCCAGCGCGTTCAGCGCGGATCGCACCTGCTGCAGCGGCTGCGCCAGATTACTGCCTAACGCCAGGTAAACGCGCGCCATCAGGCATTTTCCCGCCGGGGGGCGCGGCGCGGCGGACGGCGCTGACGACGACGCGGCGACGGACCTTCATCGTCGAGGGATTTCAGCATCACCTGCTGGCGCGGCGGCGCGGCGACCTGGAACTCGCCCCACCACTGCGTCAGGCGCTGTAGTTCGGCATGATGTTCGATCTCGGCGCGCAGAGCCAGCAGGTCATAAGCGGCGCGGAATTTGGGGTGTTCCATCAGCTTATAGGCGCGTTTGCCGTAGCGGCGCGGCAGGCGCTGCTGTAGTTGCCAGATATCGCGCACCAGGCTGGTGATGCGTTTGGGAATGGCCAGCGAGCGGCACTGCTCGTCCAGAATATCGTTCATGGCCAGCGCAAAGGCGTCGAAATAGGTGAGACCGCCCTCCTGCGCCAGTTTTTGCGCGTGCTCCACCAGCGGATACCACAGCATGGCGGAGAACAGAAACGCCGGATTGACCCGCATATCGTTTTGCAGACGGCGATCGGTATTTTTCAGCACGGTCGCCACCATGCGCTCCAGGTGGCTGTCGCCGCCGTCGGTGAAATAGCGGCTGATCAGCGGGAATAACGGCTGGAACAGCTGGTATTCGCACAGCAGACGCCAGGTCGGGTAGCCGTGGCCGGCCTGCAGCAGCTTGAGCGACTCTTCAAACAGACGTGCGGCCGGGATTTCATGCAGCAGCGCGGCAAGACGCGGGATTGGCTCGGCGCTTTCCGGGCTAATGGTCATATTCAGTTTGGCGGCGAAGCGCACGGCGCGCAGCATGCGCACGGGATCTTCGCGGTAACGCGTTTCCGGATCGCCAATCAGGCGAATAACGCCCTGACGCAAATCGTTCAGGCCGCCCGTATAATCGCGTACGGTAAAATCGGCAATGCTGTAGTACAGGCTATTGATTGAAAAGTCGCGCCTTTGGGCGTCCTCTTCAATCGAGCCGAAGATATTGTCGCGCAGCAGCATGCCGTTTTGCGCCTGCTGAGCGGCATTTTTGTTGTTGTCGGCCTGCTGTTCCTGGTGCTGCTCGTGGTGACCGCGGAAGGTCGCGACCTCAATGACTTCCGGCCCGAACATGATGTGGGCCAGGCGGAAGCGGCGGCCGACCAGGCGGCAGTTGCGGAACAGTTTGCGTACCTGATCCGGCGTGGCATTGGTGGTGATGTCAAAGTCTTTTGGCTTTTTGCCAAGCAACAGATCCCGCACGCCGCCGCCGACCAGATAAGCCTCATAGCCCGCTTTACTCAGGCGATAAAGTACTTTCAGAGCATTTTCACTGATGTCTTTACGTGAAATATTGTGTTGATCGCGCGGAATCACGGTCATTGTTTGACGGGGCTCCTGAGGACTGACGTTTTCAGTCTCGCGATTCAGTACCTTACGGCAAAAATTGGCTACTCGGGTAAAGATAGTACACCTCGGTCTTGATGGTTAAACAAGAGACAACAAAAAACAGCGGCTAATCATAGCTCACGATCCCCGCTTTGAGAATGCCGGGAGTGAAGATGTTGCCAGGTTATCGGCCGTTAATGGCACTCGCTCCAGCGACCAGTGCGCCACGGCTTCGTCTAATAATGCGCTCAGCGGCAGATCGCGCCACGTTTGCGCGACCGGTTGGTTGAGGAATCGCAGCGCGCGGATCAGCACCGGTCGGGGATCGCCGTCCGGCAGGGGCGGGGCATGATTTTGTTTGGATAATTTGTCGCCAGCGCTATTCAGCGCCAGCGGCAGATGAATATAATCCGGCTCCCGCCAACCCAGATGACGATACAGGGATATCTGGCGCACCGTCGGTTCGATCAGATCCGCGCCGCGCACCACTTCGCTCACGCCCTGATGGCGATCGTCGACCACCACCGCCAGATTGTAGGCGAACAGGCCGTCGCGCCGGTGAATAATAAAGTCTTCGCCGGCGAGGTGCGGATCCGCATCGATATCGCCGCGCAGCCGATCGTGGAAGCGCAGCACCGGCGCGCGCTGCTGCAGGCGCAGCGCGGCCTGACGGGCGGGGCGGCGTAGGGTGCGGCAGTAGCCGTCGTAATAGCCGCCGATTTGCCGGATGCGGCGCCGGGTACAGGTGCAGTAATAGGCCATCCCCTGGACCTTTAACCACTCCAATGCGGCGCGATAGGCGTCGTAGCGCTGCGACTGATAGAGTACCGGTCCATCCCAGTGCAGTCCGTAATGTTCCAACTGGAGCAGGATACGGTCGGCGGCGCCGGGCACTTCACGCGGCGGATCGATATCTTCGATTCTGACCAGCCAGCGACCCCGACGGGCGCGCGCCTGCAAAAAACTGCCCAGCGCAGCAATTAACGAACCGAAGTGTAAGTCACCGGAAGGAGAGGGGGCAAAGCGCCCGATGTAAGGGTCAGAGTCAGACATAGCGGTCATGCGGGCCGGTTTTTGGCTGCGCAGGCAGTGTGAGCGCACCAGCGGCAATATACTCAATAGGTTCAGGATGCAGGAACATGGCGCGCCCAGTAGAACCCCGGCGGTAAATGAATAAGCGACAAGGGACGTGGGGATAAGGCCGCCAGCGCGACTGTAACCTGAAAGATAACGAGCTAAGCGGGAATTGCTTCCCGCCTGGCCCGATTCAGATTTATCCGGCCATCTGTTTTTCGCGGATTTCCGCCAGCGTTTTACAGTCGATGCACAGATCGGCTGTCGGGCGGGCTTCCAGACGGCGGATGCCGATTTCCACGCCACAGGAGTCACAGAAACCGAAGTCTCCGTCTTCAATCTTCTGCAGCGTTTTTTCGATCTTTTTGATCAGTTTGCGCTCACGATCGCGGTTACGCAGTTCCAGGCTGAATTCTTCCTCCTGGGCGGCACGGTCCACCGGATCAGGGAAATTGGCTGCTTCATCTTGCATATGCGAGACGGTACGGTCCACTTCATCCCTGAGCTGATTGCGCCATGCACCAAGAATACGCCGGAAATGGGCGAGCTGAGCGTCGTTCATGTACTCTTCGCCCGGCTTTTCCTGGTATGGCTCCACTCCGGCAATTGCGAGAATGCTCAGAGAGGATGTCTTACGGTTTTGCCCTTCTTGCATGTTGCTTCTCCTACATAACACGCACCATCGATCCCCAGCGGGGGAAAAAACAGGCCGCTATAAATAGCAGATGGGACTAAGGTTGGCAATGATTCCTGACACCGGCCTGTTAAGGGTGTGAGGAACGACGTATTATGATCAGGGTATAAACAAAGCGTTAACCCCTTCTTGCCCTGCCGATCACGTTATCACTAACGGTAGCGGTTCCTGTAGACCCATTCCTTCCGGGCTTATATGGGCCCGATAACACAAAATTTCAACCCCCTGAGCGCGAATGCCAGAGATTAATTCGGCGTAGTGCCGGTCAATATGGCGCGCTGGCGCGACTTGTTCAATGCCGCTGTGCAGTACGGCAAAAAACAGCACGGCGCGTTTGCCCGCGGCGGCGATAGCCTGCAGCTCGCGCAGATGTTTTTGCCCGCGCAGCGTCACGGCATCAGGGAAATAACCACACCCTTGTTGCAATAATGTGACAGATTTTACTTCAATATAGCAGTCAACCCGTTCGTCCGCCTGTAATAACCAGTCAATCCGGCTGCTTTCCACGCCGTATTTCACTTCCCCGCTCAGTTTAGTGTAACCGGATAATTCCGCGATGAGTTTTTCCTCTATGGCCTCCCGTACCAGGGCGTTGGCCCGTAAGGTATTTACGCAAATCCAGTCGCCGTCCTGGGTGCAGGTCAGCTCCCAGCTGTGAGGGTACTTGCGTTTCGGGTTGTCTGAGGTGGAATACCAGACGGTGTCGCCCGGCGTGGCGCAGCCGGTCATCGCGCCGGTATTGGCGCAGTGGATGGTCAGCGTTTCGCCTTCGGGGGTGACGACGTCGGCCAGGAAACGTTTGTAGCGTTTGAGCAACCGGGCGCGACGCAGCGATGGAGTATAGTGCATAAAAACCTGCTTATCTCAGGGGGCCGGCGCAAGCGGCCAGCTTTCCAGCAACTGATAACGGGTGCGGCCGTTTTCATACAGCGACTGATAAAGGGAAAAATGATCCGCCGGGAACGACCAGTGAAACCCGGCGGGCGGAATAGCCACCGGTCGGATGGCCGAGCGCAGCAGCGTGACGTGGGGATGAAAAGGCTGCGGACTCTGGTAGCAGCCGTGACGCGCCGCCTGGGCGCGCAGCAGTTCGGCCAGCTGCAGCAGCCCGCGCGGCGCGCGGCGGCAGCCGAGCCATACCACGCCAGGGCGCAGCCACTGACCGGCGTCGTCCAGCCGCAGGGTAAAGCCTGCCTGGCGTATGCGCCCGGCGCGCCGGCGCAGTGTCTGTTCGGTGCTGGCGCTGGCTTCGCCCAAAAAGGCCAGCGTCAGATGCAGCCGGGCGGCGACGATCGGCCGCCCGGCGTCGGGCGGGAAGCTGTCGGCTCGCCACTGTACGATCTGTCTCTGGATCGGCGCGGGCAACGCAAGGGCAAAAAACAGGCGACGGGTAGATGACATGAGGATCTCTCTGTTCTGGTTCCCGCCGATGCTACAATGCCGGCCGCCAAAAGTTAACTTTTACGGAGCATGCTGTGATTTTACCGCCGATCGATGCCGTCGTGGACGAGGTGATAACCGCGCTGAACCGCGCCCCGCAGGTGCTGCTGCACGCGCCGACCGGCGCGGGGAAATCGACCTGGCTGCCTTTACAGCTGCTGCGGCGCGGCGGATTGAACGGCCGTATTATTATGCTGGAGCCGCGGCGCCTGGCGGCGAAAAATGTGGCGTGGCGGCTGGCGCAGTGGCTGGGCGAAGAGCCCGGTCAGACCGTCGGCTACCGGATGCGCGCCGAACAGCGTAGCGGTCCCGCGACCCGGCTGGAGGTGGTCACGGAAGGGATTTTGACCCGCATGCTGCAGCAGGACGCCGCGCTGGAAGGCGTCGCGCTGGTGGTGCTGGATGAATTCCACGAACGCAGCCTGCAGGCGGATCTGGCCCTCGCGCTGTTGCTGGATGTGCAGCAGGGGCTGCGCGACGATTTGAAACTGTTGATCATGTCGGCCACGCTGGATAACGATCGGCTGGCCGCGCTGTTGCCGCAGGCTCGGCAGGTGGTGTCGGCCGGACGCGCTTTTCCGGTGGTGCGCGACTATCAGCCGCTGAGCGGTCATGAACGGCTGGAAGAGGGCGTGGCGCGTCAGGTCAGGCGTTTACTGGCCGAACAGGCAGGATCGCTGCTGTTGTTTTTACCCGGCGTGGCGGAAATTAAACGTACGGCGGCGCTGCTGGCCGGCACGGTGAGCGGCGATGTGGATCTGTGTCCGTTGTACGGCGCGCTGACGCTGGCTGAACAACAGCGGGCGATACAGCCGGCGCCGGCCGGCCGTCGCAAGGTGGTGCTGGCGACCAATATCGCGGAAACCAGCCTGACCATCGAGGGCATCCGGCTGGTGGTGGACAGCGGGCTGGAACGGGTCGCCCGTTTCGATATCAAAAGCGGGCTGACGCGGCTGGAGACGCAGCGCATCAGTCAGGCCGCCATGACCCAGCGCGCCGGCCGCGCCGGGCGACTGAGCGAGGGCTTGTGCTGGCATCTCTGTTCGCGCGAACAGGCCGAACGCGCCGCCGCGCAGAGCGAGCCGGAGATCGTCAACAGCGAACTGAGCGCGCTGTGGCTGGAGTTATTGCAGTGGGGATGCGCCGATGTAACGCAGTTATGCTGGCTCGATCGACCGCCGGAGGGCGCGCTGGCGGCGGCGCGTCGTCTGCTGCATCAGTTGGGAATTACCGACCGGCAACACCGGCTGACGGACATGGGGCGCGCCGCGGCGCGGCTGGGCTGCGAGCCGCGTCTGGCGGTGATGCTGTGCCAGGCCGCCGGGCAACGGGACGCCGACGCGCTGGCTACCGCGGGCCGGCTGGCCGCCATGCTTGAAGAGCCGCCCCGACAGGGTAGCCTCAATCTGCGCGACTGGCTGGATCGCCCCCTGCCGCACTGGCAGAAACGGGCTCAGCAACTGACGCGCCGTCTGGGCGGGAACGGCGGACGGGTCGATGATGCGCTGGCGCCGCGGTTGCTGGCGTTGGCTTTTCCCGACCGTATCGCCCGTCGGCGCGATCGGGACGGCTGCTATCAACTGGCGAACGGTCTGGGCGCCGCCATGCCGCCGGACGAGGCGCTGGCGGCCACCGAATGGCTGCTGGCGCCGTCGCTGCTGCATAGCGGCGGGCGGGCCGACGCGCGCATTCTGTTGGCGCTGCCGCTGGATATCGACGATCTGATCCGGCATTTGCCGCAGCTGGCGACGCAGCAGGACAGCGTGCTGTGGGACGACGACACCGGGACGCTGCGCGCCAGCCGGCGCCGGCAGATTGGCTGTCTGACGCTGCGCGCTCAGCCGCTCAATCGCCCCTCGGACGACGAGCTGCAGCAGGCGATGCTGAACTGGATCCGGGAGCAGGGGCTGACGGTATTAAATTGGGACGGCGCTGCGCAACAGCTGCGTAACCGGCTATACTGCGCGCGCCGCTGGCTGCCGGAGGTCGACTGGCCGGCGGTCGACGATGAGGCGCTGCTGGCCTGTGCGGAACAGTGGCTGCTGCCGTCGCTGGCCGGCGTGCGCTCCCGGCGCGCTTTGCAGCAGATCAATCTGCAGGAGGCGCTGCTGCGTCTGCTGGACTGGCCGCTGCGCCAGCGGCTGGATAGCGCTTTGCCCAGCCATTACACTGTGCCGGGCGGCAGCCGCCTGGCGATTCGCTACGACGGCGAGCGGCCGCCGGTGCTGGCGGTGCGCATGCAGGAGATGTTCGGCGAACGGCAAAGCCCGCAGCTGGCCGAAGGGCGCGTGGCGCTGGTGCTGGAACTGCTGTCGCCCGCGCAGCGGCCGTTGCAGATCACGGCCGATCTGGCCGGATTCTGGCAGGGAGCGTATCGTGACGTCCAGAAAGAGATGAAGGGGCGTTATCCAAAGCATGTCTGGCCTGACGATCCCGCGCAGGCGGCGCCGACGCGACGCACGCGTAAGTATCAAAATCGATAATTCGGATGTTTCTTCTTTCGTAACCGAGGCGGGAGAAACAGAGTAGGCGGCCTGAGTGTTGAGCCGGCGGCCGTAAACCATCTGCTGGAGTGTGAACCAAAATGGCCCGGGATGACCGTGAACCTATCGGACGTAAAGGGCGTCGCTCAGGACGTAAATCCGAACGCCAGCCGGCGCAGCGCCGTCGCGGCGAGGATGACTACGACGACGATTATGATGACGATGAATATGATGACTATCAGGATGACGATGATCCGGATGACGAGGACGTAATGGCACAGAAACCGCGTAAAAAACGCCGCTGGCTGGGATTGATCGTTAAATTGATCCTGGTGTTCGTGGTGCTGATGGCAATTTACGGCGCCTGGCTGGATAGCCAGATCCGCAGTCGTATCGACGGCAAAGTCTGGCAGCTGCCGGCCGCGATTTACGGCCGCATGGTGAACCTTGAGCCGGGCATGGCCTACTCGAAGAAAGAGATGGTCAATCTGCTGGAGGGGATGCAGTATCGCCAGGTCACTCGCATCACCCGGCCGGGTGAGTTTAGCGTCCACGCCAACGGCATCGAGATGCTGCGGCGGCCGTTTGATTTTCCGGACGGCAAAGAAGGGCAGATCCGGGCGCGTCTGACCTTCAGCAACGATCGTCTGTCGCAGATCCAGAATCTGGACAACCAGCGCAACTTTGGTTTCTTCCGCCTCGATCCGCGCCTGATCACTATGCTGCAGTCGCCGAACGGCGAGCAGCGTCTGTTCGTGCCGCGCAGCGGCTTCCCGGATCTGCTGGTCGATACCCTGATCGCGACCGAGGACCGGCATTTTTACCAGCACGACGGCATCAGCTTTTACTCCATTGGGCGCGCGCTGCTGGCCAACCTGACCGCCGGTCGGGCGGTGCAGGGCGGCAGCACCCTGACCCAGCAGCTGGTGAAAAACCTGTTCCTGACCAACGAGCGTTCGCTGTGGCGTAAGGCGAATGAAGCCTACATGGCGCTGATCATGGACTACCGCTACAGTAAGGATCGCATCCTTGAACTGTACCTGAACGAAGTCTATCTCGGTCAGAGCGGCAGCGATCAGATCCGCGGCTTCCCGCTGGCCAGCCTGTACTATTTCGGCCGGCCGGTGGATGAGCTGAGTCTCGATCAGCAGGCGCTGCTGGTCGGGATGGTGAAAGGCGCTTCGTTGTACAACCCGTGGCGCAATCCGCAGATTACCCTGGAGCGGCGCAATCTGGTGCTGCGCCTGCTGCAGAATCAACAGATTATCGACGCCGAGCTGTATGACATGCTCAGCGCGCGTCCGCTCGGCGTACAGCCGAAAGGCGGCGTGATTAGCCCGCAGCCCGCCTTCGTGCAGATGGTGCGCAAGGAGCTGCAGCAGAAGCTGGGCGAGAAAGCCGCCGATCTGTCCGGCGTGAAGATCTTCACCACGCTCGATCCGGTGTCGCAGGATGCGGCGGAAAAATCGGTCGAAGAGGGGATTCCGGCGCTGCGCGCGGCGCGTAACGTTAATGACCTTGAAGCGGCGATGGTGATCGTCGATCGTTTCAGCGGCGAAGTGCGCGCGATGGTCGGCGGGGCGCAGACGCAGTATGCCGGCTTCAACCGCGCTCTGGAGGCCAGAAGGCCCGTCGGTTCGCTGGCCAAACCGGCTACCTACCTGACCGCGTTGAGCGAACCGGATAAATACCGTCTCAATAGCTGGCTGGCCGATGAGCCGGTGGCCTTTAAGCAGCCTAACGGTTCGCTGTGGCAGCCGAAAAACTACGATCGTCAATTCCGCGGGCGGGTGATGCTGGTGGATGCGCTGGCGAATTCGCTTAACGTGCCGACGGTTAACCTGGGGACGGCGATTGGGCTGGATCAGATCAGCAACACGCTGCAGCATCTGGGCATTCCGGCGGCGGTGATCGAGCCGGTGCCGGCGATGTTGCTGGGCGCGATCAGCCTGACGCCGGTGGAAGTGGCGCAGGAATACCAGACGATCGCCAGCGGCGGCAACCGCGCGCCGCTCTCGTCGTTGCGTTCGGTGATCGCCGAAGACGGCACGGTACTGTATCAGAGTTTCCCGCAGGCCGAACGGGCGGTGCCGGCCCAGGCGGCTTACCTGACGCTGTACGGTATGCAACAGGTGGTGGAACGCGGCACCTCGCGTTCGCTGGCGGTGAAGTTCCCCAACTTCCATCTGGCGGCCAAAACCGGGACGACTAACGATCTGCGCGACAGCTGGTTCGCCGGCATCGACGGCAAGGAGGTCGCCATTAGCTGGGTGGGGCGCGATAACAACGGCCCGGCCAAACTGACCGGCGCCAACGGCGCGTTGACGCTGTACCGTCGCTATCTGGAGAATCAGACGCCGTTGCCGCTGATGCTGACGCCGCCGGAAGGGATCAGCACCATGGTGGTCGGCGCCGACGGCAACTTTATCTGTAACGGCAGCAGCGCCGGCCGCACTCTGCCGGTCTGGACCGAAAATCCCCAGGCGCTGTGCCAGGCCAGCCAGCCGACGCAAAGCGCGCCCGCGCAGCAAAACGGCGAGGGCGTGGCCGACTGGATTAAAGATATGTTCGGCCAGTAAATCTGCGCAAGCCCCCGTTTGACGGGGGCTTTCAGCGTGGCGCAGACTGCAGCCGACGTTTCATCCCGCTCTATTCCCCGCGTTTCCGCCAAACCCGCGTTAAGTTCATGGTTTTAATTCAACTTGCGGATGAGAATCACTTCCGCCTATGATGCCGCTCAGCTAACCATTATTATTGTTTATGCCCGCGCTTCTTCAGGGGCGGATTCGCGTCATCATCCGCTGCCGCGTGGGTTTCGCTCAGTCGGCGACCGCCGGCCGTCGGGCGACGACGTCCGCCATGCCGTGGCGACATTCCAGTCTGCCGGCCGGTTGCGTTCGGCGTCTGTCGACAATCGAGTTTGCCGTGAAAAATCAGGACTATGCAAAACACGACTTATTCTCAGGAAAATACGTTCACATTGCAGGATGCCAGTTTTTCTGTCGCCGGACGCGCTTTATTGCATCCGCTGTCGCTGACATTTCCCGCGGGTAAGGTGTGTGGCCTGATTGGTCATAACGGCTCCGGTAAATCGACGCTGCTGAAAATCCTCGGCCGCCATCAGCCGGCCAGCGGCGGCGGCGCGCTGTTGGGGCAGCGGCCGCTGGCCGACTGGGATAACAAGACGTTCGCGCGTCAGGTGGCCTACCTGCCGCAGCAGTTGCCGGCGGCGGAAGGGATGACGGTGCGCGAGCTGGTGGCGGTGGGGCGCTATCCGTGGCACGGCGCGCTGGGGCGCTTCGGCCTTGCCGATCGGCAGAAGGTCGACGAGGCTATCGCGCAGGTGGGGTTACGGCCGCTGGCCCAGCGTCTGGTGGATAGTCTGTCCGGCGGCGAACGGCAGCGGGCGTGGCTGGCGATGACGCTGGCGCAGGATAGCGGCTGCCTGCTGCTGGATGAGCCGACCTCGGCGCTGGATATCGCTCATCAGGTCGAGGTGCTGGCGCTCATTCAACGCATGAGCCGGCAGCGCGGCCTGACCGTGATTGCGGTATTGCATGATATCAATATGGCGGCGCGCTACTGCGATTATCTGGTGGCGCTGCGCGGCGGCGAGATGATCGCTCGCGGAGAGCCGAACGAGATTATGCGCGCCGGGGTGCTGGAGGCCATCTACGGTATCCCGATGGGCATTCTGGCGCACCCCGCAGGCGGGGCGCCGGTCAGCTTTGTCTGTTAATCCCTGGTAAAGGTGCTTTCCCGCATGTCTCTGCCCGTTTGTTATCCCGACCGCACCCGCCGCCGTCTGCTGACCGCGCTGATGTTATCCCCTCTGCTGGCCGCGCCCGGCGTTCTGGCCGCGGGGCGTCCCGATCTGCAACGCATCGTCTGTCTGGAGTGGCTGCCGGTTGAACTGCTGCTGGCGCTGGACATCATGCCGCTGGGCGTGGCGGACAAACATAATTACCGCCTGTGGGTAAAAGAACCGCGTCTCGATGAGCGGGTGGTCGATGTCGGCCAGCGCACCGAACCCAACCTTGAACTGTTGACCCAACTGCGGCCATCGCTATTGCTGTATGCGCAAGGATATGGGCCGTCGCCGGATAAGATGGCGCGGATCGCGCCCGGCCAGGCCTTCCCTTTCAGCGACGGAAGCGGTAAACCGCTGACGCTGGCGCAGCACTCCCTGCGCCAGCTGGCCGGACGGCTGGCGGTCGTCGATCGCGCCGAGCGGCATCTGGCGCAATTCGCCGGATTTATGGCGCGCATGCAGGTTACGCTGCGCCCCTATACGGATCGCCCGCTGCTGCTGTTCTCTTTTCTCGATAGCCGGCACGTGCTGGTTATCGGTAAAAACAGCCTGTTCCAGGAGGTGATGACGCAAATGGCGATCCGCAATGCCTGGCAGGGAGAGACTAACTTCTGGGGCAGCGCGGTGGTGGGGATCGAGCGGCTGGCCGAGGCGGGCGATGCCCGCGCGCTGTGTTTTTCGCATGGCGATCGACAGATCTTCGGGCACATCAGCGGCAGTCCGCTCTGGCAGGCGTTACCCTTCGTGCGGCAGCGGCGCTGGCGACGCGTTGAGGCGGTCTGGCCTTACGGCGCCACGCTGTCGGCGATGCGTTTTTGCCAGGTGCTGGCGCAGTCGATGGAGGCCGACGATGAAGCCGAATAGTCAACGCTGGCTGGCGTTGTTGGTACCGTTAACGTTGCTGCTGGCCGCCGCCGTATTAAGTCTGCACAATCTGCATCGTCAACTGCCGTTTCAGCTCTGGCCGCAGGCGCTGCGTCATCCCGCGGCGGACGATATCCGGCAAATTTTGTTTTACTACAGCCAACTGCCCCGGCTGTCGCTGTCGTTGCTGGTCGGGGCCGGATTGGGGCTGGCCGGCGTGCTGTTTCAGCAGGTGCTGCGCAATCCGCTGGCCGAACCCGCTACGCTGGGGATCGCCACCGGCGCGCAGCTGGGGGTGACCGTCGCCACTCTGTGGGCGCTGCCGGGCGGGGCGCAGATGCAGCAGGGGGCGGCGCTGTTGGGCGGACTGCTGGCGGGCGGGCTGGTTTTCGGCGTGGCGTGGGGAAAACGTTTATCGCCGGTGACGCTGATTCTGGCCGGGCTGGTGATCAGTCTGTACTGCAGCGCGGTCAATCATTTGCTGGCGCTGTTTAACTATCAGCAACTGCAAAACTTATTTTTATGGAGCAGCGGCGCGCTCAACCAGCAGGACTGGCGCAGCGTGCTCTTTGTTTTGCCGCGTCTGGCTCTCTGTTTTGCATTGGCGTTGCTGCTGTTGCGTCCCCTGACGCTGCTCGGTCTTGATGACGGCGTGGCGCGTAATCTGGGGCTGGGACTGGCGGCGGCGCGGCTGATTACGCTGGGGCTGGCGGTGTTCCTGAGCGCCCTGATGGTGAACGCGGCGGGCATCGTCGGTTTTGTCGGGCTGTTCGCGCCGCTGCTGGCGCGCCTGCTCGGCGCCCGCCGCCTGCTGCACCGACTGTTGCTGGCGCCGCTGCTGGGCGCTTTGTTGCTGTGGCTGACCGATCAAATCATGCTGTGGCTGACGTTTGTCTGGCGCGATATCCCGACCGGCGCGGCCACCGCATTGATCGGCGCGCCGCTGTTGCTGTGGCTGTTGCCGCGCCTGCGTGCCGCCGGGCAGACGCCCGATATACGGCCGGTCAGCGTGCCGGTCGAGCGGCGTCGCTGGGGGCGCTGGGTGGCAGCAGGGTGTTTGTTGCTGCTGTTGACGGTCGTGCTGGCGCTGATGTTCGGCCGCGATGCGCAGGGTTGGTTCTGGGCCAGCCCCGACCAGCTGACGCAGCTGTGGCCCTGGCGCTGGCCGCGCACGCTGGCCGCGCTGTCCGCCGGGCTGATGCTGGCGCTGGCGGGTACGCTGATTCAGAAGCTGACCGGCAATCCGATGGGCAGCCCGGAAGTGCTGGGCATCAGTTCGGGCGCCGCATTCGGCGTGGTCATCCTGCTGTTTCTGCTGCCCGGCGACGCTTTTGTCTGGCTGCTGCCGGCCGGGAGCCTGGGCGCGGCGTCGACCCTGCTGCTGATTGTGCTGATGGCCGGGCGAGGCGGTTTTTCTCCTCAGCGTATGCTGCTGGCCGGTATCGCCGTCAGCACCGCGTTTACTACGCTGATTACCCTGCTGCTGGCCAGCGGCGACCCGAGAATGGGCAACGTATTGAGCTGGATTTCGGGTTCCACCTATGCGGTGGAGGGGCGTCAGGCTTTGAGCGCCGCACTGATCGCGCTGATTTTATTACTGCTGGTGCCATTCTGCCGGCGCTGGTTGCGTATTTTACCGCTCGGCGGCGTCACGGCCCGCGCGGTTGGCGTGCCGTTAACGCCGGCGCGCCTGACGTTATTGCTGCTGGCGTCGATCCTTACCGCCGCCGCTACGTTGACGGTCGGTCCGCTGAGCTTTGTCGGATTGATGGCGCCGCACCTGGCCCGGATGATGGGTTTCAGTCGGGCCGTGCCGCAACTGGCCTGTTCGGCGGTGATTGGCGCCCTGCTGATGGTGACGGCCGACTGGTGCGGCAGGATGATTCTGTTTCCCTTCCAGATCCCGGCCGGGTTGCTGGCGACGTTCATCGGCGCGCCTTACTTTGTCTATCTGTTGCGCAAACAGGCGCGTTAACCCGTCGCGAACGTACCGGTATATACTGGGGCGTTTTCAGTATTAAACGGACAGGAAGCAACGTGAGCAAAGAGATCGATAAACTGGCGTGGCTATGTATTCGCGAGCGGCGCCTGCTGGGCGCGCGCAGCGAAAATAAAACGCTGTATTACATTCCGGGCGGCAAGCGCGAGGCCGGCGAAAATGATGAGCAGGCGCTTTGCCGTGAAGTGAAGGAAGAGCTCTCCGTCACCCTGCTGCCGGATACGCTGCGCTATGCCGGCACTTTCCGCGCGCACGCGGAAGGCAAAGCCGAGGGCGTGCAGGTTAAAATGACCTGCTACTTCGCCGATTTTATCGGCGAGCTGCGGGCCGCTGCGGAAATCGCGGAAATACGCTGGCTGTCGGCGCAGGATGGGGAGCAGTGTTCGCCCGCGGCGCGGCTGATTTTTGAACATCTGCATCAGCAGAGGTTGATCGACTGAGCCCTTGCCCGGGCCTTTTGACGGCAGGACGCACGATTTTCACGACCGGTGAATTTTTAAGGTAAAAACCGGGGCGTTGGCCACGTCGCCGGTGAAGCCGGCTAGCCGAATCTGGCGCGCTGCTGGTCATGATTGGGCTTTGCTCTGAGTTTCGTCCGGCGGGCCAGCGCGAGCCTTGTTCAACGTTTCCCCGCTAAATCTATCGGCGGCTCATGCCGCTACGCCCACGGGTTAATAACAAACGTTGTTATCAGTAAGGCCCGCGTTGCGGGCCTTTGGCGCGTGGATTTACAGTTTCGCGAAGCTGCGGCGAGCCGCTTCGACGGTCTGCTCGATGTGGGCCGGCGTGTGGGCCAGCGACATAAAGCCGGCTTCGAATGCGGACGGCGCCAGATAAACGCCTTGCTCCAGCATAAGATGGAAGAAACGCTTAAAGCGTTCCGTGTCGCAGGCCAGCACATCCTGATAACAGGTCACCGTTTCGGCCTGGGTGAAGAACAGTCCGAACATGCCCCCCACGTGGTTAATCGCCAGCGGGATGCCGCTGTCCCGCGCCGCCGCAAGCAGGCCGTCGGCTAACCGGGTGGTAAGCTGCGTCAGTTTTTCATGCACGCCCGGTCTGGCGACTTCCCGCAGGCAGGCCAGTCCGGCGGCCATCGCAATCGGGTTGCCGGAAAGCGTACCCGCCTGGTAGACCGGGCCGGTCGGCGCCAGCGCCAGCATGATGTCGCGTCGTCCGCCAAACGCGCCGACCGGCATGCCGCCGCCGATGATTTTGCCCAGGCAGGTCAAATCGGGCGTCACTCCGTAGTAAGCCTGGGCGCCGGCCAGCGCGACGCGGAAGCCGGTCATCACCTCGTCGATAATCAGCAGGGCGCCGAATTCATCGCACAGCGCGCGCAGGCCGGGCAGAAAGTCCGGCTGCGGCGGGATGCAGTTCATGTTTCCCGCCACCGGTTCGACGATGATAGCGGCAATCTCCTGCGGAAAACGGCTGAACGTCTCGCGCACCGAGGCCAGATCGTTATAGGTGCAGGTCAGCGTATGGCGAGCGAAATCCGCCGGCACGCCCGGTGAATTAGGCTGGCCGAGCGTCAGAGCGCCTGAACCGGCCTTGACCAGCAGACAGTCGGCGTGGCCGTGGTAACAGCCCTCGAATTTGATGATTTTATCGCGCCCGGTAAAACCGCGCGCCAGACGAATGGCGCTCATCGTTGCTTCGGTTCCCGAGTTGACCATACGCACCATGTCCATGCTGGGCACCAGCCCGGTCACCAGCCGGGCCATATCGACTTCCTGTTCGGTCGGCGCGCCGAAGCTCAGTCCGCGCTGCGCGGCGGCGATCACCGCCTCGCGGATCGCCGGGTGATTGTGGCCGAGGATCATCGGCCCCCAGGAGCCGACGTAGTCGATATAGGCGTTGTCGTCGGCATCGTACAGGCAGGCGCCGTCGGCGCGCGCGATAAACAGCGGCGTGCCGCCCACGCCGCTGAACGCGCGGACCGGTGAGTTAACACCGCCGGGAATTAATTGCTGCGCTGCAGCATACAAATTTTCGGATTTATTCATTACCTGACCCTGATAGACGCATTAGCCTGAAGAATAACGTTTATGCCCGCTACCTTTCAAGCCGCTGCGCGGCCCCGCGTACGCGTCGATCGACAGGGATAAACCGGTCCGCGGCGTTGCATAACAACGGCGGCGGCCGATATTGTGATATGCGGATTTTTTGCGAGTATGCCTTTCATACTTCAGATTGCGGCTGCGTTGGCTTTTCTTGCTCACCCCAGTCACTTACTGGTGTAGACTGCAGGGATTCGCTGCGTCGCCGCCTTCCCGCAACGCGAATTATTTTGGGTATGGAATCTGTGCGTATCTGATTGATGCGCTCTTCATGCGCGGATTGTGAATCGGGCAACTGATTTATCTTTCCTGCGGCGTTTTTTCTGTGTAAGCCGCTATTCGACAACGTTTGCGTCGTGATAAAACGCGGCTGGCGTGTGTTGTCGCCGCTCAGCCGACGGATCGGGGGACAAGCAAAATGAAGGCGCGAGTCGCCGGTAAAGTTTTTCGTCGTCCTTGACTCGTGCGGGAGTCAACTGTTGAACGTTTGAGCGTGCTATAAGATAATGAGACTAATCGTCAGGTGATGATGCGCACCATCTGATACCAAATAAGGTTGGAGTAAAGAATATGAGTGACGATGTTGCATTGCCTCTGCAGTTCACCGATGCGGCGGCGAACAAGGTAAAAAGCCTGATCGCGGATGAAGAAAACCCGGCGTTAAAGCTGCGCGTATATATCACCGGCGGCGGCTGCAGCGGTTTTCAGTATGGTTTTACCTTTGACGATAAAATCAACGACGGCGACATGACCATTGAGAAACAGGGCGTGGCGCTGGTGGTCGACCCCATGAGCCTGCAGTATCTGGTCGGCGGCTCGGTCGATTACACCGAGGGCCTGGAAGGCTCGCGTTTTGTCGTCAGCAACCCGAATGCTAAAACCACCTGCGGCTGCGGTTCTTCGTTCAGCATCTGACTTTGGCGCAGGCCCCGGCCCGGTCGCGCGCACAATGTCGGCGCGGCCGTCCTGGCCTGTTCACCATTCCACGGTAATCAGCCGCACGTTTTGACTTTTCCCGCCATCGACCATCCGCGCCTGCGTCGGCCTGGACTCGCTGATCCTGGCTATCGGCGCCGCCGCCTGTCGGCCGCCGGGCAGGTTGCACTGCGCCCGCAGCGTCATATCGCGCTGTTCGTTCACGCCGCAGCCGGGGGCGATCTCCAGTTTGACCTGGATCTGCCCCTGCATCTGCCGGGCCGGCAGCGCGGCGGAGACGCACAGCAGAAGCCCCGCACATAGAGAAACGGTTTTCATTTTTTTCACCTGGTGTTAAAAGCGGCCCGCGGGCCAAAACGTTTTTATTGCCGGCCAGTGGCCGTGGACGCTGTACGTCCTTATCGTTGCTCTGAGACTATCATCAGAATATACATTAGGGGAATTGAAGATTTAGCTGGCTGGATGGCTGAGTCGGTGGCGCGCGACGGGCGCGTACAGGAGAAGGGATACGCAGGTTTGAAATGCCCCGGCGGTCCGAATTCAGGCCGTCGGGGCGGGCGAGCCGTGCGCTATTTAGCGGTCGGCAAGCGCCTGCAGCATGGTTTCCACCATGCGGGTCGACTGTTTCGCCGCTACCGCCAGAAATTCGTCAAAGCTGAGGTGAGACTCGCGATCGGCCACGTCGGAGATGGCGCGCACGACGACGAAGGGGACCGAGAACTGGTGGCAGACGTGCGCAATCGCCGTGGCTTCCATTTCTACCGCAATCGCCTGCGGGAAGGTGGCGCGAATGCGCGCCAGCGGCTGCGCGCCGTTGATGAAGGCGTCGCCGCTGACCACCAGCCCGCGCACCGCGTTAAGCTGCAGCCGGGCGATCGACGCCTGCGCCAGTTCGATCAGCGCGCCGTCGGCGATAAACGCCGGCGGGCAGCCGGCCATCTGGCCCGGCTCGTAGCCAAATGCGGTGACGTCCACGTCGTGGTAGCGCACCTCGTCGGAAATCACGATGTCGCCGACGTTGAGGCTCGGCGCAAGGCCGCCGGCCGAACCGGTATTGATTACGACGTCCGGCTGACAGTGTTCCAGCAGCAGCGTAGTGCCGAGCGCGGCGGAGACTTTGCCGATGCCTGATTTCAGCAACGCAACCTCCACGCCGTTGATCCGGCCGCTGTAAATCTCACAACCGGCGCGTTTGATCGTGGTGCGGTTGTCAATCCGATCCCGCAACAGGGTCACCTCTTCTTCCATGGCGCCGATAATTCCTGCTTTCATCTTGTTTCCCCGCAAAGTTGTTATTAACAGCCATTAATCCTGGTCGACTAGTCTATCATGGCTACGGCGGAGAAATAATGGATGACGGTTGCGCGTTAAGGTCCGAAGTGTTATCACCCAGAAGACGGCTTCACAGGGAGAACCTATGGCGGATATCGATTTTAAACAAAAGATCAGTTTTCAGCGTCCCTTTAATAACCGGATGAATGAACCGGAAGATGAGTACGCGATTGTCCGGCAGTTTGAAAGCGATCGCGGCCGGATCATTAACTCCGCGGCTATCCGCCGTTTGCAGCAAAAGACCCAGGTTTTCCCGCTGGAGCGCAACGCGGCGGTGCGTTCGCGCCTGACTCATTCGCTGGAAGTACAGCAGGTTGGCCGCTATATCGCGAAATATGTGCTTGAGGATCTAAAACGCGACAACAGGCTGGAGGCGTACGGGCTGGCGCAGCTGCAGATCCCGTTCGAAAGCATGGTGGAAATGGCCTGTCTGATGCACGATATCGGCAATCCGCCGTTCGGCCATTTTGGCGAGTCGGCCATTAATAACTGGTTCAGAAAACGTATCGGGCTGGCCGACGGGCATGAGGAGGCGATCGACGCCGATAACTGCGCGCTGCCGTTTCTGCGCCTGCGCGCGGGCGAAACGGAGCGTAATGCGCTGCGCTGCCGCATTCGTCAGGACTTGTGCCATTTTGAAGGCAACGCGCAGGCCATCCGCCTGGTGCATACGTTGCTGAAATTGAATCTGACCTATGCCCAGGTCGGCTGTATCCTGAAATATACCCGGCCGGCCTACTGGCGCGGCGCCATTCCTGACGCCTATCACTATCTGATGAAAAAACCGGGCTACTACCTGGCGGAAGAGGCGTTCGTGACGCAACTGCGCGGTGAACTGGGTATGCAGGAGCATCATCGTTACCCTCTCACCTACATTATGGAAGCGGCGGACGACATTTCTTACTGTATCGCCGATCTGGAAGACGCGGTCGAAAAGGACATTTTTACCGTCGCTCAGCTGCATGACTATCTGCTGCGGTCGTGGGGCGAGCCTCAGCCCGGCGATCTGTTCACTAAGACCGTCGGCAAAGCGTTTGATTTAATGACCCGCAGCCGCTGGCGCAGCAGCGACGATCAGTTTTTTATGAACCTGCGCGTTTTCACGGTGAATAAACTGGTGCCGCATGCGGCTCAGCGTTTCCTGCACAGTTTGCCGGCGATTTTCGACGGCTCGTTTAATCAGGCGCTGCTTGAGGATGAGAGCGCAGAGAATAAATTGTTAAAAACCTTTAAGCGCGTCGCGCTGCAGCAGGTGTTTAACCACCATGAGGTGGAACAACTCGAACTCCAGGGCTACCGGGTGATCGGCGGCCTGCTTGATATTTACAGTCCGCTGCTGGCGTTATCCAGCGCCGATTTCCATCAACTGGTCGAGCGGGACTACCATCCCGACTATCCGATAGAAACGCGGCTGTACCACAAACTCTCCAGCAAACACCGGCTGGCCTACTGCGAAGCGGTGGATAAATTGACGGCGCTGACGCCGGACGAACGAGAGATTTATGAGTATTACTACCGGGCGCGTTTAATCCAGGACTATATCAGCGGCATGACCGATTTGTATGCCTATGACGAATACCGGAGGCTGATGGCGGCGGATTAACCACAGTTTTTGTAAACGGAGTCAATATTTCCTTACTAATCGCTGTTTATCATCGCTGAACTTTGGGTTTACACATTTATCTCATACGGCAAGGGTCGTAGCAAAAGGCCGTTGATTTTTCTGTGGGAATACTATGAGACATGACGCGATGAAAAGAAAATCGTTGGTTTTGAGTGCGCTAGCACTGAGTCTGGCTATGGCCTTCGGGCCACTGGCCGCCACGGCGGCAGAGACGGTGTCCGCCACCAGTCAACAGCTACCCAGCCTGGCCCCGATGCTGGAAAAAGTTATGCCGTCCGTAGTGAGCATCAACGTTGAAGGGCAGGCGCAGGTGAAGCAAGCGGATGTGCCCTCTCAGATGCAGCCTTTCTTCGGCGAGAATTCGCCGTTTTGTCAGGATGGTTCGCCCTTTCAGCAGTCGCCGCTGTGTGATAGCGGCCCGGATGACGACAACGGCGACGGGGACTCGCCCGCCCGGCAAACTTTCCAGGCGCTGGGCGCCGGGGTGATTATCAATGCGCAGAAAGGCTATGTCGTCACCAATAACCACGTAGTCGATAACGCCGATAAGATCCAGGTGCGGCTGTCCGACGGCCGGAAATATGATGCGAAAGTCATTGGTAAAGATCCGCGCTCCGATATCGCGCTGATTCAGCTGCAGAGCTTTAAAAACCTGACCGAGGTCGGTCTGGCGGATTCAGACCGCCTGCGCGTCGGGGATTACGCGGTCGCTATCGGCAACCCTTATGGCCTGGGAGAAACGGCGACGTCCGGCATTATCTCCGCGCTGGGCCGCAGCGGATTGAATATCGAAAATTATGAAAACTTTATTCAGACCGACGCCGCGATTAACCGCGGCAACTCCGGCGGCGCGCTGGTCAATCTTAACGGCGAGCTGATTGGCATCAATACCGCGATTCTGGCGCCCGGCGGCGGCAATATCGGTATCGGTTTCGCCATTCCCAGCAATATGGTGAAAAACCTGGTGGCGCAGATGATCGAGTACGGCGAGGTCAAACGCGGCGAGCTGGGGATCACCGGGACCGAGTTGAACGCCGAGCTGGCGCAGGCGATGAAGGTTGATGCGCAGCGCGGCGCCTTCGTCAGCCAGGTCCAGCCGAAATCGGCCGCGGCGAAAGCCGGGATAAAGGCCGGCGATGTGATTGTTACCCTAAACGGGAAGGCCGTCAGCAGCTTCGCGGCGCTGCGCGCCCAGGTAGGCACAATGCCGGTGGGCAGTACGATTACGCTCGGCCTGCTGCGGGAGGGCAAACCGGTGACGGTCAACGTGACGCTGGAGCAAAGTTCGCAGTCTCAGGTTGATTCCGGCAGCATCTATTCCGGTATTGAAGGCGCGGAACTGAGCAATCTGCAGTCCGAAGGGATGCGCGGGGTAAAAGTGGACAACGTGAAGGCTGGTTCGGCCGCGGCGCGCGTGGGTCTGCAAAAGGGCGATATTATTCTGGGGGTCAATCAGCAGCCGGTAGCCAATCTCGGCGAACTGCGTAAGATTCTGGACAGCAAACCCTCGGTGCTGGCGCTGAACGTGCGGCGCGGTGATAACGATATCTATCTGTTGATGCAGTAAACCGTCACGATTGCCGCGTCACCGGGTACGGTCGTGTCGCCCGGTGGCGCGGTGCCTCTTCTCTGCGCGGCGCGCCGTCGCGCCTTTTCTTTGTTATCGACCGTTCGCCGTTTTCCCTTGTTCTGTGACCTTATACGCAATTCCCTGCCGTCCCGCGGCTGTTTTATGCGTCGTCCGCTGCCATCGCTGGCGGGCAGGCGTTATGCTGGTGCATAACGAACGTTTTGTTTGCGCTGGAGTAAATATGGCCGTTTATCACCTGGATGCCCGACTGGCGCAGGATATTGTCGCGCGCACCATGAAAATCATCGATAGCAACATTAACGTGATGGATGCGCACGGGAAAATCATCGGCAGCGGCGATCCCGAGCGTCTGGGCGCGCTGCACGAAGGGGCGCTGCTGGCGTTGTCTCAGGGACGGGTCGTGGATATTGATGACGGCGTGGCCCGCCATCTGCACGGCGTGCGGCCGGGGGTTAATTTGCCGTTGCGTCTGGATGGCGAAATCGTCGGCGTGATCGGGTTGACCGGTAACCCGGGCCAGTTGCGGCAGTATGGCGAACTGGTTTGTATGACGGCTGAAATGATGCTGGAGCAAACGCGTCTGCTGCACATTCTGGCGCAGGACAGCCGGCTGCGCGAAGAGTTGGTGTTGAATCTGATTCGCACCGACGAACTGTTGCCGGCGCTGACGGAGTGGGCGCAGCGGCTGGGGGTCGATCTGAATCAGCCCCGCGTGGTGGCGGTCATCGAGGTTGATAGCGGCCAACTGGGCGTGGACAGCGCGATGGAGGAGCTGCAGCAGTTGCAGACGTTGTTGACTATGCCGGAGCGCGATAATCTGATCGCCATTGTCTCGCTCTCCGAAATGGTGGTGCTGAAACCGGCGCTGAACGGCCATGCTCGCTGGGATGTGGAAGAGCAGCGGCGCCGGGTGGATTCGCTGATGTCGCGCATGGCTGAAAGCAGCCGGCTGCGGGTGCGCATCGCGTTGGGTAATTATTTCACCGGCGCCGGCAGCATTGCCCGTTCCTATCGCACGGCGCGCACGACGATGGCCGTCGGCAAACAGCGGATGCCGGCGCAGCGCTGCTATTTCTATCAGGATCTGATGCTGCCGGTGCTGCTCGACAGTCTGCGCGGCGGCTGGCAGGCCCAGGAACTGGCGCAGCCGCTGGCGAAGCTGAAGGCGATAGATAGCAATGGATTATTGCGTCGCACGTTGAATACCTGGTTTCGCCATAATGCGCAGCCGGGCGCCACGGCGAAAGCGCTGTTCGTGCATCGCAATACGCTGGAGTACCGGCTTAATCGCATTGCGGAGCTCACCGGGCTCGATCTGGCGAACTTCGACAACCGCCTGCTGCTGTATATTGCGCTACAGCTGGATGACGAAGCCTGCTTACGCTAGGCGTTCTTTTTAATATGATGAAATATAGCGTATTTTTTATTTCTGTGTCTTTATCGCCAAATACATGCACAAAGATTAACAATATAACGTGATCGTATAAATTATCGCGAAACAGTATTTTTGCCCCTTTCCCTTATCCTCTATTGTTATTTCCATATTCAACTACGTTGAAAGCGCGGTCTGGCGGCGCGTTACCCCAGACGGCGTCGATATATCTGAATATGTCCGACAGGTTTTGCCCGGTAAAGGCAGCTCGTTGCCCTCAATTCTGCGGTGGATAACTACAAGTACATCTTAAGGGAGTGATAAATATGTCGATACGTCGTTTGGGGCTGTCTCTGGCCGCCGCCTCGCTGTTGTTCGCCGGCATGGCATCCGCCGCAACGGATTTGCTCAACGTTTCTTATGATCCGACGCGTGAGCTTTATCAGCAGTACAACGCGGCATTTATTAAGCACTGGAAAGAAACGACGGGTGAAACCCTCAATATCAAAAATTCGCACGGCGGCTCCGGCAAACAGGCGCGCTCGGTGATTGACGGCTTGCAGGCCGATGTGGTGACGCTGGCGCTGGCGGGCGATATTGATGCGCTGAATCTGAATCAGCCGCTGATTGATAAAAACTGGCAGGCGCGTTTGCCGGACAACAGCACGCCTTATACCTCGACCATTGTGTTCCTGGTGCGCAAGGGCAACCCGAAACAGATCAAAGACTGGAACGATCTGATCAAGCCGGGCGTGGAAGTGATTACGCCAAATCCGAAAACTTCCGGCGGCGCGCGCTGGAACTTCCTGGCGGCCTGGGCTTACGCCAGGAGCCTGCCGGGCGGCAACGATGAGACGGCGTTAAAATTCGTTACCGATCTGTATCGCCATGCCCCGGTGCTGGATACCGGCGCGCGCGGCTCTACCATCAGCTTTGTGCAGCGCGGCCTGGGTGACGTGCTGCTGGCCTGGGAAAACGAGGCCTATTTGTCGCTGCATGAACAGGGCGGCGACCAGTTGGAAATCGTCACGCCGTCGCTGTCTATTCTGACTGAGCCGCCGGTGGCCGTGGTGGATAAAGTGGTGGAGCGCAAAGGGACGCAGAAACAGGCCGAGGCCTATCTGAGCTATCTTTATAGCGACGAAGCGCAGCGCATTATCGGCAAAAATTTCTATCGTCCGCGCAACCCAAAGATTGCTGAAGAATTTAAAAATCAATTCGCTCCGGTAAAACTGGTTACAATTGATGAAGAGTTTGGCGGATGGAAAGTCGCCCAGCCTAAGTTCTTTAACGATGGCGGCGTTTTCGACAAAATATTCAGTGAAATTAATAAATAATGTCTCTGTTCCGCCGTCAGCGCCATCGTTGAGTGGCGCCGGCGGCGGACCTCGCATCACCGGTATGAGATTGACGATATTCATTAAAGGCTTTCTATGTCACAGCGCATTTCCCCGGTAATTCCTGGTTTCGGATTGACTCTTGGATTCAGCCTCAGTTACCTCGGGTTAATTGTATTAATTCCGCTTGCCGGCATGTTTCTCTATGCCAGCCAACTGACGCTGACCCAATTCTGGGATTTGATCACCAGCCGTCAGGTGCTTTTTTCCCTGCAACTGTCGTTTGGTACGGCGTTAATGGCCGCATTGGTTAACGGTATTTTAGGCACGCTGCTGGCCTGGGTACTGGTGCGCTATACGTTTCCCGGTCGCAAAATCATCGACGCGATGATTGATATGCCGTTCGCTCTGCCTACGGCGGTGGCAGGGATTGCGCTGACTTCGCTCTATGCGCCGAACGGACTGGTCGGCTCGCTGTTTCCTTTCAAAATCGCCTATACCAGTATTGGCATTACGCTGGCGCTGATCTTCGTCACCCTGCCTTTCGTGGTGCGCACGCTGCAGCCGGTGCTGGCGGATATTCCCAAAGAGATAGAGGAAGCGGCCAGCTGCCTGGGCGCGCGTCCGCTGCAGATTTTCCGGTATGTTTTAATCCCCACACTGTTGCCCGCGTGGCTAACCGGCTTTGCGCTGGCGTTTGCCAGAGGGGTAGGAGAGTATGGTTCAGTGGTATTTATTGCCGGCAACATTCCGTTTAAAACGGAAATTTTACCCTTGCTGATCGTCTCTAAACTTGATCAATATGACTACAAGGGCGCTACCGGTATTGGCGTGTTTATGCTGCTGGTTTCTTTCATTATGCTGCTGCTGATTAATTTATTGCAGCGCCGTATCCAACCGAAACTGTAAGGCGGCAAGGCGATGGAGCAGGTTATTTCGGTACAGACGAAGGCGCAGGAACGCCGCAAAAAGCGTTCTGTAACCTATTATGTGTTGGTAACGCTGGCATGGGGCGTTTTCTTTTCAATTCTGGTGCTGCCGCTGCTGATGGTGGTAACCCAGGGCATGGCGAACGGCGTCGGCGCGTTCTGGGAAGCGATCAGCGAGCCCGATGCGGTCGCGGCGCTTAAATTAACGCTGTTGGCCACGGTGATCTCCGTACCGCTGAATATGATCTTCGGGCTGGCGACGGCGTGGTGCGTCACCCGGTTTGAGTTTCGCGGCAAGAGTTTCTTGCTGTCGCTGATCGATTTGCCGTTTTCGGTTTCGCCGGTGGTGGCCGGTCTGGTCTATGTGCTGCTGTTCGGCGCGCAGAGCAAACTTTATCCCTTCCTGATGGAGCACGACCTGCAGGTGGTGTATGCCGTCCCCGGTATTGTGCTGGCGACGATTTTCGTCACGCTGCCCTACGTGGCGCGCGAACTGATCCCATTGATGGAGCAGCAGGGTACCCAGGAAGAAGAGGCGGCCAGACTACTGGGCGCCAGCGGCTGGCAGATGTTCTGGTATATCACGCTGCCTAACGTGAAGTGGGCGCTAATTTACGGCGTAGTGCTCTGCACCGCCCGCGCGATGGGCGAATTCGGCGCGGTGTCCGTAATTTCCGGCCATATTCGCGGGCTGACCAATACCCTGCCGCTGCACATCGAAATTTTGTACAACGAATACAACATTGTCGCCGCTTTTAGCGTCGCGATTCTGCTGCTGGTGATGTCGCTGGTGATTCTGCTGCTGCGGCAGTGGAGTGAAGGGCGTCTGGCTAAGCAAATAGAGAAACAACAGGAGTTGGCCAAAAATGAGCATTGAGATTCAGAACATTAATAAACAATTTGGCCAGTTCAGAGCGCTGCAGCAAATCAACCTGGCGATCCAGAGCGGCGAACTGGTGGCGCTGCTGGGGCCTTCCGGCTGTGGTAAAACCACGCTGCTGCGGATTATCGCCGGGCTGGAAACGCCGGATAGCGGTAGTATTATTTTTAACGGTCAGGATGTTTCGGTGCACGACGTGCGCGAACGTAACGTGGGTTTTGTATTCCAGCACTACGCGCTGTTCCGCCATATGTCGGTGTTCGACAATGTGGCCTTTGGCCTGCGTATGAAGCCCAAAAAGCTGCGGCCGTCGAAGGGCGAAATCGAAAAGAAAGTGCATGAGCTGCTCAATATGGTACAGCTGGACTGGATGGCCGATCGCTATCCCGAACAGCTTTCCGGCGGCCAGCGTCAGCGCGTGGCGCTGGCGCGCGCGTTGATTGTCGAACCCAGCATTTTGCTGCTTGATGAACCCTTCGGCGCGCTGGACGCTAAAGTGCGTAAGGAACTGCGTCGCTGGCTATCGCAACTGCATGAAAATATTAACCTGACCTCGGTATTTGTCACCCACGATCAGGAAGAGGCGATGGAAGTGGCCGATCGCATCGTGCTGATGAACAAAGGGGTGATTGAACAGATTGGTTCGCCGGATGAAGTGTATAACCATCCGGCCAGCGAATTTGTCTATCACTTCCTGGGCGACAGCAATCGGCTGAAGGTTCAGCAGTCGGATAAAGTCATTCTGTTCCGGCCGCATGAAGTCTCGCTGTCGGTCCAGGCCCAGGAGGGGTTCCAGCCGGTTGTGGTGCGTGACATTCGCCCGCTGGGCGCGTTGACGCGTCTGTCGCTGAAACTTGATGAGCAAAGCGAATTGATCGAGGCTGAAGTGGCGAAAGACGACGCCAGCCTGAACGGCCTGAGAAAGGGAGACGTGATTCAATTCAAACCAAAGGTCTACAGCTACGACTGGGAAATCTGATGATTTTCTGACGGGGCTGCAGTCTTACGCCATAAAATTTCTAGAAAACGCCTTTTCGGGGCGTTTTTTTATGGCAGAAAATAACGGCGTCGGCGCAGACCCGATCAAAGGGATAGCATTATTCCTCCGTCATACTCCCTATAGACCGCGTTCATCCACCGGTGAGGGAACCTCGCCCCGCCGGGGTCAACGCTAATAGGGGGCTGTCTGGCTTCGTCCGGCTCGAATCTGAAAACAGACGCTCACTGGCACGACACGTGCAAGATAAAAGACCAGATGGATGTACTTCAGGGAAGGAAGATAACAAGGAAATGGTGGGTCGTGCAGGATTCGAACCTGCGACCAATTGATTAAAAGTCAACTGCTCTACCAACTGAGCTAACGACCCGCTGAAGTGGTGGGTGATGACGGGATCGAACCGCCGACCCCCTCCTTGTAAGGGAGGTGCTCTCCCAGCTGAGCTAATCACCCACTTCAGGTTTTAGTAAGAAGACCGCTGGTGCGAGTCTGGTGGGTGATGACGGGATCGAACCGCCGACCCCCTCCTTGTAAGGGAGGTGCTCTCCCAGCTGAGCTAATCACCCAAACTCACTTCTTCTTACTTAACACAACGAGACACTCTGATGAGTGGTGGGTGATGACGGGATCGAACCGCCGACCCCCTCCTTGTAAGGGAGGTGCTCTCCCAGCTGAGCTAATCACCCCCGCTGTGTTGGAGTCGCATTATAGGGATAGTTGAAAGTGAGTCAACGCTTTTTAAAAGTAAAATGTCCGTTCGTCGTAAATTTAGTCAGGATGTTCTGTTTCTGCGCGCGGGCGCTGATTGTTTATGCATAAATGCGCGCAATCGGCGCATTGCCGGCGGTTACGGCGTTGAGGAATCGGGGCAGAGTGATAGAATGTTGCCCACTTTTGAATCTGAGTCTGCGCCGGATCGTTCATGCCGGCAATCGTTACGCAATAAGGTCGTTATCCCAATGAAAATCAAAACTCGTTTTGCGCCCAGCCCGACCGGTTATCTGCACGTCGGCGGTGCGCGCACTGCACTGTACTCCTGGCTGTATGCACATAGCCAGGGAGGCGAATTCGTACTGCGCATTGAAGATACCGATCTTGAGCGTTCGACCCAGGCGGCGATCGACGCCATTATGGACGGCATGAACTGGCTGAACCTTAGCTGGGATGAAGGCCCGTATTATCAGACCAAACGCTTCGATCGCTATAATCAGGTGATCGACCAAATGCTGGAGAACGGCACGGCCTATAAATGCTACTGCTCAAGAGAACGGCTGGACGCGCTGCGTGAAGAGCAGATGGCTAAAGGCGAGAAGCCGCGTTATGACGGGCGTTGCCGCGATGGGCATGAACATCATAGCGACGATGAACCGCACGTGGTGCGTTTTCGCAATCCGCTGGACGGTTCGGTGATTTTTGACGATAAAATCCGCGGACCGATTGAATTCAGCAACCAGGAGCTGGACGACTTGATTATCCGCCGCACCGACGGTTCGCCCACCTATAACTTCTGCGTAGTGATTGATGACTGGGATATGGAAATCACGCATGTGATCCGCGGCGAGGACCACATTAATAATACGCCGCGTCAGATCAATATCCTGAAGGCGCTCGGCGCGCCGGTGCCGGAATATGCCCATGTTTCGATGATCCTTGGCGACGATGGTAAAAAATTGTCCAAACGCCACGGCGCGGTGGGCGTGATGCAGTATCGCGATGACGGCTATCTGCCAGAAGCGCTGCTGAACTATCTGGTGCGTCTGGGCTGGTCGCACGGCGATCAGGAGATCTTCTCCCTTGATGAAATGAAACAGTATTTCTCGCTGGAGGCGGTGAGCAAGTCGGCCAGCGCGTTCAATACGGAAAAACTGCAGTGGCTAAACCACCACTATATTAATAACCTGCCGGCTGACTATGTCGCTACGCATCTGGCCTGGCATATCGAACAGGCGGGTATCGACACCCGTAACGGCCCGCAGCTGTCCGAGCTGGTGGCGCTGCTGGGCGAACGCTGCAAGACGCTGAAAGAAATAGCCGCTTCCTGCCGCTATTTCTACGAGGATTTTCAGCAGTTCGATGCGGATGCGGCCAAAAAACATCTGCGGCCGGTAGCCCGCCAGCCGCTGGAACTGGTGCGCGATAAGCTGGCCGCGATAACGGAATGGACGGCGGAAAATATTCACCACGCCATTCAGGGTTCGGCCGATGAGTTGCAACTGGGGATGGGCAAGGTCGGCATGCCGCTGCGCGTGGCGGTAACCGGCGCCGGCCAGTCGCCGGGCGTGGACGTGACGGTACATGCGGTTGGTCAGCAGCGTGCGCTGGCGCGCATTGACAAAGCGCTGGCCTTTATTGCCGCGCGTGAGGCGCAGCAATAATTCCGTCCTGCGGCGGAACGCTTTTGCCCGTCGCGCGCGGGCGTTATCTTTGCCCCCGCTTCCCGGGGGCGAGTTCGGCGCATGTCGCATACGCCCTGTTCCCGCGGCCTGGAAGATGAAAGGGCCGTCAGCCAGCCGGTATATTTAGCGGCTGGCCGTTTTTTTCTTCGCTGCTCTCTTCCCTTTCTGTGGCTCTGTCATCACTGGCCGGCGTTCGTCTTTTCTCTCGCTTGTCCCGCACGTCGCCGGTTTTTAATGCGCCTCAGCCGCGGAGTGCGCAGAGTTTTGACAGTTTGGTGTCTTTTTCAGCGGTTGGTTACAGAATCCGATTTAGCCGTTGACACCGTCTGTCGGGTCTCATATTATGCGCCCCGTTCACACAGATAGTTTGTGTCAGGACGGGGCTATAGCTCAGCTGGGAGAGCGCTTGCATGGCATGCAAGAGGTCAGCGGTTCGATCCCGCTTAGCTCCACCAATTCTTATTGGTTTGTTTCCTGTTATTTGTATCGTGTGGGGCTATAGCTCAGCTGGGAGAGCGCTTGCATGGCATGCAAGAGGTCAGCGGTTCGATCCCGCTTAGCTCCACCAATCCTTTCCCCGGCGTCATTTCTTTTTTCGTACCGCTCAGTCTCTTTTTTGTTCATTCACCGCATGCCGTCCGCTATGTGCGATTTTTGGTATGGCTTTTCGCGGCTGGCGTTCGCTGCCTCCACTCGAGCGTAAAAGCAGCGAACGATGTACTACTGCGCGTCGGGCAGGCGCGGGGTCCAGTCAATTGGCGTCAGCCCCTGTTGTTCCAGCAGCTGGTTGGCGCGGGAAAAATGACGGCAGCCCAGAAAACCCCGGTGAGCCGACAGCGGGGAAGGGTGCGGCGCTTTTAGCACATGATGGCGCTGAGGATTAATAATGGTGCCTTTCTTCTGCGCATGCGATCCCCAGAGTAAAAAGACAATCCCTTCGCGCTGTTCATTGAGCGCGGCTATCACCCGATCGGTAAATGTTTCCCATCCCAGATTCGCGTGCGAATGCGCTTTGCCGGCTTCGACGGTCAGCACCGTATTAAGCAGCAGAACGCCCTGTTGCGCCCAGCTTTGCAGGAAGCCGTGCTGAGGGATGGCAAAACCTTCAATATCGCTGGACAGCTCCTTATAGATGTTAACCAGAGAAGGGGGTGCCGGAATGCCGGGGCGGACGGAGAAGGACAGACCGTGCGCCTGATTCGGACCGTGATAGGGGTCCTGGCCGAGGATAACGACTTTTACCGCGTGCAGTTCGGTGAAACGAAATGCGTTAAAGACGTCCGGCTGTGGCGGATAGATGGTTTTTCCCGCGGCGCGTTCACTGGCGACAAATTTCAGCGTATCAACAAAATAGGGTTGTTCTTTTTCCTGAGCCAGTACGTCGCGCCAGGTGAGGGAAGGGGCCATTATGCACTCCTTGTCTGTTCGATTAATTAACCAGTGCGTAGAGTACCGCCTATTCGGACAAGGTAAAACCGTAACAGAGTGCGGCGGACGTATTTGCCGGCGGGCTCCCATCGGCCGGTCGGAACGTTATGTGTTGAAAAATAGTTGAAAATTTACAAAAAAAATTGCAGTTACCGTGCGGCTAAAATTGATATAAAACAATAAATTGATATCACGCCCCGTAATGGTGGGGCGGTAAAATTGATTTATGTCAAAGAATTGCTGGTGTCAGACTGGTATACAGGTTATCAGATACTCATACGTTTTATCCGGACGTTAAAAGAAACGTAGTAGTGGCAGAGAATTTTTGCATTACAACAATGATTACCGTCCTATTGATGGAGGCACAAAATGATTACTGGTATTCAAATCACGAAAGCAAATGACAGCGCTCTGGTTAACTCTTTCTGGCTGTTGGATGAAGAAAAATCGCAGGCTCGCTGTGTATGCGCGAAGGCTGGCTATAGTGAAGATCAGGTAGTTCCGGTGAGCGATCTGGGGCAGATTGAATACCGTGAAATTCCTCTGGAAATGAAACCGCAGGTTAACGTGGAAGGCGGTCAGCACCTGAACGTCAACGTTCTGCGCCGTGAAACGCTGGAAGACGCCGTTAAGCACCCGGAAAAATATCCGCAGCTGACCATTCGCGTGTCCGGTTACGCCGTTCGTTTCAACTCGCTGACTCCAGAACAACAGCGCGATGTGATCACTCGTACTTTTACCGAAAGCCTGTAAGCGGTAAATTCGCGCTGGTTGAGTTTTAGTTAATATTGCGAGAGTTGGGGCGCCAGCAGCGCTATCCCGATAGGGCTCATGTTGATTCATGAGCCCTTTTTTATGTGACTGATTCCTGGTTGGATAAAATTTCACTGTTCCACAATGGGGTACACGCCGGTTGACTGATATTCGCGCCTGCTTACGCAGTGGCGGTTGAAAGCAGCATGCCGGTTTATACAACACGTCATGGCCGATGACGGAAAAAATACGGAACAGGCAAGGTGTTGTGTTTTAATGATAATTATCAGGCATGCGCTTTATTTAACTGCCTGGAAACGGCGTCGTACATGCCTTCCACATAAATATTCAGATCTTTATCAATCGTGACGATGGCGCAGGCGTTATGAGGCAGCGGCCACTCGACCAGCGCCTTAGTGGTGAAGTAATGGATGCCATTTCTGAAATTATAACGGCCTGGATGATGGTGGCCGGAGAAGACCGCCAAAACCCGTCCCGAATCTTCCAGCGCTTTGACCACGGGCTCAGCGTTCTGAACGATAACTTTCGCTTTCGCCATTTCCGGGTCAAAGTAATCCAGCGTCTGGTGCGTAAACACCACGACGGGTTTGTCGTCGGATTTTAGTACGGCGCGCAGCCAGTCAATCTCTTCATCAGGAATATGGGCGATATCCCAGGTAAAGTTGTTGTGAGAGAAGTGCACGCCTTTGCCTTTGGAATCGATATAACAGGCGTCCAGTACGATGAAGCGAACGCCATTTTTTACAAAGGTATAATAAAACTTGCCGTTGGCATCGCCGGCGTTTTGCGTACAGGCAAGAAAGTCCTGCGGACTGATGGCGTCAAAGTCATGATTCCCGACGACGTGGTAGCGATCGCCTTTAAATTTAGCGAATTCACCCTCCACTTGCTTCAGGAAACCTATAGTCTGTTCATGATTCTGGGGGCTGACGCAGTCTTTAAAGTCGCCAAGTTCAATGGCAAAGTCGAGCGACTGCGTGTTGAACAGGTCGATGACCTGGCGAAATTTCGGCAGTGCATGCCGATAGACTTCGTAGAATTCCTCTCCCGGCGCGCCATAAGTATCGTTATCCGCATAATGGATATCGGTGACCAGGCCGAATTTCAGCAATTGTTTACCTGATTCAGGCAGCGTGAGTTGAGAGGCGGTGGGCGTTTCGGACAAGGCTGCAGCGGAGCGGGATGCCAGAAAAACCGCACCGGCTAACTGCAGGAATTGACGACGACGCATAACATAATTCTCCCGTTAGTGAGTTAATAGCGAAAGAATTATGCCGGCGTAGTGTATTAATCTTGTGACGCTTAGATGAAGAGCTAAGAATAATCCTGGTCTGCGGGCGTGTGGATGGGGACTTTGCCGGTGCGGCGCGGCCGGCGCAGGGGCTGCGCTATTCGGCCACGCCGGCCAACGACAGCGGCCGAACAACAAACGGCGCTGTGCTCAGCGGCCGCGCGCCGTTTGTTAATCGCGCGGCGATCTCCGGGCCTTATTCGGCAGCGGGCTCATCAGCCTTACGGGCTGGCTGGCGGCGTTTGCCGATATTTTTTTTGTCCCGGTGGCGCACTTTCACCTTGACCTTAACCTTCTCTTTTTCTTTTTGCTCTTTGCGTTTCGCCAGCACTTTTTTCGACGGTTTGCCGCTTTCTTTCGCTGACGGCGCTTTGGTTTCCGGCCGCAGTTCATCAATGACGCGGATTTTCATCGGCTCTTTCAGGTAGCGGCTGATTTTGCCCAACAGCAGGTGGTCATGGGCTTCAACCAGCGAAATGGCGCAGCCTTTACGTCCGGCGCGTCCCGTACGGCCAATCCGGTGCAAATAGGTTTCGGCGGTTTTCGGCAGGTCAAAGTTAAATACGTGGCTGACGTCCGCTATATCCAGACCGCGAGCCGCCACGTCGGTGGCGACCAGCACATTAACCCGTCCTTCGCTCAGGCGTTTAATCGCCTCATTGCGTTTAGCCTGTACCATCTCGCCTTCCAGATAGCTGGCGTTGATGCCGGCATCGCGCAGCCAGCCGACCAGCTCATGTACCCGCTCGCGTTTGCGCACGAACACAATAGAGCGCGTTGCTTCAGGCTGTTTTAGCAGGTGGCTGAGCAATGCGGTCTTATGAGTCACGTTATCGGCGCGGTAATACCACTGCAGAATTTTTTTGCGTTCGCGACGGGAAGGATCGGATTCGATCAGGATCGGCTCGTTGAGCAGGCGATCGGCGAAATCCTGAATGGCGTCGCCTTCCAGCGTGGCGGAAAACAGCAGCGTCTGTTTACGCCAGCGGGTTTCGCCGGCGATATGCTCGATATCCTGGGCGAAGCCCATATCCAGCATGCGATCGGCCTCGTCGAGAATCAGCGTTTCCACCGCCCGGCAGTCAAAGTTTTCTTCTTTTATGTACTGCAGCAGACGACCGGTGGTCGCCACCACGATGTCCTGATTTTCGCTGAATACTTCGGCATGGTTCATATAGGCCACGCCGCCGGTAATGGTCGCGATATCCAGGTGCGTGTGCGCCGCCAGCGCGCGCGCCTGATCGGCTACCTGCATGGCCAATTCGCGCGTCGGGGTCAAAATAAGAATACGCGGCGGACCTGACTTTTTCCGGGGGAAATCCAGTAAATGCTGCAGGGTCGGGAGTAAGAAGGCCGCTGTTTTGCCAGTGCCCGTAGGCGCGGAACCCAGCACGTCACGTCCATCCATCGCTGGAGGAATGGCCTCCTCCTGGATCGCGGTGGGCTGTTCATAGCCCAGATCGCGCAGGGCCTCTAACAGGCTTTCATCAAGATCGAACTCGGAAAAATTGGTTACAGTCATGGTCTACCTCTGTTTGGGGCGCTGATTATAGACGTATTGGCTGGCTTGTTCACCTGTTTATCCCCGTCATCTTGCAAGTTGCCGGCTGGCTGCAGCGCGCAATCTTTTAGCGATAAGCTGACAAGCGAGGTTTTCCTGCGACACTCTTTATCCTATGCTACGGCGGTTTCCGGCCGGAGTCATGAATTATGCAACAGCACTTACAGGATAAAACGCCGCTGAGAGGCGACGGATTTACCTTCAGGCAGTTCTTTGTCGCGCACGATCGCTGTGCGATGAAAGTCGGCACTGACGGCGTATTGCTGGGCGCCTGGGCGCCGCTGCGCGGCGACAAAATCCTGGATATCGGCTGCGGCAGCGGGCTGATTGCCCTGATGCTGGCGCAGCGCAGCCGTAGCGAGGTGCGCATCGATGCCGTCGAGATTGACGGCGCGGCCGCGCAGCAGGCGCGCGAGAACTTGCAGGCGTCTCCGTGGGCGCAGCGTCTGCGGCTATATGAAGGGGATGTGGTCGGGTTCGCCGCCGCTACGGCGCGCCGCTATTCGCTGATTGTCAGCAATCCGCCTTATTTCCCCGCAGGGCCGGCCTGCCGCAGCGCTGAGCGCGAGCAGGCGCGCTATACCAGCAGCCTGAGCCACGCCAGCCTGTTGGAATGCGCCGCCGCGCTGTTGACGCCGGATGGGCTATTTTGTTTGGTGTTGCCGCAGGATATTGCAGGGCTGTTTTGCCAGCAGGCGTGTTCACGCGGCTGGTATGTGGCGCGCCGGCTGACGGTGGCGGACAGGGCGTCCCGGCCGGCGCGGCGGGTACTGCTGGCTCTGGCGCGCCAGCCGGCGGCGTGTTATGAACAGCGACTGGTGATCCGCGACGACGACGGGAGCTATTCCGCGGCGTTTCAGGCTCTGACTCACGCCTTCTATCTGTTCATGCCTTCCCCGTCCTAGAATACGGGACGGATTTCGTCAGGGCTGCAGGATGGTGCGGCGCGGATTGTCCAGCTTCTCGGGATAATCGAGCGTGTAGTGCAGACCGCGGCTCTCTTTTCTTTCCAGCGCGCAGCGCACAATCAATTCGGCCACCTGCACCAGGTTGCGCAGCTCCAGCAGGTTGTTGGAAATGCGAAAATGCGAGTAGTACTCATCAATCTCCTGCTGCAGCATGGTGATGCGCCGCCGCGCTCGCTCCAGCCTTTTGGTGGTGCGCACGATGCCGACATAATCCCACATAAACAGGCGCAGCTCGTGCCAGTTGTGCTGAATGACCACTCGTTCGTCAGGATCGTCGACCCGGCTTTCATCCCAGGCCGGCAGATTTTTAACCGGTTTCATCAACGGCAGACGCTGCAGGATATCCTGCGCCGCCGACCAGCCGTAGACCAGGCATTCTAGCAACGAATTGGAGGCCATCCGGTTTGCGCCGTGCAGCCCGGTGTAGCTCACTTCGCCGATCGCGTATAGTCCATCCAGATCGGTCCTGCCGGCCTGGTCGACCATCACGCCGCCGCAGGTATAGTGCGCGGCGGGGACAATGGGAACCGGATCGCGGGTTAAATCAATGCCCAGCGTCAGCAGCTTCTCATAGATAGTGGGGAAATGCCGGGTAATGAATTCAGCCGGTTTATGGCTGATATCCAGGAACATACAGTCAACGCCGAGGCGCTTCATTTCATGGTCGATGGCGCGCGCCACCACATCGCGCGGCGCCAGTTCGCCGCGCGCATCGAAATCGGGCATAAAACGGCTGCCGTCGGGACGTTTTAGCCAGGCGCCTTCGCCGCGCAGCGCTTCCGTCAGCAGGTAATTGCGCGCCTGCGGGTGATAGAGGCAGGTGGGATGGAATTGGTTAAATTCGAGATTCGCCACCCGACAACCCGCGCGCCACGCCATGGCGATGCCGTCGCCGGAGGAGATGTCCGGGTTGGTGGTGTACTGATAGACTTTCGACGTGCCGCCGGTCGCCAGCACTACCGCCCTTGCGCGGCAGGATTCCACCACCTCGCGTTCGCGGTTCCAGATGTACGCGCCGGCGATGCGCCGGGTGCCGCTCAGACCGATTTTGTCCGACGTGATCAAGTCGACCGCATTGCACCGTTCCATAATGCTGATATTCGGATGGGCGCGCGCCTGGGCGACCAGCGTGGTTTCCACGGCTTTACCCGTGGCGTCGGCGGTGTGCAGAATTCGGCGATGACTGTGCCCGCCTTCGCGGGTTAAGTGATAGCGGGACTCGCCTTCCGAGCTGGTTTCTGTGTCGAACAATACGCCCTGATCGATCAGCCACTGCACGCAGCTGCGGGCGTTGCTGGCGATGAACTCCACCGTTTCTCGTTCACACAGCCCGTCGCCGGCGATCAGCGTATCTTCGACGTGTGACGCGATGCTGTCGGTTTCATCAAATACGGCGGCGATGCCGCCCTGAGCGTAAAACGTGGCGCCCTCATTGAGCGGCCCCTTGCTTAATACGATCACGTTGCATTGGGGCGCGAGACGCAGCGCCAGCGACAGGCCGGCGGCGCCGCTGCCGACAATTAATACATCGCAGGAATAATCTGAAGTCGTTTTCATCGGTTTATGTTTTGTGAATGAAAAACAATAATCCGATACTAGCACCGTAAAAGCCCATAACGCACCATTTTTTGTACAAAATGTTTAGTAAATTAAACTTTGTCGCAAAAAAATAGTGTATGCCGCGCTCTGGTGCGAAAATATGTGATTTAGCGTATGATTCCGCCCCGGGCGTAGCGAAAGTACAAAGCTGGCGTGCGCTATCATTATGAGGCTATAGCCTGACATACTACGCCAGTCTCCCGCGGACGAACGGAATTTCCGTATGCGGCGGCAATTCGTGACGCGGGCGGCGTTTAACCCGGCTGCCTGAACCCCGCTGCGTATGCAACAAAAGCCCGTTGTGGCCGGAACTTTATGAGAAAAATAAAATCAAAGCTGGTGCTTGCTCGGTCTATGGCATGATAGCTGGCAATACTATTTTTTTACGCATGGATACAGGCTTGGGGAGATATTACCTCGGATGAGCGAGCAGTTAACGGATCAGGTATTGGTTGAACGGGTCCAGAAAGGCGATCAAAAGTCGTTTAACTTACTGGTCGTTCGTTACCAGCACAAAGTGGCGAGCCTGGTGTCCCGCTATGTTCCGCAGGGGGACGTGCCTGACGTGGTGCAGGAGTCGTTCATTAAGGCCTACCGCGCGCTGGAGTCGTTCCGCGGCGAAAGTGCGTTCTACACATGGCTTTACCGTATAGCGGTCAATACGGCAAAAAATTATCTGGTTGCACAGGGGCGGCGCCCGCCCGCCAGCGATGTCGATGCCAACGACGCGGAAAATTACGAAAATGCCGGCGCCCTGAAAGAAATTTCGAACCCTGAGAATTTAATGTTGTCAGATGAGTTACGACGGATAGTTTTCCGCACTATTGAGTCGTTGCCGGAGGATTTGCGGCTGGCGATTACACTGCGTGAGCTGGATGGCCTGAGCTATGAAGAGATAGCGGCCATTATGGATTGTCCGGTCGGCACCGTTCGTTCACGTATTTTTCGTGCGCGGGAAGCTATTGATAATAAAGTTCAGCCTCTCATTCAGCGCTAGCTTTTTAGCGCTGACTCAGGTGGATATTGACAGGTAAGGGTATCGGATATGCAGAAAGAGAAACTTTCCGCTTTGATGGATGGCGAGACCGTTGATAGCGAACTGCTGAATACGTTGTCGAGTGATGATGATCTGCAGCAGAGCTGGCAGCGTTATCATTTAATTCGCGACACGTTGCGTGGTGATATTGGTAATACGGTTGTTCACCTTGATATCGCTGCGCAGGTTGCCGCTGCTATCGAAAAAGAGCCGGTCAGACTGGTTCCGCTGGCCGTGCCGGAATCCCAGCCGGCTCCGGCCTCATGGAGCAAACTTCCGTTTTGGAACAAAGTTCGTCCGTGGGCCAGTCAGATTACCCAGATCGGCGTGGCCGCCTGCGTCTCAATGGCGGTGATTGTCGGGGTGCAGAATTACAACCATCCGGGCGGCAATAATAATGCGCCGGATGGCCAAAGCGAGCTGGCGCCGGTGTTCAACTCGCTGCCGGTGATGGGCTCCGCTTCTCCGGTTAGTCTGGGCGTGCCGTCGGATAATCTTTCTCACAGCGGTCGTCAACAGGTTCAGGCCCAGCGTGAACGCATCAATGCGATTTTGCAGGACTATGAATTACAGCGCCGTTTACACGTTGAACCACTACAGGCCGATCAGCATGAAACCCAGCAGGCTGCGGTTCAGGTTCCCGGCACTCAGTCATTAGGAATGCAACCGCAGTAATGAAGCGTTTTTGGTTTGCCACTTGTTTGCTGGCAGGCAGCCTGTTCTACTCAGCCCTCGCCCCGGCCCAGACGGATACCGGGGCGTTGTTGCAGAAAATGAACAGCGCCAGCCGCGCATTGAGCTACGAACTTTATTTCGTCAACGTCAGCAATCAGGGGATCGAATCCCTGCGCTATCGCCACACGCTGTTTAACCGGCATTCGCTGGCGCAATTGGTGCAACTGGACGGGCCGCGGCGCGAGATCGTCCAGCGCGGCAACAGCATTAGCTATTTTGACACCGGAATGGAGCCTTTTTCGCTGCCGGGCGATCATATTGTTGACGCTTTGCCGGCTCTGGCTTACGCCGATTTCAACTACCTGGCCAACTACTATAATTTCATCCCTGTCGCCCGATCGCGCATTGCCGATCGGCTGTGCGATGTAATTCGCATCGTGCCGCGCGATGGCTCGCGCTATAGCTATGTGGTGTGGCTGGACGCCGAGTCCGGTCTGCCGCTGCGCGCTGATTTACAGGGGCGTGAAGGGGAGGTGCTCGAACAGTATCGGGCCATTTCCTTAACTATTGACCAGGATATTCAGACGGCGATGAAATCGCTGGAAACGGCCAACCTGCCGCCGTTGCTGACTACGCCTCGACCGGAACAAACCCGCTTTAACTGGACGCCGCAGTGGCTGCCCGGCGGCGTGAAGGAAGTCTCGTCCGGGCGTCGTTCGCTGCCGGAGATCAATCTCGCTATTGAATCGCGTATGTACAGCGATGGTTTGTTCAGTTTCTCGATTAATATCAATCCCACGGGCGACCAGCCGATAGAGCAGCAGTATCTGCGTACCAGCGGACGGCGTATGGTGCATACCGAAGTGCGCGATAATCGTGAAATCACCATCGTCGGGGAACTGCCGCCGATCACCGCTAAGCGTATTGCGGATAATATCGTCTTCGGAGAGGCGAAGTGATCAAGGAATGGGCCACGGTCGTCGCCTGGCAACAGGGCGTCGCGACGCTGCGCTGTGAGCCGCGTTCCGGCTGCGGCAGCTGCCAGTCGCGCTCAGGCTGCGGCGCGCGGGCGCTCAGCGAGCCGGGCGATCTCGCCCCTGCGTCGCTGTTCCAGATTCCTTATGCCCGCCCGCTCAGCGTAGGGCAGCGAGTGGAACTGGGCATCGGCGAAGGCAGCCTGCTGCGTTCCGCGCTGCTGATTTATATGACGCCGCTGGCCGGTTTGCTGAGCGGCGCCGCGCTGATGCAGGCGCTGAGCGGCAGCGAAATAATGGCGGTGTGCGGCGCATTCGCCGGCGGCGCGCTGGGTTTTATGCTCGCCAGGCTGCAAGCCGGGAAGATGGAGCAAAACAGCGACTATCAGCCGACTATTCTGCAGGTGGCGCTGCCTGACGCGCAATTGCGCGTCCAGACCGCGAGCGAACAGCGGGGTTAATCTTTAACCTGTCGCACGTTATTTCCTTTTATTTGTCCCCCTTCCGGCCGGCTTAATATCTTCTTTCATCTTGCTGCGCGTGCTTTCTGAATAAAACGGTCATAATCGTGGGTAATGCGCCGCACATGACTAGGTTTTCAACCTTGCGCCATGTAGAATGCAGCGGTTCCGGTGAAAGACATTCTCTGTCATTTTCACTTCATGTGCGTGCCCATCGGCAACAGTGTCTGAACAGCAGGGTAGAAAAATACTTTAGAATGAAGAATATAAGAAACTTTTCCATTATTGCTCACATCGACCACGGTAAGTCGACGTTGTCCGATCGTATTATTCAAATCTGCGGTGGCCTGACCGAGCGGGAGATGGCCGCGCAGGTTCTTGATTCGATGGATCTGGAACGTGAACGCGGCATAACCATTAAAGCGCAGAGCGTCACGCTGGACTACAAAGCACTGGATGGCGAAACCTATCAGCTGAATTTCATCGACACGCCGGGACACGTAGACTTTTCGTACGAGGTATCCCGCTCGCTGGCCGCCTGTGAAGGGGCGCTGCTGGTGGTGGACGCCGGGCAGGGCGTTGAAGCGCAGACGCTGGCGAACTGTTATACCGCGATTGAAATGGATCTGGAAGTGGTTCCGGTTCTGAACAAAATTGACCTGCCGGCGGCCGACCCCGATCGCGTCGCGCAGGAAATAGAGGATATTGTCGGCATAGACGCCGCCGACGCGGTGCGCTGCTCGGCCAAGACCGGCGTAGGCGTGCCCGAAGTGCTGGAACGGCTGGTGCGCGATATTCCGCCGCCGGTCGGCGAGCCAGGCGAGCCGCTGCAGGCGTTGATCATCGACTCCTGGTTTGATAATTACCTGGGCGTAGTCTCGCTGGTGCGGATTAAAAACGGCAGCCTGCGCAAGGGCGATAAGGTCAAGGTGATGAGCACCGGTCAGGTGTATAACGCCGATCGTCTCGGCATCTTTACGCCGAAGCAGGTCGACCGTGACGTGCTGAACTGCGGCGAAGTCGGCTGGCTGGTGTGCGCCATCAAAGATATTCTCGGCGCGCCGGTCGGCGATACGCTGACGTTATCCCGTCAGCCCGCCGAAAAGGCCTTACCGGGCTTTAAAAAAGTTAAACCGCAGGTCTATGCCGGTCTGTTCCCGGTCAGCTCCGATGATTACGAATCCTTCCGCGATGCGTTGGGTAAACTGAGCCTGAACGACGCCTCGCTGTTTTATGAACCGGAAAGCTCCACCGCGCTTGGCTTCGGCTTCCGCTGCGGTTTCCTTGGTCTGCTGCATATGGAGATCATTCAGGAACGTCTGGAGCGCGAATACGATCTCGATCTGATCACCACCGCTCCCACCGTGGTGTACCAGGTTGAAACCACCGGCGGGGACGTCGTTCATGTGGACAGTCCGTCCAAACTGCCGCCGCTGAATAATATCGCCGAACTGCGCGAGCCGATTGCGGAATGCCATATGCTGCTGCCGCAGGAATATTTGGGCAATGTGATTACCCTGTGTGTGGAAAAACGCGGCATCCAGACTAACATGGTTTATCACGGCAACCAGGTTGCGCTGACCTATGACATCCCGATGGCGGAAGTGGTGCTGGACTTCTTCGATCGCCTGAAGTCCACTTCACGCGGCTACGCTTCGCTGGACTACAATTTCAAATGTTTCCAGGCCTCCGATATGGTGCGCGTCGACGTATTGATCAACGGCGAGCGTGTGGACGCGCTGGCGCTGATTACCCACCGCGACAATTCGCAGTACCGCGGGCGTGAACTGGTGGAGAAGATGAAAGATCTGATCCCGCGCCAGCAGTTTGATATCGCGATTCAGGCCGCCATCGGCAACCACATCATCGCGCGTTCAACCGTCAAACAGCTGCGTAAGAACGTGCTGGCGAAATGTTACGGCGGCGACGTGAGCCGTAAGAAGAAACTGCTGCAGAAGCAAAAAGAAGGTAAGAAACGTATGAAGCAGGTCGGTAACGTGGAGCTGCCTCAGGAAGCGTTCCTGGCCATTTTACACGTAGGAAAAGACAGTAAATAATCCATCCTGAGGAGCTGGCATGGCCAATATGTTTGCCCTGATTCTGGCACTGGCGACGCTGATTACCGGCATCGTGTGGTGTTTCGAACGTTTTAAATGGGCTCCCGCTCGCCAGGCAAAAATGGCGGCGTTAAGTGAATCGGCCGGCGTAGGGGATAACACGCCGGTTAAAACGGTGAAACAGCCGGGCTGGGTGGAAACCTGCGCGTCGGTGTTCCCGGTGCTGGCACTGGTTTTCATCGTGCGGTCGTTTGTTTATGAACCCTTTCAGATCCCGTCGGGTTCCATGATGCCGACGCTGCTGATCGGCGATTTTATCCTGGTGGAAAAATACGCCTACGGGATTAAAGACCCTATCACGCAGACCACGCTGATTGAGACCGGCCGCCCTAAACGCGGCGACATCGCGGTGTTCAAATATCCGCTGGATACCAAAGTGGACTATATTAAGCGGGTCGTTGGGTTGCCGGGAGACCGGATCAGCTATGATCCGATCGCCAAACAGGTGACGGTGCAGCCGGCCTGCAGCGGCGAGCAGTCGTGCGATAAAGCGCTGGCGGTAACCTACAGCGATAGGCAGGCGAGCGATTTTGTCCAGACTTTCAGCCGCGCCGGCCAGGGCGAGGCCAGCAGCGGTTTTTATCAGTTGCCGGCCGGCGAGCAGATGGATAACGGTATCCGTCTGGCCGGCAGAAAAGAGCAACTGGGCAGCGTAACGCACAATATTCTGGTGGTGCCCGGTCTGCAGGATCAGGCCGGCATGTATTACAAACAGCCCAGTCAGCCGCTGGCCGTTTGGGTTGTTCCCCCTGGCCATTATTTTATGATGGGCGACAACCGGGATAATAGCGCGGATAGCCGTTATTGGGGTTTTGTGCCGGAGAAAAATCTGGTGGGCAAAGCCACGGCCATTTGGATGAGTTTTGAAAAACAGGAAGGCCAGTGGCCGACCGGCGTTCGTCTGAGCCGTATCGGCGCTATTCACTAACGGCGAGCATAAACCCGCAGCATTCTCCGGCGGGCCGTTGTAGAATAGAGAGAAGTGAACTCAGGCTCCGGTCGGGGCCTGTGCAAACGAAACAGTTTTGGCTCGGTTTTTAGCAGAACAGGGCTGTTCCGTATGCTGCTGTTTTTGACGCATTGTTGATCTATTGGTAACGCATGAATCCCATTCTGATAAACCGTTTACAGCGCAAGCTGGGCTATACTTTTCAACAGTATGAACTTTTAGTGCAGGCGCTTACGCATCGCAGCGCCAGCAGTAAGCACAATGAACGACTGGAGTTCCTTGGCGACTCTATTCTGAGTTTCGTGATCGCCAACGCCTTGTATCACCGCTTTCCGCGCGTGGATGAAGGCGATATGAGCCGAATGCGGGCGACTCTGGTGCGCGGCAATACGTTGGCGGAGATTGCCCGTGAATTTGAACTGGGCGAGTGTTTACGCCTGGGGCCGGGCGAATTAAAAAGCGGTGGTTTTCGTCGCGAATCCATTCTGGCGGACACCGTTGAAGCGCTGATTGGCGGGATTTTTCTGGACAGCGATATTCAGACCGTCGAACAGTTGATTTTGAACTGGTACCACTCGCGTCTGACCGAGATCAGTCCGGGCGACAAGCAAAAAGACCCGAAAACGCGCCTGCAGGAATTTTTGCAGGGACGCCATCTGCCGCTGCCGAACTATCTGGTCGTGCAGGTGCGCGGGGAAGCACACGATCAGGAATTTACCATCCACTGTCAGGTCAGCGGTTTTGGCGAGCCTGTGGTGGGTACCGGTTCTAGTCGACGCAAAGCCGAACAGGCTGCGGCTGAACAAGCGCTGAAAAATCTGGACATTGAATGAGCGAACAACAAACCTACTGTGGATTTATCGCGATTGTCGGCCGGCCCAACGTCGGTAAATCAACGTTGCTGAATAATCTGCTGGGGCAAAAAGTCTCGATTACCTCGCGTAAGCCGCAGACCACGCGCCACCGCATTATGGGCATCCACACCGAGGGCGCGCATCAGGCGATCTATGTGGATACGCCGGGGCTGCATATCGAAGAGAAACGGGCGATCAACCGTCTGATGAACCGTGCGGCCAGCAGTTCGATCGGCGATGTCGAATTGATTATTTTTGTGGTCGAAGGGACGCACTGGACGCCCGATGACGAGATGGTGCTGAATAAGCTGCGCGATCAGAAGCGTCCGGTCCTGCTGGCCATCAACAAAGTGGATAACGTTACCGACAAAGGCAAACTGCTGCCGCATATTCAGTTCCTCAGCCAGCAGATGGAGTTTCTCGACGTGGTGCCGATTTCGGCCGAAAAGGGCATGAATGTCGACGCCATTGCGAATATCGTGCACAAGCGCCTGCCGCAGGCCGAACATCATTTCCCGGAAGACTATATTACCGACCGTTCACAGCGTTTTATGGCGTCGGAAATCATTCGTGAAAAATTGATGCGTTTCCTGGGCGAGGAACTGCCGTATTCCGTTACCGTCGAAATCGAACGTTTTGCGGCGAACGATCGCGGCGGATACGATATCCACGGCTTGATCCTGGTCGAGCGCGAAGGCCAGAAAAAGATGGTCATCGGCAATAAGGGCTCGCGGATTAAAACCATCGGTACCGAAGCGCGGCAGGATATGGAAAAAATGTTCGAATCCAGAGTGCATCTCGAACTGTGGGTGAAGGTCAAATCCGGCTGGGCGGATGACGAACGAGCGCTGCGCAGCCTCGGCTATATCGACGATCTCTGACGGAAGACGCCGATGGAAGGCTGGCAGCGGGCATTTGTCTTACATGGGCGTCCTTACAGCGAAACCAGCCTGCTGGTGGATTTGTTCAGCGAAAGCGACGGGCGGGTGAGGGTGCTGGCGAAAGGCGCCCGCGCCAGGCGTTCCAGTCTGAAAGGCTGTTTGCAACCGTTCACCCCGCTGCTGGTGCGCTGGAGCGGGCGCGGCGAAGTGAAAACGCTGCGCAATGCCGAACCGGTGTCGCTGGCGCTGCCGCTGACCGGCACCATGCTCTATTGCGGCCTGTATATCAATGAGCTGCTCTCGCGCGTGCTGGAGCACGAAACCAACTACTCCGCGTTATTCTTTGATTATCTGCATTGTCTGCAACAGCTTGCCGCGTTGAATAGCGCCCCTGAACCCGCTCTGCGTTGCTTTGAGCTGGCGCTGCTCGGTTATCTGGGCTACGGCGTGGATTTCCTGCACTGCGCGGGGAGCGGCGAGCCGGTGGCGGATACCATGACCTATCGTTATCGCGAAGAAAAGGGTTTTATCGCCAGTCTGATCGTGGATAACAGCAGCTTTACCGGACGCCAGCTGCGCGCGCTGGACGCGCGGGAATTTCCCGACGCGGATACCCTGCGCGCCGCGCGACGTTTTACCCGCATGGCGCTTAAACCCTGGCTGGGCGGCAGGCCGCTGAAAAGCCGTGAATTATTCCGCCAGTTTGTGCCGAAAACGCCGTCGGGCGGCGCCGAATAGGCGGCAGAACATACCTGTGCCGGATGCGCCGGTATAAACTGCCATCAGTAAATACCATTTTATTAAGGATGTATCATGGCTGAATTGTTGCTGGGCGTTAATATCGATCATATTGCGACGTTGCGAAATGCGCGCGGAACGGCCTGGCCCGATCCGGTACAGGCGGCGTTCGTGGCGGAGCAGGCCGGCGCCGATGGCATTACCGTGCATCTGCGCGAAGATCGGCGCCATATTACCGATCGCGACGTGCGTATCCTGCGTCAAACTATTCAGACCCGTATGAATCTGGAAATGGCGGTTACCGATGAAATGCTGGATATCGCCTGCGAGCTTAAACCGCATTTCTGCTGTCTGGTGCCGGAAAAACGCCAGGAAGTGACCACGGAAGGGGGGCTGGATGTGGCCGGGCAGCAGGACAAGATCAGCCGTGCGGTGGCGCGTTTAACCGAGGCTGGTATTGTTGTTTCGTTGTTTATCGACGCCGACCGTCAGCAGATCGATGCCGCGGCGGACAGCGGCGCGCCTTTTATTGAGATTCATACCGGCGCCTACGCCGATGCGTCCGACGCCGCCGCGCAGCAGCATGAATTCGAGCGCATTCGTCAGGGCGCGCAGTACGCGGTCTCGCGCGGACTGAAGGTCAATGCCGGTCACGGACTGACCTACCATAACGTTCAGGCGGTGGCGGCCTTGCCGGAAATACACGAGCTTAATATCGGCCATTCGATTATTGGTCAGGCGGTTATCGGCGGCCTGGCGCCGGCGGTCGCCGATATGAAGACCCTGATGCGGGAAGCCCGGCGCTGATGGCGATTCTCGGACTGGGTACGGATATCGTCGAAATCGGCCGCATCGAAGAGATCATCGCGCGTTCGGGCGAGCGGCTGGCGCGTCGGGTGCTCAGCGAGCAGGAGTGGCGACAGTATCAGCAGCATACTCAGCCCGCCCGCTTCCTCGCCAAACGTTTCGCCGCTAAAGAGGCGGCGGCTAAGGCGCTGGGGTGCGGTATTCGCAATGGGTTGGCTTTCGCCCAGTTCGAAGTTTTCAATGACGAGCTGGGAAAACCCGGGCTGCGTTTCTTTGCCCAGGCGAACGAGCTGGCCCGGCGGATGGGCGTGACGACGGTGCATCTTACGCTGGCCGATGAACGTCGTTATGCGTGCGCGACCGTGATTATCGAAGGGTGATTTTAGGCGGCGTTACCGCGGGGGCGCCGTCTTTCCGGTCCGTCGTCTGCCGAACGGGTTTATTCGCAGGCCGGAGTCGAACGCCAGGCGTATTTCTTCCCGCCCGGGGCAGCGCATCGTCCGGCGGTCAGGCTCATTAGCAGGGCCGACCGGTCTGAATTTCATCCGGGTGATACATCAGAACATATTTCTCCCACAGCTGTTCCTGCGTTTCCGCATGAGCCGGATCCTTGATAATCGTATTATCTATCGGGCAAACCTTTTGGCAGGTCGGCGTGTCATAGTGGCCGACGCACTCGGTGCAGCGCCCGCTATCGATTTCGTAGGTTTCCATTCCCATTGAAATAGCCTGGTTCGGGCATTCCGGTTCGCACATGTCGCAATTAATACATTTCGGGGTGATCAGCAGTGCCATGATAACTCTCAACGTCTAAGCAGGGCGAAAGTATACCCTGATGTGCCGGGCAGAGCACCCCTGACCTGTCGCTGTCCGATCCGGCTAATCGATTTGCCGCCGCGCAGGCGGCCGACGTCGGGCTGACGTTTAATTTGTTGGGACTGTCATGCGGCGGTTAAATCGTATAGATTAGCATGCTGGCTTTGGTAAAAGTCTTAGTGAATTATCCGGCCTCAGGTAAAGTTTATCCTGCTTCGGTCGATAACGGTGTATACCCTCATCTTTCAGGTTGCAGGTGGGTTGGCTTTGCTTGCTCGCCCGGTTGCTTTGTGCGTTAAGCGGCCGGCTGCGGCGTGCGCTTGCCGTATTTCTGCACCCTGAATTTATTGGGAATATATCCATACCCTATCGTTTATAACGCTGTGGCCCGGTAGTTTTTTGGCGGAGTTTATTTATGCACAAAGGCAATCTCGATCAGTTTGGACTTCATGCGTCTGGTTACGGCATGGTGGAGCCTTCTGATGAAGATTACTGGCAACGCTGCCAGCGAAAGTATACCTTTCAGCCTATTTACCGTACATCGGGCCAGTTGATCGCCATCGAGCTGTTGACCGCGGTGTTTTCGCCCGCCGCGCCGCAGACCATGTTGTCGCCGGAAAAGTACTTCGCCAGCATTGAAGTGGAGAAGCGTCTGCAAATCATTATTGAACAGCTGGAGCTGCTGGCGCAGTGGCACGAGCGTTTTTCGCGCGATGAACTGGTGGCCTCGGTAAATATTGACGGCATCACGCTGGTGGCGCTGCAGGAAAGCCTGCGGGCGAAGAATCTGATCGCAACCATGCCGTGGCTGCGGTTCGAGCTGGTTGAGAACCAAAAAGGCGCGCCGCCGGATACGCTGATTATGTTGCCGGAAGCTGAAAATTTATGGCTGGATGATTTTGGCTGCGGTATCGCAAACTTTTCATCGCTGATCGTGGCGCGCTATGATTGTATAAAAGTGGCCAGGGAACTGTTTATTCTTTTATTGCAGAGCGATGAAGGGAAAAGGCTGTTTCCATTACTTATCTCTTTGATTCGACGCTTTTGTAATAATGTCATTATCGAGGGCGTTGAAACCCGGGAAGAGTGGGAAATTGTTAAGAAAACGAAAGCCTCTGCCGCTCAGGGCTATTACTTCGCGCGCCCGCAGTCTTTTGATAAGTTAGCCGATCTGCCGGCCCGGTTTGAAATTTTACCGGGCTAATGCAGCCTGACGCCCTCGTCTTAATTTCATTGCTCTCCTGTTTCGTTTCTCTATTTTGTCCGCGCTTGCTTTCCCTTAAAATCGCACTTTCTGCCACTTACTGCATATTTTTTCTACCGGCAATCGTTTCACCCGCATTCGTCCCTGGAGCATATTTTGTGGCATCGATCGTATGATCTATATGTTAATCCTCATAATTTTATTTTTTAAAGTGATTTCGATTGAAAATATTGATTAATATGAACGTTATATCTTTAGGTTGCAGATTATTTAGCGTACTGTTATCGTGACTGCGATTAAATCATATTAACCTGTTGATATTATACCCAATAGATTTTAGTCCGGGGAAAACGGTCGACTCAATGAAATCTAATAAGTCACAGGACGTGACCAGTCTGCCGGGCGTCGATTTAAATGCTGCCGGCGGCCGTTTCGGCGCAGGAGCCTTAGCGCAGGATGGGGTCGGACGAGAGCAATACCTTGAAAAAATGAAGAGAATAGCGGTTTTGGGCGCCCCACGGGCTCAGCCAGCCGGCTTGTCTCCTTGTATGATAGCCCTTGATTATCAAAATGGTGGGAAGCATCGGTACAACTGATTTGCTTGCGGTGGGTGATTGGTCAAAATAGCACATGAATCATATGATCTGGCTATGCCGGGCGTTATATTAGCCGTTCTTATAAGCCTGGCGATTAATAAAATATAAATCCCTGGAAATATATTACACACAGTGATGTATACCCGATAGATTCCAGGACGCGGGAAGGCGCAAGCCAGTGTGCCCGAGGTCTGTTGGATATAGGTATATAAGAAAAAGATCTGCAACGCTGTATTGCTTATTTTACTTATAGAGAGCGAGCTTCCTGCTTCATTCCGTCTGCTCCTCGGACAATTTCTGACGCTAAAAACCATAACAGGATGTGTTAGCGCCAGTTTTTTATTAGTGAATGGGTGACCTCTGCGTTCAGAACTCCTCGGATTAAAAGGGAGTATTATTGTGTCTGACATTATAATTATAATACTAGTGTCTTTACTTTTGTTCTCTCACATGAGAAATAAAAAAATGAGACAGAAGCTAATGGAATGGCAAAAAAGACAAGATCTTTTGGATATGGTCTTTTTTGCCACCGAATATAGCCCTGTTTCAATCGTTATTACCGATGAAAAATGCAAAATAATTTATGTTAATCGCCAGTTCATCACTATGTCCGGCTATTCCGCCGAGGATGTTATCGGTAATCACGCCGGTATATTGAGTTCGGGGCTTACCAATGAGAACGTTTACAAAAATATGTGGGCTACCCTGAACAAAGGAAATACCTGGAACGGCGAGTTCATAAACCGTAAGAAAAACGGTCAGTTATATTGGGAAAAGACCAACATCGCTAAGATTTACAATAAATCGAATAACGAAACGCAGTATGTGGCGATCAAGCGGGACATCACCGAAAGAAAAGAGCAGGAGCAGTATGACAACTCCTACAATCGGGCGCTGGAACTGCTATCCAGCGGCGCGCCGTTAAAGGACATTCTGGACGCGATCATTTTCAGCATTGAGGAAAAGAGTCCCGGCAGCCTGGTGTGTTCGGTTCTGCTGGTGGATAAAGACCAGAAATTCCTGACGCTGGCCTCCGCGCCCAGCCTGCCGGGCTTTTATAAAAACGCGATCCAAAGCGTTAAAATCGCTAACGGCGTGGCGTCGTTCGGTACGGCCGCCTTTACCGGCAAACGCGTTATTACCGAAGACCTGGCCGGCCATCCGAACTGGGTGGCTTACAAGGGGCTGGCTCTGTACGCCGGTCTGCGTTCCTGTTGGTCGGAGCCTATTTTCAGCCAGAATGGCGAAGTGCTCGGCGTGCTGAGTATCTATCACCGCAAGGTTTATTCGCCTGATGAGGATGAAATTTTTTCCATTGAGAAATCGGCCCAACTGATTGCGGTAGCCATTGAGCGTTATCGGGCGATGGATATGTTGCGCCGCAGCGAGGAGCATTATCGGCAGCTGGCGCATTACGATTCGCTGACCGAACTGGCTAACGGGCTGACCTTTGCGGAGCAGATGGAGCAGGCGATTCTGCTGACCAGGCAGAGTGGGCGTAAAATTGCGCTGATGTTCCTCGACCTCGATCGCTTTAAGCAAATTAATGATACCTTCGGTCACGCCGTCGGCGACCTGCTGCTCAAAGAGGCGGCCATCCGCATGCGTGAAGCGGTGCGCGATTCTGATACCGTTTATCGGCGCAGCGGCGATGAGTTCATTATTCTATTGCAGGGGATTAAGTCGACGGATAATGCGCTGTACGTCGCGGAAAAGATCCATCATGCGATGAACGAGCCGTTCAACATCGAAGGGAAAATGCTGGATATCTCCTGCAGTATCGGGATCGCGCTTTATCCTGAGCACGGCACCGATTCTCTGACGCTGGCTATCAATGCGGATTCGGCTATGTATCAGGCGAAAGCGATGGGGGGCAGTCAGACGCAAATCTACCACGGCCCCAGCGTGTCTTCGCCGCAGGCGCCGCAGTAGCTTGCCCGGCTCGCGTTGCCGTTAGCGCTCTCTTAACGCTTCGGCGCGCGCGCGGATGATGGGCTTGAGCAGATAATTGAGAATGGTTTTCTTGCCGGTAATAATATCTACCGACGCCACCATCCCCGGAATGATCAGCAGCGGCTTCTCTTCCGGACCGAGGTGGTTTTTGTCGGTTCGCAGCCGAATGATGTAATAGCTGTGCCCTTCCTTGTCGGTTATCGTATCCGGGCTAATTTGCTCCAGTTTGCCCTTTAGGCCGCCGTAAATGGTGTAATCGTAAGCGGTAAATTTGATCATGGCTTCCTGGCCGGGATGCAAAAAGGCGATATCCTGCGGGCGTATTCTGGCTTCGACCAGCAGCGTATCGTCGAGCGGTACGATTTCCACCAGATCGCTGCCCGGCTGGATCACGCCGCCGATGGTGTTAACCAGAATCTGTTGCACTATGCCGCGCACCGGCGAGGTCACCAGAGTGCGGTTTACCCTATCTTCCAGCGCTTTGCCGGTGGCTTCTATTTTACTCAGGTTGGTGCGCGCCTCGTTTAGCTGCGACAGCGCATCGCTTTGGTAGCGTCCGCGGCTTTCCTCGATCTTATTCTCAATCTCTTTAATCGCGGAAGCCGCGCGCGGAATGGATAGCGTGACCGACTCCAGCTGGCCTTTGGTTTCGATTTCCGACCGGCGCAAACGCAGAACTTCGACTTTGGAAATCGCGCCTGCGGCAATCAACGGCTCAGACATCCTGATTTCCTGCTGCAGCAAGCCTAGGCTGTTGCGGTATTGTTCCCGTTTCGACTCAAAATCACGCAGTTCCTGTTTTTTCTGGACCAGCTGTTCTTCCAGGCCGGATATTTCGTTATGAAACTGACGGCGCCGGCTGTTGTACAGCTCCTGCTCCCCGTTGGCGACGCCCGGCGCCAGCCGTTTGATCTCTTCGGGCAGCGCCAGTTCCCGGTTTTCCAGTTCCGCGTTCAGGCGTTCAATACGCGACAGCAGCGCCAGGCGGTCGGCTTCGGTTTCGCCGACATTGGAAGCGAAACGCGTATCGTCAAGACGCAGAAGCGGCGCGCCGGCCGGCACGATTTGTCCTTCGTGAACAAACAGCTCGGTGACAATACCGCCTTCCAGGTTTTGTATTTTTTGCAGCCGGGAGGAGGGGATGGCTTTGCCGTCGCCGCGCGTCACTTCATCAATGCTGGCGAAAGCGGCCCAGATAAAAGCGAACAGGAAGAAAGCCAGAATCACCCACAGGGTAATACGAATCACACGCGGGGAATCATCGATCAGGGCGCGACTGACTTCATGCGTCGTCGACACATTCTCTTCGTCACGGGCGGAGAAATAGGCTCGAATCCGTTTAATTTTTTCAGCGAGACGCATTGATCTGCCCCTTCTTTAACGCATCCATCACGATGGCTTTAGGGCCATCGGCAATAATTCGTCCTTTGTCCACAATAATCAGCCGCTCGACCAGCGCCAGCATAGATGCGCGGTGTGTCACCAACAGCAGGGTCTTGTTGGCGATTACCGGCTGCAGAGTTTTGCGAATCCGATCCTCGCTGGTGTTATCCATCGAGCTGGTGGGTTCATCGAGCAGCAGGATCGGCGGATCCAGCAATAGCGCCCTGGCAAGGGCGACCGCCTGACGCTGACCGCCGGACAGCTGCAGCCCGCGTTCGCCGACCTGCATGTTAAAACCTTCCGGGTGGATGCGGGCAAACTCGTTAACGCCGGCGATTTCCGCCGCGCGCAGCATCGCTTCGTCTTCGACGTAGCGTGCGCCGGACACCAGGTTGTCGCGCAGCGAGCCGCTAAACAGCTGGATATCCTGCGGGACATAGCCGATGTTATGCCGCAGATCGCTGACGTCCAGCTGGCGCGCGTCAACGCCGTCGATCAAAAGGTTGCCGCCCGAAGGTTGATACAGATTTACGATCAATTTGCTCAGGGTGCTTTTGCCCGATCCGCTGCGACCGATAATGCCGACGCGTTCTCCAGGCTCGATAACGAGATTGATCGCGTGCAGGGACTGCGTCGCCTGATCGGGGTAGTTGAAGTTGACGTCGCGAAACTCGATCGCGCCGCGCAGACTTTCCCGTTTTAGCGGCTGCTCATTTTCACGCCGCTCCTGCGGCAGCGTCATCATCTCTTCGGTGGTCTTCATCGTCAGCCGCGCCTGCTGGTAACGCGTCACCAGCCCCGATAGTTGCCCCATCGGCATCAGCGCCCGGCCGTTGAGCATATAGCAGGCGATCAGCCCGCCCATACTCAGCTTGCCGTCGACAATCATGTATACCCCGGCGACGATCATGGCGACGCTGGCGAACTGCTGGAACCAGGTGGTCAGGTTGACAGCGAGATAGGAAAGGGATTTGGCGCGCATTTCCAGCCGGCTAAGGCTGCCGAGCGTTTGCTCCCACTGATATTGACGCTCGCTTTCCGCATTATTGACTTTGATCGCGTCCAGCCCGCTCAGTGTCTCAATCAACGCCGCCTGACGTTCGCTGGCGAGGCTCATGGTTTTTTCAATCGTGGCGGACAACGGTTTCTGTATTGCCCAACTGACCAGCAGGGCGAGCGGGAAGGCCAGCAGCGGCACCCAGACCAGCGGTCCGCCGATAAAACCGATAACCAGCAGCAGCAGCAGCGTAAAAGGGAGATCGATTAGGGTGGTCAGCGTCAGGGACGACAAAAAGTCGCGTAACGCCTGAAATTCATGAATATTTTGCGCAAAGCTGCCGACTCTGGCCGGGCGCGCTTTCATCGACATGCCGGTAATACGTTCGAACAGAGTGGCGGATATAATCAGATCGGTCTTTTTCCCCGCCAGATCCAGGCAAATGCCGCGCAGGGTTTTCAGCGCCAGATCGAACAGGAACGCGCCGGTGATGCCGAGAGCCAGCACCCAGAGGGTGGCCGTCGCCTGATTCGGCACTACCCGATCGTAAACGTTCATCACGAACAGCGGCGTGCCGAGTGCGATCAGGTTGATCAGCAGGCTGGCGATAATGGCGTCCATATACAGGAAGCGCGACAGTTTTAGCGTGTCCCTGAACCAGGATTTTGTCCGCGGGATCAGCGAAGTCGGTTGTGCGTCGAAAGGATGCTGCGGCTGGGCGAAGATCGCCATGCCCAGATAGTTTTGCCGCAGAGTCTGGCTGTCCACGACGATCTCGCCGCCCTCGGTCTCGCAGGGCATAATGCGTGCCGAGCCGTCTTCGTTCCAGCCCAGCAATACGGCGGCGCTGTCATCGCGCAGCAACAGCATGGCCGGCAGCGACATGGCGGAAATCTTATCCAGAGGACGCTTGAGCACCCGGGCTTTCAGCCCGACTCGCGCGGCAGCGCGCGGCAGGGTATTCAACGATAGCCGCTGGTTCTCCAGCGGCAGGCCGGCGGTCAGCGTAGAGCGACTGGCGGACTTACCGTGCAGTGAACACAGAATGAGCAGACAATCGAGCAGGGGGTCGTCATGCCGGCTGCGGGGATCATGCTTGTGCGGATGAGTAAGGGATTCATCTGGCGTACTGGCGCGTTGTGTGGCTTGCAAATTCATTTAGCTGAACGTTCCTCGTACAGGCGTGCCCGTCGTGATTAAAAACCGGATAAAAGCATTCAGGATTATCCCATGTTATGACGGGAAATAATCCTGAATGGTATGATTTTTAATTGTTCAGGCCGGGTTATTTGAGATCAGGCAGTTCCGCCTGAGGTTTCACCTGACTTAACGCCTGGCTGGCGGAGGGCGCGGGTACAGACAATACCTTTAGCAGTTCGCCCATTCTGGCGCTAATACGATAACCGGAAAATAACTCGGTATAGCGCATTTCCACCAGGCGGCGCTGTGCGGTGAAATGCTCGTTTTCGCTGTCCAGCAAATCCAGCAGAGTACGTTCGCCCAGGCTGAATTGTTTTTGATAAGCCGTGCGCACTTTCATTGTGCGGTTAGCGTATTCTTCGGCCACCGGCACCTGCTGGCGGGCGTTCTGCAGCGCGGACCACGCCAGACGCAGTTCTTCATTCAGCATCCGCAGCGTATTGTTGCGCACGTCCTGCGCTTCTTTTACCAGATAAGCGCGGGACTCCTTGTTAGCCTGAGGCGTGCCGCCGTCAAATAGGTTGTAGCGCATTCTGACCATTGCCTGCCATTCGTTGCTGTGGCCGCGGACGCCGTCCACATTGTCATTCACGCTGCGCGCCAGTTCGACATTAACCTGCGGATAGTATGATGATTTAGATGCCTCGTATTGCTGGCGGGCGGCTTCGACATCCGCCTCGGCGGACTTCAATACCGGACTGTTGGTTACCATAATGTGGCGGGCTTCATCCAGCGTGGCCGGAAGATGGGGCGCCAGGTTCGCAGGTTGCGTAAGGTCTACGGGTTCAGTGCCGGTCACGCTGAAATAGGTGGTTTTCGCATCTTCGAGATTGGTTTGTTCCGTTAGCATGTTGTTGCGCGCCTGGGCCAGACGAGCTTCGGCCTGTTCCAGGTCGGCAAGGCGGCCGACGCCCTGCTCGCTGCGCAGGCGGATTTGGTCGTAAATCCGTTCATGGCTGGCCAGATTGGCTTCCGCAAGGCGCAGGAACTCCTGACGCTGCAGTACATCCATGTAGGCCTGAATCGCGCTCAGGGCCGTGGTTTCGCTGGTGTTGAGCACGCGGTAAGCCCGTGAGTTGACCGTCGCTTTCTGCCGGCTGACCTCGCTGGACGTGGCGAAGCCGTCGAACACCATCTGATTCATATTGATGCTTGATTCGCTACGATGTAGGCTATCATGATCAGTACCCGCAGCCCGGGTCGTGGTGTTATCCGTGCCTTCGCGCCCCGTGCCGGCGCTTAAATTTATTGAAGGAAGATATCCCCCCTTGGCGGCACGCAAGTCTTTTTCAGCCGAATAGCGGCTATTTATCGACGCGCTTACTTCCGGGTGGCTATTAAGAGTTTTACCAACTACATCCTGTAAAGTTTCGGCATTTGCTACAGTTGCCGCAAATATAGGTGATAGCAAAAAGGGTAATAGATATTTTTTCTGTACCATTATTAATCCCGTTATAAAAGTTATTCCCTAATATTATTTAAATAAATGATGCTTTTACTGCTATCCCAACTGTTAAAAAACAGTAACAACATCCTGGATTTATTAAAATAATGACGAGGGATGCTAATGATCGATTGTTATGCTGATGATGAAACAAAATACTGGTAAGAATGTGCTGGATTTTTTATTATATTGGTTATTGAGTCAAGTTTCTTATATAAAAGAATACCACTTTTTTGCATATCGTCTGCTTCAGACCGGACAGTGCGCACTTCGGCGCAAGCATGGAAAGGATTAATCCATTAGTCTTCCAGAAGCTGAGCATAAAAATAATATGAGTATTAGGAGAAGCTATAGTGAATAGCGTTATCGGTATCATCAAAGCTGTTATTGGGCAGGCCTTCGTTATTTCTCTCGATGGAACCCGGCGGTTGCTGACAGAAGGCGATCGTATCCATCGGGGAGAAGAGATCGTTACCAGTGACAATGGTGCCGTAACAATCTCACTCGCCGATGGGCATACGCTGGATCTGGGGCGTAATACTCTGTGGGGGGAAACTACCGGCATAACGGCCGCGGATGCAGCCTCAAAGGGCTCTGACGAGGTCGCGTCTCTGCAGCAGGCGATTGCGCAGGGGGCGGACCCGACGCAGATTCTGGACCCCACAGCCGCCGGTAATGAAGACATAGGCGAAGCTGGAGACGGTGGCGGCAGCCATACGGCCGTAGTGCTGGATCTTACCGGTAAGGTTGTTGACCCAACTTCTGGTTTCGCCACCAACGGTTTGAACGGCACGTCTGATAATGTGGATGACACTGAAACCGCGGCGTCAACGTTGGTTTCTTCTAATACCGATACGACGGACACGTCCGATACCACGGCGCCGTCGTTAACCGTGACTATTGGCGATAACGGCACGGTGGAGTTTACCTTCAGCGAAACGCCGTCGGGCTTTACGCCGGGCGACGTGACGGTAGAGCACGGCACGCTGGGCGACCTGGTGCAGGACGCGAATGATCCGACGCACTGGACGGCGGTGCTGACGCCGGAGAACGGCTACGAAGGCACGGTGACGGTCAGCGTACCGGACGGCAGCTACAGCGATGCGGCGGGTAATCCGGGCAGCGGCGGCAGCGCCAGCACGGTGGTGGATACGCTGGCGCCGTCGGTGACGGTGACTATTGGCGATAACGGCACGGTGGAGTTTACCTTCAGCGAAACGCCGTCGGGCTTTACGCCGGGCGACGTGACGGTGGAGCACGGCACGCTGGGCGACCTGGTGCAGGACGCGAATGATCCGACGCACTGGACGGCGGTGCTGACGCCGGAGAATGGCTATGAAGGCACGGTGACGGTCAGCGTGCCGGACGGCAGCTACAGCGATGCGGCGGGTAATCCGGGCAGCGGCGGCAGCGCCAGCACGGTGGTGGATACGCTGGCGCCGTCGGTGACGGTGACTATTGGCGATAACGGCACGGTGGAGTTTACCTTCAGCGAAACGCCGTCGGGCTTTACGCCGGGCGACGTGACGGTGGAGCACGGCACGCTGGGCGACCTGGTGCAGGACGCGAATGATCCGACGCACTGGACGGCGGTGCTGACGCCGGAGAATGGCTATGAAGGCACGGTGACGGTCAGCGTGCCGGACGGCAGCTACAGCGATGCGGCGGGTAATCCGGGCAGCGGCGGCAGCGCCAGCACGGTGGTGGATACGCTGGCAACGGCTGCGCCGGTGGTGACCATTACCGAAGACGCCAATAACGACGGGGTGATCAGCCAGACTGAGCTGCAGGGTCAGATTGACGTACGCGTCGGTCTGCCGGCGGGCGCGGTGGCCGGTGATACGCTGAGCGTCACCGACGGCGCCACACAGCAGAATGTGGTGCTGACGGCGGAAAACATTACGAACGGCTATATTGACACGGCGTTCGCGAATCCGGGCGAGGGTCAGACCATTCAGGTTGATGCGGTACTGCACGACCAGTACGGCAACGTGTCGGATACCGGCAGCGACAGTGCACGGGTTGATACCCTGGCGGGCGACAGCGGTGCTGCGCCGCTGGTGACCATTACCGAGGACGCCAATAACGACGGGGTGATCAGCCAGAGCGAACTGCAGGGCCAGATTGACGTACGGGTTGGTCTGCCGGCCGGCGCAGTGGCGGGTGATACGCTGAGCGTTACCGACGGCGCCACACAGCAGACGGTGGTGCTGACCGCAGAGCAGATCAGCAACGGCTATGTGGATACGGCGTTTGCGAATCCGGGTGAAGGCAGCACCATTAAGGTCGATGCGGTGCTGCACGACCAGTACGGCAACGTGTCGGATACCGGCAGCGACAGTGCACGGGTTGATACCCTGGCGGGCGATACCGGTGCCG
>NZ_VYKJ01000002.1:0-81177 GCF_008710095.1 Affinibrenneria salicis
CTTAATATGCTGCCTATCGCCCTGCGTTTTTCTCCGTAGAACACCTGCCTTCGGTATTTCGGCGCAAATACTATGTGATATTTACAGTTCCATCGGGTGTGCGCTAAGCTCTTTTCGTCCCCCATTGGGACCCCCTTTCAATTTTTGTTTAACTTTTGCAGTTGCCAGACCGCAAGGTGTTTTAACAAATCGAAAGGGGTTTTTATAACCGACTTATAGCTGAAAGCTTTACGGAACCCCCAGCCTAGCTGGGGGTTTTCTATAGACAACAAAAAAGTCCGCCGAAACGAACTTTTTTATGCATTACTTTATGCAGAATAAAACCAATAATGTATCGTAACTAATTGATTTTATATCAAATATTGCGGTGAGGGAGGGATACACCCGGCGCGTTGCGCCTCGCCCTGCGGGTGGCCTGTCGGCCATGCAAAACGGCGCTGCCGTTTTGTCGAACCCGGTCGAGGGCTCTCACCCTCCCTTATGGGGACTATGCAATAAAAAAGCCCGAACGTAAGTTCAGGCTCTTCTTTTAAAGATGGCGGTGAGGGAGGGATTCGAACCCTCGATACGTTTTCACGTATACACACTTTCCAGGCGTGCTCCTTCAGCCTCTCGGACACCTCACCGGACTACCGCTGCCGCTTGGGACAACGGGGCGCTACTATAGGGAGTCAGGCCACTCGGGTCAAGAAGAATTTAATGGTTTCAGAACACCTGGTTAAGCATTATACCGGTAGCGTGATTATGCCTGTACCGATGGCGATATTCGCATGAAAAAACGCGTATCAGGCAGCGGTAATGATGTTATGACGGCAGGTCAGGGACGACATAGTCAGGCTATGGGTTTTAATGGGGACTGGTAATAAAAAAAGCCCGAACGTAAGTTCAGGCTCTTTCTTTGAAGATGGCGGTGAGGGAGGGATACACCCGGCGCGTTGCGCCTTGCCCTGCGGGTGGCCTGTCGGCCATGCAAAACGGCGTTGCCGTTTTGTCGAACCCGGTAGAGGGCTCTCACCCTCCCTTATGGGGACTATGCAATAAAAAAGCCCGAACGCAAGTTCAGGCTCTTCTTTTAAAGATGGCGGTGAGGGAGGGATACACCCGGCGCGTTGCGCCTTGCCCTGCGGGTGGCCTGTCGGCCATGCAAAACGGCGTTGCCGTTTTGTCGAACCCGGTCGAGGGCTCTCACCCTCCCTTATGGGGACTATGCAATAAAAAAGCCCGAACGCGAGTTCAGGCTCTTCTTTTAAAGATGGCGGTGAGGGAGTCCGCCATTTTAGTGTTCGGCAGTGTATATCTAAATTATAATTTTTCATTAGTATACAATATGTTGTCATTATTCTTTGTCCGGTAATGTATTGCTGTTCTGTTTAAAATCTGTCATTTTATGCAGTACAGGATGTATTACAAAAGAATGCCTATTATGCCGAAGAAAGCTAAAGAGCTGTCTGCGTTAGCTGTTTCCAGACTTAAAGCCGAAGGCCGCCATGCCGTTGGTGGTGTGGATGGATTGTATCTGCGGATTGCCGGATGCTCACGCGCATGGGTGCTCTGCGTTGCAATGGGAAGCCGGATTAATAAAGCAGGTAAAACAGTTCCCCGGCGTCTGAATATGGGACTTGGACCCTATCAGGATGTTTCTCTGGCAGAAGCGCGTGACAGGGCGCGTGAGCTGCGCAAGCAGATACGCAATGGTGTTGATCCCCTGCAGGAAAAACACGCCCGCAAAGCACTTCAGGAAACGCTGGCACGTAAGCAAAAGACGTTCCGTGAATGTGCAGAGGCGGTGCTGGATATCAAGGGTAATGAATTAAAGAATAAAAAGCATGTGGCTCAGTGGCGTTCCACCCTCGAAACCTATGCTTATCCGGTTATCGGTGATAAAGCGGTTAGTGTTATCACCAAAGCCGATTTGCTGGCGATACTCGAACCTATTTGGTTAACCAAAAATGAAACCGCCAGCCGGGTGCGCGGTCGCATTGAAACGGTAATGGATTACGCCAAAGCGAAAGAGTATTTCGAAGGCGATAACCCTGCTGCTTGGAAAGGTATGCTGAAACCGCTGTTGCCTATGCCAAGTAAAGTTCAGACCAAAAAACATCATGCCGCATTGTCCTACAGCGAAATTAGCCCGTTTATGGCTGAACTACGCAAGCGAACGGGTATTTCCGCACGCGCACTGGAATTTTCCATACTGGCCGTTGCTCGTTCGGGGGAAATTCGTGGTGCGGAATGGTGTGAAATCGATCTGGATGCGAAAACATGGGTTATCCCTGCCGGGAGAATGAAAGCCGGGAAAGAGCATCGCGTTCCTCTGTCCGATACTGCTGTTGCGTTGCTCAAAGCCTTACCGCGATTTGCTGATAACCCTCTTGTTTTCCCGGCTCCTCGTGGTGGACAACTGTCGGATATGTCATTAACAGCAGTATTAAAACGCATGGGGCGTAGTGGTTTGACCCAGCACGGTTTCCGATCCACGTTCCGTGAATGGGCGGGGGAGACAACATCCTATCAGCGGGAGGTGATTGAACATGCGCTGGCTCATCAGTTAGCTGATAAAGCTGAGGCAGCCTATCAGCGTGGAACGCTGTGGCCTAAACGTGTGGCGCTGATGGATGACTGGACAACCTATTGTTCTGTCGGTTAAAACAGATAAAAATGGCTGAGTGGATGGCAAAAGAATGAAAAGAAGCGAAATCAGGAAAGCGCTGGAAGCATGGTTTGATATTGAACGTTATGAGGCGACAGAAAAACTGACTCTTCAGCAGTTTTATGTCGAAATTGAGCGACGTATTCTGGCCTACAGGATGTTGCTCAATCAGAATTCGTTACCTTCTCTGAGTCGATTTTTGCTGGATGATTATCGTCAGAAGATCCTCAGAGGAGAAATTCTGTTTAGCGGTGATACTGCCACCCTTGGACATGAACTTGCCAGAACCTACGCTGTAGTCCCCGTCACCCGAAGTAATGCTCAATTATATGCGAAAAGTTTAACGCTGCTTGAAGCTCATCCCGATATTTCCCAAAGAAGCCAGTCTGAATACTTGTCGGAATATATGAAGGAAGCCGGAGTAAAAAGCCTTTCCTCCATTACCGTTGATATCTTTCTGCAGGAGGCTTCAACCGAAGACATCATTGAGCACCTGAAAGTGCTGATCCCGCGATGGAAGAAGCAGCTAAAGATGAAGGATCCGACTGCGAGGGAGTACCGCTTCGGCAAGAGCACATTCAGAAAAATCATTGAATATCGCCTTATCCCGATGATGGATCTGATCTTCTGGGGGGCGGATAACGACATCAAAATCCCGCTTTCACTGATTTCCTCGCTTCTTCATGAGGACAGCGAGAACGATCGTGATGAAGGAATGCTCAAGGCAACGGACTATCCTTTGGCAATGGCATTCCTGACAGACGTGAGCTATCTGAAATCGCTTGAAGATTACATGATGGAAAATAATCACTTAAATGGATCTTTGATAAGTAAGCACGTCGAAGACGAAAAGAAGAAGGAAAAATCAGCCAAGTAAAAAGGGTTACGTTCGCCGAGCGCGAACGTGATCACATCCAGCCAAAACAATTTCTTTTCCGCTCACCTCCCTCCGATTTTTTCAAAAAACTCTTCTACGGGCATCCCTAAAACGTCACAAGCGAAATGAATATAATTGTTCTTGTCAAAACAACAGAGGACAAGAAGATGAAAAATGAAAACGCAGTTAAACGATTTATTCGGGTGCCTGAAGTGCTCAGAAGAGTAGGGTTCAGTCGAACCACATTATATGAGCGTATTAAAGAAGGTAGCTTCCCTGACAGGGTAAAAATAGGTTTAAGGTCAGTGGCGTTTGTTGAAAGTGAGATTGATGCATGGATTGATAACACCATTGCTCAATCACGTAATGTATCTAAATAATATAACCAAGAGGAAATAAAATGAAAATACCATCAATGCAAATAAATGTCAGCAATGACGCTACAAAGTTTTTTATATTGAAAAGCGGAGAGGATTATGATGCTTACTTACAGTGTATGCGGGAATATATGGGGGAAAGATTCTATCATAATCTTGAAGATAAAGAATATATGGAGGATGTCTTAAAATCAATAATAGAAAACGGCAAAAAAGATTTTAACGAGTTCTTAAAGAAGAATAAGTATGAAGCATCGATTAAGGATGTTTATTTTGATGAGGTGCTTGTTAATCTAAGGCAGATACATCATGTAATGAGTTACTTCATTTTGCACGTCTAATCTGTAGCTGCTATCTATTTGGCCCCGCAAGGGGCTAATAATCAACTTAATAAAGGAACGTATAAATGGAAAATGATATATCAGTAATAGTAAGTATGTTGTGTGAAAAAACACCTAAAACACTTAGAGTTATCCAAGAAAGCTTCGATATTTTTGTTGCTCTGAGTGGTTATTCCATCGAGGAAATCATGAAGGATAAAAACTTGTTGGATGCGTTAAATAGGCATGTGAATAATGAGTTGGTTGACGAGATGGATTTAGAGTATGGATCAGTAATCATAAATCTAGTTTATAAAAAGTAGTTTTCCTGTTTACCCCCTAATCGGGGGTTAAAATAAAATGAATGCCAAATAATCATATAAAACTGAGGGTTAATTATGTCTAAAAATAATGAAGTTAAAAATAAATCTACAAGGCTGTTCTTCGATCTCGCTAAAAGATCGTTTGAAGCAAGTTGGAAAATATTTCAGGAGGTTAATGGGAAAGATAATAATGAATTTCTTGATGATCCTGATTTCATGAGTCCATTCATTATGAATGTGATTGACCATATCCAGAATAACTTTGAGAAGTTCACAGCTCAGGAAGGGACTTGTGGTGATATTGGTGAAGTTAACTTTGAGCAAGTCGCGGAAATGTTGGTGCGGTATTCGGATAACTTCAGGCGGTAAGTTTTAGCGTTGCCCCGCAAGGGGCTAATAATAATCAATCTAACAAAAGGATTCTATATGAAAGAGATTGTATTAAATGAAAATAATGAAACGATAATAAATATTATTACAAATGTTTTACAGGGCTATTGCGAAACGATTTATAACATATCTGAAAAGGAAACTGAAACAGCAATGAATATCTTATCAGATAATATATATTCAAAAATACTTTATGATGTTCTGATTGCGCATGAAGTTGAGGATTGTGGCAAAGGTGAAGAGTATAAGGATTTATCTGACATTAACTTTGATGAGTTAAAGGAAACGATTTTATATTGGCATAAAGAACATATCATTGAACTTGTGTTAAAAAACCTAAATCAGGATGAAACTGAAGGCCGTATTTATTGGAAGCTAAAAATGACAGTGAACCGGCATTGATAAATGGTTATATTCCCTATCAATGAGGGAAATAACACAAATAATAAAACTAAGAGGTCTAATATGATTGATGAATTTCACGTTATGCTTATGTATAGAAAAATCCAAGCTGAAGCCGCAACTACTGATATCAAAACACTGAACCAACTGTTGAAGAAGTTCCGCAAAGTGGTAGCGGAGCGGCGTGAAGAATATTATCAGGAGATTGGTGAGAAGAAGGCGCGTAAGCTGAAGATGAAGAAAATCCTCAAGCTGATGGAGCGTGATCGGGTATCATCAGAGGAGTTTGCACTGGTGGCTCAGAGTACTACCAAATCTGGCAGACGGCGTTGTGCTGGAGGCAGACGTATTTTAACAACTGGGATCAGGTCACCCTAAATACGCATGAGGGAAGAAATATCCTTTCGTCATCGACTAATAAGAATTATTGATCTTAGTCAATATGTTTCTTCGATTCCGGCATAGAATTTTACTAAATATTATAAAAGCCTGATATATGTTTCAGATTGAAAGCAATGTTAGCTTGGCAAGATTATTATATTCTGGCTCGATAACAATGGCGATATCACAAGCATGAATGCCAAAGTATTGATGATTGCTTTTCATTTTTTATATCATGAAGTGAAAACACATAGAAATGCATCTTAATATACTATTGTAGACCATCAAATGAATGGGTGTGATTCATGGCAAGAAAGCAAAAGTTATGTTTTGTCATTATGGGATTTGGCAAAAAAACAGATCTATCGACAGGTAAAACATTAGATCTGGATAAAACGTATAAAAATATTATTAAACCTGCGGTTGAAAAATCAGGACTTCAATGTATCAGAGCCGATGAAATTCAAGACTCAGGGATAATAGATAAAAGTATGTACGCATTATTAATGCATGCAGATTTGGTTGTGGCTGATATATCCACCTATAATCCAAATGCAATATATGAATTAGGTATTCGTCATGCCGTTAGGCCATATTCAACGATAATTATAAAAGAGCAAGAGGGTACTATTCCTTTTGATCTTAATCATAACCGCATTTTCCATTATGTGCACTTAGGTGATGATATTGGAGTTGATGAGTCCGAACGCTGCAAAGATGCATTGAGTAGTATGATAGAACAGGTATCAAAAACCAAAATTATTGACAGCCCTCTTTATGACTACATTCAAGACATCGAACCACCAAAATTAACCCAAAAGGAATATCAAAGAATTATTGGTGATTTATCAGAAAGAGAAGAAAGCATATTTGCTATTTCTGAACGCGCCACATACCACATGGAAAGCTCAAATTTTTCCGAGGCAGTAAAACTATGGGAAAAAGCCGAATCTTTAGTACCCAATGAGATTTATTTTACTCAGCAACATGCTTTAGCAAAATATAAATCGAAAGAACCATCAGAAATTTCATCTTTGACAGATGCGCTTAAAATAATAGAAAGACTTGATCCAGATAATGAAACAAATGATCCTGAAACTCTTGGCCTAACAGGTGCGATCTACAAACGAATGTGGCATGTGACTGATGATTTTGAGTATTTAAAACGTGCGGTTAATTATTATGGTAAAGGATTTAAAATTCGTCGTGATTACTACAATGGAGAAAATTATGCACTTTGTTTAAATATTTCCTCAAATCATGAACAAGAACAAGACGAAAAAACCTATTATAAAATTTCAGCAAAAAAAGTGAGGCAAGAAATTTTAGAGATTTTGTCATATTTATTGAATGAGGATGAATATTATAAATCAGTAAACAAATGGCCATATGCAACACTTGCTAGTTGTTATTTTGGCCTTGGCGACACTGAAAATGGTTTGAAATACGAGAAAGTTTTTTTAGCCCTTGTTATGACCGACTGGGAAAAAGAAACATACTTTACAAGTAAAGACATACTAGATAAATTAATAAACGGTAAATAATCATGGCTAAAGAATATAAAGTATTTATAAGTCACTCGTGGCAGCACAGCGATACGCTAGAAACACTAAGGAAGCTCATTAATGCTAGAGGATATTTTAGTGCAACATATGAGGAATCTACTAAAGATAACCCCATAAATTCTGAAAATGAAAGTTATGTTAAAATACGTCTTGCTAAAAAAATTGAAAATTCAGATATCATATTAGCGTTAGCTGGTATATATGCTAGTCATAGCTCTTGGATGCTATGGGAATTAGATAAAGCCATTGAATTAGGAACACCTATTGTCGGTGTGATTCCAAGAGGACAAGAGAAGATCTCTACGGTCGTTTCATCTCGGTCAATTGTTGATGTTCGGTGGAATACCGAAAGTATCATAGCTGCAATAAGAGAACATGCTAAAAAAGCATAATAACACTCCACGTGAACGGTGCCGTGCACCGTTCCTTGAGCAAAGGCTAAATAAACAATAAAATTGTACTGAACTAAACCTAATCTGACAGACAGTTTCGTGTTAAAAGCGTACATGACACTTATATTTTAAATTGATTGTATATCCGAGAAGATTCTGTGTGAGAAAAATTTACTTGTTTCGATCTTATTCGTCAGGAGAAGCATCGTCATTTTTATCAACTTCAGGCCTTTGAGACGATGCTGGGGGTTTAGCCTTCTTCCCATTTTCAATACGGCGTTTCAAATCAGATGACCGTCTTTCCACATGCGCCTTTGTTTTACCTGCCCCCGGCGAACCAAAGTAAATGTTATGATCAGTGATGGTCTCAATGAACATAAAATCGTCCTGTCCGGCAATAGAGTCAAAACTAATGATTAGAAGTGGATCACCAGCGTTTGGCTTAGCGCGGGTGTGAAAGTAAGTTGCATAATGTTCGCTTTCCTCACCTGCAGCATTAAAACGTGAAGATTTAATCCTACCATATTGAAATTCATAATTTTTTGTATAAATCTCGACCTCTAAAACACTCCTCCATTTAGCTATTAATGCGGCAATATCAGCCATTAACGGTGCCTGTTTGCCCGGAGGATATCCTAAAGCCTGAGAGGTCAGGTGAAATCCTGCACGAAGATCAACGCCCGAAATACGCTTTTTTATGATTGGCACCGCGAGATCCTTTCACGTGAGACGGTGATTTCGTAGTTGGAATTGATGCAGTAAACTCACCCAGACTTTTCATCAGGTTGGCCTGAATTTCGGCTGGGGTGCTGCCTTCGATATTGGCACGACCAGCTTTACGACCAGCATCAATTACTTTAGCAACGGTGCGACTTTGACGAACAAAAGTGGTCATTCGAACCTCCTCTTACTATGTCTAATTATTATACAATATTATGCCTGTGAAAATCCAATAAACCTTGAACCTGCTCTTATGATCTAACGAGCCGACAGTGGGAAAACGTTCATCTTTCGCTCAATACAGTCTGTCAGGCTTAATCGTTTTCTAACACAGAACACGGTCAAAGTGCAGATAGAGACCATACCATATCGGTGATGCCCCCGATATAGATGTTATATTAAACAGCCATTTTTCTACGTTTTTTATTCGGTGCATCCAAATCTGATGAAATACTGGAAAGCTGTTTAATACTCTGCTCAACAGAACGCTGAAACTCAAGCGCTGCTTCTGTGCGCTGTTTTATGACCAGAGCAACGATTTCGTCATCACTTTTTTCTACAATTGCTTTCCCATAAAGCCTACGTTCATAAAACTTATCAAGATTCCCTGATGACTTTGCAGATGTGTTAGCTGTTGAAAAACTTATTGGATTGAGTTCACCGATGAAACTGTCCATAAGAGATTTTCTCTTTCTATCCAACCTGCGTAGTTCCGTATGGGCTGAGTAATATTCTTTTAGTTTATATTGTGGCTCAGAGTCATCTTCACGCAGTCTGAAATACTCTTCTCGATATTCCTGTATTGATGGTTGTTCTTTAAGTTTTTCAATAGTATCAAAATATGCTAATAAATCGCTGTTATCAACTTTTACTTTTCTCATAAATACCTCGTCAATAATATTTGTTATATTTATATGCTAAGGTATATAGAGAAAGTGTCAAATTCGGCTAAGAATTAAATTAATGTATTTTTATCTTTTGTGCTCTTGGTGAAAAACATTAAAAACTGATTTTTATTTTAAACAAGCAGAAGTGTTTTATATTGCTCGAAAATCAACTCACCATCGTCAGTATAAATCTCAATCTTGCCGACTTTTCCGTCAGGTCTTTTGATTGAATAGCGAATCAATCTAACATCGTAATATTTATCTAACAGGTCTTGGCGATCAGCAAAGTATTTTGACTTTGTTGTATGCTCTATTAGATAGTTATAGCTTGAACAAATATATTTGTTGAAGTCCCGTTCAGACAAACCGCTTTCTTTAATTTTTTTATTAATAAAATATTTTAGCGGTCGTTCATATTCTTCCTTCTCTCTGGCTTTACGGGCTTGTTCTTCCTGCTTACGTTGCTGTTCTATGAGGTAGAGCCTATCTTTCTCTGATTGCTGTCGATTATTTTCATCTTGAATAATGTTACTTACCTGCGAAGCAGGAATAACCTGAATGTTGTTAGACCAATATTGGTACGGGTTATGAGCTTGAATATTTTCAACTGTGGTTAGTATGTTATCTACGTCAAGTTTTTTATCAAAAGAAATGACACGATTATTACCATCTTTTGAAACGAATTTAGCTGTATTCTCTAACTTTTCCTGACTTCTTAAATTAAGTGAACCTACAACGATGTTGCGACCATTGTGATATAAAGCCTGTTTTTTATTGTCACGATAACATTCAAGATAAGAATAGAGTTTGAACTCTTGAATGCCAAATGTTTCCTCAAGCATAGTCATTTGTTCTGCTAAGATATTCAGGATGTCATTTTTGGATAGTTTTTCATGAAGTTTTATTTCAAGTGAACCGGGTAGTTTTTTCATTTTTACTCCTTATTATTATGTTTTTCAGGATACTGCTTTCAAATGGTTGGCGGTATCGGCTAGGTATTTTCTTTCTGCTTCATTTTCCTTTGTTCGTCTGTATACTTTTCGCGGTTTATCGATCTGGATACTGTTTTTAGCATTGGGAACAGCGTTATTCTTTTTCTTCTTACTAAAAACAAAGGCATCGGTATAGATCTCTTTAGTTTCAGTTTCTAAAGCTAAGCTTCGTCTTTCTTGTTTTGAGTAATCGGTATAGTTTTCTGGATATTGTTCAATCTCAGCATTAAGGCTTCTGGCATTACTTAAATGCTCTTTACGTTTCTCATCAAGTTGGTGACTCATACCCTTGGCGAAAATATTCGAGTTAATATACAGGTGTCCATGATGCTCAACGAGGATGCCTTTCTGTCTTAGCTTTTTAAATATGTTTGACATATTCCCGGATGCGATATTCAACGCTTTACAGAGTGATGACTGTGAAAGGTTGATAAGATTTCCGAACTCCATGTATTCTAAAATATAAGTTAATACGCGGAATTCATTCTTAGATATATCCAGATCAGAAAAAACACGAAAGTTAGAAGTAAAAGCAAAAACATAAGGTTGTGCAAATGATATCGATTTATCTTCTTCTGTTGCTATGACTGTAGTTGATTTTATATCTTTGTTTTGCAGCAAGTGCTTTGCGATATCAATCTTTTGTTCAGTGGTTAATGTTTCAAATAAGCGAAGTAGTTCAGTGTCATTAGTATTCATATTATTCTCTCTTATAGTTTTTATTCTGTTGTTTTAATACTATGCACAAAAATAAAAGTCAATAGTTAAACTATAAATAAAATAGGAGTTTTATTATTATGATATTGCTATATGTTAAAAAACCTATGTTCAAACATAGATCTTGCTATGTTTGAACATAGGACGGATCTATGTGCGCACATAGGTATCTGCTATGTTTGAACATAGCAAAAAAAGGTGTGAAGCCTTGATTTTATTGGGCTGGGACAGTACTTATAATTAAATAATTAGTAAGAAGTTAAGAGAGTCCAGCTTTCCTTTATTTTTATGTGCGGAGAGGTTTACGTGGGAATATGTGGTTTTCTTGATAAATATTTTCAGCGAAGTGATTGTTTCATACAATCACGAAGCGCTGCTTTTTGTTACTAAATTTATAATCATAGTATTACTATAGGGGAAGAGCTTTTCTCTTAACTTTATTAGCGGCTATCGCCGCAATTCTCTATGGATAAATCCATCATTAACAGGGGCAAGCCCTGTTCCAGCAATGTGATTGTTTTGGACAATCACTAAGTGCTGCTTCTTTGAATATAGTTTTCCTATACGTTTAAGAGCAAATGCTATATGTTATCGCGGTAATGCTATGTTCAAAAATAGGATCAATTTTTTATTTTATGATGGAATGATCTGGAAAAGATCTTTCCTCTTTTTATTATCAATATTGAAAAGTTACCTCATCAAGATGAAAATACATATTTCAGAGTTAGGGCGTAGCCGTGCGGCAGCACATGAGCGTTAGCTCATAAGATAAATATCTTTTCAAAAGAAGATTAAAACATTACGGAAAACGTTATTATCCAAAAGTTAAATTTGATTTTCCTAAAATAAATATGGTATTAAAAAATAAAACAAAAAGGAAAATAAAAGAATGAAAAATATTAAGATCATTACACTCTTTCACGCTCATAAAAAAATCCCATTTCTGACCTGCATAGTAAAGGACATGGAAGAAAATGAACAAGGAATAAATCTTATTCTTGAAAACGGCAATAACATTTATGTGAAAGATTACGATTCTTACTTCTTATCAGAATCTGCAAACGCCTGTGATAGTGAGCGAATGGTAAATGTTTATGGGAGATTAATTGCTGAACTCAGCCAAGTCAGCGAAGAAACAATAAGATCACTGATGTCAGAAACTGAAACCTATAACAGCCAGCATCCCAACACACCGGTAAGCAAACTGGATGACTATTATTACTGTGGCAGGATGAAAGCAAATGGCCCGGATGAACCCAAACTGATGAACGTGCTTGGCCTGCTGGATCTGCGTGAAGCCATATCTGAAGACAACTTCTTATCCGAACTGGAAGCCGATGGAGATATCGCTATCCACGACAGTATGGGCTATCCAGTGGCTGAGTATTTACATTCTGGCATCAGCATCGGTATAGAACCTGTAAACTCCATACGTCAGCGAGATCTGACCAATGGCTATATGGTAATGTTCAGGAATGGTGAGTTCGAGCATGAGATGGAGGGCGATCTCTATGAGGCGTTATCTCAGGCTGTTGATAGGCTTAAGATCGCTGTTGTGTTGTATGAGAATGAATAGATTATATTTACTCTTTTTATTCCTTGCCTGAATGATATTACTGTCTTTAAAAATCGATGGATATATTTTTATTTTTTCTCAGGTGAAGGAATAAATAAGACAGATTTTTACATGCAACTTTGACATGCAGTTCTTAATAGGTTAATGAAATGGATATATATCAATAAAAAAGGTTAAAAATGGATAATAAAATTATTAATGATATTAAAAATTTCTTTGAGTCAAGCAAAGTGGACTATACTTATTTTGAAAAACAGCTTTCAGAAAATGATCGTAAAGATATTGCTGCTATATCAGCATCGATTTTTATTGGAAACAGATCTAATGCTGAAACATTAAAAATCTACGTTGATATTTTATCTAGGTTGAATGTCGATGATTTCGCATATGCTATTACTCGTCTGTATGAGGTGTATGAGAAAAAAAAGATACCATTTACTAAAGAAGATAAAATTAAAATCGTTATCGCTGTTTTGACAAGTTTAAAGGATATTGAAGGTATTGACTTTGATGAGTATAAACGAAGGTTGCTACATGCCATATCTGGAGCTTACAAAGGTGATAAGTATTTGGTTAGAGATAATGGTCATCATATGCCACTATATGGATGGGATAGTTAATTACGTAGCACGCGATGCTACGTAATATTATTTAGTCAAGAGTTGATTTTTTATGACTTACTTTTATATGCTTTGATGCTTCTTCTAACTCATCGATTGTATCGAGAGCTTCAACTTCTTCTTGAGCTATTTTCTCTGACAGTATACCACTTTTTATCAGTCTTCCATCTTCATGAAATATTTCCCATGTTTCTGAAATTATGTTTCCGTTAGGATCTATTTCTATGTTTTCTTTAATGTTGTATCGAGACACTGTGTTTACCTGTTAATTTTTTTAAAAGGTCGATAGTATAGTGTTAAATAATGGAAATAGCTATAGGTTTTAAAAAGCCTTAACCCTATGGTGATAATTAAGGCTTTATTGAAAACAAATAGAGCATTTAAATAAGGGAAGCTTAAGAGTGATAAAGTTTTACGTATTATCTTTCACTGTCTCAGTGCTTCCGTTATTTTTTACCGATGTAATGCCAGTTTCACGAGATTGTGTGGTGGCATACATTTGGCTTGTCCCAATAATCTGATGATTGGCAGCTTTTAAGTTAAAATAATATTTACTATTAGAGGAAACTTTTTTCTCGTACCTTTCATCTAAAGGGCTATTTGTCTGAACGGAGGAAATGCCATTCTCAGCAGCGCCCTTTGTCGTATAAAGCTCGCTGGTAAGGATTATTTCGCCATTGCCTGCTTTAAGAACAAACCTGAACTGACTATCACTGCTTTTACTCAATTCGAACCAACCAGACATGTTAACTCCTTGATGTATATTGATGATGTAAATAATTTATTGTAAAGCGCTCCGTACAAGATAAGTATGTATAGAAAGTGGAATATTGCCAGCAGGACTCTTGTTTCTGCACCTATCCGTCGATATCCCGTTGTTATTCAATATATTATAAGCTGATGAATGGCTCTTACTGGCTGACTAAGCAAGGTAGTTAAGGTATGGGTAGTAAGCAAAGCTGGAGAAGGCTTCACCCCGGATGGGTCTACACTGAAGAATAAGCTTGATCTACTGGATCTATATGAAGCCATATATCAAAACAGCTTCATGGGCTATCCAGTTTCCGACTGGCATCAGCATTGGCATAGAGCCTGTAAGCCCCATACGTCAGCGAGATCTGACAGGCGGCTATGTGGTGGTGTTCAGGAACGGTGAGTTCACGAATGAGATTGAGGGCGATCTCTATGAGGCGCTATCTCCGGCTGTCGATAGGCTTAAGATCGCTGTTGTGTTGTGTGAAAACAAATGATATAGATAAATCTAAGAATGTTTCTATTAGCTGCTATATATTACAGGCATGGTGCCCACCGATGGATTGTTTGATTATCGAACAATCCGAATACATAAAGATCACGTCTAAGTAACATATTTATCTTATGAAATTAAGAACAATTTTTTAAAAGGGTGGTGTTATGCGATTAGCAATACAACGTAATAATAATTTTTTGTTATTGCTTTTTATCTTTTTTATTACGGCATGCACAAGTGTCAGATTAGTTTCAAACTATGATGAACAAACTGATAAGGCACTTATGCTACTTCAGCAAAATGCTGATGACTTTATTACTAAATTGATTGCTAATGCTCCTTCAGAAAATAATTCTTTTGAAAAAAATAAAAATTTTTACGAGGATGCCGATCAACAAATTCGAAGACTTGAGTTTAGGGTATCATCAATTCCCAAAAATGACACAACCCAGAGGCTGGTAAAAAATATACGTACATCTATCCTTGGTGACGGTAAGTGTGATGAGAACGGTAGTAGTCTTATGGATCTTCATTGTTCACCAGAGAATATAATGAAGGGACCATCTAAGATGGCTCTTCAGATTAGTCAGCGCAACATAAATCAAACCATTGGGGCCGCGTTATCGCTTGAATTAGCTAAGAAACAAGGACTTGACCAGAATTAGTAATGATGACTATATAAGAGGAAGATAGACAATGGTTACGTTAGAAAACCTTGGTGATGAAATGTTAGGTGCTGCCAAAATGTCTTTGGGGAGTAAGTTTGTTTTGGTTAAGCAATATTGGAAAGAGGAGTCTGAAAAATTAGCAGTTACTCTGCGGATGATTATAGAAGCATCAGAAAAAGGCGAAATCTCGGAAACTGAGGCAAAAATTCTTTTCAATCAGCAAAAGGTGTCAGCTGCTTCTGTACTGATAGCTTTGGAAGGGATGACTCAAGTTGCAGTGCAAGAAGCAATCAATACGGCTTTAACCGTGGTTAAAGATTTTGTGAACGGCAAGTTGGGATTTATATTGCTATAAAATTTATTTTCAACTATTAGAGTTGAATTTCACTATATCATTTGATCTGCTTATTGCCTTCATCTAAGTAATTTATAAGATAGGGTGGCGGTATTAATACTGACTATGTTTAATACTTCCGATTATTGGGAAGAGCCTGATGACAAACCATGATTATCGTATTTAAGAGGATGTTAATTCAAAAATAAGTCAGGCTCTTTAAATAAAACGGCGGTTAATTAATCCAACAATCCCTTAGAAACCTTACTCGCTGTCTGACTGAAATCATATCGGTCAACAACATTCCCTTTGAACCAGATATCTAACGAGTTCATATGCGCAGTACTGCTGTTCTTCAGTAGAGCCAGACCGGGAATGTAGTTAGATATCTGGCTCTCACCTGACATGCTGGAATAGGACCACATCTCTTGGCCGTCATTGGTTGCCCGCGTTTGTGGCTCACCGAACGCATTAATGATATCTTGCTGAGTAGTTTTCCCTTTAACTATCTTAGTTTTTACTGTTTGCTGGGTTTCATCTTTCAGGGATTTATTGCCATAGGTAGTGCAAGCGGTAAGAGGCAGGATCACCAAAGCAGCGATAAACAGTTTTTTCATGTTAACTCCAAAGATAACAAGTTAATTATAAAAAGAAAGAATATAAAAAATATCTATAAAACATATTTGTTAAAGATAAGTAGCCAACGATCACAGATGGCTTGATTGGAAGACGATGTTTTGTTTTTCAAGGGAAGATTAATTTTCCATGTGGGATTTTTAATATCGTCTGTTAATATAAAGATACCGGAGCGTTGATTCGCTAAAAGCTTTTCATTGCTATTGGCTTCAGCGGTCTTTATCATAGAGTTCAGGTTATTACCTGTGTTATAAATTTTCCCTGCTTCGGAAACGGCATAGTTTATTTCCCTGATATTGTCATAATTATAGGTGGTGATTTTATCTTTATTAAATATGCGGATAGTGCGATTTTTAGTATCAAGAACAATACCTGTGCTCTGGCATTCATATGATAAGACATCGCCATCTAACACTTCGGTGTAAGTGTTAAGGTGTTTTCTTTTCTTAGGGTCAAAATAAAAAACACGACTGATAACAAATATTACAATCACTACCCCTAAGAATATATTGAACTCTGCCACTCTGCTTGTCTCCGCGCCAATGCCTAACTGCACCTGTTCATCACCAAAAGACGCTTCTGGCTTGGTTTTCTTCTGCTGAAGCATCTATCCCTGCGTGGCAAGCATATCACTCCGAAAGCCGAACTCAAGCAAAATGATCGGTACAACAGATCGATAATTGTATATTGATAGGAAATAGCGATTAAAAATCGTTTATCGATCGGTGTTTTAATTACTTTAATCGATCGAATAACTAATAATGATAGATATAATCTATCATTATTTTGTTTTTGATCGTTATAAACGATATGACGAGTTGTGAAAATAATTAAATTATATCAATTGGTTAAACCGGTTGTTTTGTTGGAGTATGCCTATTAGAGCCTGATGAAGCTTCTACTGGCGCAGGTAGAACACCTAAGAACACGCATTGGTAATCATTCAGAAAGGGATGGAAAGATGAAGAAGATTTTACTCGTTGCTGGCACAGCTCTGGTTTTGGCGGGATGTGGTGAGAAAGGAGACTTTGAGAAAGCGATTAATGCGAAAATTTCAAAGTCCAAGCTGTGCTACTCACTGCAGGACAACAACATAGTATTTAATAAAGGTTTTCCTATCCGGGTTAACAGTGGCTACCGTTCTGCCGGATACAGCGCCAGCGATGAAATTTTAAGGGGGTTATCTGAGCAGGGGCTGCTTGCTGTTTCGCAGCAGTCTAATGGCTTTAGTAGCGTTGATGTTCTGGAAGTCACAGATCAAGGCCAACAAGTTGAGTTTTGGGACAAAAAATACGGTGCCTGTGTTGGTCATCGTATTGTTGCTGAGATCACCGGCTGGACTGAACCCAGCGAATCTGATGGCCTAAAAGTGACGCAGGTTTCATATACATGGAAATTGGCCGATGTGCCGGGATGGGTTGATAAAGATGCCTTCTCAGGTGTGAAAGGAATGTCGGAACCAGAAGAAGCCAAAATTGTTCTGGTGAAAACCAATAACGGCTGGTCTGCTCGGTAAATACGGGAAAACGCAATGAACTCTATCTATTGGGTGTTTTTTATTGGCCTGCTGATGAACATACCATCACTGGCACCGGTGCTGTTTCTGCATAAGATATCAAAGAAGGTGAAGTTATCGCTGGCCCTTAGACTTTTTCTGCTTAACGCTTTTTTAGTCATATCTCTGGTGACGCTGTCTCAGAACACCACGCAAAAATACGGGCTGTTCCCTGTATGGCTGGTGTTTACTGCTATTGGGCTGTTCGTGGTCATGCTAATTCCAACCTTAAAATTTACTCGTAAGCATTTAACCGCCGGGAAAAGCCGGGCTGTTATCCTCTCATCATTCCTGTTCGCCTATGTCGTAAGATTTCATGGCGTGTTTTCAGATGTTAATGGCAGCGGATACACGCTTAATGGATACAATGTGGTATGGACATTGTTCTTTCTGTTTGCCTGTCTGCTGGCTTATCTCGGTTGTACTGGGGATAAAAATTACTCTGGTTCTTATGCCCCATCATCTACACCGCAATCAGATTATTTTAAACCGACCAAAGAGTACGAGACGCAATCACAAATCGATTATGATATTGCTGTGAAGGGATCAAGTGTTTTGCTTGATCCAAACCTGAGTATCGTTGAGCAACAGCGTTATCGGGATGTGTTAAAGAAAAAAGAAGACGGTTTTTATTAGTAATCGATATAAGGGAAATATATTAATGTATTTCCCATTATCATTTAAATAGAAGACATTTCACTTTAAATATAATTGATATTAATATATGAAAGGCGTTTGATTGTTTTGTGTTTTATTACAGAATAGTGTGGTGCAGAGTTGAAAATTAATCTATCATTGTTCTAACCTGTTGGCATTCGGAGAAGTGAAATGGCAAAAGATATTCCTGATTGGTTCAAATTGACGAATATAGCCACTCCAGAGACGATGAAGCGTATTTCTGATGCTGTAGTATTAAACAACATGGATTTACAGATAAAAAACTCTCCAATGTTGGCACATTGGTTTATGCTTGATTCTCTTCTTCTTGCTAATAGAGCGAATAAGGATGGGATGCATGCAAATGCACTCGCTCTAACTCGCCAGTGTATTGAAGCGATTAGTATTATTGAGCTCGGAATTTGCGGGCATTCCGAAGCTAATTCAATCCTTTTAAAATGGGAAAAAGATCAGATGACACCCGGTAAGGTTAGGGCATGGTTGGAAGAAAACGTGTGGGATAAATATGGCTCTGGGTTATGGAATGAATCTTGGACCATTTTTATGCGTGAGTTTTCTAAAGCTATTCAACCCTATGCTCATTATGGAAGAGATTTAGCTCAATGGCAGGTGAGACTTCATCGCGTGGATGGCATAAAAGCTGTTCTCGAAATGAAGCCACATGCTTATGATCCACAAAAAGCGACAAGAATTACCCTTTATCATGCTTTACTGACTTATGTTCTTGGGCGAGTATGGCTCTCAGCTAATCATGGCGATGAGCAATTTGAAGAACTTATCTGCAAATTAGGAATAGCTCTTGGTAAATCCCGTTATCTTGATGGTCATGCTACTAATTGGAGTCAGCAGTTTTGGGCTATGTTATGGGATCGAAATGATGGCATTATCCTTGAATAAAATGGGATATTTATTGTCCTGAGGCTAAAACTGAATGTATAATAAATTTTAAAATGAATAGCGTTAAATAAATTTTTATTTATTAGATTAGATGTTTTAATAAAGTGTATGATTAAGTTATTAACTATCTAATTAATCGTATACATGTTTCCATGAAAATAGTTTTTGATTGTTTAGATGGAAGTATAAATTTCTCGATATTTGGGCTAACATATAATGGAATTACATATGAATATTCCCCTTTAGATTTACTCAATCCAAAGGGATTACGCTTATAATTTTATCTAAATTTATCATTATGGCTTTTGTTTTTTTTCTAAATGCTATTTATTTTTATCGATATCTGTTATTCCAATATGAATAAATCCCTTAGAAGCTATAGGCCCTTCATCATGAATGTCATTCGGCCATACTTGCCATGCAGCAGCATCAACCGAAGAATGTACAGATGTAAAATATATTGCGTCAAAAGATGGTTTCATTGATATTAATATATTACGAGCATGCCTAATTATTGGTGGTGGAATGAATAACGAGTCGTGTGTATTGTATATGAGAAGTATAACGCCATCACCATATTGCTTACTGTTCTTTTTATATATAAGTTCTAAGAATAAAGATGTTAAATCCTCTACTTTCCATTCATTAGGAGTGTTTTCATACTTTCCTCCAAATTCATTTAATGGAGCAAATTCAGCCAGTTCTAACCATTTGGTTCCTTTTTTTTCTGTTTCAATCTGAAAGTCAATACTATTTTCTGGTTGATGTTTTAGATTACATTTACCATATCTTTTTATTTGTGGGTTAAGATTAGGTTTCCCTTCGCAAAAAGCTTGAGCAATAAATAATTCAATCTCAGACTTTGAATCCGGAAAATCTACAAATTCACGATGAACACCATTTACATCAACTAGAATAGAACTATGAACTCCAGTTGGCTTTTTCTGTTTAGACATGTTTTTATACTCTAAATAAATACCATATTAGTTATATCGGCAGTAACCACTATAACCTTAGTTTTAAAATTATTTATTTTTCTATCCCGATGGTTTCAGGCTCGGAGTATTATTATTCTTCACCTGCTCTGATGGAATCGATGGTGTGAGATCCATACTACTGTCAACTAGAGATTGTTCACTCTTAGGACGACTTGGAAAACGAGTGACTTTTTCCTTAGTTGGCTTGCAGTCATAGAACTCTGTTAATAGAGCTTTGCCCGTTGTTTCTTTTTGTTGTTGTTTTTCATCGCTGTTGAATCTGGCACGTCTTTCATGCTCAGCGCGTGGCACATAGATCCCCTGCACCTCATCAAACACGTAGTTCTCAGCAATGCGCTTATCGTGCTCAACATCAGTGGAAACCGAGACTGGTTTCCTCTTGGCCCATACGAATTTCTCCCTTATATATTCAACCACTAGTAGGGTGAAACGCTTGAACACGCCACTCTGACGAGGTTTAACCTGTTTTCTCTTACTGTTAACAGGAGCGCGTTTAACCGCTCTGGCCGTTGAAGGAGATGGGGTTTTCAATTTAGTGCGTGTATGAGGCACAGGGGCAACCAGAACAGGTTTTTGGTCTGTTGATGATGCTGACTGCGAACCTGTTTCAGAGAACTCTGTTCGAGGTTGTATTTCAGGCAAGATGATTTCAACAGGCTCAGACATTTCGGATACGGTGAAACTTCTGAGGTCAACAACGATCTGTTGGTCCAGATCTTTAAAGACACTATATGTGGCCTGAGCTTCCTGTTTCATCTCATCACGTACAGTCTGTTCAGCAGCACGTTTTTTCTGAGCGCTCTTGCTGTTCCATTTGGCACGATGAACACGTTGCATGGGTGGACGGCTGGTTGCTGTTGCCTTGGCAAGCCATAGCGCTTTTTTTTCAATATCTAATGTGATGGCAGCATTTTCCAACGCTTCACTGTGTTGGACTTCAATAGAACGATGATCGATACGTTCTGACACACCTGATGCTTCAAGATAGTCATTGGCGAGGGTAGACCATGATTCACGCCAAAGAACCACGTTTTTTTTGTCGTTCCAGCTTCTATCTTTTTTACCAAAGCCTTCAGCGGTGATCGGTTTTAATGTCAACATTACATGTGCATGGGGATTTCCACCATTGAGATCATGAAAAGCGATATCAGCAATCATTCCCTTATCAACGAAATTTTTCTGACAATATTCGACAACCAGTTTTATCTTGTCTTCATTGTTAAGCTCACAGGGAATAGCGACATCAAAATAACGTGCTGTTTGACCATCTTTTTGACGCTCAACTCTTTCTACTTCATTCCACAAGGCTGTTGAGCTTTCAATAATATGAGCAGGCGAGGAAGCTGGCGCTAATATCTGATGATGGAATAAATCTGTTCGGTGGCTGAAATCGTAGGTATTGCCTGTGCGATCATCTGTTATTCTTGACCTGTTATGATAAGCAGCCTTCCTACAGGAAGACATGCCCTCCGAGCGTTTCACAATTTTAAACTCCAGATGAAAAATCGCCATAAATAGAACAACCTCAATATAAAAATAAAACCAAAATATAAACGCAACGATAACTATGCTGCCGTTATTTTTTCGTAAGAAAAACTTTTGTGTTGACGTTGACCTTTCTTTTAGCCTGCGGCAGGCAACCGTCGGTAGACCCCACACGCTCACGAAGTGAGTGTATAAGTGGGCATTGTTTTTTCTAACAATGTAAAACCCTCTACTTAATTAATACGAAATATATTAATGACTGTAAAACAAAACGCCGAATTAAGCGGCGCTATCTGGATGAAAGGGCGAAGTATTCCTCGATATTACCCTGATGGGTTTTAGATGGCGTCCGAAGGACAAGAAAAGTGTTAATTTATCCCGCCGCAAGGCGGGAAAGACCTAAAACAAGAAAATAAGAGTCTCGTTAGATAGTTTTTCCTGTTGCACAATTCACAGGTTAACCATGAAAATCAGAATAAAATTTAACAGGTGAAAACAAAAGCACTAATTAACAAAAATAAGTAACGCGGAGAGATCGAGGTTTTAAGCACAGGGTGATTTTGCACACTATGTTTTTAAATTTCACTTTCCTCTTCATTTTATCACAATTATCTTTTATGGTCTGACCTGTTTTACGTAAGTGAGCACTAGCAAAATATCTAACTAAAAACCATGATTGAATTAATCCAACATCAACAGGGGAAGGCCCTACTTTCAGTAATGTGGTTGTTTCCGACAACCACGAAGCACTGCTGTTTGAAAAAATAAAAAGTATATTACACACACATTGAAATAAGGACTGTGAGAGATAATATGAAAGTTGATTTAATCATAGGTGGAAATAATAAAATGTATAATAAATGTGAAGTATGATCCTTGCCATGTCGAACATCAAACGGTTCTGAACCAGTGCCAACGCATCCAGTTCCGCTATTTCAGCGGTGATCAGGCACATTGCCACCGGTTTTTCCAACATTATCCCGCGAGGTGCTTGTGAGCGTAAGACGTTCTCATTTTTTTTCATGATGGTATATTATAGCTATTAGCATTACACAATCTATAATTCTTTCAATTGATATAATCACCAATAGTAATTATATCAATTGAAAGAATTTGGCTTTCGTTTGACGAACGAACGTATTCGGGTCTTGATCAAGACGGTTTTGAGCAACTTAAGGGTGTGAAGAAAAACGCGCAAAGCAACTATGAGAATGGTCTGCAAAAGCCGGGTAGCGGCTATCTGGCTGGGATTGCGGCTATCTGGACACTTGATGCGTGTTTTAGGAATTTTAAATTTTGTTTATACGGGGTGGCGATAATGTTTAGATGTACTGGCTGTGGTGCTGAATATGAAAAATTAGTTGAAATTTGTGAAGAATGTCAACAGGAAGTACAAATAGAAAAAATTGAGGGGCCAGAATTAATTGCTATATCGGCTGTGACAGCTCACCTTGAAAAGGTAGATAATAAATACGTTGTAAAAGTTGGGAAGTTATGGAATTTAAGCAATGATGTTGCTAACGAATTTATTATAAAGATAGAAGCAAAATTTAGAAGAAAAAACAAATTTCATAATTTTTTAACTAAGAATGAACTACCGTATTCTATGCCAGTTCTTCTCAAAAAATATATTGCTAAAAACATGATTTTTAAGAAGGTGGCTCAATCAATAATGGAGAGAATAAAATCAAAAGTTGTAGATGATGGCCGATTAGGTGGTGTTACAGATAATAACGTTGTATTTGTTCATTATAAAACCAATGGAGATGATGATGATTTTGGTCGGCTTTTAATTGTAATGGTTAATAAGAAGAGTGGGTTTGATTTTGACTCAGTTGTTTTGACGCCTAAAAAATTATCTCCGATTGATACTGATGCTCTTTCTCAGGCCGCACTTTTTGATTTAACACTCTTTGGGATTGTTTACCCTGATAATAAGGGGGAGCCATATGTAAGATTTATTGAAGGCAAGTCTCGTAGTAATTTCTTTAAGGATGCGTTAGGTTGTAAAAAAGATGTTTCTAATAGTAGAAGTGTTGATGAGCTATTTAGAGCCATTGCCGATTTTACCAAAAGAAATAATATAAGTAATCCTATTAGAGATAAAGCTGAAGAGGCAGTTCGTGAGTTTTTAGATAACAAGGCTAAAAATAAAACAGGTAATAAAACAGTAACTATTAAAGATATAGAAAAAATATTTGATAAAATCATTCCCGATGCTCACCCGGCAAAAGGGAAGTTTACTGATTTTATTTATGATAATGAATATCAAATCGATAATGTCTTTGAGCCGACAAGAAATGCAACTCTTAAGGCTAGTTCTTTTGATTTGTCTGATGAAAATAAGAATTTTGTGTGTCGCGTGAGGCGAGGTGCTGTTGGAAGTATTGATTCTGGGAAGCCTGTAATGTTGGACCGAAAGAACAAATGGCTTATACTCCCCCTCTCTGATGAAGATTTTGAACAACTTGATGAATTTACAGGAGAACAATAATGTCTGTGGAGGTGGCCTTTAGACATTTGGTTGATATTTTTAAAAAATCAACACTTAGTGATGAAGGCGGATACCTTGTTGCCGAGATTGGGTGCGACTTAGGTGAGGACGATTTTATCCGAGAGCAATTGTCATTATGTTCTTATACCAAAACAGATGGCTGTATTAGTAATTTCAATAATTCTAGAAAGTTATATATTAATAGGGCTGCTGATGCTTGGGGTAATAAAGAGATCTCATTTTACCAAACTCATAGCGGTTTTTGGCAACAAATCAGGAATTATAAAAAATTACCTGATTTCTTTTTTGTAATGGAGGATAAGGTATCTTCATGCGATTCTCCTCTGTCTGAACGAATTTATTGTTATAAGGCTTTTTTTCTATGGAAGGATCTATTGTCTGCGTTGTCGGATCATTGTGATAATAACCAAATTATAATATTTATATCTAACGATAAGGGGGGAAAGAAAATTGAGTTGCCGATGTTTATTAATTACTCAGACTTAGATGGATTAGATGACCCTGTTTTATTTTTTGAGAGTGCCCTTAAACTTAAGGGATGGCTTGATATTAAGGATGCGCATGAAAAAGAAAGATTATCGGTGATGCGTACTGCATTGGCTGAGGTTATAGATACATTTTCAGATAGTAATAACATTTTTCTTTCTTTAATGAAAAAGTCCAAGAACCTTCTGAATAAATATGATGAGCTTTATGATATATATACAAAAAGATTTTCTATAAATAAGATATTAAATGAATTGGATGAAAAAAGTTTAGAATACACCAGTAAGATAAATGAATATATATCATCAAGCCAGAATAAAGCGTTAACTATCCCGGGAGCGTTAATTGCCGTTGGTGCTTTAGCGAAAGTTGGTGGTTTGTTGGAAGGTGCAATTATTCTGGGTGGTTTATGGATGATAAAGAGAGTAACGGTCACTGCGAATGATATATACAGAGACTCTTTTACATCTTTAGAAAAAAGGCTGGAGAATGCATTTAGAAAATACCTAAGATTTGATGAAGGTAAAGAAATCAGAGAAAATGCAATTGAGATAGAGGCTGATCTTAGGGATAAAGTAAATAAAGCAAGAAAACGGCTTGAGAAAATAGATTCTCTTGCTACATATATGCTTTGGGGGAGTGTTTTTTATCTCGTTGCAACCTTAGCTATCCACTATAATCCCGATCTTTATTCTGTAATAAAAGTTAAATTTATTGAAGTGTGGCAAAATATTAAGTTCCTAAATTCAACTCATACTCAATAGACTTAGTGTATCCAGATAGTACGATATAGTTTTTGAGAGATGGGTTACAGGTTTTAAAAAATGGTATGTTTTACCTGCTATCGACAAGGCTAGAAATTTTCCTATTATTGAAACAAAGCAAAAAGAATATTTAAAAAAATAATGAAACAACACCGAATGCGTCTTCAATTCCACCAGTTAGTCGCAGGAAACCTTACTGAAACTTATATCTTGGTTGACAACTGTATTGTCAACAATCACAAAACGATGATTTTGACAAAAACAATTTTATAGAATAAAGGAATATAATACATAAAATAAAAAGGAGATAACAACATGCTATCATTTACCAATGATATTTTTAAATCATTAATGAATGTTCTTAAGATACATAATATATCAGCATATGAAATAAGAGATCTACTCGACCGAACATTACTGTTCTATGCAAAAACACAAGACGATATAGAACAATTAATAGACCTTGGTGTTGATATTAATCATCAGGATAAGCTTGGGCATACTGCGCTATTTCATGTCAGTTCAGAAGAAGTGATTAATGCCTTAATTGAACATGGAATAGATGTAGACAGAAAGGACAATGAAGGTCGTCATGTTTTAGCGACTTATGGATTTTTTAAATATCATGATACTTTTATGAAGTATACGGATAGATTCAAAGAAAAGCATATCATTATTGACTCTCTATATTGTAATCAATTGGATAACATACCATCCGCATTGAAATCACTTCACGATAATGAATTTAAAATAACATTGAGTAGATTTGTTGAGATTGAACACGATCCAGAAACAGAGAATCCAGACCACTTTAATCAGTATGCGAAAAGATATATTGATGTACTGGATGCGCTAAAAGAATACTGCTATTTATCTACTTTCCATGAACTTCATCAGGATTTCATTTGTAGAGTATATGGTAATGATAAAGTGAAACTGTTTAGCTATAGAGACTTTCGTGAAGTCATTGAAAGTATGTAATTGTTTCCCCTGAATCATCAGGGGAATACTTTCTAAGGTCTTGGTCTTTTAGGTGTAGACTTCAATTTTAGATTTTCCAAGTGCTCATTTTCAAGAGCGCTTGCTCTCGATTTAGCTTCAGTAAACTCATCATGATCTTCGCCAAGAACAAAATGACCTACATCATGATCAAAGATCTCATAACTTTCTTTGAGAATTCTTCCTTCCTCATTAACGGTGATTTTTTTGACTGGTTCATAACGCTTGCTTGTTGTCATAGAATATCCTTTCTAAATGAAGAGTGCTCAGCGTCAAAATCATACTCTCTGAATACTGTTTTTGCAATTTGCCAATTCAATAAAAGTAAAGTAAACAATAATAGACGTGAAATAAAAGGAGAACAACATGAGGCTTGGTGAGTTGGATGAGACAGCATTAATTTTAATGACAATAAATGCTGTGGCTTGGGGAATAAATATTGGGCTGTTGAGTATGTGGATTATCAGATGAAAATATAATTCTCTATCCTGTTGATAATTATTCAAAATATGTTAATTGAATTGCACTGAATATTACAAGGAGAGGATATGCATAAAAACCATGATGAGGCCATTGATTGGGTAGCAAGACGATTAATTGAGGATGGTATCTACACCAATATTGAACAGGCTTATTCCCATGCAACAGATATCATTAACAGAAAGAGAGAGGAGGTTAGACTCAAACAGGAAAAGGATTATTTCCGTTTTCGTATTAAGTCCATAAAGAAAAGAATAAATTCCGGGTACGAATACGCAAACATTCCATACAAACCTAAAAAGCCGATAGTTAAAAACAACAATTCAGATTCATTTTGGGATTGGGATGCTGATGATAAATAAAACCATAAAAATATAAAGGAGAAAAGTTATGACAACAAAAACAATCAAACAACAAATTGCTTCAGCACAGGAACGTTTATATTTCTTGGAAGCTAAAAAGAAACAACAAACTAAAAAAGAAAATACCCGCCAGAAAATTATTTTCGGCGCAGAGGTTGCAAAAGTCTTAGGATGTGATATTGGTTATGTAGATAAAGAGTTAGTCTTTGGTGTTTTACTTAACATATCCAATCTTCATGAGAGTGATGTTGAGGCATACAGAGCACAAGGACAAACTTATATCGAAAGTATTTTAAATAAATCCAAGCAGTAAATTTTCTCTTTTCACGTCCGAACGGTGAACCGGTTTAAAACTTGTTTTTAGACCGGTGAACTGTTGATAAATACTAAAGATAAAATCATTATCATGCTAATTAGTTGACTAGCCTTATTAGGAATAATCTTGGCTTTATTCGTGTGTTTCTAACAAGACATTTGACGGCTAAGACGATAGTATAAACGCAGACTAAATAGGTTGACAGGGAGTCGTATGAGTAAGCGTAGTGATATTCTTGAAGATCCTTTCAATGCCAAGCTATCTTCACAATCATCTGGACTTATCTATACCGAAGAGTTGGGATGGATAGACCTTGGTCATGCACGGGGAGCTGATATCGTTGATTTACTTCAAAAATTTCGAACCGGAGAGTCAGGTAGCAAAGATACGTACCGGATCAGATATAACCAAATGATGTTTATTGGTCATCGTTCAATTGGTACGGGGCGATTTGTTGAATGGGAGATAAAACGAGGCAGAACAAATTCTGAGATTGAAAGTATTGCTTTGGCAATGATGATGCACACATCTTATAATTTTGAATATTGGCAAACTCATTTTAGTTGGTTCACTGATAGTGGTTATAGTGCGGAAGATTTGATCTCTAACCTTCTGGGTTTTTATTATGCGATTTCATCTAAAAACTATCTTTTGAATCTCAAGACTGTTTCTCAGGAAGCTGCTTTTCGTCGTTGGGACTATTATGGATCGTTAGGGCAGCATAAAAACAAATCATTTTTGCCGCTGCTTTTTCCTGATCCTCAAATATCCGGTATAAAGCATCAACCATACTTTGGTAAGTTGCCTGTATGGATGCAACGCATAATTCCTTTTACTGATGTTCAGTCAAGTATTGCTTATCCGGTTAATAAAAATGGTATGAGTCTCAGTTTTTTTGCTCCGAAGCATGTGAAGGTCTGATGATGAAATTAATACGTGGGCTTATTATTTTTATTGCGGTTTTTATACTATTAATCCTTGCTATAATGTGGGGGATGGGAAAAACTATTGATGCTCGCCCTGAGTATAAACAAAGTGATTTTTTTAGTTATCATTATTTTACTGATGATGAAATCCAGAATGCTCCACGAATTAGTGCGGACTATAGTTTTAAATTCCGCGCTCAAGATGGAATGGTGCCATTAATGAGTAGTATTATCTTTAAAAATGTAAAAGATGATACGCCATTAAAAAAATATGTTGAATCTTTGGGATATAAATATATGGGTAAAGATGAAACATATGGTGACCATTGGAAAGACATGGAAACTAACACTACGTTTTGGTTGTGGGTAAGCAAAAATAAAAATGAAGTTATTTTGACTAAAGAAACCTATTATTAATTTATTTCCGCCAGTGTGATTACTGGCGGTTTTTATTCAGTAGTAAGTCTGTCAGAACATGTCGAGTTTAAATAGCGAAATCTTCCAGCTTCTTACCGTTTTCAAGCGCGGTAGCAACAGCTTTAGGCGTCCGTCCCTGACCCGTCCATAACTTTTCGTTACCATTTTCATCAACGTATTTATATTTAGCTGGACGGGGAGCACGTTTAGCTTTTGCTGATTTACTGGTAGAAACAGAACCAAGCAGTTCAGCAGGGTCAATGCCATCTTCCAGTAGCTGGGCGCGTAAAGCTTCGATTTTGGCCTGACGTTCAGCCCGTTCTTTTTGACCACTTGCTTCTTCTTCACGGCGATCTTCAACAATAGCCGTAAGCTTTTCCAGCATTTCTTCCAGTGTTTCCAGATCGATTTCACGCGCCTGAGCACGCAGGGTACGAATATTATTTAATACTTTGAGGGCTTCACTCATTGGGCGTCATCCTGATGGAGAAATAAGTCATGGTTAGGTGGTATGTCAAAATTTGACAATTGGCAACGGAGAATTATATATCAATAGGACTAAGGAGGAAATAATGAAGAAGAAAAAATCAACTCGCAATCCCCTTGAAGACACGGCTATTTTAACGCGTTTGGCACGAAAAGCATCCAGAAAAGCGATTAAAGAGGCTTTTCTGGCTGGTGTGGCTATTCATTATATTGCTGAAGGGAAAATTGTCAGAGAATATCCTGATGGTAAGAAAGAGATTATCAGTTAAAAATTTTTATAAAATCATCAGTTTTAATTGACTTCATGATAAATAGTGATATTTATATTTATGTAATAAACATTTTTTTAGTTTTTTAATCTCCATAAAAGGCAAAGGTATCATCCTTTGCTTTTTCCATATACCTCGTCGTTAACCGTTCATCGGTAAAAAAGCTAAGTATCCGTTTTTTGCTCTTGTTCAATCAAAATTAATTGATTATCTATTTTTTATCATTTAAATGACAAAGGAGATAAAAATGATCTTGTTGAAGAAAAGAAAAAGTAAAAAAGGGTTTTCCCTGCTTGAACTACTTTTAGTTCTTGGGATTATCGCAGCGTTAGTGGTTGCGGCATTTATTGTTTATCCAAAGGTTCAGTCCTCGCAAAGAGCCACAGCGGAAAGTAATAATATAGCGACAATTCAGGCTGGGGTAAAAGCACTTTATACGGCAGTATCCAGTTATTCCGGGCTAAATGAAACAGTCGCGGTTCAGGCAAAGATTTTTCCTGACAATATGTTAGTCAGCAGTAAGCCAGTTAATGCCTTTAAAGGCAACGTCTTGTTAGGCACATCAACCGATAGTCCTTCCGGCGTGGCTAACTCGGCATTTACCATTACCTATATTGGCGTTCCCGCATCCGAATGCACCAAAATAGTGTCCGGTGTTGGCGCTAACTTTTACAGCGTAGCGATTGGAACGGGCAGCACAGCATTAACAACTGGAAATATTAGAAAGGCCAGCAGCGATATGAATATGGCGACGGTGGCGTCAACATGTCAGTCTGGTGGAAACAGCAATACTATTACCTTCACATCATTATAAATAAAAGGGCATTCGCCCTTTTATCAATTAATCCCTTATAGATATCTTGACCACTTTTTTATTTTTGCTAATTAAATAGTACGTGAAATAAAAAAGGACGATGAAAAAATGATTAAACATAAAAAAGGGTTTTCTTTACTGGAAATTATTCTGGTGTTAGGTATTGGTGCGGCAACGGCTTTCATGAAGTTTCAGGATATGAAAAACGATCAGGAAACAATCATTGCCAATGCCGTTGGATCGCAAATGAAACAGATGGGGGAAGCGGTAAACCGTTATATCAGTATCCGTTATGACAAACTTTCAACCCTGTCTTCCAGTAGCAGTCAAACCAGTGATCCGGGACCAAGAACCTGTTCTGGTTCTATCTGTGAAATCACTTACCAGACATTGATTAATGAAGGCTTATTACCTGCTGGCAATAAAGGCGTTAACACGCAGAAGTCTTCTTACAAGATTTTGTTAAAGCGTTCAGGCACCTCACCCAACTATGTTGTTAATGGCCTAATCACAACAACATTGCCGTGGATTGAGGGAAGCAGAGTTCGCTACGACCTGTTAGGCCGTGCCATGCAGGCCGCAGGGATTGACAGCGGTATGACGCAATCTGCAACTGTTGCATCAGGATCGGGTGGTCAGTGGACAGAGAACCAAAATAGCTATGCGGGGATCAATGCGGCGGGGCTGTTGGCTTACCGTGTTGGTTATGACAGCGCCATGTATTCGGTTTACCTGCGTCGTGATGGAACATTGCCAATGACAGGCGATCTCAATATGGATGGGAATGACATCAATAATGTTGGAGACATTACGGCATCGGGAACCACGACGGCCACAACATTAAAATCAACAGGCGCGACCAGTGTTGGAACCACGTTAACGGTCGCAGGCGCATCCAGTCTTAAAGGTCCGGCATCTTTAGGCTCAACATTAACCGTTGCCGGGGCTTCTACCTATACGGGAGTAATGACGGTTAACAACAACATCAATGCCACAGGAACGATAACCGCAGGCGGTCAGATCGTTGGACATAACACAGCCGGAGATAAATTTTCTATTGGTAGTGGAAATACTAACGCCTATGAATTTCGTCTGGATGCGGCCAAGCCACTTACTATTTGGCGTAATGGTGGTGAAGCGACAGAAGAAAGATTACTTGTCTCTGGCTCGCAACGAAACCTTGGAGATTTGAAAATCGTAGCCAGTGGTTCGGCTACCGGTTCAATTACATCATCAGGAAATATTACATCCGGTGGCACAGTAGCGGGTCAGTATTTACAGCCAACATCAACGGTGGTTGCCGGGGCAGCTTGTTCGCCTAATGGAATAATCAGTAAAGATTCAACGGGGAAAGCCTTATCTTGTGTTAATGGATTATGGTCTACCGCTGAAGGTGGTGGTGAATTTGGTGGACATTTTATTGTCAGTTTCTTTGATGGTAATGCGTCTAATACCTATCATTCATCTTATTGTAGAGTAGGGAATCCTAAAAACAACAATGTGTGTTCCTGTCCATCTGGATATACACCAAGACTTTCTGGTGCGTGGGATCCTTCTAGTCAGAATTATAAATATTCATCAATAATATGTATAAAATAAAATTTTGGAGTGATGGAGAAATGAAAGAAATAGAACATGCAAAAGAGTTGTTGTTATTTATATGTTTGTCTTACAGTGGTTTTGCTATCTCTGAAGATATGATATTTAAATCACCTGTGGGTAGCCTGTATACGCTTGAATATAACAACGAATACGTAGGCGCTAATGTATTAAAGCTAACAATGACACATGTCTCTGATGATGCATGTGCAAAGCTTACTCCTGAGTTAGCTGGTAAATATTTTGAAGTGCAGGTAAACAGTCAATATGTGCCATTGACTCCGCCTGCATCAGGAACAACATGGAACCGAAATTATGTTGTTGTTGATAAGGCCGCTGCGTTATGTCAATCAGGGAAAAATAATACCATAGTAGTGAATCATTTTATCTATCCAAAAACGTATGCGTTATATAACGAAAATGGCGACATTGTGAATTCAGTAAGTGGTTCGTCTGCCAAAGAAAACATTGTTAACAGTAGCTATGAAATCTACAGAAAAACTATGCAGACCAGAGAGAACCATCAGTTATCAGTTAAATAAGGACACATTATATGAGAAATAAAAAAGGATGCTCAATATTAGAAATGGTATTAACACTGGCTATCGTGTCCGGTGTGGCCTATGCGGTGTTGAGTTATTATCGCAGCGAGAAGAAAGACAGAGCAATAAGAGAAAATGCCCAACAGATTGAAACGATATTCAAGGCATCGGATTCCTATCTTATTAGTTTAAGATCTGATGGCTCCAATCAGGATAGAAACAAGATCTCCATGCAGATCCTGAAAAATATGAATGCGTTGCCGATAAACCTTGGTTCGTTTACCAAACAGGAGATACCTGTTGATACGCTGCCTGCAGCGCAAGCGCCAGCGCCTGAAACGAATGAGGGTAGTAATCAACCAGAAGCGCCGGAAATCGTACCGGAAACCCCATCCACACCTGAAACCCCGATTGTTGATAACGTCTCTTTCCCTGATGAATGGTTAAAGAGCGATCCTGTGGTGGTGGTTAATAATCCGGTTCCTGTTGAGCCAACACCTGAGACGCCAGTAGAAACAACACCAGAGCCAAGTATTCCGGTAGAGCCTGTTGAGGATGATACGACTACAGGTGCCGTTGAGAAGGAGATAGATGAAGCATTATCAAAAGACAGCTACTTCCTTTGGAGTGATGGGGGACTCGATGGCTATCAAATATCAATCGTAATGAAATTAGCTGATGGGGATTTAACAGTTCTGCCGGGGAATAATTACGTTAATCTCACACCATTCTTAGATTCTGGGACTCCTTACTTGCACTATCATGAAAAAATATCAAATATGGTTGCGCAGACGGCTAAAAATACATCCATATATTCATACGAGATTGAGTGTTCTAAAGTTTCTAATAGTTATTATGACAAGTGCGCGTATACCTCCGATTATTCGTATCTGAACTTTACCATTTATAACGCTTTTAATGTTCCTGTAGGATTAACAATAGAAAAAGCATCAAGCACTTTGATTAGTTATTGGATGAATAATAAATTGTCGTCTTTGAAATCAGAAGTAAACAATAACGCTTATGCATGTATAATTCCAAATGTAAAAACAAGGACTCTTCTGATTGGATATTTGAATGATAGAACATATAGGCGTTATGAATTGGCTACTGATGGCGTGTTGTATTCAGTATCTTTTAGCGCCTCTTATTTGTCTTGTAATACTAATAGCAATCGAACCATCACTAAAATGGGTGATTATTGGTGAAATGTTTAAGAATAAATAATGTTGTTAACCAGTTTAATAAAATGATAAGTATATTTGGAAAACAAAAATAATATATTGTTTAATATATGTTTTTAAAGATATTCACTTCATGAAGTGTCTGATTGCTCCATATATGGAGAGTTTGTTTACAGCTCAATGGGCTGATATCGTTGCCCCAAATGTGGGGCTAAGTATTCTATCCTATGGATAGTGCCTCAATGAGGCAGTAAAAGGGCTTAACGGCCCTTTTTGCGTTTCATCTTATTATAAAAACCATTCAGAAATTAACTCACTTCTGCTTTTTATAGTTTCGACATAATGTGTCGATACTTTTCATTATATTAATTTGTTTTAAATTTGATTATGGAAAAAATTAATTATATATCCTTTTAAGGTATTTTATTTGTGGAGGGTGTAATGAAAAATAAAAAGTATTTTCCTGTTTTGTTAGCATTAAGATTTCTTGTTTTATTTGTTGGGATGCTGTTTTTGAGTAAAACCATATTTTGGATGTTCGGAACGGATGTAAATAGTTTCAACATAAGAGCCTTAACGGGCTTTGGTTCTCTGATGATAACTTGGTTCTTATTTTCTCTTTCGTTTTAAATAAGAAAATATAATTAAAAATATTGGTGAGAATGAAAAGGGCTTTGTAGCCCTTTTGGTTTTTATGACGATATTTTTTCTGTCTGAGAAATCTGGTATAGAACGTTGAGCCTTTCCCACAACACAAAAGACAGGATCTCTTTGGCTTGGGGATTTTCAATCTCAACAACAGCGTAAATTAATGCCCGACACTGATCGATGATTTCTTCCAGTTCTAGCGGCGTGTTATTGAACATGATAAGCCCCCGCTGCTGGATATTGAGATGTAGCAAAAAAAGCCACATCCAGATGCAGATTTTCAGGAAGTGAATAGGTAAACTGACAGACAGCCATAGCGTTAGCTCCATAACGTTGTGGTTAGCCCCTGTCTGGTATTGCTGTACCTTTCAGGGGTGACTGGTGTTCAGGGGATCTTGTTAAGGCAGCTACCTGATTGGCTGCAATTTAAGGCTAGGATTGGTGCTAGTCAATTGCTAAACGAGAGACAATCCACGCCGGGCAGGTCTCCGACCCTTAAAACCCGTATGGCCCAGAACTGCGAGAACAGTTGGATTGTTCTGTTCTAAAATCTTGGATTGAGTTTTCAAAACGAGTTTAAGTCGCAGCAAAATCTTATGGAAAATTGGTACGTAAACCAAAGAGAAGTATCTTTTAGAGTGCAATATAACTAATTATTTTATAGGGAAATACTTATGACTGATACATTACCTGAGTTTAAAAATGAATCTGATCGTGTAGCGTATTTTTTACTGAAACATTTCGGCTACGACGTTAATATAATTCCTACATCTGATAAGAAAGAAGCAGATTTTATTATTAAATTAAATGGTTCTTCAGCGTTAGTTGAGGCCAAAATGAAATTTGATGATAAAAATAAGGAAAATGAAAGAGACAGTGTGTTATCAAGGGGAGAGGTATATGTGGATTTAGCAACGCTTGGGCGAGATCGTTCTATAGCTAATGTAATTAGTGATGCATCAAAACAGCTCTCGTCATCAGCCATTGATAAACCACATAATTTTAAAATACTACTGTTTATTGCAACAGGAATGAATGTTTCAGCTAAAAGAGATAAAATTTTTGATACACTATGTGGGACTACTAATATAATGGAAATTGGAGGAGGTAATCACCTTAAGAAATGTTATTTTTATCGGGATTCGGAATTTAATAAAAGAAAAAATGAAATCGATGCTGCTATTATAGCTGATATTGATAATGAGATTTTTAGTTCATTTGTGATAATTAATCCATTGTCAAATAATTATGATAAGTTAAAAGAGTCTGATTTTCTTTCCCCCTTTAAAAATGCCATTCGTGATCCCTTTGAAGAGGAAAAATCTGGCAAAGCATATATCCTTGATGAGTATATCCAGAAAATAAACTGTCCAAGTCTTGTGGCTTATGATGATCCAAGATTGAGATATTTAAAGAAAAAATATAAAACAAGACTACTGATGGCTATAGATTTTAATGCTCCAGAATTTTCAGTTCGAGGAGAATAGTACAGAAGGTTATATAATTTAAAAAACTTTTCACCTTAGCGTATTTATTGTTTCATATTGAAAAATATTATTCACTCCTTAGTTAATAAATGAACTAAGGAGTGAGGAGTTTATTTGTTTTTTCTAGTTATTTGGTGAAACTCTATAGGCGTATAAGGTTCAAAGCTCATTGCATATCCATAACAAACATCAGTCCATTGATGATTATTATAAAATGCAAGAGTAATTTGTTTTACTGTCTGATAACCAATGCCAAATTCATCTTTTAATTCATTTTCAAAATCAGACCATTCAATTTTATCTTTCTTTTCTAGCTTATTATCGTATTTTTCAAAGATATCATGGGCGCGATTAATATCTTTTTCATCCCAATCCATAGAAAGGATTAATGACTCAACAGGATGGTTGTGGTAATCGATAGATTCCCCAAGGATTTTTATATGGTATTTAAGCTTTTCGATTTCTTTTGAAATTTCGTCTAAGTTCATGCTTTACCCTCTATCTTGTAAATTGTTGAATTCATAGCAGATATTGCATCTTGAATCTTTGCCTGCAGATCATGAACATCTTGCGGATTTGGATTGCAGGAATGCCAGTCTGTTTCGTAAGAGTTTAGATTTTTTTGTGCATCGACGATAAGTTGACGAATGTCAGCATCAGGTCCTTTTGCATCAAGCGTTCCTAAAGCAACATCGAAATACTCTTTTGTCTTGTGAATCAGATCACTGGTTTTTGTTCCCCTCTGAGCACCTTGAGGGGATGTAGGAAGGCGTCTTATTTCGTCTTGTGCTCGCTTCAAACGTTCAGACACGTTTGTTAAGCTAATCTTCCTAACATCAAATTTTAACTGGTTTTTATAGTTACGGGCTTCTCTGGACTGCCAAATAGTGATACCAGCACCGACCAAAGTAACTACCGTACCGATTAATGTAATCATGCTGTCTGCTGTCAAAGGATATTTCCATTATTCTACAAGAGTTAAAATTGAGCTTTTCTTGTGCGTTTTATGCTCAGGTCTTCTCTTTGTAAATAAACAAGCTTACCCCCGATATTATCTTATAAAACGCTAGGTTTGCAAAAAAATACCATTCGCAGTATCCACTTTGGACATATCGGGAATATATGAATAACAATAGTCAGACCAATCATTCATCCGGGCAACATGCTTGGGCCATAGTATTTCGCATTGATATGTCGCTTCGGCTTTATCCGCTAACTGGTGTGCTAATGCCTCATAACTTCATGTGAGCATTTCGCAAGCACAATCACAGAACGTTGATCTGAACCCTGTTGGGTCAGATCTCCGAGTCACGCTAACTTTAACACTGCCAGCAAAGCTGGTGTCAGAAAATTTTCCACCATGAGTAGAAGGGAATAGATACTTATTGTCTTTAAAGCAAGGTAAACCTTTTAACAAGGCACAAGCAGCATCATACAAAGGATTGTTTGTTCTTTTCCTGCTTTTATTCGTTCACCGGGGATTATTCAAACTTTTTTGGAGCTAGCGTATTTGTAGGGAGGGAGGACATCCCACAATATACAGCAATCTTAATAAAGACAGCAAGGTGTAAAAATAAAGCTTTTCAGCAAGAAAAACAACAACAAAAGAGAGATTAGAATATAAAAAAAGCCCATTTACATGGGCTTCCTTATGCGGCATTTTATGCAGGACAAAATCAATAATGTATCGTAACTAATTGATTCTGTATCAAATATGGCGGTGAGGGAGGGATTCGAACCCTCGATACGTTTTCACGTATACACACTTTCCAGGCGTGCTCCTTCAGCCTCTCGGACACCTCACCGTATTAATTGCCGGAGCAGCGCGGGCGCTGACGACGGACGCTAATGTAGGCAAGATGGTCGCCAGCGTCAACCTGTTTTTTCATAAAAAAGATGCGGTTAGCCAAAGTTGCAGCAATCTGGCTATTTCGCCGTCGTTTGTCATCGTGCTGCGTCTGAAATATCGCCGCTCGCCGGCGGGTGAGCGCGTTTTTTTGTTAAATTGAGGTTACAGAAACCATCCCGGCTGCGTGGCTGGGCCATAACTGGTATGCTGATAACAAAATTCAGGTGGAGGAAAAAATATGTATCCGGTCGATTTACATATGCATACCGTTGCCAGCACACACGCCTACAGCACCCTGCATGACTATATTGCCGAAGCCCGACAGAAGGGGATCCAGCTCTTCGCCATTACCGACCACGGCCCGGATATGGCCGATGCGCCGCATCACTGGCATTTTATGAATATGCGCATATGGCCGCGCATGGTCGACGGCGTGGGCATTCTGCGCGGTATTGAAGCGAACATCAAAAATATTGCCGGCGATATTGACTGCACCGGACCAATGCTGCAGGCCGTCGATCTGGTGATCGCCGGTTTTCATGAGCCGGTTTTCCCGCCGCAGGATCGCGCTACGCATACGGCGGCAATGATTGCGACGATGGCGCAGGGCGAGGCGCATATTATCAGCCATCCCGGCAACCCGAAATTTCCCGTTGATATTCAGGCGGTGGCGCAAGCCGCTGCCCATTACAATGTGGCGCTGGAGCTGAATAACTCCTCTTTTGAACACTCGCGCAAGGGCAGCGAGCCGAACTGCCGGGCGATTGCCGAAGCGGTGCGCGACGCTGGCGGCATGCTGGCGCTCGGCTCCGATTCCCATATTGCGTGGTCGCTGGGCATCTTTACCCACTGCGAACGTATCCTGCAGGAGGTCGATTTTCCTGCGCAACGCGTACTGAACGCCACTCCGCGTCGGGTACTGGACTTTCTTGAACGGCGTGGCAGACCGGCCATCGCCGAATTAGCCTCGCTGTGACAATGTCACGTTATCGGATAATCATATGAACGAATTTTCCATTGTGTGCCGCATTCTGGGCTCGCTGTTTTATCGCGCGCCGCAGGATGCGCTGCTGGCGCCGCTTTTTACTGCTCTGCAGCAGGGCGCTTTGCAGAAAAACTGGCCGCTGGCGCAGGATGCGCTGCTGGAGCAACTGCAGAAAAACTATCGACCGGCTGAGCTGGAACAGGACTACAAGGCGCTGTTCATCGGCGCGGAGTGCGGCGTTTCGCCCTGGCGTTCCGACTACGACAAAGACTATCAGGAAGCTGACGTACGGACCTTTTTGCAACTGCGTGGAATGCCGTTGCCGGCAACGCCGGCCGATCATTTCGGCGGTCTGCTACTGGCGGCCTCATGGCTGGAAGATCAGGCGCAGCCGGATGAAACGGCCGCGCAGATCGCCTTATTCGACGATTTTATTCTGCCCTGGAGCGATCGCTTTTTAGGTCAGGTGGAGAGCCACGCTAAGAGCGCGTTTTACCGTACGCTGGCGGCGCTGAGCCGTGAAGCGCTGGAAGCGATGCGTGAAGATCTGGCTGAGTCGGAGAGTGGGGCCGAATAACGACGATACCGCTATACGTCAGGCGGCCGATACGCTGGCTGCCGGCGACGCTCACTTATTCGATCCAATTCTGAACCTTTTCCCTGAGGCGCCGCCGACCGCGAGATTTATCTCTGCGGCCGGCGGATTTGTCGTTCACCTAAACGCGCCTCGCCCATACAGGGCTAACCGGGTATTCGACACAACCGGTTAGTCGCGCGAGCCGAATGATTTTCGGGATGAACTGTTGGCGCCATGTTGGGACGGCCGGCGCGAATGCGCCGGTCGGGTTAGTCGGTAAACAGAATGACCAGTTTGCCGGGTTTGACCTCAATACCTTTGGCCAGCTTTTTCGCCAGCGCTTCGGTTTTGCTGTGATCCGCATTAAGAATATAGGCGGGTTTCTGATTGAAATAGCTTTTCAGCGATTGGTTCAGATAAGGCGTCAGGCCCTGCATCACCGTCTGCATCTTCTCTGGCTGAATGCTGTAATCGACCAGTTCCAGATCTCTGAGATAAATCGCGCCCTGCGTTTTATCAAACACCGGCTGCGCTTTTAATGTCAGCTTCATATCGGCGCTTTGCGCCCCCAGCAACGAACTGATATCCACTTTGGCATTGCCCGACAGCGTTACCTTGCCCGGTTCGGCGCGACCGATCTGACTGGTTAAATCGGTCAGCACGATGTGCGCGTCCAGCACGCCCGGCACGCCGAGCTGTTTTTGATAGTCATTGTGCTTTTGCAGATATTGATTCACATCCTGCTCATCCAGGTTGTACTGGGTCAGCGGGCTGCAGCCGGTTAAAGCCAGCGATATCGAGAGAGCGGCGGCGGCTAACCATGTTTTCTTCATGCAGTAATCACCTTAATGGAACCTTGTGCGATGGTTGTCATCCAGCAGGAAGCCGGCCATCGGACCGGCGTATGACGACAAGCGCGCAACGGCAGGCCGTCGAACAAAACGGCCCGCGTACCGTTACTGCGCCATATGGGTCAGCAAAGTAATCTGGCTCAGTTTGGCCATCGTATCGCGATACGCGGCCACGCGCGATGGCCAGGAGATACCGTTAACCAGCGTCAGCGAGCGCAGCAGCGGGAACAGATGAATGTCGTCGGTCGACAGCTCGCCATTACAGGCGCCTGGCTGTGCGATCAACGCATCCAGTCCGGACAGTTCGCTGTTCAGCTTACGGATTAGCCCTTCCGAATGGCCGAGTAGTTCGGTGAAATCGCCATACGACGCCTGCTTTTTCTCGGTAAAATACTGGCGCGCGCCGGGCGTGGCAAACTCTTCAAACGCCGCATGCGCCATGCGCGGAATAACCAGTTGGTTAGCAAACTCAGTCACTTTTTTCAGCCAGGCGGCAATGGCCGGATTTTGCGGACCGGTCAGCAGCGGCTGACCGTCCAACTGGTCGATATAGTGCACGATGTCCATGCTTTCGGGCATAACGCTGCCGTCGTCTTTTTGCAGAATAGGCACCATCTTTTTGCCCACCATCGCGGTGGGCGTCGCCTCGTCGTCGTTGAGCAACACTTTCAGTTCTACGGGGATATTTTTAAGGCCAAAAATCATGCGGGCCTTGATGCAAAACGGGCAGTGGTCATAAATATATAATTTCATATCTTGCTCCTCAGCTTAACTGGTGAGACTCCCGGCGCCGCGACGGCCGGAAATGTGAACGGATCAATCCATTGAATATATTGAGAAAGTATGGCGGGCTTTAGCGGCGAGATCAACTCGCAGTGGTAACAGAACACGACTCAATAGCTTTGCACAACAGCGCCAGACCCGCCTCTGCGGGTTGAATGGCAATGGTCTCATGATTAAAGAGTATCCCGCTGTGTTAATTGCGATTTCCCTTGCCTTGTCATCAGTTATGCGTTGCGGCACCGTCAGAGGCGAAGCATCAATATGCGAGTTATTTAGCGCCCGCCCAGCATCGCGGGTTCGATGCGCCGCTGGGTGAACTGCCGGTACAGCGCGGTCAGCGTCAGCAGGCCGATGGCGCTGAGCATAAACCAGGGCAGTTCGGGTTGGCCGAACGCATGTCCGGCATCGAACAGCCAGCCGCCGCCGCTATAGCCAATCGCGCCGCCGAGCGCCAGACCGAGCCGGCTGAACCCCATATAGCTGCCGCGCGCGCGGGCATCGGCCAGCGAGGCGCTGAGCGTTTCGCGCGCCGGCTCGGCGATGATCGAACCGAGGTAAAACACACCTATCAGCAGCAACAGCATTTGCAGGCTGCTGGTCAACCCTATCGGAAACAGACTGAGCGTCATCAGCAGCAGTCCGGCCATCAGACGTTGTTCCAGGCGGAAACGTTTTTCGCTCCAGCGCGCCAGCGGGTAGAGCAGAGACAGCGACAGCGTGGCCTCGATGGCGTACATCCATTTTACCGCGTCGGGCGTGCCGGCGATTTCATTGACCATGATGGGCAACATCAACAGAACCTGAACCGACAGCATATAATAGCCGGTCAGCGTTAGCACATAGATCAGGAAACGGCGGTCGCGGATCACGCGCAGCAGGCCTTCAAACACTGGCGTACGCACGGTGGAAATGCGGTAAGCCGGCAGCAGCCAGGCGTTGCAGCAGGCGCCCAGCACAAAGATAAACGCGCCGGCCCAGCACACGGCCTGGAAATCATAGCGCAGCAGCCAGCTGCCCAGCAGTGCGCCGATCACCGCGCCGGCGCTGTCCTGCACCATCAGCAGAGAAAAAAAACGCCCGCGCTCATGCGGCCGCGTGAGCTTAACCACCAGCGCGCTGCGCGGCGGGTCGAACAGCGTGCCGCCGAGCCCGGACAAGGCGCAGGCGAGCCACAATACCCAGGGTTCATGCGCTACGGCCATAAAGACAAAGCCAATCGCCCTCAACAGCATGCCGGTCACAATCATCGGTTTGGCGCCGAAACGGTCGGCGATCGCGCCGCCGAAAATGCCCAGACCCTGCTGTATCAGCTGGCGCAATCCGAGAGCGATCCCTACCAATACGGCGGCCCAGCCAAGTTGATCGACAAAGCGAATCGAGATCAACGGGAAAACCACAAAAAAGCCTAAAACGACCAGCATATTATCCAGCAACAGAAAATATTTGCCGGAACTGCGGATCTGCGATAACAGACGCATGTTGCACCACAAGAAGAAAAATCAGGAGGAAATAACAGACATGACTATTTTGTACCCTAATTGTGTTCTGGCATAGCCCGCGGATAAATATATTTTTATTGTCGGCAGTGTTACCCGCACCGCATTTTTTGCTAAAAAAGGGCTTCGCCCTGCCGATTGCGCAATAAGCGACCGACCTGGGTTTTACGGGAGAGAATTGATGCGGTTATAGTAATCGCTATGGATGATACGTCCGCCGCATTTCAGGGCGCGGATGCGGTGGCTGCGCGCCTGCCGGTCAGGTAGCGGGCTAAGCGCCGGGGAGCGGGTCGCCGCGCGACGTGGCTTATAACCCGTCGGATTTGCAACGGGCCAACGCACTGCGGTGTTCAAAACGATAACGTTTTGTTCCGCAATCGAATTAATCAGAGTCTGTACTCTTCATCTTTGGAATGCCGCGACGCGAGCGTCCCCTGAAGACTCTGCTCATCCCTGATCGTTGTCGCATCGGGCCACGATGAGCCGTGTTTGACGCGGCGCGGGCACAGGCGTCGCTCACCCGCAACGCCGCCGCCTGGCGACGATACCGCGTTAGCGGGCTTATCAGCGCGATCCGTCGGTAAAGGAGCAACGTTTTCGATTGTTCGAAACGATAACGTTTTGTTCCGCAGTACGAATTATGTCGGGCATATGCCGGTGATGTCGCGCCGGGAGAAAAAAATAGTCCTGCCGGCGATGGCGACATGTATTCGTCGTTCGGGCAGGTACAGGGGGAATAATGTTTGGCTATCGTTCGGCTGCGCCGAGAGTCTATCTGACGACAGAGCGCCTGGTGGTTCGTCTGGTCCACGAACGCGACGCCTGGCGCCTGGCGGAGTATTATGCGGAAAATCGTGATTTTCTCAGACCGTGGGAGCCGGTGCGCGACGCCAGCCATTGCTATCCTTCGGGCTGGCAGGCGCGTCTGGGCGTCATCAGCGATATGCATAAGCAGGGCAGCGCCTGCTATTTTGTCCTGCTCGATCCAGATGAGAAAGAGATCCTCGGCGTGGCGAATTTCAGCAATATCTTACGCGGTTCGTTTCATGCCTGTTATCTGGGCTATTCGCTGGGACAAAAGTGGCAGGGGCAGGGCCTGATGTACGAGGCGCTGCAAAGCGCGCTGCGCTATATGCAGCGTCAGCAGCGCATGCACCGCATCATGGCCAACTATATGCCGCATAATCAGCGCAGCGGCAATCTGCTGGCGCGGCTGGGTTTTGAACGGGAAGGCTACGCCAAAGACTATCTGCTGATTGACGGTAAATGGCAGGATCATGTATTAACCGCGCTGACCAGCGCCGACTGGACCCCCGCACGCTGAGGAGCTGTGATGAAATATCAGTTAACCGCTTTAGAGATCCGGGTTATTGGCTGTCTGCTGGAAAAGCAGATTACCACGCCGGAACAGTATCCCCTGTCGCTCAACGCGCTGACCCTGGCCTGTAATCAAAAGACGAACCGTGAACCGGTGATGGAGCTTGATGAGGGTGACGTGCAGCAGACGCTGGACGCGCTGCTGAAGAAGCATTTTCTGCACACGCTGAGCGGATTCGGTAATCGGGTGGTGAAATATGAACACCGCTTCTGCAATTCCGAATTCGGCGATCTGAAATTTTCACCGGCGGAAGTGGCGCTGGTAACGACGCTGCTGCTGCGCGGCGCGCAAACGCCCGGCGAATTGCGCACGCGCGCCGGGCGTTTGCATGAGTTCAGCGACGTAAGCGAGGTTGAGTCGGCGCTGGCCGGTTTGCAGCAGCGCGAGGACGGGCCGTTCGTGCGGCGTCTGGCGCGCGAGCCGGGTAAGCGGGAAAGCCGTTTTCATCATCTGTTTGGCGGCGGGGCGGGCGAACAGGTGGATGATGCGCCGCAGGCGTCGGGTGATGAGGCGTCGCTGACGGCAAGAGTGACGGCGCTGGAGCGGGAGGTCGCCGGGCTGAAGCAACAGCTGGCCGCGCTGCTGGCCTGCCGCGCGTCGGACTGAGGGCGCGTCGTCAGCGTTGTTGTTCGTGCGCGGCGCAGACAGGATATGTGTAAAATCAGGCGCCTGCGGTCGCGTCCTTGTCAAATGCTGATACCAATATCTGGTAGCTATTAGCCGCGTATTGGGTAGACTAGACACTCCCTGCCCGTCAGGGCTATTCAGTTCAGCGCGCGCTGATGACTCATTTTCCCTCAGGATGTCAGAACCGATCGGATGAATCTACTCAAATCACTGGCTGCGGTCAGTTCAATGACCATGCTTTCCCGCTTACTGGGATTTGTGCGCGATGCGATCATCGCCCGCGTATTCGGCGCCGGAGTCGCGACCGACGCCTTTTTTGTCGCCTTTAAACTGCCGAATCTGCTGCGTCGCATTTTTGCCGAGGGGGCGTTTTCCCAGGCGTTCGTGCCCATTCTGGCCGAATACAAGAGCCAGCAGGGCGAGGAGGCCACCCGCACCTTTATCGCCTATGTTTCAGGCATGTTGACGCTGGCGCTGGCCGTCGTCACGCTGCTCGGCATGCTGGCCGCGCCCTGGATTATTATGGTGACCGCACCGGGGTTTGCCTCCACGCCGGAAAAATTCGCGCTGACGTCGGCGCTGCTGCGCATTACTTTCCCGTATATTTTGCTGATCTCGCTGGCCTCGCTGGCCGGCTCGATCCTCAATACCTGGAATCGCTTTTCGGTGCCGGCGTTTGTGCCTACGCTGCTGAATATCAGCATGATCGGCTTTGCGCTGCTGGCTACGCCGTATTTTAATCCGCCGGTGCTGGCGCTGGCATGGGCGGTACTGGCCGGCGGCATACTGCAGCTGGCCTATCAGCTGCCGCATCTGAAAAAACTCGGCATGCTGGTGTTGCCGCGCCTGCGCTGGAAAGACGCGGGCGTATGGCGCGTATTGCGCCTGATGGGGCCGGCGATCCTCGGGGTTTCCATCAGCCAGATCTCGCTGATCATCAATACCTCCTTCGCTTCGTTTCTGGTTTCGGGCTCGGTTTCCTGGATGTACTACGCCGATCGGCTGATGGAGTTTCCCTCCGGCGTGCTGGGCGTGGCGCTGGGCACCATCCTGCTGCCCTCGCTGGCCAAAAGTGCGACCAGCGGCGACCAGGCGGAGTATTGCCGTTTGATGGACTGGGGGCTGCGGCTCTGTTTTGTGCTGGCGCTGCCGAGCGCGGTGGCGCTGGGCATTTTGTCCGGGCCGCTCACCGTGTCGCTGTTCCAGTACGGTCAGTTCAGCGCGTTCGACGCGGCGATGACTCAGCGCGCGCTGGTGGCCTATTCGATCGGGCTGATGGGGTTGATTATGGTTAAAGTGCTGGTGCCGGGTTTTTACTCGCGGCAGGACATTAAAACGCCGGTAAAGATTGGCATAGTGACGCTGGTGATGACTCAGGTCATGAACCTGGTGTTTATCGGGCCGCTGCAGCATGCCGGGTTGTCGCTGTCCATCGGTCTGGCGTCCTGCCTTAACGCCGGGCTGCTGTACTGGCAATTGCGCAAGCAGGATCTGTTTCAACCGCAGCCCGGCTGGACCGGTTTCTTGCTCCGGCTGCTGCTGGCGGTAGTGGTGATGGCGGCGGCGCTGCTGGCGCTGCTGTGGTGGATGCCGGCGTGGGATATAGGCGGTATGACGGCGCGATTGTCCCGTCTGACGCTGGTGGTGGTGGCCGGCGCGCTGTCCTATTTCCTCGTGCTGTATTTGTGCGGCTTCCGCCTGCGCGATTTTTCCCGCCATAGCGTGCAATAATCATGGCGCTGCGCCGCGCCGCGTCGGATGACGGCGCGCCGCCGCAAGGCATAAAAAACCACCGATTTCCGGTGGTTTTTTCACTACGACGGCAGATAAAACGGGCGGCTTACATCCGGTCGACCGTTTCGATGCCCAGCGTATCCAGCCCCAGTTTCAGCGTCCTGGCGGTCAACAGCGCCAGCCTCAGGCGGCTCTGCCGTACGTCTTCGCTCTCGGCGTTCAGTATCGGGCAATGCTCGTAGAAGCTGGAGAACAGGCCGGCCAGCTCGTACAGATAGGCGCACATCAGGTGCGGCGTACCGTCGCGCGCCACCGTCAGAATCGTCTCTTCAAACTGCAGCAGTCGCGTGGCCAGCGCCAGTTCGCGCGCATCGGACAACGCGACCGGCTGCGTCAGACTCTCTTCGCTGATCGCGGCGCGTTTAAAGATCGACGCCACGCGGGTGTAGGCATATTGCATATAGGGCGCGGTGTTGCCTTCAAACGCCAGCATATTGTCCCAGTCGAAGATATAGTCCGTGGTGCGGTTTTTCGACAGGTCGGCATATTTCACTGCGCCGATAGCGACCACGTTGGCCAGTTTTTCCAGCTCATCGCCGTCCATCTGCGGATTTTTTTCCGCGATCAGCTTACGTGCGCGATCGTGGGCTTCATCCAGCAGGTCGGACAGCTTGATGGTGCCGCCGGCGCGGGTTTTAAACGGTTTGCCGTCCTTGCCCAGCATCATGCCGAACATATGGTGCTCAAGGCTGACCGACTCCGGCACATAGCCCGCTTTGCGCACTATCGCCCAGGCCTGCATCAGATGCTGGTGCTGGCGCGAGTCGATGTAATACAACACCCGATCGGCGCCCAGCGTTTCGTAACGGTATTTCGCGCAGGCGATGTCCGTGGTGGTGTACAGATAGCCGCCGTCCTTTTTCTGCACGATCACGCCCATCGGCTCGCCTTCCTTGTTTTTAAACTCGTCAAGGTAGACGACGATGGCGCCTTCGCTCTCCACCGCCAGGCCTTTAGCTTTTAAATCGGCCACGATAGTGGGCAGCATGCTGTTATACAGGCTTTCGCCCATGACGTCGTCGGGACCCAGCGTGACGTTCAGCCGCTGATAAGAGAGCTGGTTTTGCGCTATGGTGATGTCGACCAGTTTGCGCCACATCTGACGGCAATAGTCGTCGCCTCCCTGTAGCTTGACCACATAGCCGCGGGCGCGTTCGGCAAACGCGTCATCTTCGTCGTAATGCTTTTTCGCCGCGCGATAAAACGCTTCCAGATCGGCCAGCGCCATATCGCCGGCGTTTTCATTCTGTACTTTTTCCAGCCAGGCGATGAGCATGCCGAACTGGGTGCCCCAGTCGCCGACATGGTTGGCCCGGATCACCCGATGGCCGAGAAACTCAAGCGTGCGGGCGGATGCGTCACCGATAATGGTGGAACGCAGGTTGCCGACGTGCATCTCCTTGGCGACGTTCGGCGCGGAATAGTCGATGACGATAGTCTGCGGGGTAACGTCAGCCACGCCCAGCCGCGGAGAGGCCAGCGCTTGTTCGATATGGCTGGCCAGCCACTGCGGATCAAGGAAGATATTGATAAAACCGGGACCGGCAATATCCGTTTTGGCGGCGATGCCGTCGAGGTCAAGATGCTGAACGACTTTTTCTGCCAGCTGACGGGGCGGCACGCCCAGTTTTTTTGCGGCGGCCATGATGCCGTTCGCCTGATAATCACCAAACTGCGCTTTAGCCGACTGACGGACTAGCGCTTCGCTATCGCTGGGAGCCCCTGCGGCAATCAGCGCCTGGCTGACTTTTTCGGAGAGAAGAGCCTGAATATTCACCGGTTTACCTTACATAACAAATCCAGCCATGCTTATACCATATTTGCCGTGGCGAGTCAGCAGACGGAGGGGGTAAAACCGGGGCGGACGCCAGCCAACAGCCTGACATCGGCGGGAGGTCGAAGCGGATATTATTAAGCGGAAGGAAAGGCGAGTTTTACTTTCTGGCGCGGGAGGCGTGCGGAGGCAATAATGAACGTTTAGCGTTTTTTTGTTCGTCGATTAATGCCTATGCGGTTATTATTCCGCGTATGTAAATGACGGGCGATAGCATAAATAGCCACAGCGATGAGTATGACGGATATAATTAATAAGGCCATAATTCATATCTCAGATTTCGCACAGTAATCCAGGATAACCTGGTTTTGGCGTTTCTTCAATTGACGGGACTCTTTTTCAGATAACTCCAGATAATTGAATTTATTTTTCATTGGAATTAAACGTTTGTGAACGGAAAAATGACGGTATGCGTCGTGTTTAAATTTATTTTCTTTAATAATCAATTGAGTTTAATACAGGTAAATAACACCAGGATTAATCCGGTTTATTTATGTTGACGCGCTCAGCGCCACGTCCTGTGGGACTTATCAGGGATAACTATGTCGAATAGGCAAGAATTGGCGCTTTCACCGGCTCTGTCCGCCGATCTGCGGCGTTTTGAACAACAACTTCTGGCGCTGGCCACGCGGCTGGGGATCTCGCTGGCCGATTTCAACGCCGATCATATTTCGCTGCGTTGTCATCAGTATAGTACCGCCGAACAGTGGCGACAGCAGCTGTCGCTGCTGGGGGAGTGCCTGTCGGAAAAGACGATCAACGGTCGCCCCATTTGTCTGTTTGAATTGCGGCGGCCGCTGGTCGTCGGCCCGCTGCACATTAGCTGCGTGGAGCTGCCGTGGCCGGGAAAAAAACATTACCCGCATGAAGGCTGGCAGCACATTGAGCTGGTCCTGGACGGCGATCCGCAAACGTTGCATCAACGCGCGCTGGACTGCCTGAGCGATGAAGCGCTGCGCGCGCCGGATATTAGTCTGAAATGCAGCGCCCCGCGCGGCGAGAATGAGCGGCTGGCCAATCCGACGCTGGCGGTGACCGACGGCAAAGCAGAGATTAAATTTCATCCTTATGATATCCGCGCCGTCATCGCCAGTGAACGGGCATCATAAAAAGACTGATGCATCAATGTGCAATCGTGCGTTTTAGTCTCTTTGCGTCGGCGACGGAAAACGTTGTCTGTGACTCATGTCGCCTAATATTCTCCGTTGGAATGCCATAGTGATACTCGTTCACGTTGCAGATACGTTAGAGGCGTTTAATTATTCGACCGCTCCCTGGTTTATGTCGGCGGCGGGGATTCGCCCCGGCCGTCGAATACGCGTTGCCGGACTCATTTGTTTACCAACGCTCTGCAACCTGAACGCTATTGGGTCTCTCACTTATTTCTGTTAGCGCGAAAAGCCTGCTTTCGCTGGCCGTCGGGCGTGTTTTTGTTTTTCTCCGGTCGTGCGCGGCCGTTAGTCAAGGGGTGGTTATGCCAAAACTGGAAGTGTGTTGCTACAGCGTGGAGTGCGCGCTGACGGCCGAGCGGTCGGGAGCCGACCGGGTTGAGCTGTGCGCCGGCCAGCGAGAAGGGGGATTAACGCCGTCCTGCGGCGCGTTGAAAATGGCGCGTGAACAGGTATCGATACCGGTCCATCCTATTGTGCGCCCGCGCGGCGGTGATTTTTGCTACAGCGATGCGGAGTTTAATACCATTAAATATGACGTGGCGCAGATCCGCGCCATGGGGTTTGCCGGCGTGGTGGTGGGGATGCTGGACGACGAGGGGCATATCGATATTCCGCGCATGCGGCAGATTATGCAGTTATGCGACGGTCTTTCGGTCACGTTTCATCGCGCGTTCGATATGTGCCTGAACCCGCGTCTGGCGCTGGAACAACTGACCGATCTGGGCGTGGCCCGCATTCTGACCTCCGGCCAGCAGGCCAGCGCCGAGACCGGTCTGCCGCTCCTGCGCGAACTGACTCAGCTCAGTCGCGGGCCGGTCATCATGGCCGGCGCCGGCGTGCGGCTGACCAATCTGCGCAAATTTCAGCAGATTGGTATCCGTGAACTGCACAGTTCCGCCGGCCAGTGGCTGCCTTCGGCAATGCGCTATTGCAAAATCGGCGTCACCATGTGCGCCGATGCGGATGCGGATGAGTTTAGTTACTACCGGGTGGACGGCGATGTGGTCGCCGCGATGAAACAGGCGCTGAATACCGATTATGCCCTATAACCGATGCGGCGAACGCGCGGGCTGTATGCGATGCGCGTTCGCCGTCATTGCCGGCGAGCCGGTCGGTCATTGCCGGTCGGGATTACGGTTTGCGGGCGATCAGCACTGCGCGCTGCGGCGCCGGGTAGCCTTCGCGCGTTTTGCCTGGGTCGTCCGGATCAAGGAAGTCGGCCAGCGATTCGCTGCGCATCCAGTCGGTGCGGCGTTGCTCTTCGCAACGGGTCGGGCACAGATCGACCACGCGGATATCGACAAAACCGCACTTTTCCAGCCAGCGGGTCAGGGCGGCGGGCGACGGAATGAAATACACGTTGCGCATTTGCGCATAGCGTTCGCCTGGCACCAGAACCTGGTGTTCATCGCCGTCCACCACCAGCGTTTCCAGAATCAGTTCGCCGTCCGGCACCAGTTGATTTTTCAGTTGCCACAGATGATCGAGCGGCGAGCGGCGGTGATACAGCACGCCCATGGAAAATACGCTGTCGAAGGCGGCCAGATCCGGCAATTGTTCAATGCCCAGCGGCAGAACGTGCGCGCGCTGGTCGCCGCCCAGTAGTTTGCGCACCGCCTCGAACTGGCACAGGAACAGTTGCATCGGGTCGATTCCGACCGCCAACTGCGCGCCTTCTCCCACCATTCGCCACAGGTGATAGCCGCTGCCGCAGCCGACGTCGAGAATGGTGCGTCCCTGCAGCGGGCTGATATGCGGCGCCACTCGCTGCCATTTCCAGTCCGAACGCCATTCGGTATCGATGTTAACGCCGTACAGCGAGAAGGGCCCTTTGCGCCAGGGCATAAGATTGCGCAGCAGCTGTTCAATGCCGGCGCGCTGTCCGGCGCCGATATCCTGCGTCATAGCGGCCGTAACGCCGTGGGTTAAATCCAGCCGGTCCGGCGTTAGCGCCGGCAGATGGTCCAGCGTGTTGAACCACAGCCTGAATTTACCGTGCAGCGACTCCTGCTGCCAGGCGCTGAGCTGCGCGGGCAGCGTGTTCAGCCAGTGGCTGAGCGGGCCTTTGGCTATCAACTGATAAAAATCGCCAAAATCGATCACGCCGCCTCCCGCGCTTTAAGCGCCAGCAGCGAACCGAAATTAAAACACTGGAACCAGAGCTCGCCGTGGGTGAAGCCCGCCGCGCGCAGCCGGTTTTTATGCGTGGCGACGGAGTCGGTCAGCATGACGTTTTCCAGCATGCTGCGCTTCTGGCTGATCTCCAGCTCGCTGTAGCCGTTGGCCCGTTTGAAATCGAGGTGCATATTGAACAGCAGTTCGTCGACCTGCGCGTCGTCGAAGCTAAACTTCTCCGACAGCACCAGCGCGCCGCCCGGCCGCAAGCCGGCGAAAATCCGGTTCAGCAATAGCTGGCGATGGTCCGGCGCCAGAAATTGCAGTGTGAAATTCAGCACCACCAGTGAGGCGTTGTGGATATCAATATCCAGGATATCGGCTTCGATAATGTCCACCGGCGTGTCGGAACGGAATGCGTCGAGATGGCGGCGGCAGCGCTCAATCATGGCCGGAGAGTTATCGACGGCGATAATTTTACAGCCTGCGACCTGGATATTGCGCCGCACGGAGAGCGTGGCCGCCCCGAGCGAACATCCCAGATCGTAAACCTGGCTATCGGGCTGAACAAAGCGCTCAGCCAGCATTCCAATCATGGAAATAATGTTTGAATAGCCGGGAACCGAACGCTGGATCATATCGGGGAAGACTTCAGCGACCCGTTCATCAAAGGTCCAGTCGCCCAGGCTGGCAATGGGCGCAGAAAAAAGCATATCGCGATTTGGCATGACAGAAGATACGACGGTCAACAAAGGAAAGGGCGTATTCTAGCAGAGATTAGCCTGATAAAGCATGCGCGCATCGACGCGCGAGGTACGGCGATGCGTCACGCAGTGCCTTGACGATCGCCGGCCGGAAACAGGATGCCGCTTTAGCCGAGGGTAAACACCAGTTCCCAGGGCAGGTAGTACAGGTTTGCCAGCACCATCAGAATCAGGGAAACGTAGGTGGACGTCATCCCCATGCGGCGCCAGCGAAATTCTCGCTGCCGCAGACCATAATAATGAAACAGGCGCCCGACTATCAGCAAAATGCCGCACAGGTGGATCATAATCACCATGGCGCCATTCATTTCCATCAGCACCAGCAGAATAGCGCCAATCGGGATGTACTCGACCGCATTGCCGTGCACGCGAATCGCCGTCTGCAGTTCGTAAAATCCGCCATCGCCATACGCCACCCGGTACTGCATTCTGAGTTTTACCACATCCAGCGATAACTTAACTAATAACAATGCTCCGAGCACGATATAGAGTGCGCTTACCATTTTTAACTCCGTTGCCCTGACCAGAACAGGCATGCGAAATGATAGCCGTACTGCATCAGACTGTCGCCTGAAATGCCTGATTTTTTTATCTGAAATTGATGACGTAATTCGGTTGGTTATAAAAAACAGGACTATTGCGGCGGCGTGAGGGTCAGAAAAGCGAATTTTGCTGCGGCCAGTCCGGCGCATCCGGCATCGACGGGTCAGATTCCGTCAGCAGCGGCCACAGCGCCTGCGCGAGCTGCGGCGCGTCGCCAATGTCCGGCGTATGAATAAACAGAAACGGGCTGCCGGCCAGCCAGCGCGTCAGCTTTGCCCGCCACGGCTGGAACCAGCGCAGGTTGTCGTGCAGATTTTCATTGCCGATAAAGCGAATCAGCGGCTGGTTGGCGGTCAGCACGGCATGGACCGGCAGACGCGGCTTTTTGCGTTGCGCTTCCCGCATGGCCGGGCTATCCGGCAGAGCATGATGAACCGGCCGACTGTCCAGGATTACCCGGTTGATGCCGCGTTGATGCAATCCCTGGTTGAGCGCGCGTTCGTCATCGCCTTTAGCGAAAAAGCGCGCGTGGCGCACCTCCACGCCGTAGCTAAACGCCTGCGGCAGCGCATCGGTAAAACGCCACAGGTCATTTAGCTGCGCGGGACCAAAGGCCGCCGGCAACTGCAGCCAAATCTGGCCGATGCGCGCGCTGAGCGGCGCCAGACAGCGGAAAAACTGCTGTAGTTCGCGATCGCAGTGGCGCAGCGCCGCCTGATGGCTAATCGCCGACGGGAATTTAAAACAAAAGCGGAAGTCGTCGTGAGTCATGTCGCGCCAGCGCAGGACCAGTTCCGGCGAGGGCAGCGCGTAAAACGTGGTGTTGCCTTCAACGCAGTTAAAATAGCGCGCGTAATCACCGAGATCGCGTAACCCAAGGCGATGCCAGGCGGCGTGCTGCCACTGCGGTAATCCGACGTATAACATAACGCTTTATTTTTTCAGGATAAAAGGAGACCAATTCTATCTGCCGGCCTGGATGATTGCAACGTGAGGTAACCGACCGACCATTGAATCAGTATAGCGCGCCGCATACGCGGCGGATTTTTCTTTTTCATCGCGCCATCGTTAATTTATCGTGCCGGAGTCGACGTGATTTTATCCACGCGATGCATGAAATGCAGCCTGTGGGAAACAAAAGGTGCGATAGCTGTTAGTATTTCATTAACCTCGCCGCGTATTTATGCAAAAGCGTGTTTAGCGACGCAGCACTGCGCAACCTTCTCCCTTATCGTCGGGCTGAATTTCCTTTATAATAGCCGCCTTTTTTCATTGGCAGTTATCCAGAAAAAACCATGCCGCAAAATAAACCTGCATGCTGTTGCCCGCCTGGCTGTCCGGGGCAGCAGCGGGCCGGCGGACAGATGCGGCAGAGTAGCAGAGTAAAAGGACATCGTGATGCGTACTGAATATTGCGGACAACTGAATTTGTCCCACGTGGGCCAGGAAGTGACATTGTGCGGTTGGGTTAACCGTCGCCGCGATCTGGGTGGTTTGATTTTTATCGACATGCGCGATCGTGAAGGACTGGTACAGGTGTTTTTTGACCCCGATCGTCAGGACGCATTTAAACTGGCATCTGAACTGCGAAATGAGTTCTGTATTCAGATCACCGGCAGCGTGCGTGCGCGTCCAGACAGCCAGCGTAATACCGAGATGTCCACCGGCGAGGTGGAAGTGTTCGCCAGCGCGTTGACCATTATTAACCGCTCGGAGCCGCTGCCGCTGGATTCAAACCAGACCAACACGGAAGAAGCGCGACTGAAATACCGTTATCTGGATTTACGCCGGCCGGAAATGGCCTCTCGCCTGAAGGCGCGAGCGCGCATCACCAGCTTTGTGCGGCGCTTTATGGACAGCCACGGTTTTCTGGATATTGAAACCCCGATGCTGACCAAAGCCACGCCGGAAGGCGCGCGCGACTATCTGGTTCCCAGCCGCGTGCACAAAGGTAAGTTTTACGCGCTGCCGCAGTCGCCGCAGCTGTTCAAACAGCTGTTGATGATGTCCGGCTTCGATCGCTACTATCAGATCGTTAAATGTTTCCGTGATGAAGACCTGCGCGCCGATCGCCAGCCGGAATTTACCCAGATCGATGTGGAAACCTCCTTTATGACCGCGCCGCAGGTGCGTGAAGTGATGGAAAAACTGGCGCACGATCTGTGGCTGGAGATCAAGGGCGTGGATCTGGGGGCGTTCCCGATCATGACGTTTGCCGAAGCGATGCGCCGTTTCGGCTCCGATAAACCGGATCTGCGTAATCCGCTGGAGCTGGTGGATGTCGCCGATCTGGTTAAAGCGGTGGAGTTTAAGGTGTTCGCGGGGCCGGCTAACGATGCCAAAGGCCGGGTGGCGACGATTCGCGTGCCGGGCGGCGCGCAGCTGACGCGTAAACAGATCGACGAATACGGCAAGTTCGTCGAGATTTATGGCGCCAAAGGTTTGGCCTGGATGAAAGTTAACGCGCGCGCCAACGGTCTGGAGGGCGTGCAGAGTCCTATCGCCAAATTTCTCAGCGCGGAAGTGCTGGAGGCGATTCTGCAGCGTACGGCGGCGCAGGATGGCGATATTCTGTTCTTTGGCGCGGACAGCGCGAAAGTCGTCACCGACGCGCTGGGCGCGTTGCGCCTGAAACTGGGACGCGATCTGCAACTGACGCAGGAAGACCGCTGGGCGCCGCTGTGGGTGGTGGATTTCCCGATGTTCGAGGATGACGGCGAGGGCGGCCTGACGGCGATGCACCATCCGTTTACCGCGCCGCGCGATATGACGCCGGCCGAACTGGCCGCGGATCCCGCCAGCGCGATTGCCAACGCCTATGACATGGTGGTTAACGGCTACGAAGTGGGCGGCGGTTCGGTACGTATTCATAATGGCGAAATGCAGCAGACGGTGTTCGGCATTCTGGGTATTAACCAGCAGGAGCAGCAGGAAAAATTCGGCTTCCTGCTGGATGCGCTGAAGTTTGGTACGCCGCCGCATGCCGGTCTGGCGTTCGGTCTCGATCGCCTGGTGATGCTGCTGACCGGCACCGACAATATTCGCGACGTGATTGCTTTCCCCAAAACCACCGCCGCCGCGTGTCTGATGACGGAAGCGCCGAATTTCGCCAATCCGACTTCGCTGTCCGAGCTGTCTATCGCCGTGGTGCGCAAAGGGACGACGTCGGACGATCAGGACGAGAAAAAATAAATGGGTTATAAGCGACCGGTCTCTGTTCTGGTGGTGATCTACGCCAAAGACAGCGGCCGGGTGCTGATGCTTCAACGGCGCGACGATCCGGATTTCTGGCAATCGGTAACCGGTAGTCTGGAAGAGGGGGAAAGCGCGCCGCTTGCCGCACAGCGCGAAGTAAAGGAAGAAGTAAACATCGACATCGCGGCGGAGTCGCTCTCTTTGTTTGACTGCCAGCGCTGTGTGGAATTTGAGCTATTTGCTCATCTGAGACATCGCTATGCCCCGGGCGTTACGCACAACACCGAGTCCTGGTTTTGTCTGGCGCTGCCTGAGGAGCGTGAGGTGATCCTGACGGAGCATCTCGCCTGGCAGTGGCTGGACGCGCCGCAGGCGGCGCAGTTAACCAAGTCCTGGAGTAACCGGCAGGCGATTGAGGAATTTGTTGTTTATCCGGCCTGAACAGGCTTTTTTCGGAGATTTTTATGGCAGGTCATAGTAAGTGGGCCAATACCAAACACCGTAAGGCGGCGCAGGATTCCAAGCGCGGCAAAATTTTCACCAAGATCATTCGCGAGCTGGTGACGGCCGCGCGGCTGGGCGGGGGCGACCCGGGGTCCAACCCGCGTCTGCGCGCGGCGATCGACAAGGCGCTGTCTAACAACATGACGCGCGATACGCTGAATCGGGCGATTGCGCGCGGCGTGGGCGGTGATGACGACAACAATATGGAAACCATCATCTACGAAGGTTACGGCCCCGGCGGTACGGCGGTAATGGTGGAATGCCTGAGCGACAACCGTAACCGTACGGTATCCGAAGTGCGTCACGCGTTCACCAAGAGCGGCGGCAACCTGGGCACCGACGGTTCCGTGGCCTATCTGTTCAGCAAAAAGGGCGTGATCTCCTATGCGCCGGGTCTGGATGAAGATACGGTGATGGATGCGGCGCTGGAAGCCGGCGCGGACGATGTCGTCAGCTATGACGATGGCGCCATCGATGTCTTCACGCCGTGGGAAACCTTTGGCGAAGTGAAGGACGCGCTGGATGCCGCCGGTCTGGTGGCCGAAGCCGCCGAAGTTTCCATGATTCCGTCCACCAAAGCGGATATGGATGCCGAAACGGCGCCGAAGCTGATGCGTCTGATCGACATGCTGGAAGATTGCGACGACGTGCAGGAAGTTTACCATAACGGTGAAATTTCCGACGAAATCGCCGAGATGCTGTAATCCCGGCTATTGCGGGCTTACCGATCGACGTCGTCTGCAGTTTGAATGGCCCGGCAGGGCTATTCAAACCGCTGGCGCCGTTCTTCACTATCGGTGGGCGAGCCGGGAAGGGCGTTCCGGCGCGAGCCGACAAATTTGCCGGAAGCAAATTTGAACGGCATTTGCGTTGGTGCGCCGTGAGCGCGGGGGGAGCGCCGCGTCCCCCGGCGCGCGGGTCGGGTATCCCGGCTTCAGCGGCGACCTTGCCGGCAATCTGATTCTTTTCTGTACGCTACTTACGGGGCGATGATCGCGTTATGGCAATAATTTTAGGCATCGATCCCGGCTCGCGTGTAACCGGCTACGGCATTATTCGCCAGCAGGGCAGGCTGTTGACCTATCTGGGCAGCGGCTGCATTCGTACCGTGGTGGACGATTTACCTTCCAGACTGAAGTTGATCTATGCCGGCGTCAGCGAAATCATCACCCAGTTTAAGCCGGAGTTTTTCGCCATTGAACAGGTATTTATGGCGAAAAATGCCGACTCCGCATTAAAACTGGGTCAGGCGCGCGGCGCGGCGATTGTCGCCGCCGTCAATCAGGACCTGCCGGTATTTGAATATGCCGCTCGTCAGGTTAAGCAAACGGTGGTCGGCAACGGCGCGGCGGAAAAGGTTCAGGTGCAGCACATGGTGCGTACGCTGCTGAAACTGTCGGCCAACCCGCAGGCCGATGCGGCGGACGCGCTGGCTATCGCCATCACCCATTGCCACCTGTGCCAGAATGCGGCGCGCGTCAGTATCGAGCGGCCTAATCAGGTGCGCGGGCGGTTGCGTTAATCCGCAGACGGCGCCGCACGATAAAGCCGCGTTCGCTACCAGGCTGGATATCCGTCCAGCCTTTTTTATGTTATAAGCTATAGCACCCTTCTTCACTGATAATTCAAAAAGGAAGATAAGCGTGATAGGTCGTCTCCGAGGCATTATCCTGGAAAAACAGCCGCCGCAGGTACTCATCGAGTCCGCTGGCGTGGGCTATGAAGTGCATATGCCGATGACGTGCTTTTACGAGCTGCCGGAAATTGGGCAGGAAGCCATTATTTTCACTCATTTTGTCGTGCGCGAGGATGCGCAACTGCTGTTCGGCTTTAATAATAAGCAGGAGCGCGCGCTGTTTCGCGAACTGATTAAGGTCAACGGCGTCGGGCCGAAGCTGGCGCTGGCCATTCTGTCGGGCATGTCGGCGCAGCAGTTCGTCAGCGCGGTCGAACGGCAGGAGATCGGCGCGTTGATCAAACTGCCGGGCGTGGGTAAAAAAACCGCCGAGCGTCTGGTGGTGGAGATGAAGGACCGCTTTAAAGGTCTGAACGGCGATCTGTTTAATTCCGCCATCGATATTCCGCTGAGCGCGGCGCAGGCGGCGCAGAATGACAGCGACCCGGAAAGCGAAGCGGCGGCGGCGCTGGTGGCGTTGGGTTATAAACCGCAGGACGCCAGCCGAATGATTGGCAAAGTCGCGCTTCCGGGGGCAGACTGTGAAACGCTGATCCGTAACGCATTGCGTGCTGTGCTGTGAGGTAGACCATGATTGAAGCTGACCGTTTGATCTCGCCCGGCGTGATCCCCGAAGAAGAAGTTATCGACCGGGCTATCAGACCGAAACTGCTGACTGAATACGTCGGCCAGCCGCAGGTGCGCGAGCAGATGGAAATCTTTATCCAGGCGGCTCGCCAGCGCGGCGACGCGCTGGATCACCTGCTGATTTTTGGTCCTCCGGGGCTGGGTAAGACCACGCTGGCGAATATCGTCGCCAATGAAATGGGCGTTAATCTGCGCACCACCTCCGGCCCGGTGCTGGAAAAAGCCGGCGATCTGGCCGCGCTGCTGACCAATCTCGAACCGCACGACGTTCTGTTTATCGATGAAATCCACCGATTATCGCCGGTGGTGGAAGAAGTGCTGTACCCGGCGATGGAAGATTATCAGCTGGATATTATGATCGGCGAAGGGCCGGCGGCGCGTTCGATTAAGCTCGATTTACCGCCGTTTACTCTGATTGGCGCCACCACCCGCGCCGGCTCGCTGACCTCGCCGCTGCGCGACCGCTTCGGCATCGTTCAGCGGCTGGAGTTTTATCAGGTGGCCGATTTGCAGCACATCGTCGGCCGCAGCGCGCAGTGCCTGGGGTTATCGCTGACGCCGGACGGCGCGCTGGAAGTGGCGCGCCGCTCGCGCGGCACGCCGCGTATCGCCAACCGCCTGCTGCGCCGCGTGCGCGACTTTTCCGAAGTGCGTTCCGACGGCGCGATCACTTCGGAAGTGGCGACTCAGGCGCTGGATATGCTGGCCGTGGACAGTCAGGGGTTTGACTACATGGACCGCAAGCTGCTGCTGGCGATTATCGATAAATTTATGGGCGGGCCGGTCGGGCTGGATAATCTGGCGGCGGCGATTGGCGAAGAGCGTGAAACGATTGAGGACGTGCTGGAACCCTACCTGATTCAGCAGGGTTTTGTACAGCGCACGCCGCGCGGCCGCATGGCGACGCAGCATGCTTATCGCCACTTCGGACTGACCCGGCCCGAATAAGCGCCGGCCTCAGGCCGGCTGTTTTTTTACCAGACTGACGATAAACAGCAGCGAGGCGCACAGCACCACGGAAGGGCCGGCGGGCGTGTTGTAGCCGGCGGAAAAGATCAGCCCGCCGGTGACCGCCAGCATCCCTGTCAGTATCGCCAGACCGGCCATCTGTTCCGGCGTGCGCGCAAAGCGGCGCGCGGTGGCTGCCGGGATAATCAGCAGCGACGTAATAATCAATGCGCCGACGAACTTCATCGCCAGACCGATGGTCAACGCGGTAATCATCATCAGCAACAGCTTTACCCGCTGCAGATGCACGCCATCCACATGCGCCAGCTCCGGGCTGATGGTCATGGAGAGCAAGGCGCGCCACTGCCATTTCAGCGTGGCGACCACTACCAGCACGCCGCCGCCGATAAACCACAGATCCTGCGGCGTAACCGACAGCAGATCGCCAAACAGATAGGCCATCAGATCGACCCGGACATTATCCATCAGGCTGACCACCACCAGACCGAGCGACAGCGCGCTGTGCGCCATGATGCCCAGCAGCGTATCTATCGCCAGGTAAGGGCGTCGCTCCAGCCAGACCAGCCCCAGCGCCAGCAGCAGCGTGACCGCGATAACCGCATAGAACAGATTGACGTTCAGCAGCAAGCCGAAGGCCACGCCGAGCAGCGAAGCGTGCGCCAGCGTGTCGCCAAAGTAGGACATGCGGCGCCAGACCACAAACGAGCCCAGCGGGCCGGCGGCGATCGCCAGCAGGATACCCGCCAGCCAGCCGGGAAACAGCAGTTCAATCACGCGTCGTTACCTCCCTTGCGTCGCAGAATAATACGTCCGTTTAAATCGTGACGGTGATTATGATGATGACGGTAGATCGCCAGCTGTTCCGCGCCGCGCTGGCCGAACATCGCCAGAAATTCCGGGTGGATTGATACCACTTCGGGCGTACCGGAACAGCAGATATGTTGGTTCAGGCACAACACCTCGTCCGTTTTGGCCATCACCAGATGCAAATCGTGGGACACCATTAGCACGCCGCAGTCGAACTCCTGACGCAGCTGGTTGATCAGGTCATACAGCGCCAGCTGACCATTGACGTCGACCCCCTGAGTGGGTTCATCCAGCACCAGCAACTGCGGCCGGTTCAGCAGCGCGCGCGCCAGCAGTACGCGCTGGTTTTCGCCGCCCGACAGTTTTTGCATCGGCTGACGCAGCAGGTGCGCGGCCTGCACCCGCTTCAGCGCCGGCAGAATATCCTGCTGACGCACGCCGGGGCGCAGCGTCATAAAACGTTCCACGCTGAGCGGCAACGTCGCGTCAAGATGGAGCTTTTGCGGCACATAGCCGATACGCAGCCCCGGGGCGCGCGTCAGGGTGCCGGCAGTGGGGGCGAGCAGGCCCAGCACGATGCGCACCAGCGTGGATTTACCCGCCCCGTTGGGGCCGAGCAGCGTCAGAATGCGGCCGGACTGTAGCGTCAGCGAAATATCCGACAACACCTTGCGGCCATCGAAGGCGGCGGAAACCTGACTTAATGTAACAAGAGTGGACATAGAATTAGATTTGCAGATGTATTGTGATGTTATATCATAACTGGCAATAATTAAACCAATGAGATAATGAGTCATGCAACAACAATCAATCGCACAGCGCTCCGCTAAATGGTTAAAACCTTTACTGCTGGCCAGCACGCTTATGATGGCCGGCTCGACGTTCAGCACGCTGTCTGCCGCTGTTTTAACCTCGATACGCCCGCTCGGATTTATTGCTGCAGCCATTGCTGATGGTGTAACAACAACGGAAGTTTTGCTGCCGGATGGTGCTTCACCCCATGATTATGCCTTGCGCCCGGCGGATGTCCAGCGTTTAAAGTCAGCGCAGCTGGTTATCTGGATCGGGCCGGAAATGGAAACCTTCCTGACGAAACCGATATCGCAACTCGATAGCGGACGGCAGATTACGCTGGCCGAACTGCCGGCCATCCGGGCGTTGCTGGTTAAAGAGTCGGCTCACGCGCATCATGCCGAGGCCGGGGAGCAGCATGATCACGATGCGCATCAACATGCCGATGCTCAGCAGACTGCGGCCCACGAACATGACCACGGCGAGCACGATCAGCCGGGCGACGATGCGGCGCACGACCATGACGAAGAGGACGATGGGCACCATCATGGCGAGTACAATATGCACATCTGGCTCTCGCCGGCGATGTCAAAACAGGCGGCTATCGCTATTCACGCAAAATTATTGGAACTTATGCCGCAAAATAAGGACAAATTAGACGCGAATCTGCTTTCTTTCGAACAACAACTCGCGCAAACAGACGAAAAAGTTGTTAAGATGCTGAAGCCTGTGCAGGGTAAGGGATATTTCGTGTTTCATGATGCCTATGGCTACTTTGAGAAACACTATGGTTTGAGCCCGTTGGGCCACTTTACCATCAACCCTGCCATCCAGCCCGGCGCGCAGCGTTTAAATGAAATTCGAACTCAGTTGGTTGAGCACAAAGCGGTATGCGTTTTTGCTGAGCCACAATTCAGGCCAGCCGTAATTAATGCTGTTGCCCGGGGTACTGACGTGCGTTCTGGCGTGTTGGACCCGCTGGGGAGCGGTATCGCCCTGAGTAAGGACAGTTATGCTGACTTTCTATTGCAGTTGTCCAACCAGTACGTGAGCTGCCTGAAGGAAAAAATATAAGGATGCGAATAAGTGCAGCAGATAGTCCGAACTATCGCTCTTGCGTATAACAGCTTACCCCGGCCTCATCGCGTCATGCTGGGGTCGCTTACCGTCGTTACATTGGCCGTTGCAGTCTGGCGGCCTTTTGTTTATCCCCCCGTCAGTGATGCTCCCGTCATCGTTCGCGATATCGATCTCGACAGCAGTCAGTTGCGTTCGCTGGCTCCCGAAGCCAGCGAACCTATCGATCAGCCGGTTCCCGATGACGATATCCCGCAGGATGAGCTGGACGATAACGTCGCCGATCGCGGCGGCGTACACGAATACGTGGTGTCAAGCGGCGATACGCTGGGCAGTATTTTAACGCAGTACGGCATCGATTTGGGCGAGGTGACGCAGCTGGCGGAGCAGAATCCGGCATTGCGCAACCTGAAGATCGGCCAGCAGATCTCCTGGGCGCTTAATGAAAACGGCGACCTGCAAAGCCTGACCTGGCAGATGTCGCGGCGCGAAACCCGCACCTACGAGCGGGTGGACAACAATTTTAAAGAAAACAGACAAACCATCAAAGGCGAATGGCGCAACAGCGTATTGACCGGCGAACTCAACGGCAGCTTTGTCAACAGCGCCAGGGCCGCAGGGTTAAGCAGCGCGGAAATCAGCGCGGTGATCAAGGCGCTGCAGTGGCAGCTGGATTTTCGTAAGCTGCGCAAAGGCGATCGCTTCGCGGTGTTGATGTCGCGCGAAATGCTGGACGGCCGCAGCGAACAGAGCGAACTGCTGGGCGTACGCCTTAACAGCGGCGGCAAAGATTATTTCGCGGTTCGCGCCGAAGACGGCAAGTTTTACGATCGTGAAGGTTCGGGGCTGGCGCGCGGCTTTATGCGTTTTCCCACCATGAAACAGTTCCGCATTTCCTCTAATTTTAACCCGCGCCGGGTCAATCCGGTTACCGGACGCATTGCGCCGCATAAAGGCGTCGACTTCGCCATGCCGGTAGGAACGCCGGTGCTGGCCGTCGGCGACGGCGAAGTGGTCATTGCGCAGCGCAGCGGGGCAGCCGGCAACTACATTGCGGTGCGTCATGGGCGCCAGTACACCACGCGTTATATGCACCTGAACCGCGTGCTGGTGAAACCGGGGCAGAAGATAAAGCGCGGCGACCGTATCGGCCTGTCGGGCAATACCGGTCGCTCTACCGGGCCGCACCTGCACTACGAGTTCTGGATTAACCAGCAGGCGGTCAACCCGCTGACGGCGAAATTGCCGCGCTCCGAAGGGCTGAGCGGTCAGGATCGCAACGAATATCTGGCTACCGTTCGTCAGGTGATCCCTCAGCTCCAGATCGATTAATTCCCTGCGGGGCGTTGCTACAGCCGGCGGTTTTTGACCGCCGGCTTCGCTGTTTCTACGGGGTTGATTTATGCCGGCTATGCTGAGACCGACGGCGCGGCGTCGCCGGCATTGGTTATGATGACTATTCACTCGTTTACCTGAAGAGTTTGTGCATGGAAAAAGAAAAAAAGACTAACGCGGAGTTTATCCCTCAGTTTCAGCGAGTCTTTTACCATCCCCGTTACTGGGGCGTGTGGCTGGGCGTGGGCGTTATGGCCGCCGTGGCTTATGTGCCGGCGCGCTGGCGCGATCCGCTGCTGGGGAAATTAGGCAAACTGGTCGGCCGCGTCGCCAAAGGCGCGCGCCGCCGCGCGCGTATCAATTTACTTTATTGCCTGCCTGAACTCAGCGACGCGCAGCGTGAGAGCATTATTGACGATATGTTTGCCACCGCGCCGCAATCGATGATTATGATGGTTGAGGCTGGGATCCGTAATCCTGCCCGACTGAACCAGCAGGTGCGCTGGCACGGCGAGGAAATCCTGCAGACACTGCATGAGCAGCAGCGTAATGTGATCTTTCTTGTCCCCCACGGCTGGGCGGTGGATATTCCGGCGATGCTGATGGCTTCACGCGGTCAGCCGATGGCCGCCATGTTTCATAATCAAAAAAACGCGCTGGTCGATTACCTGTGGAACCGGCTGCGGCGGCGTTTCGGCGGACGGCTGCATACGCGCAATGACGGGATTAAGCCGTTTATCAGTTCGGTGCGGCAGGGGTTCTGGGGATATTATCTCCCCGATCAGGATCACGGCGCCGAGCATAGCGAATTTGTAGATTTTTTTGCCACCTACAAGGCCACGCTGCCGGCGATCGGTCGCCTGATGAAGGTGTGCCGCGCTGAGATCGTGCCGCTGTTCCCGGTTTATTGCGCGCGCGAAGGCCGGCTGGATGTGTATGTCCGTCCGCCGATGCACGACCTGCATGACGCCGACGATCGCTACATCGCACGGCGTATGAATGAGGAAGTGGAAATCTTTGTCAGACCGCATCTGGAACAGTACACCTGGATATTGAAACTGCTTAAAACGCGTAAGCCGGGGGAAATCGAACCCTATATGCGCGACGATTTGTAATTTGACGAGGTATCCGGCGGCCCGACGGCTGGCGCGCTGAAACGGCCTGAGGCTGCTGACCGCGCAATGACGAATATTGCGCGAGAGAATGCCGCCGGGCGGTAAATCCGCCGTATTCTTATAAGCCTGGGCATCACCGCCGTACCCGCCTTGTCATCAATAAAAAAACCGGACGACTGTCCGGTTTTTTTATTGATGACAGCGCTTGTGATGAGCGAGGGGCACAGGCAGTGCCCCATTATTGTCCACCGCTGCGCCAGGGGCGGATATCGGTCGGCAACCTCGTTTGGCGCGTTTTAAAGCGCCAGGGTTACTCGACGCGCAGAATACGACTGGTGTTGGTGGTGCCGACGGTACCCATCACGTCGCCCTGAGTCACGATGACCAGATCGCCGGACATCAGAAACCCTTTGTCGCGCAGCAAAATAACCGCGTCATTGGCCGCCGCCACGCCATCGGTATAGCTGCTGAACGCTACCGGCGTTACGCCGCGATACAGCGCGGTCAGGTTCAGCGTGCGTTCATGACGCGACATGGCGAAAATAGGCAGGCCGGAACTGATGCGCGACATCATCAACGCGGTGCGTCCGGACTCGGTCATTGCGATAATGGCCGATACCCCTTTCAGGTGATTGGCCGCATACATACACGACATGGCAATCGCTTCTTCGATGTTGTCGAATTGCACATCAAGACGGTGCTTCGACACGTTGATACTGGGGATTTTTTCCGCGCCGAGGCAAACCTGCGCCATCGCGGCAACGGTTTCGGCCGGGTACTGCCCGGCGGCGGTTTCCGCCGACAGCATCACCGCATCGGTGCCGTCCAGCACGGCGTTGGCGACGTCCATTACCTCCGCGCGCGTCGGCATCGGATTGGTAATCATCGACTCCATCATTTGCGTCGCGGTAATGACCGCGCGGTTAAGCTTGCGCGCGCGGCGGATGAGTTTTTTCTGAATGCCCACCAGCTCGGGATCGCCGATCTCGACGCCCAGGTCGCCGCGGGCCACCATCACCACATCGGAGGCAAGGATGATGTCATCCATCGCTTCGTCGGTGGCGACCGCCTCGGCGCGCTCGACTTTAGACACAATCTTCGCGTGGCAGCCGGCATCGCGCGCCAGGCGCCGGGCATAGTTGAGATCTTCGCCGGTGCGCGGAAAGGAAACGGCCAGGTAGTCGACGCCGATTTTTGCTGCGGTAACGATGTCTTCTTTATCTTTTTCCGTTAACGCTTCAGCCGACAGACCGCCGCCGAGTTTGTTGATGCCTTTATTGTTGGACAACGGCCCGCCGACGGTGACCTCGGTAAAAACCTTCAGGCCCTGAACGTCCAGAACTTTTAGCTGTACGCGGCCATCGTCCAACAACAAAATATTGCCTGGCGCGACGTCTCCCGGTAAACCTTTATAATCAATACCGACGCTTTCTTTATCGCCTTCGCCTTTAGCCAGATTGGCGTCAAGCACGAATTTATCGCCGATGCTGAGGAAGACTTTCCCTTCTTTAAACGTCGATACGCGAATTTTGGGGCCTTGCAGATCGCCGAGGATGGCGACGTGGCGCCCCAGACGAGCGGCGATCTCACGCACCTTGTTGGCGCGTAATTGATGATCTTCTGCCGTACCGTGGGAGAAATTCAGGCGGACTACGTTAGCGCCCGCGGCAATAACCTTTTCCAGATTATTATCGCGGTCGGTAGCCGGCCCCAGGGTGGTAACTATCTTGGTTCTTCTGAGCCGTCTGGACATGTATAACTCCGTTGACTTGTGAAGCAATGGTGTAGCGAAACCTTGAGCGACCTAACCAGAGTGTAACTTTATTACAATTCTAATGCATCCGGGTTATCCGTATCATGGAACAAAAAAGATCATCATTCTGGTCTGTTTTCTCCGTCGGAATGGCTCAGTCAGAACCGGTAAAACAGGGGATATCGGCTTATCGCCGACCGGACTAAGCGCGGTTGATCTGCGTGTCTTTATCAAAGCGCGATTCTTTCAGCGCTTCTTTGACCCGCTTCAAGTTATCCCTGAATTTTGCCCCCCGGCGCAAAGTAAATCCGGTGGCCAGCACGTCAATCAGCGTTAACTGAGCAATTCGCGATACCATCGGCATATAGACGTCGGTATCTTCCGGTACATCGACCAGCAGCGACAGCGTGGCCTCGCGAGCGAGCGGAGTATCCTGCGAGGTAATCGCGATGACCGTGGCGTCATTTTCCCGCGCCAGATGCGCCATTTCAACCAGGTTTTTTGTCCGCCCGGTATGTGAAATCAGCACTACCACGTCGCCTTCGCCGGAATTCATACAGCTTATGCGCTGCATCACCAGATCGTCAAAATAGATGACCGGTATGTTAAAGCGGAAAAATTTGTTCATCGCATCATGCGCCACGGCGGCGGAGGTGCCGAAACCAAAAAAGGAGATTTTCTTCGCCTGCGTCATGAGATCGACCGCGCGATTAATGGCGGCGATATCGAGGCTGGATTTCACGTGCTCCAGCCCGGCCATGGTTGACTCGAAGATTTTCCGGGTGTAGGACTCCGCGCTGTCGTTTTCATCGACGTTGCGGTTCACCCAGGGGGTGCCGTGCGCCAGACTCTGAGCCAGATGTAATTTGAAATCGGGAAAACCGCGCGTTTCCAGACGGCGGCAAAAACGATTGACGGTAGGTTCGCTGACATCGGCCATACCTGCTAAGGTTGCAATACTGGAGTGTATGGCGACCTGCGGGGCGGCAAGAATAGCTTCGGCGACTTTTCGTTCTGACTTGCTCAGGAGCTCCAGATAGCTCTGGATTTTTTCCAGCATATTCATATGGCATTGACCAGTTATGGTTTTTTCGATTTCAGCTAAAGGAGAAACCAATGCGGATTTGGTGAAAATATACTACGCGCTGCGAACGGTGGGCAGTGAAAGCATACGATATCGGCGCTTTTTTTCACGTAACATGATATGTGTCTAACTTTCAAAAAAGTAATTCACTGTCAAAAAAACAAATAGTGTGCGCTCCGGTCTTGCTGGTCCAGCATCCGTTTTTTCATGTTAAATATAATTCTTTGATTTTATATGGTTATATTTCTATCGGTGACGGCGGCAGAGCCGCTTTCGTGCAGTAAACGGATTGACCATAGTCTGAAACTTCTCTTTTTGCCTCCGTTTTTACCGTTTTATTCCCGGAATAACGGCGGGGTTATGCGCTAAAAATGTCGTCTGGCGCACAGAATCCCGCTCTTTCTGCCCGGTTTACGGTGTGTAGTCAAAAAGAGTAGAGTATAAATGTAAGAAAATTACAATATATCCTGCAACGAGGAGATAAACATGGCGGTAACCTCAACAGCCCAGGCCTGCGACCTGGTTATTTTCGGCGCAAAAGGCGATCTGGCGCGCCGTAAATTGCTGCCCTCCCTGTATCAGCTGGAAAAGGCTGGTCATATTCATCCGGAAACCCGCATTATTGGCGTGGGGCGCGCCGGATGGGATAAGAATGCTTATACCGATGTCGTGCGCGAAGCGCTGGACACCTTTATGAAGGAACCGCTGGATGAATCTCTGTGGGAAACGCTGAGCGCCCGTCTGGATTTCTGCAATCTGGATGTTGAAGATACCGAAGGATTCAGCCGGCTGGGTGAAATGCTCGATCAAAAAAATCGCACCACAATTAACTATTTCGCCATGCCGCCCAGCACCTTTGGCGCCATCTGCCGCGGGCTCGGCGCGGCCGGTTTGAACCAGGATCCCGCCCGGGTGGTGATGGAAAAACCGCTGGGCACCGATCTGGCATCGTCGCGCGTGATCAACGACCAGGTGGCGGAATTCTTTGATGAAAGCCAGGTGTACCGCATCGACCACTATCTGGGTAAAGAGACCGTGCTGAATTTGCTGGCGCTGCGCTTTGCCAACTCGTTGTTTGCCGCCAATTGGGATAACCGCACCATCGATCATGTGCAGATCACCGTGGCGGAAGAGGTCGGTATTGAAGGACGCTGGGGCTATTTCGATAAAGCCGGCCAGATGCGGGATATGATCCAGAACCACCTGCTGCAGATCCTGACCATGATCGCCATGTCGCCGCCCGCCGATCTGAGCACGGACCGGATTCGCGACGAAAAAGTCAAAGTGTTGCGTTCATTGCGCCGTATCGATCGCAGCAACGTGTATGAAACCACGGTGCGCGGCCAGTACACCGCCGGATTTGTGCAGGGTAAAAAAGTGCCCGGCTATCTGGAAGAAGAGGGCGCGAACAAATCCAGCAGTACCGAGACCTTTGTCGCCATTCGGGTCGATATCGATAACTGGCGCTGGTCCGGCGTACCGTTTTATCTGCGCACCGGCAAACGTCTGCCGACCAAATGTTCCGAAGTGGTGGTGTACTTTAAGAACCCTGCGCTCAATCTGTTCCACGATTCCTATCAGCAACTGCCGCCCAACAAACTCACCATCCGTCTGCAGCCCGATGAAGGGGTGGAAATTCAGATCCTGAATAAGGTGCCGGGCCTTGACCATAAACACCGTTTGCAGACGGTTAAGCTGGACCTGAGCTTCTCAGAAACCTTTAGTCAGGAGCATCTGGCCGATGCCTATGAGCGTCTGCTGCTGGAAACGATGCGCGGCATCCAGGCGCTGTTTGTGCGGCGTGACGAAGTGGAAGAAGCCTGGAAATGGGTGGACTCCATTATGGATGCCTGGGCGACAGACAACGAAGCGCCGAAGCCTTATCAGGCGGGCAGTTGGGGGCCGGTCGCCTCCGTTGCCATGATTACGCGCGACGGGCGATCCTGGAACGAGTTCGAATAATCGACGGCGGCGCAAGATAATGCGAACGCCGCGCAGCATAATGCTGGCCGCGATGTGCGGTCAACAGAGCGAAAACCGGCGCAGGGTCCCGTAACGGATCCTGCCTTTTGATTAATGCAGACGGGGAGATAACCACGCATGAAAAACTGGAAAACGAGCGCAGAAGCGGTCCTGAAATCAGGACCGGTCATTCCTGTGATCGTGGTAAATAAACTGGAACAGGCGGTGCCGATGGCCAAAGCGCTGGTCGCCGGCGGGGTGAAGGTATTGGAACTGACGCTGCGCACCGATTGCGCGGTGGAAGCGATTCGCGCCATCGCCAAAGAAGTACCGGAAGCGATCGTCGGCGCCGGGACGGTTACGAATCCGCAACAGTTGGCCGACGTCACCGCTGCGGGCGCGCAGTTCGCCATCAGCCCCGGCCTGACCGAATCGCTGCTGAAAGCGGCCGTCGCCGGTCCTATTCCGCTGATCCCGGGGATCTGCAGCGTGTCTGAACTGATGCTCGGCATGGACTACGGTTTGCGTGAATTTAAGTTTTTCCCGGCCGAAGCCAATGGCGGTATTAAGGCGCTGCAGGCGATTGCCGGTCCGTTCTCGCAGATTCGCTTCTGCCCGACCGGCGGGATTTCGCCGAAAAACTACCGTGATTATCTGGCGCTCAAAAGCGTGCTGTGCGTGGGCGGTTCCTGGCTGGTGCCGGCGGATGCGCTGGAAAGCGGCGACTATGCGCGCATCACCGAGGTTGCGCGTGAAGCGGTGGCGGGCGCGGCCTGATTCCGTCGCGTCCGAACACCAGATCCCGCGCAGCAAAGTGCGGGATTGGACGGGCAGGACGTTAAACCGGGCAACAGGGTTTTTTAGCCGCCCGTTGCCCGCTGCGGTTATCCTTCAATATGCACGGCGGCGGCGGTTTCCTTCGCCAGGTTGACGGCGGCTTCGGTCGTATCGGCCACCGCCAGCGCGACCCCCATCCGGCGTCGCCCGTCGATATCCGGCTTGCCGAATAGACGAATTTGCGTCTGCGCCCGCAGCGCCGTTTCCAGACCTGAATAGCGCACGTTCCGGCTGGTCAGGCTGGGCAGCAGCACGGCCGACGCCGCCGGGCCGTACTGACGAATCGCGCCGACCGGCAGGCCGAGAAACGCGCGCACGTGCAGCGCGAATTCCGACAAGTCCTGAGATACCAGCGTCACCATGCCGGTGTCGTGCGGACGCGGCGACACTTCGCTGAAGATCACCTCGTCGCCGCAGATAAACAGTTCGACGCCGAACAGGCCGTAACCGCCCAGCGCCTGCACCACCTCGCCGGCGATATTTCTGGCGCGCTGCAGCGCCGTCTCGCTCATTGCCTGCGGCTGCCATGATTCGCGGTAATCGCCGTCTTGCTGGCGGTGGCCGATGGGATCGCAGAAGTGAATACCGTCGGCGGCGTGGACCGTCAGCAGGGTAATTTCAAAATCGAACCTGACCAGTCCTTCCACAATAACCCGGCCGCCCCCGGCGCGCCCGCCCTGTTGCGCATAATGCCAGGCCGCCTCCATCTGCTGCGGATCGCGGATCAGGCTCTGCCCCTTGCCGGAGGAACTCATCACCGGTTTAACGATGCAGGGATAGCCAATTTCTTCCGCCGCCGCGCGAAAACTCGCTTCCGTGTCGGCGAAACGGTAAGGGGAGGTCGGCAGGCCGAGTTTTTCCGCCGCCAGCCGGCGAATGCCTTCGCGATTCATCGTCAGTTGGGTGGCTTTGGCGCAGGGCACCACGTGCAGGCCGCGCTGCTCCAGTTCGACCAGCTTGTCGGTGGCGATGGCCTCGATTTCCGGCACGATATAGTCGGGACGCTCCTGTTCAATCAGCGCCTCCAGCGCCTGGCCGTCCAGCATGTTAACGACGTGACTGCGATGGGCCACCTGCATCGCCGGCGCATCGGCGTAGCGATCGACCGCGATCACTTCCAGCCCTAAGCGTTGACACTCAATGGCGACTTCTTTACCCAGTTCTCCCGACCCCAGCAGCATGACCCGGGTGGCGGCAGCGCGCAGCGCGGTTCCTATCATTAACATAACTTCTTACCTGATCCGTCGTTGTGAAAAGAGCGCCAGTATAAACGAAAACGTTTGCGTTTGGCATCCGCCGGACGACGTCGCTCCCCGGCGAACCGTATGGCGCCGGCAAAGTGATCTGGCGGCGCGCGGGATTCGTGGTACTCTTTTTCATCCGCAGTAAGGAAGCAAAAATTGATGAAAGCACCGCAAGCAGAGAAACGCCCCTGGCCGTTAACTACCCACAACCATACGCGCATCGATCCCTGGTACTGGCTGCGAGACGATGAACGCAGCGACCCGCAGGTACTTGATTACCTGCGGCAGGAAAATGATTGGTGCCGGCAGGCGATGACGCCCTGCGACCCGCTGCGCCAGACGCTATATGAAGAAATGATCCGCCGCATTCCGCCGGCGGATATGTCCGTTCCCTATGTGTATAACGGCTATCGCTATCAAAGCCGCTATGAAGAGGGACAGGAGTACGCCATCTATTGTCGTCAGCCGCGGGAGGCCGACGACGAATGGCGCGTTTTGCTGGACGGCAACCAGCAGGCGGCCGGCCATGAGTTTTACCAACTGGGTATGCTGGAAGTGAGCCCGGATAACCGTGTTCTGGCTCAGTCGGAAGATTTTCTTTCGCGTCGTCAGTACGATATTCGCTTCCGCGATCTGCGGGGGGAAAAACAGTACCCGGAAGTTATCTCTCAGGCCGCGGACGGCTTTGAATGGGCGGCGGATTCTGGTTCGATCTATTACGTGCGCAAACATCCGCAGACGCTGCTGCCTTATCAGGTCTATCAGCACGTGCCGGGCAGCGATCCGGCCACCGACCGACTGGTGTTTGAAGAAGCGGACGACCGCTGGGACGTCAGCCTGGGGAAAACCACCTCTGAGCGCTATATCATCATTTTGCTGAGCAGCACCACGGCGACCGAGATCTGGCTGCTGGATGCCGCCGTCGATCAGGCTGAACCGGTGTTGTTTATCGCGCGCCGCCAGGATCACGAATATCTGGTCGATCACTATCAGGATTGCTTTTACCTGCGATCGAATCGGGCGGGGAAAAACTTCGGCCTGTATCGGACCGGGACTATCGGCGAAACCGACTGGGAAACGTTGGTCGCTCCGCACGATACGCGGGTGCTGGAGAGTTTCGCTCTGTTTCGTGACTGGCTGGTGCTGGAAGAGCGCGAGCAGGGGCTGGTTTTTCTGCGCCAGATACACTGGCAAACCCGGCGGGAGAAAACGATTCGCTTTAGCGATCCTGCCTGGGTCGCCTGGCTGGGACATAACCCTGAGCCGGATACATCGCTATTACGCTATGGCTATTCATCAATGACCACGCCTTCGACGCTATTTGAGCTGGATTTGGACAGCGGACGGCAGGAAATACTTAAACAATCGCAAATTAGTCAGTTTTCCGCGTCCGATTATGCCAGCGAGCGCCTGTGGATTAACGCCCGGGATGGCGTACAGGTACCGGTATCGCTGGTGTATCGCCGCGACAGCTTCCGGCGCGGCGATAACCCGTTGCTGGTGTACGGTTACGGCGCCTACGGTATCAGCATGGAAGCGGATTTCAGCGCCAGCCGGCTCAGCCTGCTCGATCGGGGCTTCGTGTTCGCTATCGCCCATATTCGCGGCGGCGGCGAACTGGGGCAGCAGTGGTATGACGCCGGTCGTTTGTTCAATAAAATGAACACATTCAATGATTTTATCGATGCGTCGCAGGCGCTGATCGCTCAGGGCTACGGCCATCCGCAGCGGGCCTTTGCGATGGGCGGCAGCGCCGGCGGCCTGTTGATGGGGGGGGTGATCAATATGGCGCCTGAACTGTTTAAAGGCGTGGTGGCGCAGGTTCCGTTCGTCGATGTATTAACCACCATGCTCGATGCGTCTATCCCGCTGACAACCGGCGAGTATGAGGAGTGGGGCAACCCGCAGGATCCGGCCAGCTATGACTACATTCTGCAATATAGTCCTATCGATGGCGTAAAAACGCAATCCTACCCGCATCTGCTGGTTACCACGGGGCTGCACGATTCGCAGGTGCAATACTGGGAGCCGGCCAAATGGGTGGCTAAACTGCGTGAAGCAAAGACCGATGACCATCTCCTGCTGCTGTACACCGATATGGAGGCGGGGCACGGCGGCAAATCGGGACGGTTTAAATATTACGAGGATATTGCGCTGGAGTATGCGTTTTTGCTGATGGTACTGGCGCGATAAGCGCCGGAGGGATAACGCTACAGACAACAAACCCACGACAGGCGGGTTTGTTGTCGTCAGTACAAGTCAGCCTTCAGATTTTACCTGAGCCTTTTTAGCTCGTTTTTCGGCACGTTTTTCCGACGCGCTTTTCTGAGGTTTCTTCTTACCGTCTTTCTTGTTGTCCATACCTTTACTCATCATTGCCTCTCTGACAGTAACAGATGGTTTGCCATTCCATTAACTGCCTGTTGTATCCCAGATACAAGAGAAAAAACGCCTGTTAAAAATAAAAGCATAAACAGCGGACAGGTTAGACAAATTGTTTATCAAAACTGAATTATTTGCTTCTCGGCTCATAGGGCAGACGAGAAAACTGCAGCGAGAGTTGGCGATAGAACATCACCCGCTCGCGAAAGTAGCCGCGCAGGTGCTCCGGCTGATCCTTTTCCACCACTTCCGCGATCACCGGCATGTTATAGCGTTCTTTAAATGCGACACCGGATGCGGCCAGGTCGACATTAACCTTGTCCATTTCATCCGGTGAGAGTTCGGCCAGATTGTAACCCATAGGTGACCCTCCTGTTGTCTGTATCAGCCTGCGACGGGCAAAGGTAAAGCAGGCTGTAAAAAATGGCAAGCGCTGGCCGCGCAGTTGACCACCACGACCGCTGTTTTCCATCAGGCATTGATGGCTGCTCGAGTGAGCTCCGGCGCTGGCGCTGACCCTGACCCTGACCCTGACCCTGACCCTGACCCTGACCCTGACCCTGACCCTGACCCTGACCGGACGGGCAGGGCGGTCAGAACGGTGCGCGATCTGACTGCGGCGATGAAGTTTTTAGCCTGGATTGGTAATTGAATGACGGCGTTACACTGGCGACGGCTTAAAATATTTATAATACGAACCATTCGCATTTTTATTATTTAATAATAAAAAACATTCTCATTTATATTTGTTGTTATGCTGGTAATGTAAATTATTATCAATTATTTTAATTTATGTAAATCAATATGTTATGTTTTGTCTTGTTTTGATGTTAATAAAGTGTTTTTTTGTTTTTTGTTTCAGTGCATAATGCGCCAGATCAATTTCCCTGCTAATAAAACAAAAGGAATATATATGTTAAAACAAGAAATGGTAGATAAACTCAACGAACAGCTTAACCTGGAGTTTTATTCCGCTAATCTGTACCTGCAAATGAGCGCGTGGTGCGGAAACAAGGGATTTGAAGGTGCCTCTGCGTTTCTTAAATCACATTCTCAGGAAGAGATGGAACATATGCAGCGCTTATTCAACTATCTGGACGATACAGGAAACATGCCGCTGCTGGGCTCCATCGCCGCGCCGCCGGTAGAGTTTTCTTCTCTGTCTGAAGTTTTCCGCCTGACCCTGGAACATGAACAGCTGATCACCGCTAAAATTAATGAGCTGGCTCACACCGCGATGGTTCTGCAGGATTATTCCACCTTTAACTTCCTGCAGTGGTATGTTTCTGAACAGCACGAAGAAGAAAAGCTGTTCAAATCCATACTCGACAAACTGAGCCTGGTGAATACCACCGACGGCGGCCTGTTCTTTATCGATCAGGATCTGAAAAAAATGGCGTCGGATGTGTCCGCTCAGGGCTGAAGCCGAGCGCGCCACGGCAGGTCGCCGTTTCCGGCCGCCTGCCCGATTTTAAGCATTGTCTGCGCCTTTTTCTGTCGTTATCATCCCGGTCTGAATCTGTTTGTAGGGCGCTCTGTCGCACGCCTTATTGAATAACTCATGACCAGTCACACAGGATGATGATAATGAAAAAACGGCTGCTGTTTCTTCTCACCGGCGCTATATCGTTTAACGTATTTTCCGCCGCGCAACTGGTTACCGTCAGCCGGCTGGAGTACGGTCAGCGCTGGGCTTTTACCCGTGAAGAGATGCAGTTGATTTGCCGCCCGGGCAAGGCGTTGTTCGCGCTGAACACCGGCACGCTGGCGCAGTATCCGTTGAATGACGTGGCGGAAAAACAAATGCGCGCTGGCCAGGTCAGGGCCCAGCCTATCGACTCCCTCCTGCTGGACGATCCTCAACGGCCCGGGCAGAAAAAAAGTCTGCAGCCATTCATTGAACGCGGACAACAGCTGTGCGAGCCTGGCCCGGCGGAATAACACCATGTTTTAACTTACGCCGCGCGGTACGATGCTGTGTGTCTGTTATCACAAAGTTGTTTTTTTGTACTTCTTCTGCACTTATCTTGCACAAACGCGGCTGGCAAAAAACGCGAGGTTGGCTACGCTTAAACCGTGGGCCCAATAAGCCTGCGTAAATGCCAACTTTTAGCGCACGGCTCTCTCCCAGGAGCCATTTCCCTGGACCGGGTACAGGAATCGTATCCGGTCTTTTTTTAACTTATTGATTTTTAATTGCTTTATTTCTTCTGGCCCGAAAATGCTCGAAATTCAATATCCGATCTTTTGCAGACAGGTGTATTCTTTGCCTCGGGGATCCAGATATTTGTCTGTTATTTTGGCCGATTTATGCCCCAATAGCTTCTGAGCAAATAGAGGGATAATTGACTACTGGAGAAATATGAAAAAAATCCCGCGGACGCGGGACCAGCAGAGAACTGACAGTTTAGCTACTGCTCAGGCGACGATTTTCATGAAATTCATTTATTTTGGGGATGAATTGTCATACTTAGGGACATTTTCTTGCAGCTTTAAGCTTTGTTAGCTGGCTGAGTCGCGCACTGGCTTTTTGCCTGGCTTCACTTTTTGCCATACCATTCCCGATACCAAAATCACCCAAGAACCCCAGTACGGTACGTCCATCAAACTCACCTGTTCGTTCAATTTCAGACTGGACGCTTTTGGTTTTTGCAATTTCCTGGCTTAATGCCCTGCAGTCAAAAACGGCGGACTCATCTGCCGTGACCGAAGGAGCTTGTGGATATTGTTTTGTTGCGCATGCAGAGAGCAAAAAAACTATGGCGATGAAAGGCAGCTGTTTTGATTTCATGGTCTATATCCAAAATTAAATAGATATATTTTTAATCGGCTATGAACGCCTGATCTTTAGTCCCTGAAAAAATAAAACCCGGTTTGGAAACCAGATTTTTCGGCACTGCGCTGTACTGGCGTGATAAGCCATCTCAATATTATTTACAATATCAGCGACGTATTGTTTGATTTTCACTTACCTGCAATCTTCGTTTTACCACCTGAATGACTACAGAGATAAACCATGCGATAATAAACAGAGCAACCACCACAACGATAAATGTTACCGAGTCTTCGCCCCACAGGTATCCAGACCCAATCCACTCAAGTCCGCCCGGTCCTGGCTTGAAATAGAGCCATGAATCCAGACCAAATTGTGATCTACCCTTGATTTAATACCCACCTTGTTTTCACATCAAGCAACGAAGGCGAGGTCACGATATCAGGACAACAAGATATCCCGGCGTTCAGGCGACGGGTCATGACGTTCCTGGCGCGGGAAAGGCGTTGAGATGGGCCATGGTCGCCCGATTATTCGGCTGCTGCAATATGCAAGGACCGTATGACCATAACGGTGAGTTACCGCCCTGCAAAGATGAACATCAATGGAAGCGGCTGTGCTGGCATCCTGATTTTGCTATCTATTACAACAGCCGGAGTAACCTGATCAGGCTGTGTCGCGCAATTCATTTTCGCTGTCTGGCGATAAGAAAAATGCATTAAAAATTGTTCTTTTTTTGAACTGGTTTCGTGTGCTCTCGCTTTTGCCGCCGCTGCCCGTCACGGGGGGATTTTCATTTGTCAGGCTATTAGAGATACACAATCTGGGTCTACGCCATAACATCCTCTTATTATCCCCACAGCATGGCGGCCCAGCGTAGCAGCAATAGCCCGACGCATATCAGGATAAGGGCAAGTACCATTTTTCCGTGCTTTTTCACTGTTAGTTTTGACACTCTGCCTCCTGTGGCTGATTCATCCCCACGGGAAAGGGGACGAATCGCTGAGATAAGAGATGACGCCAATAATGGCGGCAACGGTTGCCAGTGCGATAACTATTAGTCTCATGGTTAAACCTGTTCTGTTCTTATTTCGGATGTTGGCCAGAGCGCCATAAATCAACCGATTGACCGGCCAGAACGCTGACATAGCCGGTGCGCCTTTACCACCGGCCGGTGAAATCTTTCCCGTATTATGGGGGTAATCAGGCGTCGGGCAAAGCCACGATCGTCATTTTCCTTGCGTATGCGCAAAAATGACGCTCATCATCTCTTTGTTTTGCGGTTCGCAGAGTGGCGCTGAGGCTGGCGCAGGAGAAGGGAGTAGCGTCGTTTTCGTTTGTCCGCTAACGGCGGCGGAGCGGTCGCTGTCAACGAAGTTGTCACCCTTAATGAGTTTTCAGGCTATTTTTCCCGATGCTATTTGTGGCTGAGTGAACCCGGTATTTATTGTTTTTTTTGTGACGCTGTCACTCATTCGATCGCCCGATGTTACGTCCCGGATTGCACGCTATCTCTGGCGAGACTATTTCCGTCGCGTGATCCCGCCGTTAGGTTTAATCCGCCCGATGCTGCTGACAAGAACTGTCAGTCAGCCTGGCCAGAATAGCCAGACAAATTCACTCTCCCCGATAGGTTGTCGGAGGGGCGGGCTGATTATCCGGTAATTCGCGTCGGTGAGCGAACGCATCATTCGGTTTGACATTAGTCGGTTATCCTCCTGCGCCCCGGAACGTCGGGAATAATAAGAGGTCATTCGTTATGTCAGCGGGCACATTCAGCGGAAAAGTCGCTATCGTAACCGGCGCGTCGACCGGCATTGGCGCGAGCATCGCTCAGGTGCTTTTTCAGCGTGGAGCAACCGTTATTATCACCGGTAGAAATATGGACGCGTTGCATCAGGCGGCCCGGCGCATCGATCCTTCACAATTACGTGTCATCCCGTTAATGGCCGATAGCCGTGATCATGCGTCGATAAAGGCGCTGGTTCAGGAGACCTGGGCCAGGTACGAAAAATTACATCTGCTGGTCAATAATGCCGGCATTACCGGTCCGCACAATGTGTCGGTCTGCGATTACCCGATCCAGGACTGGCATGCCGTTATCGAAACCGACGTAAGCGGCGTCTTTTATGGGATGAAGTACGCGATTCCGGCGATGCTGGCCAGCGGCGGCGGCGCTATTGTCAATCTGTCGGCGGTTAACGGCTGCGTGGGTATCGCCGGAATTGCGCCCTATACGGCGGCAAAGCACGCGATTCTTGGGCTGACGCGTTCGGCCGCGCTGGAATTCGCGCAGCGCGGCATCCGTATCAATGCCGTCGGGCCCGGCTATGTCGATACCGAAAGCATGCGGCTGTTGCCTGATGAGGTCAGGCGACAGATGGCGTCGACCCATCCGATGAAACGTATGGCGTCGTGTCTGGAAGTCGCAAAGACGGTGGCCTTTCTTCTTTCCGATGAGGCCAGCTTTACCACCGGCGCTTTTTATCCCATTGACGGCGGCTATACCGCGCAGTAATGCGTACAGGCCGGGTCCGCAGCGTCGACGGTCATCGGTTAAGGGGGCGGGACATCAAGCAGGTCGGTGCCGTACGAGTTATCAATCGCACATAACCACCGGTTGCCGGCATCTTTACGAAAAACGTACGTCGCCCGGCGCGTCAGCGCATTTGAACCGCCGTCTGCGTCCCGGAAGTTCAACAGGGTTTCCATAATGACCAGCGCGCTGTCGCCTGATTCTATTAACTCCATTTTTCCCTGGCGTACCTCAATGCTGTGGTTAAAGTATGCCGCAATGGTGATGAAGGCCTTGCGGATTTGCTCTTTTCCCGTCGCCAGCAGGCCGGGTTTAATGACCAGTACGGCATCGTCGGTATAAAAATTAAGCAGAGAATCAAAGTCTTCCCGGCTGATGGCGCTATCGGCCGATTTGATCAGCGCCTTAATCGGATGTTCCATTTGTCCCCGCACAAGCGTTAGCGATAAAGGCGAAGCCGGCTTTACTCTCCGGCCGGAACGCGAGTCTGGTCGCGCGTCGCTTTTTACAGTTTGTTGAATATCACCAGATTGATCTATGCCGCGGTTAAATACAAGGCGCTGGCGTCAGGGCGCTGCGTGGATGGGAACAAGGGGGCCGCTTATTGGCGCGTTACCGCGTCGGTTGCGGCAATTGACATCGGAGGTACAGGGCGTATTGTTTTATTCGGGGTGTGTGAGCCCTGCCGCTCGCCCCCTTCCCGGGATGGTGAATTCACACTGTTTTCCTGTTTGATATCCATAGTACGGGGCTGTCCGTCAGCAATGCGAGCACTGGCACTCAGAAAACGAGCGCCCTTACTGGAGAATCAAACAATGCGTACGTATCTTGATGCAAAACTGATGGCAAAGGCGTTGAGGCAAGCGCTGGCCGCCCGATCCGTCACGTTGACTCACAGCGAATGTCTGGAAATTGTCGCCCGGCAATTCGGTTTTGCCGAATGGAATATGCTGGCTGCGCGTATCGACACCGCCTCGACGGATAATCTGCCGCTTGTTCTGCCGCTTAACTGGCGCATGTCGCGCCAGACTAATCAGCGCTATTATCGCGCGGGCCTGTCGCCCGATGACTCCGGCGTGGCGCTGGTCGAAAGTTTATCCGGCTATGGCGACGCGATGCCTGACGATTCGTTTGGCTGTCTGATGCAGAGTATCGTCGCGGACGACTTCAAAAATTGTCGGGTAAAACTCTCGGCCAGTCTGAGAACCGAGGGGGTGGATTCGGCGTCGATCTGGATACGGGTCGACCGGTTGCCCGGCACGGTACTGCGTTTTGACAATTTGCGGCAGCGTGCCGGGAAGGATGGCCCCCTGCGCGGAGACTGCGGCTGGACGGAGCGCAGCATTATCGTCGATGTGCCGGATTATGCTCTGAGCATCCATTACGGCATCCTGCTGCAGGGGCACGGCAGGGTGTGGGCGCGGGCGTTTCGCCTTGAAACGGTCGGCCTTGATGTGCCGGCTACGGCGGGCAATGGGCGCTATCTTGCCGCGCCGTCAAATCTTGATTTTTTAACGGCCAGCCAGTCATAAGCCGCGCCCCCGCCGGCTTGCCGGCGGGGGTAGCGTTGCGCTCTCATTCGGTTACTCTCTCCTGCAAAGCAGCAAGCAGCAAGCAGCAAGCAGCAAGCAGCAAGCAGCAAGCAGCAAGCAGCAAGCAGCAAGCAGCAAGCAGCAAGCAGCAAGCAGCAAGCAGCAAGCAGCAAGCAGCAAGCAGCAAGCAGCAAGCAGCAAGCAGC
>NZ_VYKJ01000002.1:81187-508571 GCF_008710095.1 Affinibrenneria salicis
CAGCAAGCAGCAAGCAGCAAGCAGCAAGCAGCAAGCAGCAAGCAGCAAGCAGCAAGCAGCAAGCAGCAAGCAGCAAGCAGCAAGCAGCAAGCAGCAAGCAGCAAGCAGCAAGCAGCAAGCAGCAAGCAGCAAGCTCGCCGCCATATGCTGAATAGTCCGCCATATCGCCCAGCGCCGGGCGTCCTCCTCCGGACAGGGGCTATGAACCCTGGCTTTGCGCCATGACTGCTGCGGATAAATTTATACTGTGTATCGGCGGCGCGGTTGCATTAGCCGCCAACAATAATTAAGCTGTATATAAACACAGTATTTGGCGTGATTATGCATGTAATAAAACTCAGTGAGTTGCCTTTCGGTCCGGCATTACCGCTGTTCGGCGATCGTATCGCGGCCGGGTTCCCCAGCCCGGCGCAGGACTATGTTGAGCAACGCATCAATCTGAATGATGTTTGTGTTCAACATCCCGCGGCCACCTATTTCGTGCGCGTTTGCGGTGATTCGATGGTTGACGCCAGCATTAATGACGGCGATTTGGTGGTGGTCGACAGTTCACTGCAGGCCCGGCATGGCGATATTGTGATTGCGGCGATCGGGGGGGATTTCACCATCAAACGCCTGCAGACGACGCCGCGCCCGGCGCTGTTGCCGATGAACGCCCGCTATGCGCCAATTTATCTCAATCCGGCGGAGCAACTGGATATTTTTGGGGTGGTCACTTACGTGATTCACGCGCTGCGCTAATGTATGCATTGGTGGATGTTAACGCGTTTTACGCCAGCTGCGAGACGGTATTCCGTCCAGACCTGCGGAACCGACCGGTAGTGGTGCTCAGCAACAACGACGGCTGCGTGATCGCCCGCTCCGCCGCCGCCCGCGATCTGGGGATCAGGATGGGCGCGCCTTTTTTCCAGATCCATCCTCTTCTGCGCCGGCACTCGGTGGCGGTGTTTTCGTCAAACTATGCGCTGTATGCCGATATGTCGAACCGGGTGATGACCACGCTGGAGCAGATGACGCCGGAGGTTGAAATATACAGCATCGATGAAGCGTTTTTAAATCTGAGCGGTATCGGCGCCGAAGGGCGGCTGGAGCAACTGGGGCGGGAGCTAAAGGCGCGCATATTGCGCGATACCCATCTGGCGGTGGGCGTCGGTATCGCGCCCACCAGAACGCTGGCGAAATTAGCCAACCATGCGGCGAAGCGGTGGCCGAAAACGGGCGGCGTGGTCGATTTATCGCAGCGCGACCGCCAGCGCCGGCTGCTGGCGATTATGCCGGTCGAAGAGGTGTGGGGCGTTGGCCGGCGGCTGTCGCGCAGCCTGCGCGGGGCCGGCATCGATACGGCTTTGCAACTGGCCAGTTGCGATCCTGCCTGGGTGCGCAAGACTTTCAGCGTGGTGCTGGAGAGGACGGTGCGCGAACTGAGGGGGCAGTCCTGTCTGGAAGCGGAGGCGGTGGCCGCCGCCAGGCAGCAGATTATCTGTTCCCGCTCGTTCAGCAAACGCATCACCGTCTATGAGGATATGCGGCAGGCCGTCTGCTCCTATGCGGAGCGCGCGGCTGAAAAATTGCGCGGCCAGCGTCAGTCCTGTCGTCAGGTGTCGGTGTTTATCCGTACCAGTCCGCATGCCGCCGGAGAGGCTTTTTGCGCCCGTCAGGCCAGCAGTCATCTGCCGGTTTCCACCTGCGATACTCGCGATATTGTCCGCCTGGCGACGAATGCGCTCGATCAGATCTGGTCGACCGGCCGCCGCTATATGAAAGCCGGAGTGATGCTGACCGACTTTTATCGCCACGGCGCGGAGCAACTGCCGTTATTTAGCGAGCGGGCGCCATGGTCAAACAGTACACCGCTTATGCAGACCATCGATCGGATTAATCAGTCGGGAAAGGGGCGGGTATGGTTCGCCGGGCAGGGGACGGAGCAGCACTGGGCGATGAAGCGGGAGTTGTTATCGCCGGCGTACACCACCCGGCTAAGCGATCTGCCGGTGGTAAAAGCCTGCTGAACGGCAATCAGCCAGCGCGGACGACAGGCGGCCCCGCCGGCTGGTGTTACAATCCCGGCGGGAAAACAGCGATAACGGGATATCAGAGGTCTTTGAGAGCGGAAAGTGCATCGACGGCCATGGACGGCTGAAAATCAATAACCTCATAATCGGCAACCGCGATAAAAGGATCTTGCTTCAACAGATCATTCAGTTGTTCTCTGTCCATACTGCGGGCCAGAATCACGCCGCCGGTGCGCGGGTTTTTGCGGCCAGAAGCCAGAAAATGCCCCTCACGGTAGTTTTTTTGCAACCATGCGACATGCTGCTCCAGCAGCGCATCGACATCGGCTAATACTTTTTTGTAGCTCAGACTAATAATATACATACACCCTCCATTTATAACCGCATTATCTTACACTTATCAGTCCGCAGAATAAAAGGCCATACCCGGCGTCCGCCGCGGGCGACGGTCAAAAATCACCGTATTCCTGGGCCGGAAGCCAAAATCCGTCGATAAAATCTTCAACCGGAAAGCAGCCCGCGTGACGTAAGCGCTGCTCCTGCATCGCATCCAGGCACTGGCGTTCGTTGTTATAGACGCCAATCACCATATCATCGCAGCCATTTCCCAGATAACAGACAAAAATTACCAGAGCAAACATGATGTTTCCGGTTATCCTTTCTTTTCTCACCTGAGCTGAAGTGTAGATGAAATCATTTGTCAACGTGAGCGCGGCGCGAGAATTTCAGAGCATGCCGAATGGGCGCGCCGCGCGCGAAAGCGTGCGCTTGCGCCGTGAGGCTGCGAATTAAATGGCGCCGCGCGGCTGATAGGTTATATTTTCATATTCCCTGCACGCACAAGAGGGATGTCTGGCATTATCGTCCGACCGGAGCGGTCAGGCGGCGGCCATTGAACCGGCCGGACGTCGGCGGCAACGGAATTTGAATCCGTGTTTAATGTACGTACCCGCTGAGCGGGCAGAATGAATCGGGTCTGAAGCTACAATGATATTTTATGAGTAATCAATAGGTTATGATCAAACAACGTTTTTACACTGATTTAGTGCGCGACTTATCGGCATTGATTGCCGGCGAAAACCGCTTTATTACCATTCTGGCCAACAGCAGCGCCCTGCTGTATGAGCGACTGGACGACGTGAACTGGGCGGGTTTTTACCTGCTTGACGACGACACGCTGTTCCTCGGCCCGTTTCAGGGTAAGGTCGCCTGCGTCAGAATCCCGTCCGGCAAAGGGGTCTGCGGACGCGCGATCGCGGAAAATCGTGTGCTGCGGGTGGATGACGTGCACGCGTTCGACGGGCACATCGCCTGCGATGCCGCCAGCAATGCGGAAATTGTTTTGCCGCTGTGCGTCGGCGGCAGAACTTTCGGCGTTCTCGATATCGACAGCACGCGTCATCGGCGCTTCGATGCGCAGGATGAGGAAGGGTTAAATGCGGTGGTGGCGACGTTGTGCGCGCAGCTTGAATTGAGTGATGCGCTGACTTTTATCAATTCTCTTTCACGTTGAGAGACGGATAACGTGGCAATTGCCGATGGCGTCATTATAATGACGCCTGTTCATGCCTGCGCTGGTTGGCAAACCCGTTGTAATCAGGAAATTTCATGGAAAATCAACCTAAGTTGAACAGCAGTAGAGAAGTTATTGCCTTTTTGGCTGAGCGGTTCCCGCTTTGCTTCACCGCAGAAGGTGAAACGCGCCCGTTAAAAATCGGGATTTTTCAGGATCTTATCGCCCGCGTACCGGAAAGCGATAACGTCAGCAAAACGCAATTGCGCTCTGCGCTGAGATTGTATACGTCAAGCTGGCGCTATTTGTACGGTATTAAACCGGGCGCTCAGCGTGTCGATCTGGACGGTAACCCGTGCGGAGAGCTGGAACAGCAGCATGTGGATCATGCGCGCAAACAGCTGGAAGATGCGAAGGCGCGCGTTCAGGCTCAGAGAGCGGAACAGCAGGCGAAGAAACGCGCAAGCGGCGACGCCGCGCCCGCGTCTCGTCCGGCTAACCGCAAGCCTGCCGTTCGTCGGGAGGGGAAAGGCGCGGCCGATGCCCGTAAGCCGCAGCCTGCAGGTCAGAAAGTAAATCGTTCGTCGTCTCCTCGCCCGGCCCGTGCGGCTAACGGCGAGCAGCCACAGCAGCATGTTGCGGTGACGGATATTTCCCGGCTGAAAATCGGTCAGGAAATCAAGGTCAGAGCGGGTAAAAGTGCCATGGATGCTACTGTGCTTGAGATTGCGAAAGGCGAAGTCAGGGTGCAGCTTGCCTCCGGCCTGGCGATGATTGTGCGCGCAGAACACTTACAGTTCTGATACGGAGGCCAACCAGGGCATGAACAAATTTGTCAGAATAACCGCGTTAGCAGCATTACTGCTGACGGGAAGCAGCTTCGCCAACGAAAACATTACCCGGGTCGATCAGATTCCCCAGCTCCGCCCGGAAGCGCAGCATGCGACGGTAAGCGAGCGCATCAGCTCGCGTTTTTTACGCTCTCATTATCGCCAGTTTATGCTGGACGCCTCGTTTTCCGGCAAAATATTTACCCGCTATCTCAATATGCTCGACTACAGCCACAATGTGCTGCTGGCGTCCGATATTGAGCAATTTTCCGCGCAGAAAACCCGCATCGGCCCGGAAATGGCGCAGGGCAAACTCGATACGCCTTATGCGATGTATAACCTGGCGCAGAAGCGACGTTTTGAGCGCTATCAGTATGCGCTGTCGCTGCTGAATAAGCCGATGAACCTCAGCGGTAATGATTCCATCGAGCTTGACCGCGGTAAAGCGCCGTGGCCGGTCAGCGAAGACGATCTGAACCGGCTGTGGGACGCCCGCGTCAAATATGACTGGCTGAGCCTGAAACTGGCCGGTAAAGACGATAAAGAAATCAAAGATGTGCTGACCCGCCGCTACCAGTTCGCCATTCGGCGCCTGGCGCAGGGCAACAGCGAGGACGTCTTTCAGCTGATCATGAACGCCTTTGCGCGCGAAATCGATCCGCATACCAGCTATCTGTCGCCGCGCAACACCGAGCAGTTTAATACCGAAATGAGCCTGTCTCTGGAAGGGATTGGCGCCGTGCTGCAAATGGACGACGACTATACGGTGATCAACTCGCTGGTGGCCGGCGGACCGGCCGCGAAGAGTAAGAATATCAGCGTGGGCGATCGCGTCGTCGGCGTCGGCCAGAACGGTCAGCCGATGGTGGATGTGATCGGCTGGCGTCTGGACGACGTGGTGGCGCTGATCAAAGGGCCGAAGGGCAGTCGGGTGCGGCTGGAAATTCTGCCGGCCGGTAAAGGCACCCGGACGCGTACGGTAACGCTGACGCGTGAACGTATCCGCCTGGAAGACCGCGCGGTCAAAATGTCGGTGAAAACGGTCGGTAAAGAGAAGGTCGGGGTGCTGGATGTGCCGGGCTTTTATGTCGGTCTGACCGATAATGTGAAAGTGCAACTGCAGAAGCTGGAAAAACAGCATGTCAGCAGTATCGTCATTGATCTGCGCAGCAACGGCGGCGGCGCGCTGACCGAAGCGGTCGGGCTGTCCGGCCTGTTTATCCCCAGCGGTCCGGTGGTGCAGATTCGCGATAATAACGGCAAGGTTCGCGCCGACAGCGATACCGACGGCACGGTTTACTATAAGGGGCCGCTGGTGGTGCTGGTGGATCGCTTTAGCGCTTCGGCGTCGGAAATATTTGCCGCCGCGATGCAGGACTACGGCCGGGCGCTGATTGTCGGCGAGCCGACCTTCGGCAAAGGCACCGTGCAGCAATACCGTTCGCTGAACCGCATTTACGACCAGATGCTGCGGCCGGACTGGCCGGCGCTGGGTTCGGTGCAGTACACCATTCAGAAGTTCTACCGTATAACGGGCGGCAGTACCCAGCAGAAAGGGGTTACGCCGGATATCATGATGCCGACCGGCGGTCAGACGGTGGAGACCGGCGAACGTTTTGAAGATAACGCGCTGCCGTGGGATAGCATTAATGCGGCGGCTTATACCCGCAGCGGCGATCTGGCGCCGGAAGTCCCGGCGTTGATCAAACTGCATCAGGCGCGTATCGCCAGCGATCCTGAATTCCAGTATATCGAGCAGGATCTGGCTCGCTACAACGCGATGAAGGACAACCGCAATATTGTGTCGCTTAATTTCGCCCAGCGCGAAAAAGAGAATCACGATGAGGAAGCTACGCGTCTGCAGCGGATTAACGATCGACTGACCCGTCAGGGCAAGAAGACGCTTAAATCGCTGGACGATCTGCCGAAAGATTATCAGGAAGCCGATCCTTATCTGGACGAAACGGTGCATATTGCGCTGGACTTCGCCCATCAGCAGAAGGATTAAACGCGGTTTTAACGCGCCGGACGTAGCGCCGGCGCGCGCGATACCTTTCTCTATGCCCGCCCTGCGCGGGCATATTTTTTGTCACGCTTAAACCACCGCCTATGGAAGTGGTTATCGTTCCTGTGGGGCTTTGCCCGTAGCATGCTTATGCTAAATACTGCCCCAGTTCGGTAGCCGACGGCCCGCCGCGCAGGGGGAGGCGGGCAGGTAAAGAATACGGAGATTGACTGGTGAAGGAATGACGCGGTGCGGCTGTCTGGCGCGCCGCGGCTCCCTTGTCGGTCAGGGGCGCGCGGCAACGGGGGCTAACGGCCGGCCTTCAACTGCTGAAAATAGGTCTCGTACAGCGTGCTGGCTTCGCCGACATCGTTCTGCCATTCGCCTTTCCGGATCACTTCATCGTCAGGATACAGCGATTTATCATTGGCGATTTCCGGCGGCAGGCGTTTCCTGGCGGCGAGATTCGGCGTCGGGTAACCGATGGTTTCCGCCACCTGCGCCGCGATTTCCGGCCGCAGCAGGAAGTCGATCAGTTTCATCGCGCCTTCGACGTTTTTGGCGTTGGCCGGGATCGCCAGGCTGTCCATCCAGAAGATACCGCCTTCCTGCGGCCAGATGACTTCCAGCGGGGTGCCGGACTGTCTGGCGACGAACGCTGAGCCGTTCCAGACCATACCCAGATTAACGTCCCCTTCCATAAACGGGTTGCCGGGGTTATCCGAGTTGAACGCCAGCACGTTCGGCATCAGCTTTTGCAGCTCTTTGTAGGCCGCCTCGATCTGCTGCGGGTCGGTGGTATTGGCCGAGTAGCCCAGCTTGCGCAGCGCGATCTGGAACACTTCGCGCGCATCGTCGGTCAGCAGCAGGCTGCCTTTGTATTTGGGGTTCCACAAATCGGCCCAGCTCGTCACGCTGGCCGGATCGAGCTGTTCGCTGTTGATGCCGATGGCGGTGGCGCCCCAGATATAAGGAACGGAATAGTCGTTGCCGGGATCGAAGGATTTATGCAGCAGGTTGGGATCCAGATTGTGGAAATTGCTGAGCTTGTCGGTATCAATCTTCTGCAGCATGCCTTCCTTACTCATTTTAGAAATAAAGTAGGTGGAGGGCACGACTAAGTCATAGGCGCCGTCTTTATAGGTTTTCAGCCGCGCGTACATGCTTTCGTTGGATTCATAGGTGGAATAGATCACCTTAATGCCGGTCTCTTTGGTGAACTGCTCCAGCAGGCCGGGCGGCACGTACTCGGTCCAGTTGTAGAAGTAGAGCGTTTTGGCGTCGCTGGCGTCGGCGGCATGGATACTGAACGCCATGGCGCCGGCGGCCAGCAGGGGTAACCATTTTTTCATGTTGTCGTCTCCTAAAGCTCCAGGGGTAAGCGGCGTAAGCCCGTGTTATTTTCCGCGGCGATCGCGCAGGATAATCTGACTGGTCAGAACCAGCAACAGGGACAACGCCAGCAGAATCGTCGCCAGCGCGTTGACCTCCGGCGACACGCCGACTTTGACCATCGAATAGATCTTCAGCGGCAGAATCTCATAGGACGGCCCGGTGACGAACGACGAAACCACCACGTCGTCCATCGACAGCGTGAAGCTGAGTAGCCAGCCGGCGGCCACGGCCGGCATGGCCAGCGGCAAGATGATCTTACGCAGGATAATCAGCTCGCTGGCGCCCAGATCGCGCGCCGCTTCCAGCATGCGCACGTCAAATCCCTTCAGACGCGAATAGACGGTGATCACCACGAAGGGCAAACAGAAGGTGATATGGGACACCAGCAGCGACCAGAAGCCGAGCGAGATGCCCAGCAGCATAAACAGCACCAGCAGCGAAATCGCCATGACAATATCGGGCGACATCATCACCACGAACAGCATGCCGCCGACAAAAGGCTTGCCGCGGAAACGATAGCGATAAAGCGCCACCGCGGCGAGCGAGCCGATCAACGTAGCGAAGGTGGCGGAGCACACCGCCATGGTCAGCGAGTGCTGCGCGGCCTGCAGCAGGCTGTCGTTATTCAGCAGCGTGCGATACCAGTTCAGGGTAAAGCCCTGCCAGTTAATGCCGAAGCGCGCCTGGTTGAACGAGTTAACGATCAAAATAATGATCGGAATATACAGCCAGGCGTAGATAGCGCCCATAAAACCGGTGCGGCACAGACGTCCGATCATGCCGGCTCCTCCTTTTTATTCAGCAGCCGGGAGGCCCGGTAGTAGACCAGCAGCATCAGGCCCATAATCAGGGTCAGACAAATACTGGTGGCGGCGCCGAACGGCCAGTCGCGGATATTGAGGAACTGACTCTTAATCACATTGCCAATCAGCAGGTTTTTCGCGCCGCCCATCAGGTCGGACACGAAGAACAGCCCCATCGCCGGCAGCAATACCAACAGGCAACCGGCGATAATGCCCGGCATGGTCAACGGGATGATGATGCGGATAAAGGTCTGCCAGCGGCTGGCGCCCAGATCGCGGGCCGCCTCCAGACAGGATTTATCGAGTTTTTCGATGCTGGAATAGAGCGGCAGAACCATAAACGGCAGCAGGATATACACCAGACCGAGGATCACCGCTTCGGGCGTATACATAATACGCAGCGGTTTCTCAATAACGCCCAGCCACATCAGCCATTCGTTCAGATAGCCGCGCGTGCTGAGAAAAATTTTCAGTCCGTAGATGCGGATCAGCGAATTGGTCCAGAACGGCACAATCAGCAGGAACATCAGCAGCGGGCGCAGTTTCGCCGGCATGCGGGCCAGAATAAAGGCGAATGGGTAACCCAGCAGCAGGCAGCACAGCGTGGCGAACAGCGCCATATTCAGCGAGTGCAGCAGCACCTGAGCGTACAGCGGGTCGGCCAGCCGGGTATAGTTATCAAGGGTGAACACCATGCTGACCAGACTGGCGTCGTCGCGGGTCAAAAAACTGGTGCCGATAATCATCAGATTGGGCAGAAACACGAACAGCAGCAGCCAGCCCACCACGCCGGCGATCACGATATTCTGAAATAGCTTACGCGGTTTCTTCATTGCTCAGCACCACCTCCCAGCTTTCAACCCAGGTGACCGCTACTTTCTGATTCAGCGAATGGTCGACGTCGGGGTCGTCCTCGTTGAAGAATTCGCTCACCGTCACCATTTTGCCGCTTTCCAGTTCGATGGTGGATTCCAGCGTCATGCCCTTATAGTTTCTTTCGCGCACGTAACCGATGATGCCGTGCGCCGCGCGGCCGTCGTTGATCTCCTCGACCCGCAGATCCTCCGGCCGCAGCAGTACGTTGAGCGTCTGCCCGGCCTGCACCGGAAAGGCGACGTTGATATGGCACTCGCGTCCCTCGACGTTGGCAAGTACGCGCCGATCGTCGAGGGGCGTCAGCACCGTCGCGTCAAAGATATTGATTTCGCCGATAAAGCTGGCGACGAACAGATTCTTCGGCTCTTCATAGATTTCGCGCGGCGTGCCGTCCTGCTCAATGCGGCCGTCGCGCATCACGACGATGCGATCGGACATGGTCAGCGCCTCTTCCTGATCGTGCGTGACGAAGATAAAGGTGATGCCCAGTTTACGCTGCAGAGCCTTGAGCTCGTTCTGCATTTGTTTGCGCAGCTTATAGTCCAGCGCGGAGAGCGACTCGTCCAGCAGCAGGACGCGCGGGTTGTTGACGACGGCGCGGGCGATCGCCACGCGCTGCTGCTGGCCGCCGGAGAGTTGATGCGGCAGACGCTGCGCCAGTTCGTCCAGCTGAACCATGGTTAAGACGGCCATCACGCGCGGCGCAATGTCCGCCGCCGGCGTTTTCTGCATGCGCAGACCAAAGGCGACGTTCTCAAATACGCTGAGATGAGGAAAAAGCGCGTAGCTTTGAAATACAGTGTTCACATGGCGGTGTTCGGCGGGCAGGGCGGTAATTTGCCGGCCGTCGAGCACGATATCGCCGTCGTCGACCGTTTCCAGCCCGGCGATTAAACGCAATACGGTGGTCTTGCCGCAGCCGGAGGGACCAAGAATGGTCAAAAACTCACCGTTATTTATGGCGAGATTAAAGCCGGAGATAATATCTCTGCCGTGAAAACTTTTCCGAACGTTAATTAATTCTACGATCGGTGCAGGGGAAATTTTTTCTGTCATTTAGCGTATTGCTCTGTTCCGTAAGGGGCTTATTCTTTTGCCCGGGCCGCAGGGATGCAGAACCAATGGTTATCACCTTTATGGCAAAACTCTCAGTTGAGGGAGGGCATTCTACGGGAAATAGGCCGTTAACGCCAAATACTGACGAGCGACCGACTTGCGCCGCGCTGATAGCGAGAGAAATCGCTATATTAGCAGCGGCGCGAGGCATTATTTGTGTTAATTTTTTGTTTCCGCAATGCGTCTTCTTAGTATGCAATAGCGTGGTTTTCCCGGCGACGATGCGCACACCCCGTGAATATTCCCGCGCCGGCCGCAGGTGAAGGGATGGTCGTTAACCGGGTTAACGCGGCAAAAACTGACCTGACGCAATATCTGGCGTGAAAGCCATCTCCATAATGAAACGCAATGTGCAGGAGGCGGACAATGGATAAATTACTCGATCGTTTTTTAAATTACGTTTCTTTTGATACCCAGTCGAAGGCCGGGGTGCGCCGCGTTCCCAGTACAGACGGACAGATGAAGCTGGCGAAAGCGCTGCAGCAGGAACTGCTGGATCTGGGGTTTGAGCAGGTTACGCTGAATCAGCATGGTTGCGTGATGGCGACGCTGCCCGCCAACGTCGCCTGGGATGTGCCGGCGATCGGTTTTATCTCCCACCTCGATACCTCGCCGGACTACAGCGGCAAAAACGTGAATCCGCAGATTCTCGAAAATTATCGCGGCGGGGATATTGCGCTGGGGATCGGCGACGAGGTGCTGTCGCCGGTGATGTTTCCGGTATTGCATCAGTTGCTCGGGCATACGTTGATCACCACCGATGGTAAAACGCTGCTGGGCGCGGATGATAAGGCCGGCATCGCCGAGATTATGACCGCAATCGTGCGGCTGAAAAATCAGCAGATTCCGCATGGGAATATCCGCGTCGCCTTTACGCCGGATGAAGAAGTCGGTCGCGGCGCGCATTTTTTCGATGTGGCGGGGTTCGGCGCGCAGTGGGCCTATACCGTCGACGGCGGCGGCGTGGGGGAACTGGAAGGGGAAAACTTCAACGCCGCTTCGGTGTCGGTGAAGTTCGTCGGCAATAACGTCCATCCCGGTACCGCTAAGGGCGTGATGGTGAACGCTTTGTCGCTGGCGGCGCGCTATCATCAACAGGTGCCGGCGCAGGAAGTGCCGGAACTGACCGACGGGTATGAGGGTTTCTATCATCTGCACAGCGCTAAAGGCACGGTGGAGCGGGCCGAACTGCACTATATCCTGCGCGATTTCGATCGCAGCGGTTTCGAGGCGCGCAAGAAAATGATGCTGGATATCGCCGAAAACACCGGGAAAGGGCTGCATCCTGACTGCTATATTGAAGTTACGATTACCGACAGCTACTACAACATGCGCGAGAAGGTGGAACAACATCCGCATATTATCGCGCTGGCGCAGCAGGCTATGCGCGATTGCGCTATCGAACCGGTTATGAAACCGATTCGCGGCGGTACCGACGGCGCTATGCTCTCTTTCCAGGGGTTGCCCTGTCCGAATATCTTCACCGGCGGCTATAACTACCACGGCAAACATGAGTTCGTTACGCTGGAGGGAATGGAACAGGCGGTGGCGGTCATTATGCGCATCGCCGAACTGACTGCGCTGCGCGCGAAAGCGTAATCGGCGCTACCGTTCTTCTCCCTCGTCCCGGCGCGTCTTGTGCCGCGGACGCAGCGTCTCCGGCGTATAAAAAGCAAAAAATGTGATCAGGATTAAAAAAACGACGCTTGAAATGGTTGTCCGCGCCGCCATGTTATAGTCGGACAAGCGATGCTTGCCTCACATGTTGAACTTTTGAATGTGTATTGCGTCGATACCCTGAATGATTGGCGTGCGGGCGCGCCAGCGCGCCCGCAGCCTGAAGTATGACGGGTATTATTCAGGAGGTTAATCATGGCACTGAGAACCTTGTCGTTGTTCCCCGATATTTCTAATTCGCTGTTTTCCGATCGTTTTAACCGTATAGATCGGCTGTTCAGCCAGTTGACCGGCGATATACCGCTGGAGAGTGCACCGTCCTATGATATTCGCCGGCTGGGCGACAATCGCTTTGCCATTACGTTGAGCGTTCCCGGCTGGAAGGAAGACGAACTGGAAATTAATGCTGCAGGCGGGCAGCTCAGCGTAAGCGGTAAGCGGGAAGAAGAGCGCGCCGCGCAAGATGAAGGCTGGCTGCATCGCGGCATCAGCCGTACGGACTTCAGCGTCAGCTACGCGTTGCCGCAGCACGTTAAAGTACAGGGGGCCGCGCTGGAAAACGGCCTGCTGACCATTACACTGCTGCAGGATATTCCGGAAAGCGAAAAGCCGCAGAAAATAGCGATAGAAAACCGCAAGACGATTGAGCATCAGGCTTAAGTCCTGGCCCGATGAGCGCGCGTCGGCGCGTTAAAAAAGCCCCGCGGCCGGTGATGGCCGCGGGGCTTTTGCGTCATGGTCCGCCGGACGTCGGTGACCGCTCAGACATTAATCGGCAAAATACCAGTAGCCGTTGTTAATCAGCGTGCACAACAGCGCCAGGAAGGAGGGATCGTCCAGCGCTGCGCCGAACTGCCCGGCGTCGACGACAGGATAGTGCGCCAGCGCCGACAGCGCGGCCGTGTGCGGGCTCTGCAGCCATTCGCCGTTGACGAAGCAATGCTCGCCGATGCACAGCACGCGCAATCCGCCGGGGCGGCGCAGCTTTTCGCCCTGCTGCAGCAGGTCGTAGATCTCGCCGGCCTGCCAGGGCGGCTCCGGCGGCGCGAGGTCCAGCTCATGACGCGACTGGGAGATGAATTCGCCCAGCCAGCGGTTAAAGTGCTGCGGCTGCTGCACCAGGTCCAGCATCATTTTCTGCAGCGCGCTCGTTTCCTGCGGCAGAATGCAGGCGGGGTGCGCGCGCGGCGCAATCTCGGGATCGCTATAGCGGTGGCTGCCCAGATCGCTGGCCAGTACGTAATCGGCAAAGCTGCTCAGCAATTCCCGCGCGTTGGGCGCCCGGAAGCCGACGGAATAGTTGAGCGAATTTTCCAGCGAGTAGCCTTCATGCGGGAAACCGGGCGGAATGTATAAAATATCGCCGGATTCCATTTCTTCATCGATAATGGCGTCGAAGGGCGCCACCTGCAGCAAGTCGGGATGCGGACAATGCTGTTTCATCGGCACTTTTTCGCCTACCCGCCAGCGCCGCCGTCCGCTTCCCTGAATAATGAATACGTCGTACTGATCGAGGTGCGGCCCCACGCCGCCGCCGGGTACGGAGAAGGAGATCATCAGGTCGTCCATGCGCCAGTCCGGGATGTGGCGGAACGGCGCCATCAGCGCCGCGGACGGCTCATGCCAGTGATCGACCGCCTGTACCAGCAGCGACCAGTTGGTTTCCCCCAGATGATCGTAGCTTTCGAACGGACCGTGGCTCACCTGCCAGCGGCCTTCGTGATGGCTAATCAGCCGGCTGTCCACTTCGCTTTCCATTGCCAGACCGGCCAGTTCGTCGGGGGCCAGCGGATCGACGAATTGCTGAAAACCGCGCTTAATAATGACAGGTCTTTTCTGCCAGTGACGCTGCATGAAATCCGGCCAGTCGAGATTCAGTTGATAATCCATAGTATGTTCCGGCATGGTAGGGTGAGCGGCAATTATAGCGGAACTCCGGCGCCCGGCCAGGTCTTTCACACCTCATTCTGCAGCGCCTGACGGGCGAAAATGGCTTCGACCCGCGCGCCGCCCAGCGCGCTGTCGCTGATGATGATCTCGCCCTGATACTGTTCGATGATCTCCGCCGCAACCGACAGGCCCAGTCCCTGACCGGGGCGCAGCGTATCGGCGCGCTGGCCGCGCTGAAAAATCACCGCCCGTTTGCTGGCAGGAATACCCGGACCGTCGTCATCCACGATCAGATGCAGCCGGTGGTCCGAATACTGAGCGCTGATCTCGACGAACTCCAGACAGTATTTGCAGGCGTTATCCAGAATATTGCCGAGGATCTCCATGAAGTCGTTTTTTTCGCCGATGAACGTAAGCTCCGGCGAAATGTCCAGCGTTAGCTCGACGCCCTTGCGCTGGTAAACTTTGTTGAGCGCGGAGCACAGGCTGTCGAGCAGCGCGGGCGCGGAGTGGATCTCGCGCGTCAGCACGTTGTGTTCGGCCTGCACGCTGGCGCGGTGCAGATAGTAGCCAATCTGTTGCGAGATGCGGCTGATCTGCTCCAGCATGATCGGCTCGGCCTGTTCAATGGTGGTTTCCCGGCCGGTACGCAGCGCGCGCAGGGTGGTCTGCAGTACCGCCAGCGGCGTTTTCAGACTGTGGGTGAGGTCGGTCAGCGTGGTGCGGTATTTTTGATGGCGCTGGCGCTCGTTGCGCACCAGAAGATTGAGGTTGCGCACCAGACGCGACAGTTCGCGCGGCGGATTTTCATCCATCTGCTGACGCGTGCCGTTTTCCAGCTCGCCGACCTGATGCGCCAGTTTCTGAATCGGCCGCAGGCTCCAGTGCGCGGCCAGCCACAGCAGCGGCAGCACCAGCAGCAGATTGGCGACGAACACATAGCTGAACCATTCCCAGACCATATCCGCCTGCTGCAGTTCCTGCGGGATGCGATCGACCACCACAATGGTCAGCGGCGGCAGATGGCCGGTGGCCGGGTAGCGGTTCACCGCGATTGAGTGCGTCAGCGCGCCGCGCGCGCGGCTGTTGAACGATTTGAGCTGGCTGAGCAGGCGCGGATCGTCTTTCAGCACTTCGCTGCTGGTATGGGTATCGGTATCAATCTCGTGATAGGCGGTTTTCTGCAGCCATTCGGGGCGAATCAACGCCTCCATTTCCGGTACGTTGCGTTCGCGCCACAGGATATTGCCTTCGCGGTCGTAAATCAGCACCAGCGTCGGGTAGTTAATGTCAATATCCGGCGGCATGGCGATGGTTAACTGGTTGTCGCGCCACTGCGCCAGACTGAAAAACAGATTGCTCTCGCCGCGCAGCAGGCGGAAAGAGGTCTTGTCGAAACTGACGCTGTAGCCGATGATGGCCACCATGCCGTAAGACAGCGACAGCGCCAGAACGATGGCGACCGTGGCCAGCAAAAAACGGACGCGCAGCGAGAAGGGCGCGCGGCGCGCGGCCTCAGTCATCGGGCGTCTGAATATCAAAGCGGTAACCCTGGCCGCGCACGGTGGTGATGACTTCGCCGGGATGCGCGACCTGCAGTTTCTTGCGCAGCCGCCCCATCAGCACATCGATGGTATGGCTTTCGCGCAATTCGGCGTCCGGGTACAGCTGCAGCATCAGCGCCTCTTTGCTGACCACTTTGCCGGCGTTGCGGATCAGGGTTTCGATGATGGTGTATTCGAACGCGGTCAGCTTGATCTGCTGCTGATTGACCACCAGTTCACGGCGCGATAAATCGACCTGGAACGGCGGCAGGCTAATGATCTGCGAGGCCAGCCCGCAGTGGCGGCGCATCAGCGCCTGCAGACGGGCGACCACTTCTTCCATATGGAAGGGTTTGGTCACGTAGTCGTCGGCGCCTGCCTCCAGCACGGCCACCTTGTCCTGCCAGCCTTCGCGCGCCGTCAGCACCAGAATCGGCAGCTTTATCTGACCGGCGCGCCAGCGGCGGATCATACTCATGCCGTCTTCGCCGGGCAGGCCGAGATCCACGATCGCGATGTCGGGAGCATGCTCCTGCAAAAAATAGTCGGCTTCACGGGCATCGGCCGCCGCGTCGACCTGATGATTCATTTCGTTCATTTGCACCGTAAGATGGTGGCGTAGCAACATGTTGTCTTCTACAACCAGAATGCGCATGGTCACTTCCTCAGCGATAGTGTCTTTTGTCCCTGACATTTGCCTGCGCGTTGCGTTCAGGACTTGAATGGAATAAGAATAAATGGAATAAGAATAATTGTCTGCGCTGAAGTTTAAACCGCGGGTCAATACACGGGCTACGGCACAGCATGTCGGAGCGGGGAAGCGCGAGCCGGACCATGACTGGCCCGGCGTCGGCGGGTTATTTCAGGTCGTCGACCAACTGCACGGCGCGGCCGATATAGCTGGCGGGCGTCAGCGCTTTCAGCCGGGTTTTTTCGGCTTCCGGCAAGGCCAGTCCGTCGATAAATGCCTGCATGCCGGCGGCGTCAATGCGCTTGCCGCGCGTCAGTTCCTTCAGTTTTTCATACGGTTTTTCAATGCCGTAGCGGCGCATCACGGTCTGGATCGGCTCGGCCAGCACTTCCCAGTTATGGTCCAGCTCGTCCAGCAGATGGGCGCGGTTTACTTCCAGTTTGCTCATGCCTTTCAGCGTCGACTGCCAGCCGATGAGCGCATAGCCGACGCCCACGCCGAGATTGCGCAGGACGGTGGAGTCGGTCAGATCGCGCTGCCAGCGCGAAACCGGCAGTTTGCTGGCCAGATGGCCCAGCACGGCGTTGGCCAGACCGAGGTTGCCTTCGGAGTTTTCAAAATCGATCGGGTTAACCTTGTGCGGCATGGTCGAAGAGCCGATTTCGCCGGCGATAGTCTTCTGTTTGAAGTGGTTAAGCGCGATGTAGCCCCAGATATCGCGATCGAAGTCGATCAGGATGGTGTTAAAGCGGGCGATGCAGTCAAACAGCTCCGCGATGTAGTCGTGCGGCTCGATCTGCGTGGTGTAGGGGTTCCAGACGATGCCCAGCGAGGTGACGAAACTTTCGCTGAACTGGTGCCAGTCCACTTCCGGGTAGGCGACCAGGTGCGCGTTGTAATTCCCAACCGCGCCGTTGATTTTACCCAGAATTTCCACCTGCTCCAGTTGGCGGTACTGGCGCTCCATGCGATAAGCCACGTTGGCCAGCTCTTTGCCGATGGTCGACGGCGTGGCCGGCTGGCCGTGGGTGCGCGACAGCAGCGGAATATCGCGGTGCTCGCCGGCCAGCTGGCGCAGGTTATCAATGATCCGGCGCCAGTACGGCAGCACCACCTCGCGCCGCGCGGTGCTCAGCATCAGGGCGTGCGACAGGTTATTGATATCTTCCGAGGTGCAGGCGAAGTGGATAAATTCGCTCACCTCATGCAGCGCCGGCACGGCGGCCACTTTCTCTTTCAGGAAATATTCGACGGCCTTTACATCGTGGTTGGTCGTGCGCTCGATCGTCTTAATGCGCTGCGCATCCTGCACGCTGAATTCGGCGACGATTTTGTCGAGGTAAGCGTTTGCGTCGCGATCAAATGGCGGAACTTCCTTGATTTCTGCGCAAGCGGCCAGTTTTTGCAGCCAGCGTACTTCAACCTGCACGCGGAACTTCAGCAGACCGAATTCGCTGAAAATCTCGCGCAGCGTGCTGACTTTATCGCCGTAGCGTCCATCGACGGGGGAAACGGCGGTCAGTGAGGATAATTCCATCGCAAGCAACTCCTGGGATTGGTGTTAAACAAAAAGGGTATGGCACTAATCGAACGCGGCGTCCGCGCGCCGCCGGCGAAGGCGGACGCGAGCGATAATCAACAGCTGGCCAACAGGCTCTGCGCCTGTTTAACCAGATGGCCGCGGGAAAACATCAGCTGCAGGCGTCCGCCGCCTACCTGCTGCCATAGCACGGCGGCCCGCATGCCGGCTAACAGCGAGGCGCGAACTTTGGCCTGTACCTGGGAATTTTGCAGCACCTCGGGCGCGCCGGTGACCTGAATGCGCGGGCCGAGCGGGCTGATCACATCGACGTAAATGCCGGCCAGCGCGCCGATGACGGTGTCGGACAGCAGATCGAAATGCTCCAGCTGGCGCTCCAGTTGACCGATGCGTTTGCTGAGCTCGTCCAGCGCGGCCGTTTTGCCGTTTAGCTTACGCTCCAGCACCATCAGGCTGAAGGTATAGCGCGACACGTCGATATCCGGCCCCTGACGGCTGGTGTTGAGCACGCCCAGCAGCGCCTCCAGACCGGGTTTCAGCATCGCAACCGAATCGCCGAACACGCCGAGCGTGGAGGCGGGATTAACGATCAGAACGCTGTTCAGCGATGTGCGCAGCGTTTCGTCATCACAGTGGCCCTGGTGAGCGATCTGTTGCACCAGCCGTGCGGCCTGGCAGATGCCGGCCAGCGCCAGCGTAATGTCGTGATAGTTTTTCGCCACGGTTACTCCTGAATACGTCGCTCAATGATGCCGCCGCCCAGACAGACTTCGCCCTGATAAAATACGGCGGACTGGCCAGGCGTAACCGCCGCGACCGGCGCGTCAAAGCGCACCGTCACGCCGTCATCGCCGTTCGGCTCGACCTGGCAGGCGATGTCCTGCTGCCGGTAGCGGGTTTTCACCACGCAGGTCAACGGCGCGCGCAGCGGCTGCCGGTCAACCCAGTGCAACTGGCGGGCGACCAGCCCGATCGACATCAGGCGCGGATGCTCGTGCCCCTGCGCAACGTACAGAATATTGCCGGCCACGTCTTTATCCACCACGTACCAGGGATTCTCATCGCCATCTTTCGTCCCGCCGATGCCGAGTCCTTTGCGCTGACCGAGGGTGTGGTACATCAACCCCTGGTGCTGGCCGAGCGGCCTCAGGTCATCGACGTTCAGAATCGGTCCCGGCTGAGCCGGCAGGTAGCGGGCCAAAAAATCGCGAAATTTGCGTTCGCCGATAAAGCAGATGCCGGTCGAGTCTTTTTTACGCGCCGTGGCCAGATCCAGCCGTTCGGCGATGCGACGCACCTCGGGTTTTTCCATCTCGCCGATGGGAAACAGGCTCTGGGCGATCTGTTCGTGGCTCAGCGTATAGAGAAAATAGCTCTGGTCTTTGTTGCCATCCAGCCCGCGCAGCAGACGGGTGGCGCCGTTGATATCCTGACGCCGGACATAGTGGCCGGTGGCGATATAGTCCGCGCCCAGATCCTCGGCGGCGAATTCAAGAAATGCCTTAAATTTGATTTCTTTATTGCACAGAATATCGGGATTGGGGGTGCGGCCGGCGCGATATTCGGCCAGAAACAGTTCGAAAACGTTGTCCCAGTATTCGGCGGCGAAATTCACCGTATGCAATTCGATGCCGAGCTTATCGCAGACCGCCTGTGCGTCGGCAAGGTCGGCGGCGGCGGAGCAGTACTCCGTATCGTCATCTTCTTCCCAGTTTTTCATAAACAGGCCTTCCACCTGGTAACCTTGCTGTTGCAGCAGGTAAGCGGAAACGGAAGAATCGACGCCGCCGGACATCCCGACAATCACTTTTTTCTGGCTGTTATCTGACATGAAAATCTCACGAACTGAATATATTAACGCCTGCGGGCGGTAAACAAGCGCTGTATTTTATCATGATGCGCCGCCGGCTGCACCGCCGATTGAGCATTGATGCGCGCCGGGCCGGCAATTAATGATGCGGCCAGTTAAACGCCGCCAGCAGCGACAGCGGATAACGCTGGTTGCGTTGATAGCAGCGTATGCTTTCCGCCACCAGCGGCGAGCGCAGATTGGCGGCCTGCAAAATCCGCCCGGCGGGCAGCCACAGGCAGCGTTCGATATCGCTGTCGTGCGGCTGAGTGGCCACCCGCTCCGTCAGATCGATGGCGAAGCAAAAGCGTAAAAACGGCGTGCCGTCCGGCGCGATCCACTGGTGCAGCTGCAGAAAGCTCTGCGGCTCGGCGTCAACGCCGGTTTCTTCCCACAGTTCTCGCCGCGCGGCCTGCTGCAGCGTTTCATCCGCCTCCAGGTGCCCCGCCGGCTGATTCCACAGATGTTTCCCGTTAATCGGTTCTTCGACCACCAGAAAATGATTGTCGGCCTGCACTACGCAGGCGACGGTAACATGAGGTTTAAACATCGGTTATGTCCTTCCAGTGACCGGGAGATAAGTTATCCAGCGTCCAGTCCGCCACCGCGTAGCGGATCAGGCGCAGGGTGGGGTGGCCGACATGGGCGGTCATGCGCCGCACCTGTCGGTTGCGGCCTTCGTGCAGCGTGATTTTCAACCAGCTGACCGGAATGTTCTTGCGTTCGCGGATCGGCGGGGTGCGCGGCCATAGCCAGTCCGGTTGCGCCACGCGCTCGACGCCAGCGGGCAACGTCGGCCCGTCGTTCAGCGTCACCCCGCGGCGCAGCCGCTGTATATCCTGTTCATCCGGCTCGCCTTCCACCTGCACATAGTAGACTTTGCCGCATTTTTTTCCCGGTTGAGTCAGTTGAGCCTGTAATTTGCCGTCATTCGTCAGTACTATCAAACCTTCACTGTCGCGATCCAAACGACCGGCGGCGTAAATTCCGCCAACCGGAATGTAATCTTTCAGCGTTGCCCGGCCGGCTTCGTCCGTGAACTGGGGCAACACATTGAAGGGTTTATTGAACAGTACGACGCGCCTGGCGGCGGCGGTTAGCGGACGTCGGGCGGTCGGGCGCGGCGCGGATCGTTTAACAGGGTGATTTTTAACGGAGTATTTCTTCATTGTCTTTATCGTTGCGGGTCATAGCCGCATTATACTCGAAATGGTTTGCGATTGGCGCTGCCGGGATATTCGAGTAGTATTGACCCGCATCTTACAAATCATTAACAAAATTGCGCTCGAAGGAGAGGTTAATGGAAAGCAAAGTAGTTGTACCGTCGGAAGGTCAGAAGATTACGGTGGATGGCGAAGGTAAACTGGTTGTTCCCAATCATCCGATTATCCCGTTCATCGAAGGGGACGGCATTGGGGTCGACGTCACTCCCGCGATGATCAACGTGGTCAACGCCGCAGTTAAAAAAGCCTATCAGGGCCAGCGCGCCATTTCCTGGATGGAAATCTACACCGGTGAAAAATCCACGCAGATCTACGGCCAGGATGTCTGGCTGCCGGAAGAGACGCTGGATCTAATCCGTGAATATCGCGTGGCGATCAAAGGGCCGCTGACTACGCCGGTGGGCGGCGGTATTCGTTCCCTGAACGTCGCGCTGCGCCAGCAACTGGATCTGTATATCTGCCTGCGTCCGGTACGCTACTATGAAGGTACGCCGAGCCCGGTGAAACACCCTGAACTGACTGACATGGTGATTTTCCGCGAAAACGCGGAAGATATTTATGCCGGTATCGAGTGGAAAGCGGGCAGCGCGGAAGCGGACAAAGTGATTAAGTTCCTGCGTGAAGAGCTGGGCGTTAACAAAATCCGTTTCCCGCAGCAGTGCGGCATCGGCATCAAACCGTGCTCCGAGCAGGGCACCAAACGGCTGGTGCGCGCGGCGATCGAATACGCCATCACCAACGATCGCGACTCCGTCACCCTGGTGCACAAGGGCAACATCATGAAGTTCACCGAGGGCGCGTTTAAAGACTGGGGCTACCAGCTGGCGCGCGAAGAATTCGGCGGAGAACTGATCGACGGCGGTCCGTGGGTGAAGATTAAGAACCCGAACAGCGGCAAAGACATTATTGTTAAAGACGTGATCGCCGATGCTTTCCTGCAGCAAATCCTGCTGCGTCCGGCCGAGTATGACGTGATCGCCTGTATGAACCTGAACGGCGATTATATCTCCGATGCGCTGGCGGCGCAGGTGGGCGGTATCGGTATCGCGCCGGGCGCCAATATCGGCGACGAATGCGCGCTGTTTGAAGCCACGCACGGCACGGCACCGAAGTATGCCGGCCAGGATAAGGTCAACCCGGGCTCTATCATCCTGTCCGCCGAAATGATGCTGCGCCACATGCAGTGGTTTGAAGCGGCCGACCTGATTGTTAAAGGTGTGGAAGGCGCGATTAACCATAAGACCGTGACTTACGACTTCGAACGTCTGATGGACGGCGCTAAGCTGCGTAAATGCAGCGAGTTCGCGCAGGATATCATCGATAACATGTAAGCCGGTGGTTATCGAATGATCGGCGGGGGCGCAGGCCTCCGCCGATGTTTAACATTCAAATCTGCTGTTCCGCGCCTGCGCGCAGGCGCGCTTTTGGGCCGGCGTCGTTTGCTCCATCAGGCATCAGGCCGGACAGCGAGCGCACAGGCGCAGCAGTGTGTCCGGCAAAATCGGCTCCCCCTGACGGACCTCTCCGGTATTTTAATCGCTCATATTCGCCCGGGCCGCTGGCGCCTCATCCGATGACATCCTCACCACCTTTTATCATAACGCTGACCGATGCGGTTTGTTGCCCGCGCAGCCTGTCGCTGATTCGCGCTATCGGGTCTTGCCCTGCAGGCAAAAAAATCCCGACTCGCAAATGACCGAGCCGGGATAACGTTAAAAAACCGTAGTTAATTAACAATGACGATGATAAATCGCTATAAGCATAGACCGGAGTGCGTCGCGCTCGTTGTGCTATTAATGCGACGCGTCGCCGTTTGGTAAGCAATCTGTGCTATCCGCCATCAGACGGCGGCGGAGCAGGAAGGCGGGCGTTTATAGCATCGAGGTGTACATCCAGCGCTGCATTTCTGGGCTGCTCAATGTTTCGGGAATGTCGTCTTTTAATTCGATGAAAAAATTCGCCATGGATGCGCTATCAATCGTGGCGCCGGTCGCGTTCAGCACGAACCAGCAGGCCATCAGTAATCCGAGCAGACTAAACAGGAAAGCGATAATGCCATAGCCGGCCTGTTTGCTGCGAATGTTGAGTACGCTGGACACAAACATTAGCAACGCACTGAGTAATTCCCAGCGCACGGCGAAAAAACCAGCCGTCAGGGTTCCCATTGAGCCTCCTCCTGGGATTTTTTGGGATATATTTGTGATGGGAATCGCAATATATCATAATTTTTTGTATTCACCAGCGAGGCGGTGTCGGCAGAGAAGCCAATTTTCTGCCGCCGTCTCGCTTACGCGGCGGAAGTTGTCGGCAGCCTTGTCGCCACCGTATTTTTTGGGCTATCTTAGCGCAGCCCGCATGACCATTCAGGATGAAAGGATGCCGTTACATAACGATTTGCCCCCGCTGATGTCGCTGCGCGCATTTGAAGCCGTCGCGCGCCATCTGAGTTTCGGTAAGGCCGCGCAGGAGCTGTCGCTGACGCAAAGCGCGGTCAGCCATCAGGTGCATAAACTGGAGGAATCGCTCGGCCTGCGCCTGTTTGATCGGCTGACTCGCGCCATTGAGCTGACGCCGGCCGGAGAGCACTACTATCGGCATATTCGCCGCGCGCTGGAGATTATTGCCTGCGGCACGCGCGACGTGCGTTCACTGGCCGGGCGTAGCCGCACGCTGCGTATCGGGCTGCTGGCCTCGTTCGCCACGCAGTGGCTTGCGCCCCGCCTGGCGCTGTTCGCCGCGGAAAATCCGCATATTGATATTGAACTGGTGCCGTCGGTCGCGCTGGCTAATGTCGCCGCCCATGAGGTGGATCTCTCCATTCGCTATGGCCGCGGCGACTGGCCTAACGTGAGTAAACATTTCCTGATGCATGAACGTCTGTCGCCGGTTTGCAGCCCGGCGCTGAAGGCGGCTTTGCCGCAGGCGCCCGCTCGGCTGGATCAGGTGACGCATATCCCGCTGCTGGTTGCACAGGCGACTACGCAGTTTGAGTGGATCGCGTGGTGCCGGCGTTTTAACGTCAGTCTGGAGCGATTCCAGATGGTGCAACTGCATGATTACAATATTGTCATAGAGATGGCGACGGAGGGACAGGGCATCGCCATGGGCCGCCATCAAATGATCGGCAAACGGCTGCGCGAAGGCGTGCTGGTGGAATTGTTGGACAACAGCGATATTATTGACGATATCGGCTACTGGCTGTTGACGCCGCCCAACGACTGCAGCGAGTCTTGCCGACGCTTTGTCGACTGGATCCAAAATGAGGCGAATAAATAAACGCATCTAAATTTTCTATGTGTCGATGAAAAATATCTATTTGTCACTTTCGACTATTCGTTGCATGATGCCGTTACTCTCTCATTTATTCAAGAACGCTTTATTTCTGCGCGACAAAGCCAGAATGAAATGAGCAAAAATAACCACAACGATAATTCGCTATGAATGTATATCTGTGGCGGATTGATTACGCCGGCCGTGTATTATAATAAGTCATTCCGTCATTATTTCTGGGCAGGCGTTTTCTCTATAATCGGAGATGTATGGAATATAAATAAAAGTGCGGCGTTTTTAAAATAAAAAACCTGCCGCTGCTCTCAGCGATAACGCATATACCGGAATGCCGAATGAATGCCAAATGTATTCAGTTTCGGGGCGAGTGTAGGCTAAATGTCCTGAGCCGCAGGATAAAACGTTATCGTTTTGAGCAATACACGGCGTTGGCCATTTACGGGCGAGGCTGGTTTACGCGCCTCATCATGCGGCAAACGAAGAACAAACCGGTCAGGCGCCGACTTGAACGGCGCCTGCGCGACCTGAAGGGGAAGCCTGAACGAGCAGGCCCATTAAGCCCGGCTAATTTTCACATACTCGAAATAATTCAGGTTGCAGGATAAAACATTATCGTTTTGAGCAACGCAATGCGTTGGCCCTTGACGGGCGCCGGCGCATGCCTGCGCCTGGTAACGCGGCAAGAGAATGACGAATTTGCTTTGTCCAGCCTGCGGCCGACCTGCGGTGAAAGGCTTGGTGTTTCCCATTAATCCCGATGGACATACTCCGGGAAGGGAACCCGGATGCGCCAGCGCATCTGCCGTTTGAAGTATGACGAGTATAAATAGCCCAACAGACAGAGCGCTTATTTTAACGCGTGCGGCGTCGATATTATGGCAAATGACACGCACCGCGCGGCATGATTTTTCGGATTCAGGGGTAGGTATGTCAAAAGCAGGTGTATTAATCCTTAGCCACTGTGGCTATTCATTTGTTGAAAATTTATTAATTATTTTAGAATCGCGCGGGTTAAAGAGTTTTGTTTTGTCATCGTGTCCGGCGGAAGAGCAGGCCGATTATCGCATCAGAACATTGAGCGGATTAACGCACGATATGGTTGCCACCCGTAACCATGCGCTGAGCTGGCAGGATGTCAGCCGTATGCTGACCCGTCTGAACGCCGCCGGAGAAGAGGTGCTGTGCTGTATCAGCGTATGGGAAGGGTATCGGCCCCTGATGGCGTTGGCGAATCAGCAACTGGGCGTGACCGATTTGCCGGTGAAACAGGTCGATTTGCTGCGCGATAAATTGACCCTGCGCAACCAACTGAACGCCTGCGGTCTGAGCCGGACGCGGGCCACGTTGCTCACGCCGGCGCTACTGCCGCAGATGGCGTGCGGCGACCACCGCTATTTTATCAAACCGCGAGTGGGGCTGGCCTCCTGCGGTACTTTTTCTCCATGCGCGCAGACTCACTGGCGGGATCTTGAAGCCATTCGCGGTGAAATTGGGCGCGATCCGGTTTATCAATCGGCGTTTGGCGCCGTGGTGCAGTTTATCGCTGAGGATTATCTGCCGGGCAAAGAATACAGTTTTGAAGTCATTGCGCTGGCGGGACAGCCGCACGTGATGGCCATCCACGAAAAATGCGAACTCACCGAGGTTTCCGCCGCGGTGCTGGAGGACGCCTGCGTCAGTCCGCCGGTTAGCCTCACGCCGGACGACTGCCAGCGCGCTATCGCCTGGATTCATCGGCTGTTTGAACAGCTGGAACTGCGCGAAGGCTGTTTCCACGTAGAGGCGCGCAGCCAGGACGGCGGATGGGAGGTGATTGAAATCAATCCGCGCGTCGGCGGCAGCTTTATTTCACACAGCGTCGGTATTCAGAACGGTCAGCAGGACATGCTGGCGATCTGGCTTGATACCCTGCTGAGCCAGCGCTCGCAACACGCGCGCCTTCAGCAGCAGGCGAAACTGAATGCGCTGGCCTTTAAGGTGCGCAGTGATTCCGTCACGCAGCGCGGCACCTTCTTCCGCGTTTATTTCGCCCACCGCGGACGTATCGACAGCATCTCGCTTCGGACGCCTCCGCATGAACCGCTGCTCAGCCAGCTTTTTCTACATGAAGGCGATGAGATCACTGACGCCTCCCGTGAAATTTTTCTGGGGCAACTGCTGTGGGAATGTCCGCGCAACCAGTTGAAAAAGCAATTGCCGGCGCTGTTGCGGGAGTCCCGGTATGCTATCGCGGTTAAATATCATCCGACAACGGGAGTTAATCTATGAAACCGGCACCGGTCCGTTATTTCCTGATTATCGATTACAACCTGGCGCAGGCCGGCGACGTAAAGGTGATGTCGGACTATGCCCGGCAACAGTACCACGTCAAGACCGTGCTGATCCGTCCCGATCCCAGCGATCGCGACTGGGGGCTGTGCGATATTGTTTTTGACCTGAATCCACTCAGCCCGGACTTTGTCGAAGAAGCGCTCGATCAGCTGGCGGCCTATCGCCAGGGGCTGGCGGCCGGCGTCGTGTTTTCGGATAACGCGGTGCATAGCGGGGCGCAGCTGCTGCGCGAGCTGGGGCTGCCGGTCGATTCTGATCTGCTGGCGCTGAATGCGTTTGATAAATATGCCTACCGGCAGCGTGAATATGCCCATCGCGAGCTGTTTCATACCCAACGGGTGCTGGTGCCGGCCTGCCGTAAAATCAGTTCGCTGAGCGGGTTGCAGCAGTTCGCCGCGGCGATTGATAGCGCGTTTGTGTTGAAGCCGGCCTGCGAAGACAATAACCGGGGCGTGGTGGTGGTTAATCCCGGCGATGACCTGGCGGAGGCGTTCCGTGAAGTGGCGCCTTATCTCTCCGGCGGCGTGATGTGCGAAGAAAAAATCACCTTTGGCCGCGAGTTCTCGTTCGACGGGGTGGGAATAAAGAGCTTTATTACCGAGAAAGTCAGCGCCGACGGTCGTTATCCGGTGGAGATCGCGCAGATTTTGCCGGCCCGGCTTATGGCGCATGAGCAAATTACCCTGACCCGCGCCGGCCTGCTGGCCAATCTGATTGTCGGCCAGCGCAACGGGCCGTTTCATAACGAGATCAAGCTGAATGACGACGGCAGCTATGCGGCTATCGTGGAGGCTAACCGCCGGCCGGCGGGAATGAATATCTGGCTGCTGGCGAGCAAAGTTTACGGGGTGAATTTTTTTCGCGTGTGGGTCGATGCGGTGTTTGGCGTCGCCTCGTCGCCCATACTGCCGCTGCCGGTTTGCCAGGCGGCGACCGTTATGCTGGGCGTGAAGGCGACCGTCCGTATACATCCCTCCCACCAGTCGGATCTGCTGCCGCTGCTGGAGCGCGCGCGCCAGCAAGTGTTGCAGCAACTGGGTCTGGAACGCAACGAGCTGCTGCTGGTTAAGTATCACTGGGTCAATCTCAAACCAGCCGTGGTGCATGCCGTACCGCACGACGGCAGCGACTTTGCCGCCTGGGTCTGCCTGACGCTGCAGAGTGAAGATATCGATATGCTGACTGTCGTGCATCAGTTTCGCCGCGTCTGGCTGGATATTTTCCACCAGCATCAGCCGCTGGCGATCGATATGGCGGTATAACATGCCTGGGCAACGGGCAACGGGCAACGGGCAACGGGCAACGGGCAACGGGCAACGGCGTTATCGGCTGTGGCGACGTTATTCATCGCCGGCCCGGCAGAAGACCGTCTTTCATCAGCGCGCCTGAAATATCCCGCTGCGTTTGCTGGCGGCGCGCCGCCGTATCCTGCGCTGGTTAACGCTGTTTTCCGTGTTGGTTGCTATCGTCGCGTCCGGCCGTCGTGTTCACCCGTCCCGCTTGATTCTCCGCCGTCAACCCTGTCGATTCCCCGCGAAAACTTCCCGCAAAACACGGCGGACATATAAGTTATTATTCATCGCGCATTAATTGTTCGGTTAACTTGTCTGTCGGCATAAAAAAAGTGCGATCGATTATAAAATAGGCGTTTTTATAATAAAACCTATTGTTAATTAGCATGTTAACTGACAGTGTGTTTCTCCCGGCGGATTAAAGAGGGCGAGCATGAAATTGCAGCAGGCTGCGCAATGATGGCAAGCGACTACAATTTTATGTAAGAGGTGAAACCGTAATCTCTCAGGAGGAATTCCATGAATCAGGTGCCATCAGATGAACATGAAGCGAACCGGCTGGCCGCGTTGAGCGAGTACGGTATTCATCATGTGTTATCCGATTCTGGTTTTGACGGCCTGATTAACCTGGCGGTAAATATTTTTAATGCTTCCGCCGTGATGATTTCTCTGATCGAAGCCGAACGTCAACTGTTTGCCGCCAGTATGGGCGTATCGATATGCGAAACCGCACGCAATATTTCTTTCTGCAGTTACACGATTCAGCAAAAAGGCATCATGGTAGTGCCGGATACGCATAAAGATCCGCGCTTTAAGCATAATCCGCTGGTAACGGGCGAACCGCATATCCGTTTTTACGCCGGTATTCCTCTGTTTTCACCCTCCGGTTACGCCATCGGTTCTCTGTGCGTCATCGACAAAAAGCCGCGCGCGGGGCTGAGCGTGCGCGATGAACAGAATATGCAGGATCTGGCGCAACTGGTTATGGACAATCTGGAGATGCGCCGGCTTGAGCTGGCGCGGCGGGCCAGTCGGAGCCGGTTTGAAAACATCGCCTTCACGTCGCCGGATAGCATTATTTGCGCCGACGGCGATGGGCTGATTACTTACTGGAATCCGGCGTCTCAGGTGATGCTGGGCTACAGCAGTCAGCAGATTATCGGTAAATCGATTCACACGCTGTTTGCCGAGCCGGCGTTGGTTCCGCTGCGCCAGCTAACCGGCGAGAAGGGTAAGCAGGGCAGCGGCCTGACGCTGGAATTAACCGTACAGGCACAGGACCGCAGCATGATTCCGGTGGAAATGTCGCTTTCTTCGTGGGCCGATGACGATAGCGTTAGCTACAGTGCGATTCTGCGCGATATTACCGAGCGGCGGCATAACGAGGAGCGTCTGTTTCTGCTGGCGCATATGGATCCATTAACCGGGTTGGCTAACCGGACTCTGTTGACCTCCTCGCTGAAAAAGACGCTCCGGCATGAAGCCATTATGTGCGTGATGATGGTGGACCTCGATGGCTTCAAGGATATGAACGACAATCTGGGGCACGGCGTCGGCGACGAGATCCTGGTGCAGGTGTCAAAGAAAATCCGCGCCAGCGTGCGGCCCGGCGACGTGGTGGCGCGCATGGGGGGCGACGAATTCGCCCTGTTATTGCCGGGTCTGGACGATGCGCGCGAAGCGGCAAAGATCGCCGACCGTATTATTAACGATATCGCCCGCAGCATTATCATCGATGAACAGACCATTAATATCAGCGCCAGCCTGGGCATTGTGATGTATCCCGCCCCCGGCGTTTGCGCGCGAGATTTGCTGATAAGCGCCGATCTGGCGCTGTATCAGGCTAAGACCGAAGGGAAGAACTGCCGCCGTTTTTTTACGCGCGAGCTGCGCGAAATGTCGCTGGCGAAGCACGCCTTTCAGTCCGAGTTTGCCCGCGCCTACCAATACGGCGAATTCGAGCTGTTCTATCAGCCGCAGATTCGCCTGGCGGATCAGTCGATGGTCGGCGCCGAGGCGCTGCTGCGCTGGCGCCATCCGCAGAAAGGTCTGCTGGCGCCGGCCGCGTTTCTGACCGCGCTGGAGTCCGGTCCCTGGGCGGAGCGCGTGGGCGACTGGGTGGTGCTTGCCGCCTGCCGGCAGGCGGCGCAGTGGCGCCGCAGCGGCGCGCCCGATTTCCGCCTGAGCGTCAACCTGTTCGGCGCCCAGTTTCGCTCCGGCAATCTGGCGCGGAAAGTCCATGATGTTCTGGCGCAGAGCGGGCTGGCGCCGCAGGCGCTGGAGCTGGAGATCACCGAGAATATCATTCTGCGACATGATGAAAACATGCTGCAGCCGTTGACGGAACTGCATGCTGAGGGTATTGGCATCGCGTTTGACGATTATGGCACCGGCTATGCCTCGCTCAGTATGCTGAAAAACTACCCGGTGACGCGGCTGAAGATCGATCAGTCCTTCGTGCGCGCCATGTGCGATTCGCCGCCCGATGCGGCGATTGTGCGGGCGATCCTCTATCTCGGTAAAAGCTTCGGCCTGGATGTGATTGCCGAAGGCGTAGAGACTATCGCCCAGTGCGAGCGGCTGAAGAAAAAGGGCTGCGAGCAGGCGCAGGGATATCTGTTTGGTCGGCCGATGCCGGTAGCGGAGTTTGAACAGCGCTTTAACCTGAATGTAGGAATGGCGCGGCAGGGATAAGGTGGCGTAAAGTCCGCGTTTGAGGTCGCTGACTCAGTCGTCGGTCATCGTACGGCGCAGAGACCGGGCTGATTAACCTGGTGATCTAACAACAGTTTATCTTGCGATTTACTAAAAAGTGTAAAGTTGTGTCGTTTTGCCGGCTGAAAAGGGCGGCGCGCTTGAAAATGTACGCTTAGCCCATACGATTATAAAGGTAGCTGACATTATTCTGGCTGAGAGAGGATACAAAACTTATATGATGCGTATTGCGCTTTTCTTGATCACTAACCTGGCGGTGATGCTGGTTTTTGGGCTGGTGCTCAGCCTGACCGGCATTCAGGGCAGCAGCGTTACCGGCTTAATGATCATGGCCGGGCTGTTTGGCTTTGGCGGCGCGTTTGTTTCACTGCTGATGTCTAAATGGATGGCTCTGCGTTCTGTCGGCGGCGAAGTGATCGAGCAGCCGCGTAGCGAAACGGAGCGCTGGCTGGTTAACACGGTGCGGATGCAGGCGCAGCAGGCGGGGATCGCCATGCCGCAGGTGGCTATCTATAACGCGCCGGATATCAATGCGTTCGCAACCGGCGCGCGGCGTGATGCTTCGCTGGTGGCGGTGAGCAGCGGTCTGCTGCAAAATATGAGCCGCGATGAAGCCGAAGCGGTGATTGCCCACGAAATTAGCCATATCGCCAATGGCGATATGGTCACTATGACGCTGATCCAGGGGGTGGTGAACACCTTTGTGATCTTTATTTCGCGTCTGCTGGCGCAGGTGGTCTCCGGTTTTCTGTCCGGCAACCGAAGCGATGGCGAAAGCAGCGGCGGCAACCCGCTAATCTATATGGCGGTCGCCACCGTGCTGGAGCTGGTATTCGGTATTCTGGCCAGTATTATCACCATGTGGTTCTCCCGCTATCGTGAGTTTCACGCCGACGCCGGATCCGCGCGTCTGGTCGGGCGTGAAAAGATGATCGCCGCCCTGCAGCGCCTGAAGACCAGCTACGAACCGCAGGAAGAGAGCAGCATGATGGCTTTCTGCATCAACGGTAAAAAAACCGGTTCGTTTGGCGCGCTGTTTATGTCGCATCCGCCGCTCGACCGGCGTATTGAAGCGTTGCGCAGCGGTCAATATTTGCGCTAGTCATCGCGACGATTGTTAAACCGACAGGGCGGCGACGATGCCGCCCGGGGTTGTTGACAACGTCGGCGATGAAGCCGGGATGTCCGGGCCTGCCGTACCGGGCGACGTTTCGGCGGCTAACGGCGCTACACCCCATCGCCGAGTTCTCCCTTGATAACGAGCGTGGTCATTAGTCTGAAGCGGCAGCGATGCCGCTTTTTTTGTGCATAGAAAACTCCCAGCCAGGCTGGGGACCGTAAAGCTTTCAGCTATAAGTCGGTTATAAAAATCCCTTTCAATTTGTTAAAACACCTTGCGGTCTGGCAACTGCAAAAGTTAAACAAAAATTGAAAGGGGGTTCTAATAGGGGACGAAAAGAGCTTAACGCTCCAGCTGGAGCAGGATAAGCGGGGTGAACAGCTCGCGATACCGTATCCGGGTAGCTCGTTTACGGGCTGTAAGTAATCCATAGATGCAAATGTCAGATCGCGATGCGCCTGTTAGGGCGCGGCTGGTAACAAAGCCTTACAGGCGCATATGAAAAACCTCCGGCTATGCCGGAGGATATTTATTCCGGCCGTTTTTCCGCTCAGTCCTGGCTGGCCGCGCGTGATTGCGTGAGGCGCGAAGCGCTGACTACGGCCGCAACGGTGGAGAATATGCCGGCCAGCACCAGCGAAGCGTGCGTGCCGTGTACGCCGAATCCATTAAACATCAGCGCCACCAGCGCGGCGCCGCTGGTTTGCCCCAGCAGGCGCGCGGTGCCCAGCATACCGCTGGCGCCGCCGCTGCGGTGGCGCGGCGCGGAAGAAATAATCGTGTGGTTGTTGGGCGACTGGAACAGGCCGAAACCGGCGCCGCACAGCATCATACGCCAGATAATGTCGATATCCGCCGGCTGGCCGGGAATAAACGCCAGGCTAAACAGCCCCGCGGCGAATACCGCTAAACCTATGCCGCCCAGCAAGCCGGGATGCACGCGTTCAATCAGGCGACCGGCGATCGGCGCCATCACCATCGTCGCCAGCGGCCAGGGCGTCAATAATAAGCCCGTCGCTACCTCATCGCGTCCCGCCACGTTCTGCAGAAAAAAAGGTAATGACACCATCGCCAGCATCTGCGCGCAGAATGAGCAGATGGAGGTGCAAATAGAGAGCGAAAAAATCGGAATGCGCAGCAGGTCGACAGGCAGAAGCGGAAAAGTCATTTTCATTTGACGCCGGATGAACAGCGTTCCGACGATCAGCAACGCGACCAGTTCGCCCAAAATAAGTCGATAATCTTGCCCCTGGGCGAAGCCGCTGAGCGCCGAGATCAGCAGGCCAAAAGTCAGGGCGTTCATCAGCGCGCTCAGCAGGTCGAACCCCTGTCCCTTCGATTTCTGCGGGTTATCGGGTAAAAAACGCAGCGACAGCCACAGCGCGACGACACCGACCGGCACGTTGATAAGAAATAGCCATTTCCATGATGCGACGGAGAGCACGGCCGAGGCGACGGTTGGACCGGCTGCGGTCGAGACCGCGACGATCAGCGAGTTAATTCCCATGCCGCGTCCCAGCTGACGCTGGGGGTAGATAATGCGGATCAACGCTGTGTTTACGCTCATCAGCGCCGCGCCGCCCAGCCCCTGCAGTACGCGGGCGAAAATCAGCGTCTCCAGCGATCCTGATAGCGCGCAGAACAGTGAAGTGCAACTGAAAACAACCAGACCGCACTGATAGATGCGACGATAGCCGACAATATCGCCGAGGAAGGCGAGGGAAAGCAGGGAGACGATAATCGCCAGCTGATAGGCGTTAACGATCCAGATGGACTCGGCCGGACTGGCCTGAAATTCGCGAGCGATGGTGGGCAGCGCCACGTTGGCGATGGCGCCATCCAGAACGGCGACGGTAATACCTAATGCGATGGCGGCGATGGCGCCGTAACGTTGCGGCAGGGGCAAGCCGTCGGTTTGAGCAGAATTAACCATAAGTAGCAATATGCGTGGCGGTGAATATCACCATGCTAATGACTTTTCGCCGATTTGCATCGTTCTGGAGACAAAATAAAGTATCTGTGAATGTGTCGGGCGCGTTACCGGCGGCCGCGATGTAGCTTACAGACTAAGGTCGACCTCTGTCTTTATCAAAAAATTCCGCAAGTTAACCTGCTGTTGGTCACGGCGGAGGCAAACGCTCCGACCGCGTTTCTTCGGCTTTGTAGTATTCGGCATTTTACCGGCGACCCGCGTCCGAAATAGTTCGCCACAATGCGGCTGCCGCGATTATCCGCGTTAGCGCGTCACTATTTCGGGCGCCGGGCTTCCGGTTGCGCGCCGCGCATCAGAATGCCCGGCACGCGCCCGGGATTTATGGCAAAATGCGCGGTGAATCGGCGCGGATGAGGCGCCGGACGATGACCACAGCGTTACAGCGAATGGCTGAGTGAAACTGAGAGATTGCAGGTAGGGTTACAATGACGGGTTTAGCTTCCGGAACGTTAGAAATGGTGTTTTCACTGCTGATCATGCTGCTTGTCGCGTTGCTCGGTTTTTTTATTATCCGGGCCAGCGTCAGGGCGAATGAGCAAATCAAACTATTACAGGAAATCGCCGAACAGCAGCGTGAACAGACGCTGTTGCTGCAGCGACTGGTCGGGCAGATCCCCGGGCGGAGCGACAGCGACGGCGTGACCGCCGGGCAGGCTGATATCGCCGATGCCGACGACTTCAGGCACGTCATCCCCGAACGTTAAGCCGTATCTCCCCTGATATTTCAATCACGCTCTTGACCTAAGTACCGGTGCGCAGCCGGTATTTTTTTATCGTTTTTTTACTTTTTCGACCCAGGACAGGAATTACAGACAGGCATGGATACACAGCAACAAAAATCTGATTTACAGCGCGGGCTGAAAAACCGCCATATTCAGTTGATCGCGCTGGGCGGCGCGATCGGCACCGGGTTATTTCTGGGGATCTCGCAGACGATCCAGATGGCCGGACCGGCGGTGATCGTCGGCTATGGCGTGGCCGGCTTCATCGCCTTTCTGATTATGCGACAGCTGGGGGAAATGGTGGTGGAAGAGCCGGTTGCCGGTTCGTTTAGCCACTTCGCCTGTAAATACTGGGGCAATTTCGCCGGTTTTCTTGCCGGCTGGAACTACTGGGCGATGTTTATTCTGGTCGGCATGGCCGAATTGACCGCGGTGGGAATTTATGTCCAGTATTGGTGGCCGCAGGTGCCAACCTGGGTGTCGGCGGCGCTGTTTTTCGTGCTGATCAACGTTATCAATCTGGTGAATGTCCGCGCCTATGGCGAGACGGAGTTCTGGTTCGCCATCGTTAAGGTACTGGCGATCGTCGGCATGATTCTGTTCGGCGGCTGGCTGTTGCTGAGCGGCACAGGCGGCGAACAGGCCGGTATCAGCAACCTGTGGCGCTACGGCGGCTTTATGCCGCACGGCATCGGCGGTCTGATTATGGCGCTGGCGATTATCATGTTCTCTTTCGGCGGGCTGGAGCTGGTTGGCATTACCGCGGCCGAAGCCGCCGATCCAGGCCGCTCTATTCCGCAGGCCACCAATCAGGTGGTTTATCGGATCCTGATTTTCTATATCGGTTCGCTGACCGTACTGTTGTCGCTTTACCCCTGGACGCGGGTGGTCGACGGCGGCAGTCCTTTCGTGCTGATTTTTCACGCGCTGAATAGCAACCTGGTGGCTAACATTCTCAATGTGGTGGTGTTGACGGCCGCGCTGTCGGTGTACAACAGCGGCGTGTATTGCAATAGCCGGATGCTGTACGGTCTGGCGCAGCAGGGCAACGCGCCGCAGTCGCTGGCTAAGATCAATGCGCGCGGCGTGCCGGTACGCTCGATTGCGCTGTCCGCGCTGGCGACGTCGGCCGGCGTCGCCCTCAATTACCTGATGCCCGGCAAGGCGTTCGCTTTACTGATGGCGCTGGTGGTTTCCACCCTGGTGATCAACTGGATTATGATCTGTCTGGCCCACCTGCGTTTTCGTCAGGCGATGATGCGCAAAGGATGCGAGCCGCGCTTTAAGGCCTTCTGGTATCCCTGGAGCAACTATCTGTGCCTGCTGTTTCTGGCGCTGATCCTGCTGATTTTGCTGTTTTCGCCCGGCGTGCGGATTTCCGTCATCCTTATCCCATTTTGGGTGGCGGCGATTTATCTGGGTTTTCTGCTGGCGCAGCGCGGTAAAAAAGCGGGGGATACGGCGGCAGAATAGGCCTCCTGAGCGTGAATCCACACGCGGCGGGCGAACCATTGCTCATTTTTATGTGACAATGTCACTTTTGTTGCTAACTGAAAACCACGTCATGGGGGCGTGGTTAGCCATAGGTTTTGGTTTTCGTCTTATTGTCTTTGGATTTAAATATTACAGGACTGGCAGCGACTTTTTTAAGGTTTGGGTACGCCCTTTCAGGAGGCAGTCAATGTCACTATCTATGAAGGTGGGATTTTACTTGTGCGCCGCGCCGCCGTTCTCCGGCCGGGACAAACAAAGTCACCGGCGAGTGCGGGCATCGTTCTTTCGTCAGTCGCGCAGAGCGTGTAATATAACCCTCCGCCCGCTAAGGGTGAGCGCGTCGCGGCCTTCACGCGGCGCCGGATTGCGCGCCAATTTGGCGATTGTGGGTTAAATTGATGGCGCAATGTTTTGATTTAAATACATAAACTCATTTTTTTGCATGTGATCTTTCGTGTGGGTCACCACTGCAGATAAGGATCTGGAATGCCTGTTATTACCCTTCCTGATGGAAGTCAGCGTCATTACGATCGCGCCGTTTCTCCTCTTGATGTTGCCCTGGATATCGGACCAGGTCTGGCTAAGGCCTGTATTGCCGGTCGTGTTAACGGCGAGCTGGTGGACGCCACCGATCTGATCGAAAAGGATGCGCAGCTGGCGATTATCACCGCCAAAGATGAAGCCGGTCTGGAGATTCTTCGTCACTCCTGTGCTCACCTGCTGGGTCATGCCATTAAGCAACTGTGGCCGGATACGAAGATGGCGATTGGCCCGGTGATTGACAACGGTTTTTATTATGACGTCGATCTGGACCGGACGCTGACCCAGGAAGATCTCGACCTGTTGGAAAAACGCATGCACGCGCTGGCCGCGACGAACTACGACGTCATCAAAAAGACCGTCAGTTGGCAGCAAGCGCGCGATGTGTTCGCCGCGCGCGGCGAAAATTACAAGATAGCGATTCTGGATGAAAACATCAGCCATGATGATCATCCGGGCCTGTATCACCACCAGGAATACATCGATATGTGCCGCGGGCCGCACGTGCCCAACATGCGCTTCTGCCAGCATTTCAAGTTGCAGAAGACCTCCGGCGCATACTGGCGCGGCGACAGCAAGAACAAAATGCTGCAGCGTATTTACGGCACCGCCTGGGCCGAGAAGAAGCAGCTGAACGCCTATCTGCAGCGTCTTGAAGAAGCGGCCAAACGCGATCACCGCAAAATCGGCAAGCAGCTCGATCTGTATCATATGCAGGAAGAAGCGCCGGGCATGGTGTTCTGGCATAACGACGGCTGGACGGTGTTCCGCGAACTGGAAGCCTTTGTGCGCATGAAGCTGAAGGAATACCAGTACCAGGAGGTCAAAGGGCCGTTCATGATGGACCGCGTCCTGTGGGAGAAAACCGGCCACTGGGATAACTATAAAGAGGCGATGTTCACCACCTCGTCGGAAAATCGCGAATATTGCATCAAGCCGATGAACTGTCCCGGTCACGTACAGATTTTCAACCAGGGGTTGAAATCCTATCGCGATCTGCCGCTGCGCATGGCCGAGTTCGGCAGCTGTCACCGCAATGAACCGTCCGGTTCACTGCACGGGCTGATGCGCGTGCGCGGTTTCACCCAGGACGACGCGCATATCTTCTGTACCGAAGACCAGGTGCGCGCCGAAGTGAACAGCTGTATTCGTATGGTGTATGACATGTACAGCACCTTCGGCTTCGATAAGATTGCGGTGAAACTTTCCACCCGGCCGGAGAAACGCATCGGCAGCGACGAAATGTGGACGCGTGCGGAAGAGGATCTGGCGGCGGCGCTGAAGGAAAACGATATTCCTTTTGAATATCAGCCGGGAGAAGGGGCGTTTTACGGACCGAAAATCGAATTTACTCTGCACGATTGTTTGGATCGCGCCTGGCAGTGTGGTACCGTACAGCTCGACTTCTCATTACCGGGCCGCTTAAGTGCGTCCTATGTCGGTGAAAACAACGACCGGCTGGTGCCGGTGATGATCCATCGGGCCATTCTGGGCTCCATGGAACGTTTCATCGGTATCCTGACCGAAGAGTACGCGGGCTTCTTCCCAACCTGGATCGCACCTGTTCAGGTCGTGGTGATGAATATCACCGACGGTCAGGCTGATTATGTCGCCGAATTGACCAAAAAGCTGCAGGATGCCGGTATTCGGGCTAAAGCAGACTTGAGAAATGAGAAGATAGGCTTTAAAATCCGCGAACACACGTTACGCCGGGTTCCTTACATGCTGGTTTGTGGCGATAAAGAGGTCGAGGCCGGAAAAGTGGCTGTACGTACCCGCCGCGGCAAAGATTTAGGAAGTCTGGATGTGAACGAAGTAATAGACACGCTGCTCAATGAGATTCGCAGCCGTAGTCTTCATCAACTGGAGGAATAAAGTATTAAAGGCGGAAAACGAGTTCAACCGGCGCGTCCTAATCGCATTAACAGAGAGATTCGCGCCCAGGAAGTTCGCCTCACAGGCGTCGATGGCGAGCAGATTGGTATAGTCAGTCTGAATGAAGCTCTTGAAAAAGCTGAGGAAGCTGGGGTCGATTTAGTAGAAATCAGCCCGAATGCCGAACCGCCGGTTTGCCGTATTATGGATTACGGCAAATTCCTCTATGAGAAGAGTAAGGCCACCAAAGAGCAGAAGAAGAAACAAAAAGTTATTCAGGTCAAGGAAATTAAATTCCGTCCTGGCACCGATGATGGCGACTATCAGGTCAAACTACGCAACCTGATTCGCTTTCTGGAAGACGGCGATAAAGCCAAAATCACGCTGCGTTTTCGCGGCCGTGAAATGGCGCACCAGCAAATCGGCATCGAAATGCTTAACCGCGTTCGTGACGATTTGAGTGAACTGGCGGTGGTTGAATCCTTCCCAACAAGGATTGAAGGCCGTCAGATGATCATGGTGCTCGCACCTAAGAAGAAACAGTAAGGCATTCAAGTAATGATTCCGCTGCGGCTCGCGCGGTAGCGGATGATTTCGCCTTATCTGATTCGTTGTAATTAACAATGCGAAGTGGAAATTAAAATGCCAAAGATTAAAACAGTACGCGGCGCCGCTAAACGCTTCAAAAAAACCGCCGGTGGCGGTTTTAAGCGTAAGCACGCTAACCTGCGTCATATTCTGACCAAAAAGTCAACTAAGCGTAAACGTCATCTGCGTCCGAAGGCTCAAGTCTCCAAAGGGGATCTGGGTCTGGTGATCGCTTGCCTGCCGTACGCATAAGTAACCTTTTTTAATTAAGAATAAGACTTCAGGAGAGAGCATATGGCTCGCGTAAAACGTGGTGTGGTAGCACGTGCACGTCACAAAAAAATATTGAAACAAGCGAAAGGTTACTACGGTGCCCGTTCGCGCGTTTATCGTGTTGCCTTCCAGGCAGTAATCAAAGCAGGTCAGTACGCTTACCGTGACCGTCGTCAGCGTAAGCGTCAGTTCCGTCAGCTGTGGATTGCACGTATCAACGCTGCTGCCCGCCAGAACGGCCTGTCTTACAGCAAATTCATCAACGGTCTGAAAAAGGCTTCTGTTGAAATTGACCGTAAGATCCTGGCTGATATCGCTGTATTCGACAAAGTGGCCTTCAGCGCACTGGTTGAAAAAGCGAAAGCTGCACTGGCATAAGTGAAGCGGAAGAGGGGGCTGGTCCCCCTCTTTTACTATTTGCTTCGCCGATAATCATATTGACTTTTACCGCCCGCGGCTTTTCAATAAGCCGGACAGACAACGACAAGGTAACGCAAGTATGCATACTGCTATTTTCCGTTTCTTTTTTTACTTTAGCGCCTGATTGCGGGGGGCTTTGCGCGTAAGAAAAGAAACGAAAAGTAGCGCTTAAGCCTCCCATCGCGGAGGCTTTTTTATTGTCTTGCTGATGCGCAGTGTGTTGTTTCTGCGTATAGGGAAACGGTCATGTCTGATGCCCTTTCTCTGATATGACGTTTTCTAATCACGATATTTGGCCCATACAGGCAGAAGAAGAGGAATACAATGCCACATCTCGCAGAACTGGTTGCCAACGCCAGAACAGCAATAGAAGAGGCCCAGGATGTTGCCGCGCTGGACGTTGTGCGCGTCGAATATTTAGGCAAAAAAGGTCAGTTAACCCTGCAGATGACTTCTCTGCGCAATCTGCCGGCTGAAGAGCGCCCGGCGGCGGGCGCGGTAATCAACCAGGCGAAACAGGAAGTGCAGGAGGCGCTCAACGCCCGCAAACAGGCGCTGGAATCAGCCGAGCTGAATGCGCGTCTGGCGGAGGAAACCATCGACGTTTCCCTGCCCGGGCGCCGCATGGAAAACGGCGGACTGCATCCGGTGACCAGAACGATTGACCGCATCGAAACCTTCTTTGGCGAGTTGGGCTTCTCCGTAGCGACCGGCCCGGAAATTGAAGATGACTACCATAATTTCGACGCGCTGAATATTCCCGGCCATCATCCCGCCCGCGCCGACCATGACACCTTCTGGTTTGACGCCACGCGTCTGCTGCGTACGCAAACATCCGGCGTGCAGATTCGCACCATGGAGCAACAGCGTCCGCCGATCCGCATCATCGCGCCGGGTCGCGTTTATCGTAACGATTACGATCAGACCCATACGCCGATGTTCCACCAGATGGAAGGGTTGATCGTCGATAAAGACATCAGTTTCACCAACCTGAAAGGCACGCTGCACGATTTCCTGCGTAACTTTTTTGAGGAAGATTTACAGGTCCGTTTTCGTCCGTCCTATTTCCCGTTCACCGAACCGTCCGCCGAAGTGGACGTGATGGGGAAAAACGGCAAATGGCTGGAAGTGCTGGGTTGCGGCATGGTTCACCCGAACGTTCTGCGCAATGTCGGCGTGGATCCGGACGAGTATTCCGGCTTTGCCTTCGGCATGGGGATGGAGCGTCTGACGATGTTGCGCTATGGCGTGACCGATCTGCGCGCATTCTTCGAAAATGATTTGCGTTTCCTCAAACAGTTTAAGTAAGGCAGGGATATCATCATGAAATTCAGTGAACTTTGGTTGCGCGAATGGGTAAACCCGGCGATCGACAGCGACGCGCTGGCGGAACAGATCACCATGGCCGGTCTGGAAGTGGACGGCGTGGAAGCAGTGGCCGGCGCGTTTCACGGCGTGGTGATCGGCGAAGTGGTCGAATGCGCGCAGCATCCCAATGCCGATAAACTGCGGGTCACCAGGGTCAATGTCGGCGGCGATCGCCTGCTGGATATCGTCTGCGGCGCGCCGAACTGTCGCCAGGGGCTGAAAGTCGCGGTGGCCACCATTGGCGCGGTATTGCCGGGCGATTTCCGCATCAAGGCGGCAAAACTGCGCGGCGAGCCGTCCGAAGGCATGCTGTGCTCGTTCTCCGAACTGGGCATCTCCGACGATCATAACGGTATCATCGAACTGCCGGCCGATGCGCCGGTGGGCGAGAATTTTCGCAACTGGCTGCAGCTGGATGATAACACCATCGATATCAGCGTGACGCCGAATCGCGCCGATTGCCTCGGCATCATGGGCGTGGCGCGCGATGTGGCGGTGCTCAATCAACTGCCGATCAATGAGCCGGTTATCGAACCGGTCGCCGCGACCATCGACGATCGCTTCCCGATAGAAGTGCGCGCGCCGCAGGCGTGTCCGCGCTATCTCGGCCGGGTGATCAAAGGTGTGAACGTCGCTGCGGTCACGCCGCTGTGGATGAGCGAAAAACTGCGCCGCTGCGGTATCCGTTCGATCGAGCCGGTGGTCGATGTTACCAACTATGTACTGCTCGAGCTCGGTCAGCCGATGCACGCGTTCGATCTGAATCGTCTGGCCGGCGGCATTGTGGTGCGTATGGCGGAAGAGAACGAAACGCTGACGCTGCTTGACGGCAGCGAAGCGCGTCTGCAGGCCGATACGCTGGTGATCGCCGATCGGGAAAAAGCGCTGGCGCTGGGCGGCATTTTTGGCGGCGAGCACTCCGGCGTAAATGCGGAAACTCAGGATGTGTTGCTGGAGTGCGCGTGGTTTAATCCGCTGGCGATCACCGGCCGTGCCCGCCGTCACGGTTTGCACACCGATGCCTCTCATCGCTACGAGCGCGGCGTGGATCCGGCCCTGCAGCAAAAGGCAATGGAGCGGGCGACGCGCCTGCTGATAGACATCTGCGGCGGCAGCGCCGGCCCGGTGATGGACGTCACCAGCGCGTCGGATCTGCCGGCGCGCGCTACTATCACCCTGCGGCGCGCCAAACTCGACCGGCTGCTCGGCCATGCGATCGACGATGAACAGGTGAGCGATATCCTGCAGCGTCTGGGCTGTCAGGTGGAAAAAACGGCTCATGGCTGGCAGGCGACGGCGCCGAGCTGGCGTTTCGATATGGAGATCGAAGAGGATCTGATCGAAGAAGTCGCGCGCATCTACGGTTATAACAATATCCCCAATATCGCCGCTCAGGCGCCGTTGACCATGACCCGTCACCGCGAAGCGAATCTGTCGCTGAAACGGGTGAAGACGCTGCTGGTCGATCGCGGCTATCAGGAAGCGATTACCTATAGTTTTGTCGATCCGAAGGTGCAGGCCTTGCTGCATCCGGGCGAGGAAGCGCTGGTGCTGCCGAGCCCGATCTCCGTCGAAATGTCGGCGATGCGTTTGTCGCTGTGGAGCGGGCTGCTGAGCGCGGTGGTATATAATCAGAATCGTCAGCAAAGCCGTCTGCGTCTGTTCGAAAGCGGTCTGCGTTTTGTGCCGGACAGCGCCGCCAATATCGGCATTCGACAGGATGTCATGCTGGCGGGCGTTATCGCCGGCAGCCGTTTCGAAGAGCATTGGGATCTGGCGCGCCAGGCGGTCGATTTTTACGACCTGAAAGGCGACGTGGAGGCGGTGCTTGAGCTGACCGGCAAACTTTCCGCCATAGAATTTAAAGCCGAAAGCAATCCGGCATTGCATCCGGGCCAGAGTGCTGCTATTTATCTTGACGGGGAACGTATTGGTTTCATTGGTGTTATACATCCGGAACTGGAGCGTAAGCTGGATCTGAATGGACGCACGGTGGTCTTCGAACTGCTTTGGAACCGGGTCGCAGACCGCGTGGTGCCTGATGCGAGCGATATTTCACGTTTCCCGGCGAACCGTCGCGACATCGCTGTTGTGGTGGCTGAAAACGTGCCGGCTGGCGATGTTTTAGCCGAATGTAAGAAAGTTGGCGCAAATCAGTTAGTTGGCGTAAACTTGTTTGATGTGTACCGTGGCAAGGGTGTCGCCGATGGGTATAAGAGCCTGGCTATCAGTCTGATCCTGCAAGATAGCGCTCGTACACTTGAAGAAGAGGCAATTGCCGCAACGGTTGCGCAATGCGTAGCGGCACTAAAACAGCGATTCCATGCATCCTTGAGGGATTGAACCTATGGCGCTTACTAAAGCTGAAATGTCTGAATACCTGTTTGAGAAGCTGGGGCTGAGCAAACGGGATGCCAAAGAGATAGTCGAGCTGTTTTTTGAAGAGGTTCGTCGTGCTCTGGAAAATGGGGAACAAGTCAAACTGTCCGGTTTCGGCAACTTTGATTTGCGAGACAAAAACCAGCGTCCTGGACGTAATCCAAAGACGGGCGAAGATATTCCTATTACGGCACGTCGCGTGGTGACGTTCCGTCCGGGGCAAAAATTGAAAAGCCGGGTGGAGAACGCTTCTCCCAAAGAGTAAGCGCGCCCCTCGCGCCGCTGTCAGGAGATCGCGGCTCCCGGTTAGTCCGGCGCCGCTGACAGCGCGTTGCCTTCTCTCAAAAGACCGCTTTCGGGCTAACACCGTTCACTTAAGATGTTTTGAGTGAACGGGATACTGGGTTTTTGAGATTCGAACGGTCCTCTTTTTGGGCCGTTTTCTCTTTTCTGGCAGGATAAATTGCTTCACATTCTCCCGCATTTTCTTCAGCTTCGTCGGGATCGTCCCTGGTTTACCCAGTGAACACCAGATGAGTTCATCCTGGATCAGTCTCATCGCCATCACGAAACTTATCCGCAGTGGCGGCACTTTTAACCGCTGACGTGCCTGGGCAATGGAACTGGCAGCGAGAGTCTCACCTTCCTGCGAACTCAGGACGAGGTCGAGTTTTATCACAACGTCCGTGATGGAGCGGTCGCGGTACAGGCCCATGCCCACAATCAGCCAGACCACGAGTTCTGTGAGGAGTTTACGTTTACGGATACTGGCTTTATTCGTGGAATCAAGAATCTGAGAAATCCACTCAAGGGGAATGGCACGCTGAAAACAGGAAAGTGAAGCGGGTTCAGCCCAGGTCTGGGTATCGTCAAGCCAGGTTGAAAGCATAAAAAAGCCCCATCAGAGAATTGATGAGGCTATTGTCGTCTACCCACCGGATCGTTCACCCGATCATGTTGCTTAACCGATCGGTGTTAGCTTTCGGGCGGTCTTTTTACGCCTGAATCCTTCATGCAGGCGCTCGTTTTTCCGTTCCCTGCATCTTTGCCGCCGCCGTTTACCGCAACCGGTCATCCGGCCGGACAATTCTGCTGTTTAAGAGGATAAAAGAGGTTTTATCCTGGATGAATTCGGCAGTAGGATAGTTTCTTTATCCCCCGCGTTCGCGACCGGATTTCTGCTCGCACCGGCGGCGTTAAGCGTCGTGCCTTACCTGATCGCGTACAGGTAGATAAGCGAATCAACTCAGCCAAATCTGAAAAGGACAGAGGATGCGAATCTCACAGCACAGGTTAAACAGTATTGCCCGCACCTTATTGCAACAGGCGGGGTGCGGCGAACAAGAGGCGGAGTGCGTGGCGGACCACCTGGTCGCCGCCAATCTGAAGGGACACGACAGCCATGGCGTAGGCATGTTGCCGGACTACGTTGAATTTATTCAGCAGGGCATTATGCATCCGAACACTCCGGCCCGGCTGGTGCGCGACGGCGGCGCGGTGCTGCAGTTCAGCGGCGACCGGGGCTTCGGCCAGCGTACCGGCAAAGAAGCGATGCAGGCCGCCATTGAACGAGTGAAAAGCACCGGCGTCTGCCTGATGACGCTGTCCACAACCTGCCATCTCGGTCGCATCGGCACCTACGGCGAAATGGCCGCCCAGGCCGGTCTGGTGTCGATTCACTTCGTCAACGTCAACGATTTGCCGCCGCTGGTGGCGCCCTGGTGCGGCCGCGAGGCGCGCTTTGGCACCAATCCGATCTGTATCGCTTTTCCGGCCGGTGAGAAACACCCGGTTTTCATTCTCGATTTCGCCACCAGCATGGTGGCGTTGGGCAAAGCGCGTGTGGCCTGGCTGGCGGGCAAAACCTTCGATGACGACGTGCTGCTGGATAGCGATGGCCAGCCGACGGCCGATCCGAGCGTGATGTGGGAAGGCGATAAGCCGGGCGCGCTGCGGCCGATAGCCAAACATAAAGGCGGCGGCCTGATTCTGGCGGCGGAACTGCTGGCCGGTATTCTGTCCGGCGGCGGCACCATCCAGCCGGGTAACGAACGTAAGGGCGCCATCGTTAATAATATGACGACGCTGGTCATCGACCCGTCGGCGCTGGTATCAATGGCGTGGCTGCAGAAAGAGTACGATGCGATGCTGGATTACGTTCAGTCTTCCGCCGCGCCCGATCCGCAGCAGCCGATCCTGATCGCCGGCGAGCCGGAGCGCCAGAGGCGTCGTGAACGCGGCCAGCAGGGCATCGTTATCTCCGATGCGGAATGGGAGAGAATCAGCGCGGCGGGCATCTCGTTAGGCATGCGGCGCGAACAGTTCACGCCCGACGGCGACGTTGGCTGAGCCGGGCGGTTATTTCCTGTCTGACCGCCTGCCGGCCGGCGGCGCCGGACGCCGATCGTCGATCAGATGACGGATCGCCAGAATCGGATGATGCAGCAACATTCGCGGTCCGGCCCAGCGCATAATGATTTTGATCGCCGCGCGCCGGGCCGGTTGATAGCAGTGGATCGGGCAGTTTTTGCAGGCCGGTTTCTGTTCTCCGAAATAGCATTTCTCCAGCCGTTTTTGCGCATACTGTAGCAACAGGGCATAGTGCTGGTCGTCGCCGGCCGGCGTCGGGTGGGCCTGCTGGTAGAGTTCGATCATCAAACCAACGGTGGTCAGTTCCCGCCGGCGTCGTTTACCTGGGGGCGAATTACGCATAAGACAGCACTCTGAATGCGGATGATAGCGGTATTGTTGCAGATTAAATGCTATTTTAACAGCGAGCGCCGCGGCGAAGTGAACGTCGTCGCGGCGGAGGTTATGCGCCGGGTTCAGGCATGGCCGAATTGGGCGTAGTGCAGGCTGGCATAGGTGCCGCTGTGCGCCAGTAGCTCCCGATGGCTGCCCTGTTCGATGATCGTGCCGTTATCGACCACCACGATGCGGCTGGCGTTCTGAATCGTCGCCAGACGGTGGGCGATAATCAGCGTGGTGCGACCGGCGGAGAGCTCGTTGAGCGACTGCTGAATGGCCTGTTCCGTCGCGGTATCCAGCGCCGAGGTCGCCTCGTCGAGGATCAGGATCGGCGGATTTTTCAGAAAGATCCGCGCGATTGACAGCCGCTGTTTCTGGCCGCCGGAAAGCTTCACGCCGCGTTCGCCCACCAGCGTATCCAGCCCGTCCGGCAGACTGGCGATCAGCTCGTCCAGCCGCGCGCGCCGGGCCGCCGCCATGATCTCCTCATCGCTGGCGCCCAGCTTGCCATAGGCGATGTTCTCCCGGATCGTGCCGCCAAACAGGAATACATCCTGCTGAACGATGCCAATCTGGCTGCGCAATGAGGCCTGGGTCATATCGCGAATATCAATGCCGTCGATGGTGATGCTGCCGCTATTGAGGTCGTAAAAGCGCGGCAGCAGCGAGCAGAGCGTGGTCTTGCCGGCGCCTGACGGGCCGACGAACGCGACGGTCTCGCCGGCGCGGATCGTCAGGTTAATCCCGTTTAGCAGCGTGCGCTGCGCAGAATAGCCGAAGGTGGCGTCGCGCCAGACGATATCGCCGCGCAGCTGGTCCACCACGCGCGCGGCAGGACGGTCGGCGATATCCGGTACGGTATCAATCAACTGGGTAAAGCGTTTGAAACCGGCAATGCCTTTCGGGTAACTTTCCAGCACCGAGGTGATTTTAGCTATCGGCCGGAAGAAAACTTCGATCAGCAGTAAAAAACCGATAAAACCGCCGTAGGAGAGCTCGCCGATCAGCACGTAGCGGATGCCGGCCACCATGACAATCAGCTGAACCAGCCGCGTGCTGAGGTAGCTCAGCGTCAGGCTGGTGGTCATGATGCGGTAGGCCTGCAGTTTGGTACGGCGATAACTTTCGTTATCGCGCGCGAAAAGGCGTTGCTCGTGGGTCTCGTTGGCGAACGCCTTGACCACCCGAATGCCGCCCACGCTTTCCTCAATCCGCGCGTTAAAGTTACCGATCTGGCCGAACAGACGGCGCCATGTCTCGGTCATGCGCGCGCCGTAGCGGCTGACTAAAAAGGTCATAAACGGCACGATGACGATGGTCAGCAGCGCCAGATGAACGTGCACGGTCAGCATCAGAATAAAGGCGCCGATGAAGGTCATGATGGCCAGAAATAGATCTTCCGGGCCGTGGTGGGCAACTTCGCCCACTTCTTCCAGGTCTTTCGTGACGTGGGTAATAATATGGCCGGTCTTCATATTGTCGAAATAGCGGAACGACAATTTCTGCAGGTGGTTGAACGCCTGGCGCCGCATATCGGTTTCAATACCGACGCCGAGCGCGTGGCCCCAATAGTTGACGATCGCCATCAGGCCGGTGTTCAGTATATACACCACCAGCAGCAGCACCGAGGCCAGCAGGATTAACGCCCAGTCCTGAGCCGGCAGCAGCTTATCGATAAACATCTTGATGGCCATGGGAAAACCCAGTTCCAGCAGGCCCGCCAGAATCGCACAGCCGAAATCCAGCAAGAATAACCCTTTATAAGGTGCGTAATAAGAGAAGAAACGCCGTAACATACAACAGCTTACCAGGTTAATGAAATATGCTTTCACTATAACAGGTTATCCTGTCGGGGCGATGACAAAACGGATAAAAAAAGCGCGGATGATTGACGGCGCAGGCTGGCTTAACGGGAGAGACGACCGACGGCGCGACGCGGGGCGTCGGCGGCGGGGAGAAATACAAGACGGGCTGCGCTGCCGCTCGGCCCGCCTGCGCTTTAGCGCGAATTAACGCCAGAAATCATCAAACACGGTCACCGGCGGCCGACGTTTATGCTCGGTTTTACGGTACCAGTTTTCGATGGTCGCGGCGGCGGCCGGATCGATGCTTTTCCCTTCCAGGTAGTCATCGATTGACTCGTAGCTAACGCCCAGCGCGACTTCGTCCGGCAGGGCCGGGCGATCTTCTTCCAGATCGGCGGTCGGCGCCTTGGTATAGAGGTGCGACGGGCAGTTCAGCGCCTTCAGCAGCGCTTTCCCCTGGCGTTTATTCAGCCGGAAAATCGGATTGATATCGGTGCCGCCGTCGCCGTATTTGGTGAAGAAACCGGTCACCGCTTCGGCGCCGTGGTCGGTGCCGACCACCAGCCCGGCGTGCATGCCGGCGATGCTGTACTGCGCCTTCATGCGCTCGCGCGCCTTCTCATTGCCTTTGACAAAATCGGACAGCGTGATGCCGATATTTTTCAGGGTTGCTTCGCTGGCGTCCACCGCCGGTTTAATATTGACGGTGAACAGTTTATCGGGCTGGATGAAGCCGATGGCATCCTGACAGTCGGACTCGTCCGCCTGCACGCCATAAGGCAGCCGCACGGCGATGAACTGATAGCTCTCATCGCCGGTTTCGTTGCGCATTTCGCTAATGGCGAGCTGACTCAGTTTGCCGGTCAACGTGGAATCCTGACCGCCGCTAAGGCCGACGACCAGCGATTTAACGAACGGATGCGCCTTCAGGTAATCCTTCAGAAAATCGATGCTGACGCGGATCTCCTGTTCAGGATCGATAACGGGCTTAACACCCAGCGCCTGAATAATGTCTTGTTGCAGTGCCATATTCCATGTCCTCCCGGAAATATATCGCCAAAGTCTTAGGCCGATTGTAAACGATCTGGCGGAAAGAAAAAGGATAAGCGAAACCGGCGTCGAATTGCGTGTTTTTTTACTATCAATGAGGCATTTAGCCCGGGATCGATTTGAAAAAACGCCCGTTGTCTTCTAGCCTTAACGGTGACGCCTAATCAACGAGGTAACATGATGAAGAATAACAGACTAATACTTTGTGCGGCAGCGGCTCTGGTTATCCTGTCTGGTTGTACGGCCTATGACCGGGCGGCAAGTTTCGTCAATGAACCGGTAGTGAAAGACGTGAAGACGGGGATGACGAAGGAACAGGTGCGGCAGATTGCCGGGCCGCCTTCAACGGAGATTACCATGGTTCATGCGCGCGGCACCTGTAGCACCTATGTTATTGGCCAGCGCGACGGCAAGCTGCAGACCTATTTTGTCAGCTTCAATGATACCGGTCACGTGATGAATAAAGGCTTCCAGAGCTGCGAAGAGTACGATTCCAACCCGAGTTAAGCCTGTTGTGATCGATAAAAAAACCGGATGCGCCTCGCGGCTCTCCGGTTTTTTTTCGCCCTCAGGACGCGTGATGGCGCGGTGTTAATGCCGGGCCAGTTCAACGTCTTGTCGGGAAAAGATCGTTTTGTCCGTCTGTCTCAGTAACTGGCTGGTAACCGTCCCGGCGGTCATTGAGCCGCTGACGTTCAGCGCGGTTCGGCCCATATCGATCAACGGTTCGACCGAAATCAGCAGCGCCACCAGCGTGACCGGCAGCCCCATGGCCGGCAGTACTATCAGTGCGGCGAAGGTCGCGCCGCCGCCGACGCCGGCCACCCCGGCGGAACTGACGGTAACGATACCGACAAGCGTGGCGATCCACACCGGATCAAACGGGTTGATGCCGACGGTCGGCGCCACCATCACCGCCAGCATGGCCGGATAAAGCCCGGCGCAGCCGTTCTGGCCGATGGTGGTGCCGAAAGAGGCGGCAAAACTGGCGATCGATTCAGGTACGCCGATGCGTCGCGTTTGCGCTTCGATACTGAGCGGGATGGTGGCGGCGCTGGAGCGACTGGTAAAGGCGAAGCTGAGCACCGGCGCGATTTTGCGGAAAAACTTCAGCGGGTTGATGCCGGTGAAGGTCAGCAGCAGGGCGTGTACGATGAACATCAGAACCAGACCGAGGTAGGATGCGACGACAAAGCCGCCGAGTTTAATGATCTCCTGCAGGTTGGAACTGCCGACCATTTTAGTCATCAGCGCCAGTACGCCGTAAGGGGTCAGACTCATGACCAGACGTACCAGCTTCATCACCCACGACTGCAGCGTATCGATCGCTACGATGACGCGTTCGCCTTTGGCGGCGTCATCTTTTAACAGGCGCAGCGCGGCGACGCCGAGAAACGCGGCGAAGATCACCACGCTAATAATGGCGGTGGGGCTGGCGCCGGTCAGTTCGGCGAACGGGTTCTTCGGAATAAACGACAGCACCAGTTGCGGTACGTTCAGGTCGGCGACTTTACCGATATAGTTGTTTTCAATCGCCGACAGGCGGGCTGTCTCCTGCGCGCCCTGCACCAGTCCGCCGGCGTTCAGGCCAAACAGACCGGTCACCAGCACGCCGATCAGCGCCGCAATCAGTGTGGTAAACAGCAGGGTGCCCAGCGTCAGCAGGCTGATTTTGCCCAGTGAAGCGGCATTGTGCAATTTTGCCACCGAACTGAGAATAGAGACAAAGACCAGCGGCATAACAATCATCTGCAGCAGCTGCACGTAACCGTTGCCGACAATGTTGAACCAGCTAATCGACTGCTTAACCACCAGGCTATCGCTGGCGTAAACCAGGTGCAGGGCCAGTCCAAACAGCACGCCGAGCGCCAGCGCGAACAGCACCCTCCGGGCCAGACTCCAGCGGTTTTTGCCGCTGTAATGCACCAGCGCCAGTAACAGAATAAAGACTATGATGTTGAGTATGAGTGGAAAATTCATCCGACCTTCTCCCGGATAATCAATCAGGCTCGTCGAGCCGGTAATAAAACGGCGGACAGGATATCAGGTCTGTTGTTGTTTGGTCGTCATAAAAAAGAATTAACTATTCCATACTTCCTTATTACCCGATGATTATTGTGCCTATTTAAGATTTAGCAGACGGATAAATTCAAAACGGATACTGTTGACCAGTCTTGCCGGCTGTTCATAGTTATAGCTGGTGAGCGCTTTCTGCGGCAGCAGCATAGCGAAAAACATCAGGCCGAGGCACAGCGCGCGCTCCAGCTGATTACCCTGCTGTGAATTGAGCAGCGGCAGACAAAAACGCCAGCGGCAGGGCCAGAGCAGGGGAACGCCGGCGGAGGTCAGCATATCGGCGATGATATGGCTGAGATAGCCGATAATCATGGCGTGCCAGGCGTCGGACGGAATGATCCAGCCGGCGGGCAGACGGGTATGGATAAACCACAGACCGGCGACAATCGCCAGCAGGCTGTGGGTAAAACCGCGATGGCCGAATGCGCGTGCGATCGGCGCGGAAATCCATTTCAGGCGCTGCCCCAGCAGCGATTTGGGATGATCGATGTCCGGCAGCAACGACGTCAGCAGCGCGCCCGGGATCAGATGCCACCAGTCGCCCGCCGCCAGTTCGGGCGACAGTTCGACCTTATGGGCGAAAATCACGCAGGCGACGGAAAATATCAGATGTCCTTCCGCGGTCATAGGGCTTCTCGAATGAAACTGTTATTTTATACAGTATAAAAGATTCGCGCGGCAGGGGGAAGTTGTGACGGCGTAACTATTTGTGACGCCGTCGGTGAAAGCGACGCGCAGCGCCGGCCAGGTTAAGACGATGGACCGGCGGCGCGGCGTAAGTCGGACGCGTTGTTTAGCGGCCGAGCAGGTCCGCAGATTGCAGTTCCAGCAGCGAACCGAGTTTCCGGTTGGCGAGGCTCCAGCGCGCATCGTCGCGCAGTTCGGCCTGCGGCACGACAATCGAACGCATGCGGGCCGCTTTCGTGGCGATCACGCCGTTGAGCGAGTCTTCCAGCGTCACGCACTCGAGCGGATTCACGCCGAGCTTTTCCGCCGCCTGCAGATAAACTTCCGGGTGCGGTTTGCTGTAGGGCAGGTGTTCGGCCGAGACCAGAACGTCGAAATAATCGCGCAGATGAAATATCTCCAGCACGCGCTCCAGCATAAACAACGGCGAGGCCGAGGCCAGACCGACCTTCAGTTTCAGCTCGCGGCACAGCTGCAGCGCCTGTTCGACGCCGGGCAATAGCGGGCGGCGCTGTTCAACCAGCGTCAGCGCGCGCTCGATAATCTGCTGCACTACCTGCTGTCGGCTGGGGCTGGTCCAGGGCGCGTGGTGATACCAGAGGTCAACGACCAGATCGATGCGTAATCCCAGAGTATCCAGCATGGGGTCTTGCAGCGAGATATTGAGACCCAGCTCGCGGATGACGTCCAGTTCGGCGAGATCCCACAGCGGTTCAGAATCAATCAGTAATCCGTCCATATCGAAAATAGCGGCTTTAACGGTATAAGCACCTGACATGCCTGGCTCCTTTTAGCGCAATAAAATGTACTCGTCATGTTTCAGATCGCAGGTGCGTTAGCTGCGCTGAATTATTCAGCCCATCGCTGGAATTCTTCCCTGATGCTCCTCCTTCGGGCAGCGCCGGCGTTGTGGAAATCGGTCACAGACCGATTTGTCCGTTGCTTGCCGCCTTACCTGCAACCTGAATTATGTAGACTATGGCTACTGTATCACTCTGCGTCAGGAAGCCAAACCGCCGTCGCCCGGCGAGTGGATGCAAAACGGCGAGCGAATAGCGCCGACAACGGGTAAACTTAGCCGGGTATCGGGGACGTCACAACAAGGGGAACTCATGACGTATCAACAGGCCGGGCGTGTGGCCGTGGTTAAACGTATCGCAGGGTGGCTGGTTTTTATTCCGGCGCTGCTGTCCACGCTCGTTTCGCTGGCAAATTTGCTTTATCAGCATAGCGAGAAAAAACCGGGCATAGATGCCGTGCTGCTCGACTTCGTTCATCTGATGGTGGAGATGATTCGCTTTAATACGCCGTTTCTGAATATTTTCTGGTTTAACTCGCCGGTGCCGGATTTCGACCGTCTGTCGAGCGTCGCCACCATGATGTTCTGGTTAATTTACATTCTGATGTTCGTCGGGCTGGCGCTACAGGTTTCCGGGGCCAGGATGACGCGCCAGGTGCGCCACATTCGCGAAGGTATTGAAGACCAGTTGATTCTGGAGAAAAGCCGCGGCAGCGAAGGGCGCAGCCGCCAGCAGCTCGAAGAGCGCATCGTGCTGCCGCGTCATACCATCCTGCTGCAGTTCTTTCCGCTGTATATTCTGCCGCTGATCGTCGCCGTGATCGGCTATCTGGTGCTGCGGCTGTTGGGCTAAGCGAATCCGCGGCCGGGTGCGGACGCGCGGCATCAGTAGGGATAGAGGATTTTTTCGACCGCTTTCTGCGCGTTGATGATGTGCGGACCGCCAAACAGGTTGGCGCGGTTGAGCAGATAGTACAGCTGATAGATGGGCTGGCGGTCGATAAATCCTTTATCCAGCGGCCAGACGCTCTGGTAGCCATCATAAATTTGCGGCGGCAGCGACGGGTAGAGCGGCAGCATCGCCAGATCGCACTCCCGGTCGCCCCAATACACCGCCGGATCAAACAGGTAGCCGCCGGTCGCGCTGCTGGCGCAGTTGGCCGGCCACAGGTCGCCGTGCAACAGCGACGGCTGCGGCTGGTGGCCGTGCAGCTTTGCTTCAATCAGCGCGATTAACGGGTCGATATCGCCAAAGGAAAGCCCTTTTTCCGCCGCCAGCTGCAGCTGCCAGCCAATGCGCTGCTCGGCAAAAAACGACGACCAGCGCCGCTGCCAACTGTTGGGTTGCGGCGTGGTGGACAGGTCATTATCGAAGTCCAGCCCGAACTGCGGTTGATCGCTCCACTGATGCAGCCGCGCCAGACTTTGGCCGAGACACCAGGCGCTGTGGGCGTCGAGCGGTTTGGCCGGAATATACTCCAGCAGCAGAAAGCTGTTGTCGCGATCGCTGCCTGTGCCGTACACCTCGGGGACGCGCACGGTGCGGCTGCGCGCCAGCAACGCCAACTGATCGGCTTCGGCGGTAAATTTGGGCAACATTTCGCGCACATCGCATTTAACGAACACATCGCGTTCGCCGTGCCGAACCCGCCAGGCCGGATGCATTTCGCCGCCGGTTAGCTGCTGGCGTTCTCCGGGGTGCGCCGGACCGAAATAATCATCCAGCAGACGGTTAATGGCTTGCCACATGATCAGCTCCCGTGTTGTTGTCATTCATCAGGTTAGCGCGTTAACGCGAATAAAAACGTAACCTGGCGCACAGCGCGCTAAATCTTACCGCGCCCGCCGGCGCGGCATCAGACCGTATAGCCGAGTCCCGCCCGCGGGCCGAGCCGGCCTGACGGACGAGGGGTCATGCGACGTCGCCGCCGGCCGACGGCCGATAACGAACGCGCCACTGGTGGTGGCTGAGGGTGATGACGAAGACGGCGGCCTGAATAATTACAATGCAGGGGCCGGTGGCGCCGTCGATATAGAAGCTGAGCAGCGTACCGCTGACGCAGGACAGAATGGAGACCAGAGTGGCCACCATCAGCATGCGTTCGAAACTGCGGCAGATCATAAAGGCGATGATGCCGGGCGCGATCAGCATCGCGATAACCAGAATCACGCCGACAGCCTGCAGCGAGGCGACAATGGTCAACGCCAGCAGACACAGCAGGCTATAGTGCAGCAGCCTGACCGGCAGCCCGATCACGCGCGCGTGGTTGGGGTCGAAACAGTACAGCATAAAATCGCGTCGCTTGAGCAGAATAACCAACAGGGTAAAGCCGGCGATCGCCAGCGTCTGTTTGAGTTCCGGCGCGGTAATTCCGAGCACGTTGCCAAACAATATATGGCTGAGGTGCTGATCGGTATCTATGCGGGAAAACAGCACCAGGCCGAGGGCGAACATGCCGGAAAAGACGATGCCCATGACCGTGTCCTCCTTGACCCGGCTGTGCTCTTTAACGTAGCCGGTGGCCACCGCGCAAAATACGCCGGAGACGAACGCGCCGATGGCCAGGGGGATGCCGGCGGCGAAGGCCAGCACGATGCCCGGCAATACCGCGTGCGAGATCGCGTCGCCCATCAGCGACCAGCCTTTCAGCACCAGATAACAGGACAGAACGGCGCACACGGCGCCGGTCGCTATTGCGGCGATAATCGCCCGCTGCATAAAGGGGTAGCTCAGCGGTTCGGTCAACCAGGCGATCAGCATCATAGCGCATCCTCCCTCTGGTTGCGCCGGCGCAACCGGCGCGTCGCCAGCACGCCGTGTTTCGGCGCCAGCAGAAAGGCGCAGAGAAACACCAGCGTCTGCAGCGTGACGATTACGCCGCCGGTGGCGCCGTCGAGAAAAAAGCTGATATAGGCGCCCACGGCGCTGGTGACCGCGCCGATGGCGATAGAAATGATGATCAGGTGGCCGAAACGGTCGGTGAGCAGGTAGGCGGTGGCGCCGGGGGTGATCACCATCGCGATGACCAAAATCGCCCCGACCGTCTGCAGCGCGGCGACGGTACAGGCGCTGAGCAGGGTAAAGAATAAAATCTTCAGCCTGAGCGGCGACAGCCCGATAGAGCGCGCATGGTTTTCATCGAAAAACACCGCCAGCAGATCTTTCCAGATCAGACACAGCACGACAAAGGTAACCAGCGTAATGATTTCCACCTGCAGCACGTCTTCATCGGCAATGCCGAGAATATTGCCGAAGATGATCGACTGCACGTTGACCGAAGTGGGATTGAGCGAAACGATCAGCAGCCCAACGGCGAAAAAGGTGGAAAATATAAAACCGATAATCGCGTCTTCGCGCAGCCGCGTGATGTGGCGCACCAGCGTCATCGCCAGGGCGGCCAGCATACCGGTGAAAAACGCGCCTACGGCATAGGGCAGGCCGAGCGCATAGGCGCCTGCCACGCCGGGCACCACCGAGTGCGACAGGGCGTCGCCCATCAGCGACCAGCCTTTCAGCATCAGCCAGGCCGACAGAAAAGCGCATACTGCGCCGACAATGGCGCTCACCCAAATCGCCTTCACCATGTAATTGTAACTAAAAGGCTGCAGTAGCAATTCGGTCATGATGTTTTGTCCTCCGGCGGCGGTCCGCTGGGCCTGGGCGGATCGTCGCGCGTCGAACCGTAAAACACCGCGGGACGCTCGTCATCGGTCAATACCGTGACGCTGCGCGTATCGTCGTCGTCATGCAGGTGCGTACCGCCGAGATTGATGTGGCGCAGAACGCCGCCGAAAGTTTTCTCCAGGTTGCTTTGGGTAAACGTGCTGTGCGTCGGCCCGGCGGCCAGCACCGTCCGGTTGACCAGAATCACGTTGTCGCAAAACTCCGGCACGCTGCCCAGGTTATGCGTCGCCACCAAAATCAGATGCCCCTCGTCGCGCAGCGTTTTCAACAGATCGATAATGGCGTTTTCAGTTTTGACGTCCACGCCGGTAAAGGGTTCATCCAGCAGCAGCACCTGGCCTTGCTGCGCCAGCGCGCGCGCCAGGAAGACGCGTTTTTTCTGGCCGCCGGACAACTCGCCGATCTGGCGTGTTTCCAGCGTATTGAGGCCGACCCGATCCAGCGATTCGGCCACGATGCGGCGATCCTGCTGGCGCGGAATGCGTAAAAAATTCATCTTGCCGTAGCGGCCCATCATCACCACGTCAGTGACGCGCACCGGAAAATTCCAGTCCACCTCTTCGGTCTGCGGGACATAGGCGACGGCATTCTGTTTAAGCGCTTGCGCGATCGGACGATTATTCAGCAGCACCTGGCCGCTGGTGGGGCGGACCAGCCCCATAATGCTCTTGAACAGTGTGGATTTACCGCTGCCGTTAACGCCGACCAGGGCGCAGATGGTGCCGCCCCGCAGGGAAAAGGAGGCGTGACGAATAGCCTGGTGACCGTTATTGTAGGTAACGGAGACATCGTTCACCACCAGTTCAGGCCGGGTAACCGTAGTACGACTGCTCATTGATTAAATCCTTTGCTAAGGTCCCCGCGATCTGAACCTGCCGGTCTCAGCGCGGGTGGGTTATCCAACGGTAACTCAACATATACCACGCCGTCGGCGATGAATATCCTTGCGGCGAGCGCTGATAATTTGTGAGAATAATTATCAATATCATTTGAGTCAAGCGTAATCAGGCCAACGGATACTGCGCCACCAGTTCCAGTACGCCATTGATAACAAACTGAACGCCCATGCAGACCAGCAAAAAACCCATCAGCCGAGAAATCGCTTCGATACCGCTTTTCCCTACCCAGCGCATGATGGCGCCTGAACTGCGCAGACAGCCCCACAGAATCAGGCTGATCAGCAAGAACACCAGCACCGGCGCGATCTTCAGCACCAGCGGGGAAAAGCCGCTTTTGGTTTGGATGGTGGAGGCGGTACTGATAATCATCGCAATCGTACCCGGCCCGGCGGTGCTCGGCATGGCCAGCGGCACAAAGGCGATGTTGGCTGCCTTGCGTTTGCGTATCTCTTCCGTTTTGTGTTCCATCTCCGGCGTATCGTCCACCGTATGGCTGGGGAACAGCATTCTGAACCCGATAAAGGCGACAATCAGGCCGCCGGCGATACGCAGGCCGGGGATGGAGATGCCGAAGGTATTCATGACGACCTGACCCGCGTAGAACGCCACCATCATGATGCAGAACACGTAAACAGAGGCCTGGCGCGCCTGCTGATTTCGCTCATCGTTAGTCATATTGCCCGACAGGCCGAGCAGCAGGGCGACGGTCGTGAGCGGATTGGCCAACGGCAATAACACCAGCAGCCCAATCCCGACCGCCTGAAATAACTCCATAATCAACACCAGTGAAAGCCTCCCTTTGGCTAACAAATTCATCAAATGAGATTAACAAAACCGCCGAGTGAAGGCGACTGTTGTGCTGTCCAGCCGGGCGGATTTTTTACTGATATCCGCCATTCTGAGCAGAAGGCTAAATATTGGATTAAAATGACGCTGTCGATTGCCGATAAACATGAGGAGTATAGGTTTTTTGAACATAACCATAGCAGAGATGAAACAACAATGAGTACAAAATCAGAAAGACGCTGGAAGCTGGCCAGCATTATTTTGCTGGTGGTATTAGTGGCTCTATTTGTCGTGCTTTATCAAACCAGTTAGTCGGAACCAGAACGAGGCTGAACAACTCTTTCGTTGCCGTGTCCCGCGCCGGACGCCCGGGCGCGAGGATACGGCGCACATCGCTTATTCAGACGCTCGTCCTGCCTCGTTTATTTCGACATCCTCGCATCTTGCGCGTTGTCCTCTGTTCCCCGCCGGTTTTTCCCGCTAAGCTTAATCTGGCGCGTGCGATCGCCGGCTTAGCCGGCTGGCGCATAAAGTAAGCGGTCGGTAGGGCTAAGAGGGCGAATCTGTGCGACAAGTCTACAGCCGGATAAAAATGGCTTGCCATCGATTACAGAGTGTGTAATAACCCATCTGGGTAAAACGAGGTACAGTTCTGTATATGTGTGGCATTTTCAGTAAAGAAGTTTTGAGTAAAGACGCTATCGTTGAATACCGCTTCTCTGCCGATCCTTATCTTAGTGCCTCAAGCAGTAACGACTCTGGTTTGTCTGTGTAACGCGTTCTACGCGGTTTAAACAATTAAAGGAAATACTCAAGATGGCAAAGATTAAAGGTCAGGTTAAGTGGTTCAACGAGTCCAAAGGTTTTGGCTTCATTACTCCGGCTGACGGTAGCAAAGATGTATTCGTACATTTCTCCGCTATCCAGGGCAACGGTTTTAAAACTCTGGCCGAAGGTCAGAGCGTAGAGTTCGAAATTCAGGATGGTCAGAAAGGTCCGTCTGCAGTAAACGTTACTGCAATCTGATTGCGGATTTCGTTGCTAAAACCCGCCGCCGTGCGGGTTTTTTGTTGTCAGTACGAAAGTATCCCGGCACGGTTCGCCGCCGGTGCTGACAACGGAGCGCGCATAGCCGGTTAAATCTTTTGTGCTGGTCGCGCGCCGCTTGTTTTATCGCTGTCGTTGTTCTGACGCGGCGATTCTGTTTTTCTATCCCGCCGCGCCTTGTCGCTGGCGGTGATCAGTCCGGAAGCCATTTTCATGTCTTATCAGTGCCCGCTTTGTCATCAGCCGTTGTCTCTTCACTCGTCCCGCTGGTCCTGTGGTCAGCACCATTTTGACTGCGCCAGAGAAGGGTACGTCAATCTGCTGCCGGTACAGTTTAAAAAATCACGTCAGCCGGGCGATAACGCGGCGATGATGCAGGCGCGCAGGGCGTTTCTGGATGCCGGCCACTATCAGCCGCTGCGCGATCGGGTGGTGGCGCTGGCCGATGCGTTTTTATCCGCCGGGGCGCGCAGTCTGCTGGATATCGGCTGCGGGGAAGGGTATTACACCGCGGAACTGGCCCGATGGCTGGGGCGGCAGCGCACGCTGCAAGTCTACGGGCTGGATGTGTCGAAGGCCGCGATTCAGCGCGCGGCGCGACGTTATCATGAGGTGGCCTTTTGCGTCGCATCCAGCCAGCGTTTGCCGTTTAGCGACGCCAGTCTGGACGCCGTGTTAAAGATTTATGCGCCCTGCAATGATGCCGAACTGCAGCGTACGGTGAAACCCGGCGGGCTGGTGATGACCGTATCGCCGGGGCCGCGTCATCTGCTGCAGCTCAAGGCGTGCGTTTATCAGCAGGCGCATCTGCACGCGTTGAAAGAAGAACGGCTGTCCGGTTTTCAGCAGGTCGCGCAACATACCCAGGCCTGGACTATGACGCTGAGCGGCACACAGGCGGATGCGTTGCTGCGTATGACGCCGTTTGCCTGGCGCGCGACGCCCGACGTGAGCGCAACGCTCTGCGCGCAGCACAGTTTTGACTGCGAAACCGATTTTATCATCCGTCTGCATCAGCGCGATAGTCTGTAGGACACGGCCGGCGGGCCGTTGATCCGGCGTTTGGTGAGTTCGGCATCGGCGCGCGCCGCCGGGCGCAGATAAAGCGGCAAGGCACGCCGCTAAGTTCAGTTCAGCGATAGCGCGACGGAGGAATAACGGCGTGGGTTACAGATGCTGGTAGAGGATGTTGCAGCCAATGCCGATCAGCACCAGCCCGCCGAGCACTTCGGCCTTTTTGCCCAGCATTGGTCCGATGAAGCGGCCAATCAACATGCCAATGGTCACCATGATCATGGTGGCGCAGCCAATCATCATGGCGGTGTGCACGATATTTACCTGCAGGAACGCCAGGCCGACGCCGATGGCCATCGCATCAAGGCTGGTGGCGATGGCGGTGCAAATCAGCAGACCCAGACTGTGTTTACTGGCGGTAGCCGGAGCTTCCTCTTGCGCGCTCTGGAAGCCTTCATAGATCATGCGAATGCCGAGGAATAACAGCAGAATAAACGCGACCCAGTGATCCCACTGGAGAATATAACGGGTGGCGACCAGACCCAGCCCCCAGCCAACCAGCGGGGTGATGGCTTCAATCGTGCCGAAGATGATACCGGTGCGGAGCGCTTCGCGAAAGCGTGGTTTGTGCAGAGCGGCGCCTTTACCGATGGACGCGGCAAAGGCATCCATCGACATGCCAAAGGCAAGGATTAGCGTTGCGGAAAGATTCATTACAATAGCCTCGGCTGGGTACTTCTCCATATACACGTAGCTCATCCCCAACCCTATGATGAGCCGACATGTCTATGGTCTCGCCTGCCCGCTGGCCGCCCGCACCACGTTTTTTATTAAAACGAGTATGTTGATACGAGCATTTCTGCTTAAAAAATATCAGAAATCGGCTACTCCCCAATGACGACGCAACCTTAACATATTATTTCCGTTTTAAACAACACTAAAAATTTAACGGGAAATAATGTAATGATAATTATTTTCATTACCGGCGCACGCACGGAGAAATAATAGTGGCGATGTTAAAATATCAGTACAGTTATTAAGGGAACGTAACGCGAATGCCGCAACGGCAAGGCTTGCCGGCCGGCGTTTTTTTAGCGGGACTCAATCATGAAGTGGTAAATCTTTTCCAAATCATCCAGTTGTTTTACATGAATTAATAACCGGCGTTGCTCCAGTTCGATAACCAATACGCCGTCTTCCGATAAATTCATACTCTTTATGCGGGAATAAAGAATAAACGCATTGGCATAATAAAACCCGGTGTTTTTAAATAATAACGACGGCTGTCTGAACCAGAAAAGATATATGGCCATAAAGGCCAGAGTAGACAATAACGTTGTGGTTATTATCGGCCCATTATTAGTTATGTTTTTATAAATAAGAATAATAACTAAACCAACAAAAATAAGACCGTCCAGCCGGTTTTGCCGTCGTAAAATAATCCGCAGCCGGGTGCCGCCGTGTAATCGGTTCAGCACCCACTCGACGTAAATCGCCCAGGCCAGAGCAACAATAATCAGGATAACCAGCGTGATATCCGTCAGCGACATGGCGCTACCTCAAAAGCGGGGGAGAACGCCGGAGGACAACCGTCCCCCGGCGGATAACGATCGTTATAGCCCGAGCAGGCCGATCCAGTATCCAAAAATACCGATGGCGAAGAAGCCCATAATCAGCCACAGGGCGTTAACCTTTCGCCTCAGCAGGTACATACAGCCGAAGGTCAGCAACAGCGGCACCAGCCCCGGCATTAACTGATCGAGAATGGACTGAACCGTAGTAATGGTCTCCTGGCCGGTCTGGTTGGTTACCCTTGAGACCTCAAGCGGTATGTTGACGTGCGTCCATTTGTTGACCAATGCGCCCATAACAAACAGCCCGAGTATCGAAGCGCCCTCCGTCAGCTTCTGCAGAAAACCGCCGCCCATGTCATTAACGATATTAACCCCTTTCTGGTAGCCGTAGGCGACGCCGTAATAGCGGGTCAGCAGCCGCACCAGATTGAACAGAACAAAGAACAGGATCGGCCCCAGCAGGCTGCCGTCCATGGCGATTCCGGCGCCCAGCGCGGCGAATACCGGTCGCGCGGTGCCCCAGTATATGGGATCGCCGACGCCGGCCAGCGGTCCCATCAGCCCCACTTTCAGTCCGTTGATGGCGGCGTCATCGATCGGCGCGCCGTTGGCTCGCTGCTCTTCCATCGCCATGGTGACGCCGAGAATCGGTGCGGCGACGAACGGCTGGGTGTTAAAAAACTCCAGATGGCGTTTTATCGCCTGTTTGCGCTCTTCGGAGTTTTCCGGGTACAGCCGGCGGATCACCGGCACCATTGAAAAACAGAAGCCGAGCGCCTGCATACGTTCAAAATTCCACGATCCCTGGAAAAGGTTTGAGCGGATAAATACGCCGCGAATATCGCTGGCCGTGAGTTGCTTTTTGCTCGTGATATTAACCATTTTTCGCCCCTTAATTAATCCAGTTCGTTGTCGAGATCGTTTTTGTCCTGCGCGCCGCCAGGCTGGCCGGCAACCCGGTTATATTTGGGGTTGAGCTGGATATACAGGACGGCCATGACGATGCCAATCACCCCGAGCGCCACCAGATTGAAATTGGTGAAGGCGGCGGTCACGAAACCGAGGTAGAAAAACGGCATCAGATAGCCGGCGCGCATCATGTTGATCACCATCGCGTAACCGACTACCACGATCATGCCGCCGGCGATGTTCAGGCCGTTGGTCACGACATCCGGGATTGAATTGAGCAGAGAGTGCACCGCATCGGTGCCGACGGAAACCGCCACGATAACGGCGGGAATGGCGATACGCATGGCCTGCAGCACCAGCGCGGACACATGCAGCCAGCTAATGGCGCGCAGGCTGCCGCGTTCGGCCGCGCTGTCGGCCGCGTGCTGGAACGCCACGGTGATGGTGCGCACGATGATGGTCAGCACCTGGCCGGCGGCGGCGAGCGGAATGGCCAGCGCAATCCCCGCGCCGACGCTCTGTCCGCCGGCGATGACCAGAATGGTCGAAATAATCGACGCCAGCGCCGCGTCGGGCGCGACGGCCGCGCCGATATTCATCCATCCCAGCGCGATCATTTCCAGCGTACCGCCGATAATAATGCCGGTTTTCATGTCGCCCAGCACGATACCGATTAACGTACAGGCGACCAGCGGGCGATGAAACTGAAATTCATCGAGAATCGACCCCATGCCGGCAATACAGGCCACAATAAATATCAGCACAATTTGAAGCGTGGTAATCTCCATTGTACTTCTCCTCTGAAAACTGTTCTGAGTAAAAGACAGGAACGGCATTAACAGCACGGCTGGCGTTATTAACCCGCCGCCTTATTGATTAAATCCATCATCTTCAGTCGGGTATCCGTGGAGACCTTTCTCACCTCCAGTTCAATTCCCCTTGCATTGAGTTTTTTAAAAGCGGCGATATCTTTTTCATCGATCGATACCGCATTGTTGACCTGCGTTTTGCCCTGACGAAAGGCCATTCCGCCAATATTGACCGAGCTAATATCGACGCCGTTTTCCACTAAGGTCAGCACATCCGTTGGGTTGGTGAATAGCAGCATCACCCGATCGCCGGCGTATTTCGGGTTGTTGTAAACACGAATGGCTTTGGCCACGTCCACCACGTGAGCGGTCACGCCCGGCGGAGCGACCTGGGTCAGCAGGGTCTTACGCACGTTGTCGGCGGCGACTTCATCGCTGATCACGATAATCCGGTTGACGTTGGTTTCTTTGGTCCAGCGGGTGGCGACCTGACCGTGGATCAGCCGGTCGTCGATACGCGCCAGACCAATCTTCATATGCGCGCCGGGCGCGGTTGGCGGGACGGAGGGCGTCGACGGCTTCGTCTCTGCGGGCGGGACGTCCGGCGCTCTGTTTTTCAGCGCCTTCACGCCGGCGCGTCCGGCCTCCAGCGCCACGTCGATCAACCCGGCCAGCGTCGGATTGTCGTCGCGCGCCATAAAAGTTTCCGCCAGCATGGGAATATTTACGCCGGCGATCACCTCGTAGTCGTCTTTGTCTGTCACCATCCGGCTGGCGGCATTGAACGGGCTGCCGCCCCAGGTGTCGACCAGAAACAGTACGCCCTGCGACGTATCCAGCTCCGCAAGTTTTGCCTGGTACTTTTCAATTAACGTTTCAGCATTTTCACCCGGTACAAAATCAATCCAGCCGACGTTGCTTTGTTCGCCTAAAATCATTTCCGCCGTTTTAAGCAGTGGTCCCGCTGCGGCACCGTGAGTGCATAACATTATTGCAATGCTCACTTGTTACCTCCTCGATTATTCACCTGCGAAATAGTTTTAGCGGAACGGGCCGACATCCATGCGGTATTGTCCGCTCTGGTGGCTTTCTTTTCTTTTTTCCGGCTATGGGCGCGTTGGTTTTCGCGCGCAGTAGCTATATTGCGTCAGTAAGTATGGCAGTAATCAGATTGCCCGGAACAATAACTGATGAATATTGCCCTCCGGCAAGCCGAATTATTTAGGTCTATACTTGAATCGATTCAGGTTGGCGGACAAATTAATTCTGTTTGAGATGACTTATTTTAGATACCAAAAAAATATTTTTTGTGATGCCGACCAGCAATTTTTATATGTGTTATCTGGTTGTTAAATGAAATAATGACCTTTCCGCAGGGTGTTAACATGACGACCGCGACGCAGCGAGCGCAGGTAGTCATTGCCGGAGGACGTGGTGTGAGAAAATCTTTGTGAGATGCCCCCGCAACCTGATAAAGTGTTTTCCTGTTTAATTGCTTAAGGAGCAGTGGGCCTCAGCCCTCCCTATGGACTGTCACCGATCTGTTTTTTCACCCGAACCGACCTGCCCGGGTCGCGTTAACGTTTCTGCTATTCATTCTGGCCTGCTTTTGGTGGGGCATCCTGATACTCATACCGGGTTTATACCCTGTAATGTGTTGATCACATTGCCGTCATCTGCACGTTCATTTTTCGGAGTCTGACATGGAATTTTTGCTGGATCCTTCAATCTGGGCTGGCTTACTGACGCTGGTGGTACTCGAAATTGTATTGGGTATCGATAATCTGGTCTTTATTGCCATCCTTGCGGATAAATTACCGCCGAAGCAGCGCGACAAAGCGCGCGTAATCGGTCTGACCCTCGCCTTACTGATGCGACTTGGGCTGTTGTCGCTTATCTCGTGGATGGTGACGCTGACCCGGCCGCTGTTCCACCTGGGTGACTTCAGCTTTTCCGGGCGCGACCTGATTCTGCTGGCCGGGGGCTTTTTCCTGCTGTTCAAAGCGACAATGGAACTGCATGAGCGGCTGGAAAGCCGATCGCACGATAGCCAGGCGAATCGCGTACACGCCAGCTTCTGGGCGGTAGTGGCGCAGATCGTGGTGCTTGATGCGGTGTTCTCGCTCGACGCGGTGATTACCGCCGTCGGGATGGTGAATAACCTGGCCGTGATGATGATTGCGGTGATTATCGCCATGGGCGTGATGCTGCTGGCTTCGAAGCCGTTAACCAACTTCGTGAACGCGCATCCGACGGTGGTGGTGCTGTGTCTCAGCTTCCTGTTGATGATTGGTCTGAGTCTGGTGGCGGAAGGGTTGGGTTTCCATATTCCGAAGGGGTATCTGTACGCGGCGATTGGTTTCTCCATCATTATCGAGATGTTCAACCAGATTGCGCGCCACAACTTTATCAAGCATCAGTCGCGCCGGCCGATGCGCGAGCGCACCGCCGAAGCGATTTTACGGCTGATGGGAACGAAAAAGTCGAGCGACGAACCGGAGGCCGAAACCAAAACGGTCGCCACCGAGACCTTTGCGGAAGAAGAACGCTACATGATCAGCGGCGTATTAACGCTGGCCTCGCGTTCGCTGCGCAGCGTGATGACGCCGCGCACGGAAATCTCGTGGGTGGATAGCGAACGTTCGATCGAAGAAATTCGCGCTCAGCTGCTGGATACGCCGCATAGCCTGTTCCCGGTGTGTCGCGGATCGCTTGATGAGGTGGTCGGCGTGGTGCGCGCGAAGGATCTGCTGGTGGCGCTGGAAAACCATGCCGATGTGGAGAGCTTCGCCGGCGCCAATTCGCCGATCATCGTGCCGGAAACGCTGGACGTCATCAATCTGCTGACGGTGCTGCGCCAGGCGCGCGGCAGTCTGGTGATGGTTAGCAACGAGTTCGGCGTGATTCAGGGACTGGTAACGCCGCTGGACGTGCTGGAGGCGATTGCCGGCGAATTCCCGGATGCGGATGAGACGCCGGAGATCGTAGCGGACGGCGAGGGTTGGCTGGTTAAGGGCGGCACCGATCTTCACTCCCTTGAGCAGGTGCTGGATTGCCACGATCTGGTCGATCCTAAAGCCGACTACGCGTCGCTGGCCGGTATGCTTCTGGCGCACACCGATGAGTTCCCGGCGGTGGGCGAGGTGCTTGAGCTGCATCAGTTCAGCTTCCGCATTATGGCCGTTTCCGAATATCGCATCGAACTGGTGCGCATCGAGCGAATAGCGGAACCCGGCGAACAGGAAGAGTAACGCCCGGACGTCAGCCCCGCACGCCGGCGGGGCTGACGCGTCGCTGATCCAGCGCGCCGACCTGCAGCGCCAGCTGCCGGATAATCGCGGCGGTCATTCCCCAGACAAACTGTTGCTGATACCAGGAGAGATAAACCCGCTGAGGTTGCCGGCGTCGTTCAATGTCCAGCGGGTGATAGCGCGTCAGCGTCAGGGCTTCGCACAGCGGCATTTCGAACAGATCGGCGACTTCGTCGTCATTGGGGATAAATCGCGCCAGCGGGGAGACCAGACCCACCACCGGCGTGACGCGAAAACCGCTGACGCTGTCCAGCGCCGGCAGGGTGCCCAGCACCTCGACCAGCCGCCGCGGCAGGGCGATTTCCTCATGCGCTTCTCGCAGCGCGGTGGCGATCAGCGATTCATCCTGCGGATCGGCGGCGCCGCCGGGAAACGCCACCTGGCCCGGGTGTTTACGCAAGTGGGCCGAACGGCGGGTGAGCAGCAGCGTCGGCCGGGGGTGGCAGACGATAGGCACCAGCACGGCGGCCTGACGCTGGTTGCGGGCCGGGCGCGCCGGCGGCGGCCGGCAGAGCTGAAAACGGGCGATAAACGCGGACAGCTCCGGCGCCGCCCGCGATGCGGACGTCCGGCTGGCCAGGGCGGCGGCGTAAGGGGTCTGCGGCATCGTCGGTTACTCATCCAGCAGCGACAGTATGCGCGCCAGTTTATCAAAGGTTTCCTGATATTCCGCCTGTTCCTGGCTGTCGGCGACGATGCCGCCACCGGCCCAGCAATAGATTTTGCCCCGTTCCGTCAGCAGCGTGCGGATAGTGATACTGGTGTCCATTCCGCCGCAGACGCTAAGGTAGCCGATGCTGCCGCACCAGCCGCTGCGCCGTTGCGGTTCAAGTTCTTCAATGATCTGCATCGCGCGAATTTTCGGCGCGCCGGTGATTGACCCGCCCGGAAAACAAGCGCGCAATAACGACGTCGCGTGCGTGTCGTCCGGCAGCCGGGCGGTAATGGTGCTGACCAGGTGGTGCACCGCAGGAAAGGGCTCGACGACGAACAGTTGCGGCACGCGAACGCTGCCGGGCGCGGCCACCCGGCCAATATCGTTACGCATCAAATCGACAATCATCAGATTTTCGGCCCGATCTTTTTCCGAGTCGGCCAGTCGGCTCGCCTGAGCGCGATCGGCCTGCGCATCGGCCAGTCGCGGCAGCGTTCCTTTAATCGGCCGGGTTTCAATACGCTGTTGCTCCAGCCGAATAAAGCGCTCGGGCGAAACGCTAATCACCGTATTGTCCGGCAGCCGCAGGAAAGCGGAAAAGGGCGCGCGGTTGGCCGTCAGCAACCGGCAAAAGGCCTGCCATTCGTCGCCCTGATAAGGCGCGCTGAAGCGCTGAGCCAGATTAACCTGATAACAGTCGCCGGCGCGCAGGTAACGCTGAATGGCCTGAAATTTCCGCCCATACTGCCGGCGGGTCATATTGGCCCGCCAGTGTCCGTCGAGTTTAAACGGCGTGGTTTGCTCCGGCGGCGGCGGATTGTTCAGCCACGTTAACCGGCGCTGCGCGTCGCCGTGCGCGACCAGCGTCAGAGTCTTCCGCTGATGATCGGCAATCAACGCCCAGTCGTACAGGCCGATAGCCATGTCGGGCAGCTGCAGGTCCTGACGCGCCAGCGTCGGCAGGCGCTCAATCCGGCGCCCCAAATCGTAACCGAACAAACCCAGCGCGCCGCCCTGAAACGGGAAATCCGGCAGGGCTTCGGTCTGCAGGTCAAGCTGCGTCAACTGGCGACGCAGGATTGAAAACGGATCGCCGTGCTCGTGCCGCAGTTCGCCGTCGCGCGCTATTTGCGTGCTGTCGCCGCGGGTGGTCAGCGTGACGAGCGGGTCGGCCACCATAATATCGAAGCGATTATGGGCATGTTCGGCGAAGGCGGAATGCAGCAGCATCGCCCAGGGCTGACGGGAAAAGGGGGCGAACAGCGTCAGCGCTGCGTCCGGACGGTACGGCAGGGAATGATAAGTCGGGGTCGCGCACATATCGGTGATACGGTTCTCGGTTAACGGCAACACATTTCTCAGCGGTGAAGAGTAACATAAAGCGGATGCGCTGGCTTAATGGCGTTGACTCATGCGATGATAAGCCCCGTTTTTTGACTGGAGAGTGGTATGTTTGGTACGCCATCGTTGAGCCATGAACAGCAGCAGCAGGCTGTTGAACGTATTCAGACGCTAATGTCGCAGGGCATGAGCAGCGGTCAGGCGATTGCGCAGGTTGCGCAGGAACTGCGGGAACAACATAAAGGTGACAATGTCACTATTGTTTTCGATGATGATGAACCTGACGAAGACGCTGACGAAGAGATGAACTAACCCCGGCCGCGGCGGCCGGAGCCGGCGATCACACGGCGGCGATCGCTTTGATCTCTATCTTAAAACGCGGATCCATCAACTGCGCCTGTACGGTGCAGCGCACCGGCGCATGGCCGTGCGTCACCCACTGATCCCAGACGGCGTTCATGGCGCCGAAGTCACGCAGATCGACCAGAAAAATCGTTACGTCCAGCAGTCGCGTTTTATCACTGCCGGCCTGGCGCAAAACCGCGTCGAGTTCGGCCAGCGCGCTGGCGGTCTGTATGCCCGCGTCGGCCGTCAGGTCGTTCGCTACGCAGGTGCAGTACAGCGTTCCGTTGTGGATTACCGCGTCCGACCAGCGGTCGGCGGGATTGATTCTGTTGATTTCCATCTGTTCTCCTGATTAAAAACGACGAGCGGGCCGCCTTGCGGCGGCGCGCTGCCCGGCGGCCAGGGAAATAAAGCCGATTTCGGGTGGTAGTCGGCGGGCGCACCTGGCATAATCGGCGCTGACTTTCCCGGTCTGAAAGAGAATACCGAGTTGAATGAGCGCAATGCGGCCGATGATTTTGCCGCCGATGGACCCCTGGCGCAAGCCATTGATGGATTTAAACCGCGCGAGCCGCAGCGACAAATGTCGCTGGCGGTGGCCGTAGCGATTGAGCGGCGTCAGCCGCTGGTGGTGGAAGCCGGCACCGGCACCGGCAAGACCTACGCCTATCTGGCGCCGGCGCTGCGCGCGCAAAAGAAGGTGATTATTTCCACCGGTTCGAAAGCGCTGCAGGATCAACTTTATAGCCGCGATCTGCCGACCGTGGCGCGCGCGCTCGATTATCGCGGCAAGCTGGCGCTGCTGAAAGGGCGTTCGAACTACCTGTGCCTGGAGCGGCTGGAACAGCAATCTCTGGCCGGCGGCGATCTCGATCGGCAGACGCTAAGCGAACTGATTACGCTGCGCGGCTGGTCGTCGACCACCGTTGATGGTGATATCAGCGCCGGTTCCGGCGTGGCCGAAGACAGCGCGATCTGGCCGCTGGTGACCAGCACTAACGACAACTGCCTGGGCAGCGACTGTCCGCGCTATAAAGAGTGCTTTGTCGTGATGGCGCGCCGGCGGGCGCTGGATGCCGATGTGGTGGTGGTCAACCATCACCTCTGGCTGGCGGATAAGGTCGTGAAGGAGAGCGGCTTCGCCGAACTGATCCCGGATAGCGAGGTGGTGATTTTCGATGAGGCCCATCAAATCCCGGATATCGCCAGCCAGTATTTCGGTCAGCAGCTAACCAGCCGTCAACTGTTGGATCTGGCGCGCGATATTATCATTGCTTATCGCACCGAAGTGCGCGATACGGCTCAACTGCAGAAAAGCGCCGATCGGCTGACGCAAAGCACTCAGGACTTCCGTCTGGCGTTGGGCGATCCCGGCTTCCGCGGCAACCTGCGGGACGTGCTCGGCCAGCCGGCGCTGCAGCGCGCGCTGTTGCTGCTGGATGACGCGCTGGAGCTGTGCTACGACGTGGCAAAGCTGTCGCTTGGCCGATCGGCGCTGCTCGACGCCGCCTTTGAGCGCGCCACGCTCTACCGCAACCGGCTGAAAAGGCTGAAAGACGTCGGCCAGCCGGGCTACAGTTACTGGTATGAGTGCAATTCGCGCCATTTCGTGCTGGCGCTGACTCCGCTGTCGGTCGCGGAACGCTTTCGCGAATTGATGCGGGAAAAACCGGGCGCCTGGATTTTCACCTCGGCGACGCTGTCGGTGAACGACAGCTTTAGCCATTTTACCCGTCGTCTGGGGCTGGAGCAGGCGGAAACCCTGCTACTGCACAGTCCGTTTGACTACGCCCGTCAGGCGCTGCTCTGCGTGCCGCGCTACCTGCCGGCGACCAACCAACCCGGCGCCGCGCGTCGGCTGGCCGCCATGCTGCGTCCGCTGATTGAAGCCAACCGCGGGCGCTGTTTTATGCTGTGCACCTCGCATTTAATGATGCGCGAGCTGGCGGCGGAGTTTCGCGCCAGCCTGACTCTGCCGGTGCTTTTGCAGGGCGAAACCAGCAAGGGCCAACTGCTGGCGCAGTTTGTCTCGGCGGGCAATGCGCTGCTGGTGGCGACCAGCAGCTTCTGGGAAGGGGTGGACGTGCGCGGCGACGCGCTGTCATGCGTAATCATCGACAAGCTGCCGTTCACCTCGCCCGACGATCCGCTGCTGAAGGCGCGCATCGAAGACTGTCAACTGAGCGGCGGCGATCCGTTCAATGATGTTCAACTGCCGGACGCGGTCATTACGCTAAAACAGGGCGTCGGTCGACTCATCCGCGATACCGACGATCGTGGCGTGCTGGTTATCTGCGACAACCGGCTGGTGATGCGTCCCTACGGCGCGGTGTTTCTGAACAGTCTGCCGCCCGCGCCGCGCACGCGCGATTTGCGGCAGGCTATCGACTTTCTTACCGCTAAGGGCGAACAGCCGGGCGCGTCTGTGCTATGATGCGCGCCGTTAATCGACCTATTTATCCCGCCTGAGGTTTGGCATGTCTACGCGAATTTTAGCGCTTGATACCGCGACAGAAGCCTGTTCTGCCGCACTCTGGAATGACGGTGAACTTCTGTCGTTATTTGAAATTTGTCCGCGCGAGCACACTCAGCGTATTTTACCGATGGTGCGGCAACTGCTGGCCGAAAGCGGTCTGGCGTTGACCGATCTGGACGCGCTGGCGTTCGGCTGCGGTCCCGGCAGTTTTACCGGCGTGCGTATCGGCACCGGCATCGCGCAGGGGCTGGCGCTGGGCGCCGATCTGCCGATGATCGGCGTCTCCTCGCTGGCGACCATGGCGCAGGGCGCCTGGCGCCGCAGTGAGGCGGACCGGGTGCTGGTGGCGATCGATGCCCGCATGGGCGAAGTGTACTGGGGCCCGTACCGGCGCGATGCGCAGGGGCTGTGGCAGGGCGAGGCGGACGAAGCGGTGCTGACGCCGCAGCAGGTTCAGGAGAAATGCGCGGCGCTGGCCGGCGACTGGGCGCGGGCCGGCACCGGCTGGCAAACCTGGCCGCAACTGGTGAACCATCCGGCGATAACGCTGCGCGACAGCGACGTTCTGCTGCCCGCCGCGCAGGACATGATCCCGCTGGCGTTGGCGCAATGGCAGGCCGGCCGCACGCTGCGCGTTGAGCAGGCTCAGCCGCGTTATTTGCGCAATGAGGTGGCCTGGAAAAAATTGCCCGGCCGGTAATAAACGGCAACTTCTCCGCCGCGCCGTAGTCTAATCAGGCAGGAAGATACAGAAGAGGTCTCTTATGTTGATGAACCGTGCGAGGACGTCGCCGAAGGCGTCCACGATGTCCGCACCGGCCGGCCGCATCGGCGCCGCGCTGATTGCGGTGGTCAGTCTGCTGTTGCTGTCGGGTTGCGTGAGCGTACCCGATGAGATTAAAGGGACGTCCGATACGCCGCAGCAGGATCTGGTGCGGGTGTTGAATGCGCCGCAGCTGTATGTCGGTCAGGAGGCGCGCTTCGGCGGGCGGGTGGTTGGCGTCAGTAATGAGGAAGGGCGCAGCCGGCTGGAGATTGTCAGCCTGCCGCTTGACGGCGGCGCCCGCCCGCTATTGGACGAGCCTTCTCCGGGCCGTCTGTACGCCTGGGTCAATGGCTTCCTCGACCCGGTCGACTTCAGCGATCGGCTGGTGACCGTCGTCGGCACGATCAGCGGCAGCGAGCCGGGTAAAATAGGCCATACGCCTTACCGTTACGTGGTGCTGCAGACTCAGGGCTATAAGCGCTGGCGCGTGGTGCAACGCGTGGTTACGCCGGATCCATACGGTCCCTGGGGCTGGGGCGGCCGCTATGGTCACGGATGGGGACCTGGCTGGGGCCCCGGTTGGGGGCCCGGCTGGCGTTTTGGCGGCGGCTGGTACGGTCCGGCGCAGATACAAACGATCGTGACAGAATAATGTATTGCTCATAAACTACTCCGCTCAGGCGACTTCGGTCGCCTGAATTTTTATTATGCACCTCGGGTAAGCGCATTGGTGACCCGGCTCTCAACCCTGACATTGTTTAAAACCGGCCCGAATGGCTGAGTTAAAATAATGTTAATCATATTGAGGGAATGGGTTATAACGATGCCAGTAAGAAAATATATCGGGAGTGATACCCTGGAAAAGATCTGGTTATCTCGCTATCCGGCGGATGTCCCGTCTGACATCGATCCTGACCGCTATGCCTCTCTCGCCGACTGGTTCGAACAGGCGGTTGCGCGTTACGCGGATCGACCCGCCTTTATCAATATGGGCGAGGTGATGACCTATCGCACGCTGGAAGCGCGCAGCCGCGCCTTCGCCGCCTGGTTGCAAAACCAGCCGCACCTGCGCAAGGGCGACCGCGTTGCGCTGATGATGCCCAATCTGCTGCAGTATCCGGTGGCGCTGTTTGGCGTACTGCGCGCCGGCATGGTGGCGGTTAACGTTAATCCGCTATACACGCCGCGTGAACTGGAGCACCAGCTCAAGGATAGCGGCGCGCGTGCGATCGTCATCGTGTCTAATTTCGCCCATACGCTGGAAAAAGTCGTCGATAACACATCGTTGCGCCATGTGATCCTGACCAGAATGGGCGATCAGCTCTCCCCGGCCAAAGGTACGCTGGTCAATTTTGTGGTGAAATACATTAAGCGGCTGGTGCCGAAGTACCATCTGCCCGGCGCGGTGTCATTTCGTAGCGTGCTGCAACAGGGTCGGCGTCTGCAGTACGTCAGGCCCGCTACCGTCAATACCGATCTGGCCTTTCTGCAATATACCGGCGGCACGACCGGCGTGGCGAAAGGGGCGATGCTGACGCATCGCAATATGCTGGCGAACCTGGCGCAGGCGCAGGCGGCCTATGGTCCGGTGATCAATGACGGCCGCGAGCTGATGGTTACCGCGCTGCCGCTGTACCATATTTTTGCGCTGATGGTGAATTGCCTGCTGTTTATCAATGTGGGCGGGCAAAATTTGTTGATCACCAATCCGCGCGATGTGTCGGGGCTGGTTAAAGAACTGGCGCGTTATCCGTTTACCGCCATCAGCGGGGTAAACACCTTGTTTAATGCTTTACTGAATAATCCGGCCTTTCATCAGCTGGATTTCTCGACGCTGCATCTGTCGGTCGGCGGCGGGATGTCGGTACAGCAGGCGGTGGCGGAGCGCTGGGAAAAGCTGACCGGCCGCCACCTGCTGGAGGGCTACGGTTTGACCGAATGTTCGCCGCTGGTGTCGGGCAATCCCTACGATCTGACGCGTTATAACGGCAGCATCGGCCTGCCGGTGCCCTCGACCGATATCCGTCTGGTGGATGATAACGGATGCGACGTGCCGCCCGGCGCGTCCGGCGAAATGTGGATTCGCGGGCCGCAGGTTATGAGCGGCTACTGGCAACAGCCGACGGCTACGGCGGAGGTGATGAAAGACGGCTGGCTGGCTACCGGTGACATTGTCACGATTGATGCGCAGGGATTCCTGCGTATCATTGATCGCAAGAAAGATATGATCCTGGTATCCGGCTTCAATGTTTATCCCAGCGAAATCGAGGATGTGGTCACCCGGCATCCAAAGGTCTCCGAAGCGGCGGCGATTGGCGTGCCCAGCGAGGTCTCCGGCGAGGCGGTTAAGGTTTTCGTGGTCCGGCGCGACGACAGCCTGACCCCGGACGAGCTGGTTACTCATTGTCGCCGGCACTTAACCGGCTACAAGGTGCCGCGTCAGTTTGAGTTCCGCGACGAGCTGCCTAAATCCAACGTCGGCAAGATTTTGCGGCGCGAGCTGCGCGACGCGCACAGCACGACGGCGGCGGACGTCGCCGTGCGGCGCAGCGCCTGAACCGCGGCGGGAAATAAAGTCCTGCGGCGGCGCGCCTCGCAGGTTACTATAGCCAGCGGCATTCGGACGACGGCATGACAGCCCGCAAAGGCGTCTCCGCCCGCCTTGCCTTGCGCGCGGCCGGAGCGATTTAGCGCCTGGGCGGGCGGCGCGTCCTGCGGGACCATAAATTTTTTATAATCAGGAAATGATGTTTTGAACTATCAGTTGATTACTAGCGATGCCGGCCTGAAGCAGGTTTGCCACCAGGCGCGTGAGTCGCGCAATATTGCGCTGGACACCGAATTTGTCAGGACACGGACTTACTACCCCCGACTGGGATTGATTCAACTGTATGATGGTGAGCGGTTGTCGTTAATTGACCCTTTACAGATTCAGCAATGGCAGCCGATGCGTGAGCTGCTGCAGGATGAGCAGGTGGTCAAGTTCCTGCATGCCAGCAGCGAAGATCTGGAGGTGTTCCTCAATGCGTTTGATCAACTGCCGGTTTCGTTTATCGATACCCAGGTGGTCGCGGCGTTTCTCGGTCGTCCGCTATCCTGGGGATTCGCCGCGCTGGTGGCCGAATACAGTGGTATCGAACTGGATAAAAGCGAGTCCCGCACGGACTGGCTGGCCCGCCCGCTCAGCGAGCGGCAGTGCGAATATGCGGCGGCCGACGTCTATTATCTGTTGCCGATCGCGCTGCGGCTGATGGAAGAGATCCGCGCCGCCGGTTGGCTGGATGCGGCGCGCGACGAATGCCTCGCGCTCTGCCAGCGCAGGCGCGAGGTGCCGGCGCCGGAGAGCGCATACCGCGATATCGGCAATGCGTGGCAACTGCGCGGTCGGCAGTTGGCCTGTCTGCAGAAACTGGCCGAGTGGCGTTTGCGTAAAGCCCGGGAGCGCGACAGCGCGGTAAACTTTATCGTGCGCGAAGAACATTTGTGGCAGGTCGCACGTTATTTGCCGGGATCGCTGGGTGAACTGGATTCGCTTGGACTGAGCGGGCCGGAAATTCGTTACCATGGCAAAACGCTGCTGGCGCTGGTGGCCGAAACGCGCGATATGGACGAGAGCCGCTATCCGGCGCCGGTGATTAACCTGATTGATTATCCGGGCTATAAGAAAGCCTTTAAGGACGTTAAGGCGCTGGTGCAGCAGACCAGCGAACGCAGCGGTTTGTCAGCCGAGCTGCTGGCATCGCGGCGCCAGATTAACCGGCTGCTGAACTGGCACTGGCATCTTGGCGCGCAGGATAAGGAAACGCCGCCCGATATGCTGAGTGGATGGCGCAATACGCTGTTCAGTAATGCATTGAGCGAACTGCTGCAGCAGTATTAAAAACGGTTCGGCGGCTGGCCGTCGGGCAATCGACGCTAATGTATATCGTCGATGTCAGGGAGAAGGCGATGACTTCATCTTTAGCCGGCGCCTTGACGACGGCGTTGGCGCTGTACTCAGGCGTCTGCGCCGCCGGGGCTGGCGCCGTTGAACCGGCGGATCCTGTCTCGTTTGCCGCGGCCACGGCCGGCTTTAGCCAGTGCCGGCTGGGCGATCTGTATATCGACGAGTACAGCGGCGCTACGCGCAATGCCTGGCTGCGCTCGCAGGAAGATAAACGCTGCGACCAGGACGACCAACTGGCCAGCTATTGCATTAATGAACGCTTTCACGACCTCGCCGTTAGCAGGCTGGCGGTGCCTAAAACCACGCTGCCGGTATTCGCGCTGTATTTTACTGCCGATTTGGCGACGGCGCGCGCCGCGCTGAGCCGGGCTCTCGGCAGCGAGTTTCGGCCATCGACGGCGGTAGCGCAGGGCAGTCGACCGGAACTGCTGGCGGATCCCGAGGATTCGCGCCGCTCAGTGCTGTGTGCACCCGGCAGCAGTAAAAAACGCTGGCGCAAATAAGGCGATCGACATACCTTTTTTACGGCGCCGGTTTTTCGCCATTACTGCACGAAGATAATCAGGTGATATCGGCGACGCGCCATTGCCGGTATATATTTGCTCAGAGTGACGCCGAATATCCGACTGCTAAATAAAACGAATCAGCCATCGGACGATTAGTCTGCGTTTTGTCGGGAATAAAGCCTGAACGGAGCAAAGGGAATAAGCGCAGGGGAAAGATAAAGGCTGGATATAAATACAGCTCTCCCTGCATTGCGCAGGGAGAGATTATGATTTTGGGATCATTTAGGTGTTTCTTCCGCCTCCGGCAAAGTGACATTCAGTTCGAGCACTGAAATATCATCTCCCTTTTGTTCCAGCTGCACGGTCACCATTTCCGGATCTATCTGTACATATTTACAGATGACCTCCAGAATATCGCGTTTTAACTGCGGTAAATAATGGGGTTCACTATCACCACGACGTCGCTCCGCGACAATAATTTGCAGCCGTTCCTTGGCAATATTGGCTGTCGTTTTTTTGCGGGACAGAAAGAAGTCGAGTAATGCCATAATTTATCCCCCAAAAAGGCGTTTAAGGAAGCCTTTCTTCTCTTCTTCAACGAAGCGGAAAGGACGATCTTCCCCTAACAGGCGTTCTACGGTATCCGAATAGGCTTTACCTGCATCGGACTCATGATCGAGGATGACGGGTTCACCCTGGTTGGATGCCCGCAGTACGGATTGATCTTCCGGAATGACGCCGACCAGCGGAATGCGCAGGATTTCCAGCACGTCTTCCATGCTCAGCATATCGCCGCGGCTGACGCGGCCCGGGTTGTAGCGGGTGAGCAACAAATGTTCCTTAATCGGCTCTTCGGAACGCTCGGCCCGGCGCGATTTGGACGACAGGATGCCGAGAATGCGGTCGGAGTCACGCACCGAAGAGACTTCCGGGTTGGTGGTGATAACGGCTTCGTCGGCGAAATAGAGCGCCATCAGCGCCCCGGTTTCAATGCCGGCCGGCGAGTCGCAAACAATGAAATCAAAGCTCATTGCGGCTAAATCATCCAGCACTTTCTCCACGCCTTCGCGTGTCAGGGCATCTTTGTCGCGGGTCTGCGAGGCAGGCAGAATATACAAATTCTCAGTGCGCTTATCTTTGATTAACGCCTGATTTAAGGTGGCGTCGCCCTGAATCACATTGACGAAATCGTACACGACGCGGCGTTCACAGCCCATGATCAGATCAAGGTTACGCAGACCGATATCGAAATCGATGACAACGGTTTTTTTTCCTTTCTGGGCTAAACCGGTAGCAATGGCCGCGCTCGAAGTAGTCTTGCCAACGCCCCCTTTACCCGATGTAACAACAATAATGCGTGCCATAAGTGATTCCTTGTCGAAAGGGCTTATATACCCCTTAATCTTTCATGTCGCAGGCGCACCGGCTTCTCTCCCGCCCGGGCGCTTAGCTGACTAAGCCGCCGGGATTCGTTCGTTCGCCGTCTTCCTGCCTCCTGAAATCTATTGGGTATAGTCTAAAGATTGAATGTTTAAGGTATTATCCAACAGGTTCAGACGCGCTGCCTGTCCGAAAAACGCAGGCGGTATCTGATCGCTGAGCCAATATCTCCCGGCAATGGAAACCAATTCTGCCGCCAGATGGGTACAGAAGATCTGGCAGCTAGCGTCTCCGGATACGCCGGCTAAGGCCCGGCCACGCATCATGCCGTAAATATGAATATTGCCGTCGGCAATCACTTCCGCGCCGGCACTGACCTGACTGGTAATAATCAGATCGCAATTGCGGGCGTAAATTTGCTGGCCGGAGCGCACCGGCGCGCTAACGACCCGGGTTTTGCTCACCACGGGCGCGGCCGGTACCGGCTCTGCGGCGCGGCGCGGCGGCAACTCCTTGCCTTCGCTTAGCAGAGGCAGACCGGCGTCGGCGATCGCCTGCCGCAGCCGTTCGTCCTTGCATCCGCTGACACCGACAACGTGCAGCCCGGCGGAGGAGATGGCCTGCTGCACCGGCAGCCAGTCGAGAGCCGTATCCACGGCGCTGACGTTAATGACCACCGGGGCATTTTTCAGAAATGCGGGGGCTTGTTCCACCTTTTCCTGCAGTGCCTGGTAAATTACCTCGGGCTGTGCATCATGCACATGGACAACCGACAAGGTAAAGCTGCTGCCTTTTAGCTCAATTGGCGTTTGTGACATCTATTCTGACCCAGTCTCTGCATCTTTTTATACCCGTCATACTTCAGGTTGCAGCTGCGTCGGCGTCGCTCAGGCGGCAGGCCCCTTTTGGGGCCTCTGTCCGGCGGAGCCGACGCCAGCGGCGTGCAAATCCGCACCTGGCGGACTTGTCACCCGAACCACTTACTGGTGTAAGCGCATCGGGATGAACGAGCCTCATCCTGAAGCTCCCCTTCGGGCAGCGCCTGCCGCGTAACGCGGCGCATAAAGGGCCAACGCCCGGCGTTGTTCAAAACGATAACGTTTTGCCCTGCAACTCGAATTATTTAGGTTATAGCCATCTTTTATCTCCGCAATAGACGCCTGAGCAGAATATTCCGGAGCGCTGCAAGCATGTTATAGTCACAATTATATACAGGCAAGACGGCATTCCCATTAAATAGAGTAAAAAAAATGTTTTGTGTGATCTATCGGAGTACTAAACGCGACCAGACATATCTTTATGTCGAAAAAAAAGACGATTTCTCCCGCGTGCCGCCAGAACTGATGAAAAGTTTCGGCACGCCCCGTTTAGCGATGCTATTACCGCTGGACGGCAGTAAAAAACTTGCTTCGGCGGATATAGAAAAAGTAAAACAATCCCTGCGCGAGCAGGGGTTTTATCTACAGGTTCCGCCGCCGCTGGAAAGTTTATTAACGCAGCATCAGAAAAATGAAAAAAGATAATACAGCGACCATTTTCAGATAATGCCTGGCGCGCAGTACCCTGGCTAAAGGCATTTTCGTTGCTGATCGACGGCGGCAGGTTTATCCCATGAGATGCGTATTGCGTGCGTTTTGACGGGCGGACGGATAATCGCAGGCGCGTACCGCGCGGCGGCACAAATCTTTTGGTATCTGCGGCTATCGTTATTACTGTTTTCCCGGCGATGGCGGTATGATGGCTCGGCGACAGGCAGTGAAGACATACAACAATGGCTCGTAATGACATGGGGCAGGAGAATATTCATGTATCAACATAGAGACTGGCAGGGCGCTCTGCTCGACTTTCCGGTGAATAAAGTTGTATGTGTTGGCAGCAATTATGCGGCACATATTCAGGAGATGGGTAGCGCAACGCCTGTTGAACCGGTGTTGTTCATCAAACCGGAAACGGCATTGTGCGATCTGCGCCAGCCGGTGGCTATTCCAAAGAATCTGGGGTCGGTGCACCATGAAGTGGAACTGGCCGTGCTGATCGGTACGCCGCTCAAACAGGCGAACGAGGAGCGCGTCGCCCGGGCCATCGCCGGTTATGGCGTGGCGCTGGATCTCACGTTGCGCGATTTGCAGGCGACGCTGAAAAAAGCCGGGCAGCCGTGGGAACGGGCTAAAGGTTTCGACGGATCCTGCCCGATTTCCGGCTTTATTCCCGTCGCCGAATTCGGCGATCCGCAGCAGACGGATCTGGGCGTTAAGGTGAATGATGAAGTGCGTCAGCAGGGCAACACGCGCGATATGATCACGCCGATCCTGCCGCTGATTGCCTATATGAGCCGCTTTTTCACGCTGCGCGCGGGCGACATTATTCTGACCGGCACGCCGCAGGGCGTCGGCCCGATCCAATCCGGCGATATGCTGAAGATTACGCTGAACGATAAGACGCTGAATACCCGTATCATTTAATTTCTGTCCGCCACCCGTCGCGGCGGGTGGTTGCTGTCGATGTTCGTCCGCCGCGCCGTTTCCTTCTTAACTTACCGCTTCGTTTGTCAGATCGGCCATGCTGAACTAAGTTGATAACTCACGTTGCAGGAGAGGAGTTGCGATATGGGATTCTGGCGTATTGTCTTTACTATTATTGTGCCGCCGTTCGGCGTTTTACTGGGCAAAGGTCTGGGGTGGGCATTCGTGCTGAACATTATTTTAACCCTGCTGGGCTATTTCCCGGGCCTTATTCACGCCTTTTGGGTGCAGACAAAAGATTAACTGAGGCTTGCCTGCGCCGGGCAAACCCGTTATACAGTGCACCCCCTTTGATTAAAACCGGATATGACCATGAATCAGGCGCCTTTTTGGCAGCGAAAAACACTGGATGAAATGACCGATAACGAGTGGGAATCACTGTGTGATGGTTGCGGCCAGTGCTGCCTGAATAAGTTGATCGACGCAGATACCGATGAACTCTATTTTACCAATGTGGCCTGCAACCAGCTAAACATCAAAAGCTGTCAGTGCCGTAACTACGCGCGCCGGTTCGAGTTTGAACCTGACTGTATCAAACTGACGCGCGAGAATTTGTTGAGCTTTGACTGGCTGCCGCCAACCTGCTCTTATCGTCTGATCCATGAGGGCAAAGGGTTGCCGCACTGGCACCCGATGCTGACCGGATCGAAGGCGGCGATGCACGGGGAACGTATCTCGGTGCGTCACATCGCCGTGCGCGAAAGCGAAGTGGTGGACTGGCAGGATCACATTTTAAATAAGCCGGACTGGGCGCGCTGATAGTTGAAAATAAAAATTTTTTTAATTCTGATTTAAAACGTGGGGCATGAGTGGGGCATTACTGGAAAAATTAGCATTTAAGATGCTCAGTTGGTCGACATTGCTGTCAGTGATCCATTTTCCATAAACGCTGTAGACCATCTGTACTGATGTATGGCCCATTTGCGCGGCAATAAAGTCAGGTTTTACTCCGACGCTTAACGTCCGGCATGAGAAGGTATGTCTTGATTCGTAAGTTCTTCGGGGGCGTGTGCGCGCAGCAGTCATGGGGCGTTCAGCGCAGATCGCCGCAACAGCCGCAACAACGGCATCCGTGGCTGGCATCGCGACGGCAACTGCGGTTGGCACGGCTTCTGCAGCGACGATGACGGCCTGGCTGCGCGGGTTGCGTACATCGGTTCATTGGGTGCGGCGGCGGTTGTCGGGGGCAGCGTTGCTTGCCGGGCCAGGTTTGATATCGGCTCTTTCCGGAAAGAGGAAGAACGGCGGCCCCGCGCTTGCTGGTGGCCTATGTCAGGTCGGCTGGGGATTTATAAATCCAGCGCGGGTAAGCAGTCTATGATTCCGGGCGATAACGGAAGCGTTATCCGCGACCAAAACCTCGGGACGGCTAAATAGCTTCGCATAATAGCGCTACACCTACCCTGCAGGTTGAGTGACAACGATATTATGATTAAATCATAATCAACTGTTTTTAATGATTATTTAAATGCTCTTATCATCAGTTACGCGCTGTGGCATGGTCAAAAGTGAAGCATTAATGCGCGAAGCTATTTAGTGTCAGTCGTGGCCTGAGCGTAACGCACAATGTGTACAATTATGCGAGTGATGCGCAGGTGTAAAACACATCAAGTCAAATAGCCGTGAGTTGCTTGTCTAAACATTCATCACGGACGTTGACAGTGGAGGCTCAATGTCGACTCAGCTTCAGCCAACTTTTGGGTTGTCCAGTCACGCCAATGGAGACGACAAATTACTAACGTTATCGATTTTTTATTGCCGCAAAAAAACAAGATGATAGGATTAATCTTAGTTTACCAATGGGGATAGGAAATTGAAAAAGATAGCGGTTATCAGTATGTTAATGGTGTCATCTGTGCTTGCTGGCTGTGCCTCGTCTGGAAATAAAGCGATCGGCAACGAAACTGAGACCAGTGTACAAAATAAAATAACGCAGGGGGTCACTGACAAAGCATCAGTCAAGGCGGCCTTCGGTTCTCCCGACTCAGTAAATTACACTGACGGAGGGAAGGAGATTTGGAAGTATGTTTTTGCTAAGGCCAATGTCGATGGCAAGAATTTTATTCCCTTTTACGGCCTTTTCCACAACAGCGTGCATGTGAATAAAAAGGAACTGACGATTCTTTTCAATGGGGACATTGTTGAGAAATATAACATGTCTGAATCGTACTCACAGACCAAAAGTGGACTTGCTGACTAGCAGTCCTTGTAACAAAAAAGCCCACAATAGTGGGCTTTTTTGTTACGGGGTGGTTGGTGTCCTGATTTTAATATTCGACATATTCATTGCCTTCTCGACAACTTTTCATTTGTTCCGGATCCTGGGCGGTGTAACGGTAGTGAATCTGGAAAGTACGAAGACAATGTTAATAGTAATATCGGGGAAATCTTGCCTTTCCCGCTCTATGTTTACGTACGGCTTCTGTTTGATGACAACATCGGCATGCCATAAACCGTATCACTTATACTCGTCATACTTCAGGTTGCAGGTGCGTTGGCTGCGTTCGCTCACCCGAATCACTGACTTGAGTCAGTTCATCAGAATTCGCGGCCTTACCGCCTTCCCGCACGCGCATTATTTAGAGTATAAAGGTGAGTATCTTGTCAAAATAACGCGTTTAAGTCATCATCTACCATTGTCTCAGCGGTGATTAAATAAACAGTTCTGGAGGTGTGTAGATGAATCGTGAATTAAAATAATTAGAAAAAAATACAAAAAATAAAAGCTAAATGAAGTTGGCACGCAAAAAATAACTGCTGAGCTAAAATCGGGTAATATAGATTTTGAATTATTAACAGCGTATTTGAAAAGTATTTTCTCGGAAAGTTCAGTAAATTTAATGAGTTAACCGATAAGGTTTAAATCCCGGCAGGGGAGTAAATTCGGCTGATTTTTATTGTCTGAATAGTATCTGTTGTTGATGAGAAGAGTAAATGATTGTGTGGTTTTTTTTACGCTGATAACCTTTGAACTGTATTCGCTCAGACTCGATCCGACACTTTTGTGGCTCAGGGTTATACTTAATCTGACGGACAGCTTTGTGCCAGATGCGAACGTTAATAACATTATCACTCATTGATAGGTCAGGTCGTGAAAAATGATAGTTTAAAATTTTCTGACTCTGATTATGAGGGAACGTCAAGCTGCAACATGGGATAACGTTCCATCCATCGTTTTGTAGTGATACGTTGCTTAAATACATCAAACTTTTCATACTCAAATGTGGGAGTCGGTCGTAGACGCAGTTCAAACAGATCATCGAGTCCATAGGGCGCGTTAATATCAATAAGATCTTTATCTCCCAATCTGGCTGCGACAGCCGTAGCGGTTTCAGGCCAGTATAGCAGGGCGTTTTCTGTTGAGAGATAAGGCGCATTACCGTTACGTTGATGCATTCGGGCTTGATTTTTCACCGACCAGTTGAACGTAGAAAGTTGCTGGCTAAGACTATCTTCCAGATAGCTATCGTGAGCTGGATTACAATGTTCCGGGTTGAACCAGATAACATCCACATCACCAGAGACAGGCCTTTGCCCATACCCATGTAAATGATCCCATACCGCATCTCGCACAAACCCAGCACCGATCCATCCATCGCTGAGGTTTAATGCCCGAACTGCGTAAAGTGCCTTCATCCTTATAGGGTCATCCAGCAATAATTTCTGCAATACATCCTGATACTTCATAATTTTCCCCGGTAGAAAAAATTGTCACCAATGTTCGTATCTGCACCTGATAGTAGAAATCTTATCAGCATCCCGGCTGCCTGTATGGTCTGCTTATTGCAGACTGTCAGTCTTGATCGTGTCTTACCACTGAGCCCCCAGGTCTGAGCTAATATCTTTAATCAGCCTGCAATGATCATTTTGAGCCTTTGAATAATGGCAGTCCTTGCTGTTTTCTCCACCGTTTTAATTCATCGATTATGCCTTCAGGTGAATCGCTCCTGTCATCGGGAGGGTTAAAAATAAGACCATTTCCTTCCGGGTGGTTAATTATGTTGTCAAAATGAGATGTTAATTTTTCAATGTGTTTTTTACGCGCGTTTCCTTTTATGTTGTTCGGGTTTTCGAAAAAATTATTCAAAAAATCCACAAACTCACGCTCTGTATAATCCTCAAGGTTTGTCTTAAGTTTCATGCTGGATCCACTCTCGCATATGCCGGCTTATATGGTGGCTGTGTGTATTAGCGTTCGGGTTATCTATGCCATAAACTGGTCCTTCATGTTGTATATTATCGACAGGGTGGAGCTCAACGGTTTTTTGCAAAATTTGATCTGGAAGGATAGGGTATGGCGCGCTGCCTGCCTTAAGTGAAATTTGATCTTGCCCGGCAATGGTGGACACAGCCTTAAGCACGGTATCTTGCTTCATACTGCTTCTTTTTCGTACCGGGTTCGTGGTATCGAGCGGCGTTAAGGCGCGCGACGATAACGAACGAGCTGCTGTCGGCCCTGATGGGCCATCGCCAGCGGCGTTTCCGTTCGCCGTTGGCGGAATGGCATGCCGAATCACTTTAGACATCGTTTAATCCTGTGTATAAAATGCAAACCGGGTGTCAGCTGTATGTCGCAGTGAGACAGGTTAAATACAGGCGATGGTCGGGCCGCCTCGCGGAGTTTCGTTAACGATGAACCAATCCCCGAACCGTCAGCCCCTGGTCCGGCGCCTGACCGCACGCGCCGTCACTACCCTCGCGCGCTTTCTCCATATCGAAGCCGTTAGCGGCGCCGTGCTGCTGATCGCCGCCGCCGCGGCCTTTATCTGGGCTAATTCGCCTTTCGCCGCCGGCTATCACGCGCTGTGGCATACGACTCTCTCGTTTGGCTCTGGCGCGTGGAACTTCTCCCATCCGTTGCATTTCTGGATCAACGATGTCCTGATGACCATTTTTTTTCTTGTCGCCGGCATGGAGATTCGCCGGGAGATTCATGAAGGCGCGCTGAGCGAATTCCGTCAGGCGCTATTGCCGCTGGCCGCCGCCGCCGGCGGGGTTATCGCGCCGGCCGTTATTTACTTTGGATTGAATAGCGATCCGCTGCGTTATCACGGCTGGGCTGTGCCCACGGCTACCGATATCGCCTTCGCCGTGGGCGTGCTGGCGCTGCTCGGCCGCGCGATCCCGGCCAATGTGCGGGTATTCCTGCTGGCGCTGGCGATTATCGACGATATTATCGCCGTGTTGATTATCGCTTTTTTTTATTCCTCCGGGCTGGACTATCGCGGCGTTCTTATCGTCGGCGTGGGGATCCTGTTGGTGCTGGGACTCCGCATGGCCGGCAGCGGCTCTGCGTATGCCTATGTTATTCCCGGCGCGCTGGTCTGGTCGGGTTTACTGATCACCGGCGTGCATCCCACTCTGGCCGGCGTGCTCCTCGGACTGATGACGCCGGTGACATCCGCTCAGCAAAACGGGCTGAGCGGACGTCTGCGGGAGGTTGTCCGCCGTATTGCCCGGAAGCTCTCCGGCGAGGCGCCGAGCGTGAAAGCGGATGCCAGCCGCCTCGCAGACCCGGTCAGTCAATTGCGCCTGGCGCAGCGGGAACGTCTGCCGCCGGTGGTGCGCGTACAGATGGCGCTTCATCCCTGGGTCGCTTATGCCATTATGCCGTTGTTCGCGCTGGCCAATGCCGGCGTGAGCGTCGCGGGCGTCGATCTGTCCGGGGACGCCGCCTGGCGGGTTATGTCCGGCGTTGCGCTGGCGCTAATGCTCGGCAAACCTATCGGGGTAATCGGTGTCAGCTGGATTATGGTTAAACTGGGCTGGTGTCGCTTGCCTGGGGGCCTGTCGTGGGACGGAATCGTGTTGATTGGGCTGTTGGCCGGCATCGGCTTCACCATGTCCATCTTTATCGCCATGCTGGCGTTTGCCGACGACAGTCTGTTGGCGGCGGCGAAGCTGGGAGTCTTGCTGGGATCGCTCGGGGCCTCGCTCCTTGGTCTGCTGTGGGCCGCCGTGTATATCCGGCGACTGAAGGCGCAGGCTGGCGGCCTCGGGACGGCAGCCCATCTACAGGAGTAGCGTGATTACGCTTGATACCGCGCGATGGCGTCTGCATGGGCGTTGTTCCAGTGCGGTCCGGCGCGGTGCCTCGCCGACCGCGTTTCAGGCGTGAATCAGATATGCATCAGCACTGCCTTGTAAGGTACACAACGATTTAATCACAATGCGGGACATAACCGATGACGGACAAAAAACATACTTACCGGGTGACCGTGCGCTGGACTGGCAATGAAGGCTGCGGCACCGCAAGTTACCGCAGCTATAGCCGTAATCATGAAATTCACGCGCCGGGCAAGGCGGCGATTTCCGCGTCCTCTGACCCGGCGTTTCGCGGCGACGCCACGCGCTGGAATCCGGAGGATATGTTGGTGGCATCGCTCGCGGCCTGCCATAAGCTATGGTATCTGGGGCTCTGCGCCGCCGCGGGCGTAACGGTGGTGGCGTATGAAGATGATGCGAGCGGCGTCATGGTTGAGGTGCAGGGCGGCGCCGGTCAGTTCGAATCGGTTATCCTGCGGCCTAAAGTGATTATTAGCGCCGATTCAGATCCAGACCTGGCGAAAACGCTGCACCATAAAGCCCATGAAATGTGTTTTATTGCCCGTTCAGTTAATTTTAGCGTTGAGCATCAGCCGGATATTTCGCGGGAAAGCGATTGACTATTGCGTCAGGCGGCGTCGACGCTCGATGGTTGGCGTGGTTGGCGTGGTTGGCGTGGTTGGCGTGGTTGGCGTGGTTGGCGTGGTTGGCGTGGTTGGCGTGGTTGGCGTGGTTGGCGTGGTTGGCGTGGTTGGCGTGGTTGGCGTGGTTGGCGTTTTATTCTTTTAATTTTATTTTTTGTAGCATGACTCGCCATTTTATTCATGTTATATGCTATAAGCGCGCCGGGAAAATATGTGGTTGAACGATTAACGGCTGAGGAGTAGTCTTTTCCGTAGTTATTGTTTTAGTTAACAAGCAGGAGGACAAAAATGATAACTACTTATGACCGATACAGAAACCCGATTGTTCCCGGCATCCGCGTGATGGACAGCGAAACCGGTCTGACCGGCACTATCGCCGCGATTCATGCCGATAATCTGGATGCCAATGCGGCTCGCCGTGTTAAATGCATTGAGCTGCGCGGCGTGAAGGGGTTATTCAAACCTGAAACGCTGATGGGGCTGGGAACGCCGCGGCAACTTGCGTCATAACGATCCACGTTTTGCCTGACGCAGCTATCGACAGGCAAAGCGGTATTTTGCAGCATTCCGTTCATCCGCCAGCGTAAGGCGGCGCTCATGGTTATCAGCCGATTTACCGTGAACGGATATTCGCCAGCTCGCGGGCAGTGATGGCGGAATACCGCTGACAACTCCAGGGCCACCGTCCGGTGGCCTTCATGTTACCTTCCAGCGCCGACTTTCGCCGGCCCAGCGTCGCTTTACCCGACTGCCTGCTCAACCGGCCTGATACCACGTCCATACCTTTATCAGCAGCGCCGCGGAAATGCTCCAGCACACCACGGCGGCGAACAGCGCCTGCGGCAGCCTCATCATAAAGGTAAAGCCGTATAGCGTGATCAGATAAACCAGATAGGGAACGATCGACCACATGCTGAAAATCAGCGTGGTGCGCAGGGCCTCAATGCCGCGCTCATTGCCGACGATATAATGCGCAATCAGGGCAAAGGTGGGAAACAGAGGAACCAGCCCGGCGATGTAGTAATTACGGGTTTTGGCGATCAGACTAATTAATATCACAATCCCCGCGCCAATGACGGCTTTGATAAATAGAGACATGGGCAACCACAGATTTGCAATACGGGAACAGGCCAGACGAGCGATACCGCAGCGCTCGTCTGGTCAACGACAGTTAGCGACTAAATAAATCGCGGCGTTTCGGCCGGAACGGCTGAGCGATCAGAACCAACAGGGCGACAATCAGATAGGCGGCGAAAATCACCATCATCCACTGCGGCATTTCCAGCGTCAGAAACTGCCATTGCCTTACCGAGCAATCGCCGGTGGCGCTGAATACGGCAGGCAGCCATTTATCGAGCGGCAGCCACGAGGGAAAGGAAACAAAGAAGTCGCAGGTAACAAACGGCGACGGGTGCAGCTGTATATTGGTGTGCTGCCAGGCCAGTTGCAGCCCTTGCCACGCGCTGTAGATCCACAACACTATCGCCGGGTAGCGCAGCGGCGTCGAGGGCGCGACGGCGCCCAGAAGGCTGGCGCCCATTACGCCAAACAGCGCGCAGCGCTGGTAGATACACAGTACGCAGGGCTGCAACTGCATGGCGTACTGGAAATACAACGCGACAAGCTCCAGCGCAAGGGTGGTCAGCGCCATCAATAGCCAGGCCGAGCGCCCCCTGGAGCAACGGTTAAGATATCGTAACATAAAGAATTTTCCATGCTAAATCGATAGAATCGGCAGTGTAAAACAATCCTGTTTTACTGCCGGCATTTCACTGTGCAAAACGTAAGAAAATGTCACTGCCGGCAGTTGGCCTGCGCGACAGGATACTGGTTGCCATCGTCACTTCATTTTTTTCTGCCTGTTCCGGCGGGTGTTGCAGGCCAGGGCGATCGGTATCCCGTTTACTATACATCATTCTTCCGTCATAAATGAGCCGTCAGCGCCGACATTTCTGTACCGAACGACGCTTCAGCGGTTCAACCGTAAGGCTCGGCCGGCCGTTTACGCTGATTCAGCCGCCCGACTGGCGCGGTCCGAAACCGGCCGCACGGCGCAGCGTCGCGCAGGCGAACGGGATTTTGTTCCGCCCGATGGCAACGCATTGTCTATAATGCATATAACCAGTAGCAAATTTACTTTTCTGTACTTTGGCTGGGCTAGGTCATGCCTGGGACATCTGGTATGATGAGTCCGATTTTCACTGGTCAATATCGCTACGGAATTTCAAAAAAATGGTCATAAAGGCGCAAAGTCCGGCGGGATTCGCGGAAGAGTACATTATTGAAAGCATATGGAATAATCGCTTTCCTCCGGGAACCATTCTGCCTGCTGAACGGGAGCTTTCCGAGCTGATTGGCGTTACGCGCACCACATTACGCGAAGTATTACAGCGTCTTGCCCGCGACGGCTGGTTAACCATTCAGCACGGCAAACCAACCAGAATTAATAATTTCTGGGAGACCTCCGGTCTGAATATTCTGGAAACGCTGGCGCGACTGGATCATGACAGCGTTCCCCAGTTAATCGATAATTTACTGGCGGTGAGAACCAATATCGCGGCGATTTTTATTCGCACCGCACTGCGCCAGCACCCGGATAAGGCGCAGGACGTGCTGGAGCATCGGGCCGGGGTGGATGATAACGCCGATGCGTTCGCCGAACTTGATTACAACGTGTTTCGCGGGCTGGCTTTCGCCTCCGGCAATCCGATCTACGGTCTGATCCTGAACGGGCTTAAAGGGCTGTATATCCGCGTCGGCCGCTACTATTTCTCCAACCCGAGCGCGCGTAAACTGGCGCTGGATTTCTACTCGCGGCTGGAGTCGCTGTGCCGCGAGGGGCTGTACGACCAGGTACTGGAAGTCGTGCGCCACTATGGCAAAGACAGCGGGGCTATCTGGCACAGCATGCAGAGCGCTATCCCGACCGATCTGGCCGACGCGCGGCGTTAAACCGGCGCATAGAGAGGAAAGAGGTTATCGGCCGGCGCCGATAACCCGGTGGCGGGAGGGATTAGTCGGCGCTGTTAATGCGCGGCGGGCAACGGTCCAGCAACTCCACGCTGCCGTCCTGATTCATCTGCTCCAGATAAACATCAAATCCCCACAGACGGTGCACGTGCTTCATCACTTCGCGGCAGCTTTTATCCAGCGGCGCGCGCTGATGGGGGATATATCGCAGCGTCATCGATCGATCGCCGCGCAGGTTGACGTTCCACACCTGAATATTCGGCTCCAGATTGCTCAGGTTGTACTGCGCGGACAGCTCCTGGCGCACCAGTCGGTAACCTTCTTCATTGTGGATCGCCTCAATCTCCAGATAATTATTACGATCGTCGTCCAGTACGGTGAACAGCCGGAAGTCGCGCATTACCTTCGGCGACAGGAACTGGCTGATAAAGCTCTCGTCCTTAAAGTTCTGCATGGCGAAATGCAGGGTATCCAGCCAGTCGCTGCCGGCGATGGTCGGGAACCAGTGGCGATCCTCGTCCGTCGGCGACTGACAGATGCGCTTAATGTCCTGGAACATGGCGAAGCCCAGCGCATACGGGTTGATGCCGCTGTAATAGGGGCTGTTGTACGGCGGCTGGTACACCACGTTGGTGTGGCTGTGCAGGAACTCCATCATAAAGCGTTCCGATACACGGCCCTCATCATATAAATGATTGAGGATGGTGTAGTGCCAGAACGTCGCCCAACCCTCGTTCATCACCTGGGTCTGCTTCTGCGGATAGAAATACTGGCTGACCTTACGCACGATACGCAGGATTTCGCGCTGCCATGGCTCCAGCAGCGGGGCATGTTTTTCCATGAAATAGAGCAGGTTTTCCTGCGGTTCGGCCGGGAAGCGTTGCTCCGTCTCCTGCGCCAGTTCGCGCTCGCGGCGCGGCAGCGTTTTCCATAGATCGTTGACCTGGCTTTGCAGGTAGGCTTCGCGGCTTTTTTGCCGCAGCTTCTCCTCTTCCAGCGAGATCTTCTGCGGTCGTTTGTAGCGATCGACGCCGTAATTCATCAGCGCATGACAGGAGTCGAGCAGCCGTTCGACCTCAACCACGCCGTAGCGCTCTTCGCAGTGGGCGATATACTGACGAGCGAAGATGAGATAGTCGACGATGGAGCCGGCATCGGTCCAGCTGCGAAACAGATAGTTGTTTTTAAAGAAAGAGTTGTGGCCATAACAGGCATGCGCCATCACCAGCGCCTGCATGGTCATGGTGTTTTCTTCCATCAGATAGGCGATGCAGGGATTAGAGTTAATCACAATCTCGTACGCCAGCCCCTGCTGACCATGCTTATAGCGTTGTTCCGTCTCGATGAATTTTTTACCGAACGACCAGTGGGAGTAGTTAATCGGCATACCGATACTGGAATAGGCGTCCATCATCTGTTCAGAGGTAATGACCTCTATCTGATGCGGATAGGTGTCCAGCCGGTAAAGTTTCGCCACCCGGTCGATTTCATCCAGATAGACCTGCAGTAAATCGAACGTCCAGTCTGGTCCGTCATCCAGACGCTGCGGGTTCCGTACCCGATCATCAACAGAAATAGCCATCAGCGCGCCCTCATTAATTACGGCGGGCACCTCATCATGCCCACACAGTTTAATCGTAGCTCAGTCTGATAAAAGTGAAGCAAAAACCGTAGCCTGGCGAATAAGAATGCGACAGTCCGGCTTCCCCTCTATTGTTGCCACAGGTCATAGATAAAAGCTATTGCCAGGTGAGATGACAATAATAATGCGCATGCTAAAGTAGCGGTTTATCCCGGTATCCGGGCGGATATCCAGCATATTGAACGGCCTTTTACTTTTATTGATGGAGTGAAGTAAAGATGCGGGTAGTTATTTTAGGGAGTGGCGTTATCGGCGTGAGCAGCGCCTGGTATCTGGCGCAGGCCGGACATGAGGTGGTGGTGGTCGATCGGCAGCCGGAGCCGGCGCTGGAGACCAGCGCCGGCAATGCAGGGCAGATTTCGCCCGGCTATGCCGCTCCCTGGGCGGCGCCCGGCGTGCCGTTAAAAGCGGTGAAATGGTTATTCCAGCGCCACGCGCCGCTGGCTATTCGCCCGGACCTGACGGCCTTTCAGCTGCGCTGGATGTGGCAAATGTTGCTTAACTGCGACAGCCGGCGCTACCGGCAGAACAAGGCGCGCATGGTACGGCTGGCGGAGTACAGCCGCGATTGTCTGCAGGCGTTGCGCCGGCAGACCGATATTCAATATGAAGGTCGTCAGGGCGGCACGCTGCAGCTGTTTCGCACCGCGCAGCAGTACGAAAACGCCAGCCGCGATATCGCCGTGCTGGAAGAAGCCGGGGTGCCCTGGCAACTGCTGGAGTCGCATCAACTGGCCAGCGTCGAACCGGCGCTGGCGGCGGTGGCCGGAAAACTCACCGGCGGGTTGCGTCTGCCGCACGATGAAACCGGCGACTGTCAGCTATTTACCCGGCGGCTGGCAGGGATGGCCGCCGACGCCGGCGTTACCTTCGTCTTTAACCGCGCGATCGAGCGTCTGTCGCTGGCTGGCGATCGGATCTGCGGCGTGCAGTGCGGGGGAGAAACACTGCAGGCCGATGCCTACGTGCTGGCCTGCGGCGCCTGGTCTACCGGCCTGCTGCCCGCCGGGTTGGCGATCCCTGTCTATCCGCTCAAGGGTTACTCGCTGACCATCCCGTTGCTGAATGAGGCGGCGGCGCCGATGTCCACCGTGCTGGATGAAACCTACAAAGTGGCGATCACCCGCTTCGACCAGCGCATTCGGGTCGGCGGTATGGCCGAAATCGTCGGTTTCAACATGGCGCTTAATCCGGCGCGCCGCCGCACGCTGGAGATGGTGGTGCGCGATCTCTACCCGCAGGGCGGGCGGGTGGAAGCGGCGGATTTTTGGTGCGGCTTACGGCCGATGACGCCGGACGGCACGCCGTTGGTCGGCCGCACGCCGCTGAGAAATCTCTACCTGAACACCGGCCACGGCACGCTGGGCTGGACGATGGCGTGCGGCTCCGGTCAACTGCTGGCGGATATTATTTCCGGCAAAACGCCGGCGATCGCGCATGACGACTTGTCGATCTCCCGTTACGCTAGCCGTTACGCCGGGTAACGGAAACCGGCTGACTGCCGCTTAGCCTGCGCGCGTAAAGCCCCAACAGCGCGGCGGTCAGCATCACCAGCGCCAGCCCAACTTTCGGCGCCAGCGGCAGCGCCATGGCGCTCAGCCCCAGCGCGGCGCCGCCCGCCATTTGCAGAAAACCAATCAGCGCCGAGGCAATACCGGCCTCGCTGGAGTAGGGTTCCAGCGCATAGCTGGTGGCCGGCCCAATCAGAAACGCCAGTCCGGCGCAGGCCAGTCCGACTGGCAGCATAAACGCCAGCCAATGGTTTTGCAGCGCCGCGGGCAGCAGCGCCACTCCCGCCAGCAGGCTGATAAAACCACTCGCCATCAGCAGGCAGCCAATGGTCAGACTGAACGGGCGGCCGGCCTTGCGAATGACCCTGCCGGCGAGAAAGCTGAGCAGCATGATCCAGAAACCGTTGGCGCCGAAGGCCAGCGAGAACTGCAGCGGACTCAGTCGGGCGTCGCTCATCAGAATCTGCGGCGACAGCGATACCCAGGTCAGCCCCATGCCCATCGCGCCGGCGTTGACCAGCGCGAAGCCGAGAAAGCGCGAGCTGCACAGGATGCGCGCGTACTGGCGCAGCGGCAGGCCCTGCACCGCACGAGTCGAATCCGGCCGGGTCTCCGGTAAAAAAAACGCGATGAGCAGGAAGACCAGCGCGCCATAGCCGCCCATAAACCAGAACGGAGCGCGCCAGCCCAACGCTTCCGCTATTAGTCCGCCGAACAGCGGCGCCAGCGCCGGCACGATATTCAGCGTACCGTTGAGAAAACTAAAGGCGCGCGCCGCCTCATCGCCGTCGAGACGATCGCGCACGCAGCTAAAACTTACGACGGCAGTACAGCAGACCGCCACGCCCTGCAGGATGCGCGAAGCGACGAACAGTGCGGGATTGCCGGCCAGCGCGGCCAGTATCGCGCCGATGATGTACAGCAGCGAACCGGCCAGCGCCAGCGGACGCCGGCCGTATTTATCGACCAGCGGGCCGGCGATCAGTTGCCCCAGACCGATGACCAGAATAAAGAGCGCGATGGTGGATTGAATCAGCGTTTCGCTGCTGTTCAGCCCAACGGAGATGGCAGGGATAACCGGCAGGAAAAGATCAATACCCAGCGGACCCAGCAGGATAATGGCCAGCAGCAACAGAATAAAGTTTTGCATAACGACAACGTGGCGACGGGGGACTTCGGATAGGGTAAAGCGCTAACCTATGGAAAGAAAGGATTATTTTTTTGACGGTGGCTTAAAAAACCCGGCCGCGGCCGGGCCAATTTAGCGTGAGCGGCGCGTCAGGTTGCCGAGAGAAACGGCCAGCACCGAGAGCAGCACCAGCGCGCCGATGGGGGCCAGCACCGTCCAGACCGCTCGTTCGGCGTAGGGCATGCCTTCCGCCAGCACGCGGCCCCATTCCGGCTGCGGCGGTTGCTGGCCGAGTCCTAGAAAACCCAGTCCGGCCAGCGCCAGCGCAATGCCCGGCAGGCGCAGCATCGCATGGCGCGTCACCGGACCGATCAGCGACGGAATAATATAGTGGGTCAGCAGACGCAGGCGTCCTACGCCGAGGACCGGCGCGATGCGCACGTGCGTCTGCGCGCGGGTTTCCACCGCCAGCGCGGCCGTGTGAGCTGCGAGCGGCGCCCAACTGACCAGCAGCACCGCGAGCGCCGCGCCGTAAAGGGTCGGGCCGAGCAGCGAGGCGATGAGCATCCCGGCGATAACCGGCGGCATGGCGTTGGTCACTTCAACCGGCCCGCTGAACAGCCGCGGGAACTGGCCGATGACAAGGCCGATCAGCAGGCAACCGAGGGTAACCGCCAGCGCTGTCAGGCTGGTGGTCAGCGCGCCGTGAGCCACTCGCGCCAGCAAATCGCGGCCGGTGGCGTCGGCGCCGAACGGCAGTCCGGCGCCGGGCGGCTGCAGCCGTTCGAAACCTGAACTCAACGCGTCGCGCGGCAGTCCGGCGGCAACCAGCGCCAGCAGCAGTACGGCCGCGCCCAGCGGGATAAGCCAGGCTCGACGGCCTGCGGCGATGCGGCCGGCGGGAATGGGCAATGCGCCGCTATCGATCGCCCGACCGAGCAGCAACCTGCGCAGGCTATTGGCGCCGATGCCGGCCAGCGCGGCAATCAGCAGCAAAATCAAAATACCGCACTGCAGCGCGGGCAAATCCTGTGCGGCGGCGGCGCCGAGCGTCGCACGACCAAGCCCGGGAATGGCGAACACCTTTTCCACCGCGATAGCGCCGCCGGTCAGTCCGACGATGACCAGTCCAACCTGAGGCATAACGGCCGGCAGCGTGCGGCGCAATACCGCCGCCAGTCGACGGCGAGCGGGTATGCCGGCCACGCTCCAGGTGAGCAGCCAGGGTTCGCTAAAGGTGGTGGTCAGGGCATCGCCCAGCAGCCGGCCCAGCAGACCGCCGGCCGGGATGCCCAGCGCCAGCGCCGGCAGAACCACATACTGCCAGCCGTGCCAGCCATAGGGCGGGAACCAGCGTAGCCAGACGGCGCCGGCCGCCAGCAGCAGCGACGACAGCAGAAACTCCGGCAGGGCGGTCAGCGCGGCGGCCCACAGCCCGCTGCTGCGTTGATTTTCGCCGCGGAGGCCGCGGCGCAGCGTGTTCAGGCACAGCAAGGCGGTGACCGGCAGCGCGACCAGCAGGGCATAAAACATCAGCGTCAGGGAGACGCCGGCCGCCTCCAGCATTCCGGGCAGAACCGGCCGGCCGGATACCCATGAATCGCCGGCGTCGCCCTGCAACAGGCGGGTCAGCCACTGCTGCAGTATCGCCAGCGGCCCCTGATCGAGTCCGAGGTGCTGACGAATCGCCGCCAGCGTTTCAGGCGTAGCCTCACGCTCGCTGGAGCGCGCGCGCAGCAGCGCCAGCGCAGGATCGCGCCCGGACAGCCACGGCAGTAAGCCGATCAGCGTCAGCACGGCGGACAGCGTCAATACGCGCGACAGCAGCGTCACCAGCGGCGACGGTACGCCGCCGACCGGCAGCCGCGCGCAGCGGCGGCAGAATTGCAGGACCGCCATCAGGGATTCCGCTCCGCGCTGAGCCGGGTTTGCACGGTGATCAGCGCGCGCTCGCGCGCATCACGCGCCGCGTCCTGCAGCCGGGCTGACTCGCCCTGAATGACGCGTTCGTGCAGTAACGGAATGGCCGCGTTGCTGGCCAGAATCAGCTTCTCCGCCGCCATAATCGCCCTCCGGCGCGGTTCGCCGGCCGGAATGGCGGCCGCCGCGGTCAACGCTTGATCGATGGACGGATCGCACAGTTGAGCAATATTAAAGGAACCGGCACAGGCGAAGTCGCTGTACATGTAGGCGACCGGATCGCCGGAGTCCAGCACCGTGGCGCGCGACAGAATAAAGGCATCGAATTTGCCGGCCAGCGCGTCGGCTTCAATATGCGCATACTCGCGCACTTCCTGCTTAACCACAAAGCCGGCGTCGCTGAGCTGCTGCGCCAGGTAGACCGCTACCTCGGGCAGTTCGGCCCGATCGCTGAAGGTGGCCAGGGTAATGACCGTTCCCTGCGGCGCGCGGGCGGCCACCGGGTTGGAGACCGGCTGACGCAGGCCGGCCGCCCACGGCAACGCGGGGCCGAGCAGTCCGCTGGCGATATCCGCCCGATTCTCATAGACGTTTTTCACCAGCGTCTGGCGGTTGATCGCATCGCGCGCCGCGGCGCGCAGCGCCGGATCGCGAAACGCGCCGCTGCGCGTGTTCAGGTAGAGCGTATTGGTGCGCGGCATCGGCACCTCAAAGACCTGGCGCTGGTCGAGCAGAGAAACCTGGGAGACCGGGATCGCCTCGACTAAATCGGCCTGGCCGGTGCGCAACGCGGCCGCACGGGCGGCGCTGTCCGGCACGAAATCGACGTCAATGCCGGTAGCGGCGGCGCGGGTTCCCCAGTAGGCCTCATTGCGCTGCAGCGTGGCGCTGCTGGTGCCGTGCAGCGCGGTCAGCACGAACGGCCCGGTGCCGGCGCCAATCGGATTCACCACGCCGTTAGCGCCATAGGCTCTGGCGGCCAGAATAGACAGTTGCGGGCTGGACAGACGCTGCGGGAGCAGCGGGTCGGGCGTGGCCGTGCGGATCAGCACGTGATGTTCATCCCCGGCGCTGACGGTGAGGCCGACGCCATCCAAAATACGCGGTTTGGGAACCGCGTGGCTGGCGGCGGTGAGCGTCTGCACCACGCTGGCGGATGTCAACGCCGTACCGTCATGGAAGCGGACGCCGGCGCGCAGCGTGAAACGCCAGTTGAGATCGTCGAGGCGCTCCCAGCCAGTGGCCAGCGCGGGCTGCGCTTCGCCGTTGCTATCCAGCAGCACCAGCGTTTCGGCGGTGCTCCAGCGCGATAGTTTGAAAGCGTCATCGCTGAACGGCGACAGCGCGGAGCGGGGCGGCTGCAGCATCGCCAGCCGGATTCGACCGTCGTGCGAGGCCGACGTTTGCGCCGGATCATCGAAACAGCCGGTCAACAGCACGCCGCCGGTGAATAGTACGGCGGCCAGCGCCAGAGGTTGGTAACGTGACATGGCGAACTCCTTGTTCATCAATAGACGAGTTATGCTTTTATTGGTTTGAATGGTCGGAACGCGACCTTAGTGCTGGCGCCGCGCCGGCAAAATCGTAATAAGTCGGCGGCGCGCTCTACGGTTCCTCTGCGCAATAAGCGGAAATATCGGGAATCGCCGCAATCAGCGCTCGCGTTTGCGGGTGTGCGGGCTGGGTCAGCAGTTCATGCGTCGCTCGGTCTTCGACTATTTTTCCGTCGTGCATCACCAGCGTGCGCCGGCACAGTCGAGCCACCACGGAGATATCGTGAGAAACGAGCAGCAGCCCCATTTTTTTCGTCGCCGACAACGTACTGAGCAACTGGATAACCTGCTGACGCAGGGGTAAGTCGAGGCCGCTGACCGGTTCATCCGCCAGCAACCAGTCCGGTCGCAGCGCGATAGCGCGGGCAATGGCGACGCGTTGCGCCTGGCCGCCGGACAGTTCCGCCGTCTGACGCTGCAGCAGCGTCGGCGCCAGCTCCACCTGTTCCAGCGCGTCGCGTACGGCCGATTGCACATCGCCGGCGAACGCCAGCCGGTGCAGCGGTTCGGCGATCAGCTGGCCGACCGTCATCCCGGGCGCCAGCGAGCTGGCCGGGTCCTGGGGAATATATTGCACCAGCCGCCGGTACCAGCGCAGCGCAGCCGTACTGGCCGGCAGGATATGGCGGCCCTGACACAGAATCCGCCCGCCGTCCAGCGGCTCCAGCGCCAGCAGCGCCTTCAGCAGAGTGGATTTGCCGCTTCCCGACGCGCCGACCAGACCGACCTGCTCGCCGGCATGGAGATCGAGACTGACGTTTGTCAGCGCGTGATGAACATGCCCTTTTTGCCAGATATGGCGGGCGGGCAGGTGAAAGCGCCGGCTGACGTTGTCCAGCCGTAGAAATGGCGTAGCGGGAGCGGCGGGGAGCGCGTGCAGAGTGTTCATGCGGGATTAGCTGGCCAATAGTGCGGCCGCAGAGGCCGGGGGAAAAGAGAGCGAGGCCGCTCTGGCCGCCGCTACCAGACTGCGGGTATAGGGATGGCGCGGGTTGCGCAGTAGATCGCGCAGCGGTCCCTGTTCGACGATCTCGCCCTGCGACATCACCAGCGCGCGCTCGCACAGCGCGGCGGCGACGGCAATATCGTGAGTAATGAACAGCAGGCCGGCGGCGGCTTCGCCGCGAGTGCAACGCTGCAGCGCGCGCAATACTTTGGCCTGAGTCACCATATCCAGCGCGGTGGTCGGTTCGTCCGCCACCAGCAGCGGGCTGCGGCAGGCCAGCGCCAGTGCGATGCATACCCGCTGGCGCTGGCCGCCGGAGATCTCGGCCGGATAGCGGCGGGCGATGTCCGCCGGCTGTTCAAAGCCGACGGCGCTTAGCAGCGGGTAAACCGCCTCCCTGCGCAGCGACTGGCGATCCGGCGCGGCGCAGCGCAGCGCCATCAGCAGCTGTTTTCCTACCGACACCAGCGGATTCAGCGCGACGGACGAATCCTGAAAAATCGCCGCCAGTCGCTGCGCGCCGCGCCGCAACGGAGCATTCACGCGCGTTACGTCATGGCCCTGGATGCGGATATAGCCGCCGATCTGACCGTGCGCGGGGGGAACGCCGAGCAGGCAACGAGCGGTAAGCGACTTACCGGAGCCGGAAGCGCCGAGCAGGCACAGCCGCTCGCCGGCATGCAGGGTAAAGCTGATGCGGTTGATTTTGCGCTGCCCCTGAATCATGAGCGTCAGGCCTTCCACCGCCAGCAGTGGCGGATGCGTCTGATTATTCATACCGGTCTTTTCGTTACTGTATATTTGGTTATGTAATAACATAACACAATCAATCGTCAGCAGGCTAACACAAATCCTCACGCCGATCTCCATATGATTGCGCAGGCGCGGCGCATCCCATGTTGCAACCGCGCGACACTCGCCATCGCGGTTCACCTCTGAGCGGGGAGCGTCGGGGCCAGGCGTCTCCGGCAAGTCACTGGTGGATTTATTTGTGATGTTATAAAGTAACATTACAAATTGCGCAATCTGGTTTTCTCTATGACGAAAATTCCTCTGACTATCCTGAATGGTTTCCTCGGCGCCGGAAAAACCACGTTACTCAACAGCCTGATGACCCAGGCGGCCGACGACGCCTTCCGGCTGGCGGCTATCGTGAATGATATGAGCGAGCTGGATGTGGATGGCGTTCTGGTGGCTAATAACGAGCGTGCCGGCGCCGGGCGAAAAAATATCGTCAGCATCTCCGGCGTCAATATCAGCAGCCGCGCCGGACTGGCCCGACTGGAACAGGCGTTCGACCAGTTGCTGCGCGACGCTCGCCCCGCACACATCGTGCTGGAAACCTCCGGCAGCAGCCATCCGTTGCCGCTAATCCTGTTTCTGCAGCGCCATGCGCGCATCCGGCTGACCGGTTTTCTGTCGCTGGTCGACGCGCTGTTGCTGGCGCATGATTTTGCCGACGGCGCGGCGGTGAGCGAGCAACTGCGCGATAACCTGCGCGGTCAGCGACGCGGGATGGTGAATCTGCTGGCCGGCCAGATCATGTATGCCAGTCGTCTGATTCTGAGCAAAAGCGATCGCCTGCCGCCTGCGCGTATCGGGAAAATCGCCGCGGCGATTCACCCGCTGAATCCCTGGGTGGATATCATCGCCAGCCAGTGGGGCAACCTGCGCCTGGCCGATGTCGTGAACCTGCCCGACTATGATTTTCATCGGGTGGCGCGGCTGAGTGAAGAGCTGCTTGATGAAGTTACCCGGCAGAACGACGGCGCGGCGCACCAGCCGGCCTGGAATATCGGCTCGCGCGTGATCCGCGACGCGCGGCCGTTTCATCCGCAACGGCTGTGGCAGGTCTGTCATCGCTTTCTTGGCCGCGGAATTCACCGCAGCAAGGGTTTTTTTTGGCTGGCCAGCCGGGACGATATGGCGCTGCTGTGGAATCAGAGCGCGGGCAGCATCAGCCTGGGCGTTGTCAGCTACTGGAAGGCTGCGGTGCTGAACGACATGAGCAATCACCTGACGGTGGAGGAGCGCGCCATACTGCGCCGGCAACTGGCGAATTACCCGGCGCGCTTCGGCGATCGCCGTTGTGAACTGACGGTCATCGGGCAGCAAAATGAACTGGACGGGTTTGTCGATGCGCTGCACGGCTGTTTTTGCCGTGAGGACGAAATAGCTCGCTGGCAGCGCGGCGAGACGTTTAGCGATCCGTGGCCGCGGTCAGTGGTGCGGGTAGGATAGCCGGGACTAAATCGCCGTCCGCCGGCGGACGAAACGCCGCGGCTTACCCCGGCGAACGGGGAGAACTAAGCCAAATTGCGACGCGCAGGTGTCATCGTAGTGATTTATAACCGTCAAAAAAGTGTCATACAGCCAAGGTAATGTAACCAGGATTTTTCAAAATGTAATATTCCACGACAAGGATTATACCTATGCGTATGTTTTCTACCGCGCTGCTGGGGTTTGCTCTCAGCGCCCCTCTGGTTACTCAGGCTGTTGCGCAGGACGTAACGCCGGTTAAAGCGAAAAACGTTATTCTGCTGATCACCGACGGTGCGGGAGTGAATACCTGGCATGCCGCCAGCTATTACCGCCACGGTGCGCTGGGCCACGAGGCATACGATGATTTTGACGTAAAACTGTTTGCCTCCACTATTCCGTTGAACACATCAAACACGCCGACCAACACCCAGCAGGGCGCCGTGACGTTCGATGGCGAAAAAATCTGGGGTAAAGAGAAAGTCGATACCGAATTCAAAGGCAGTCTGGGCACCTATCCGGGCTATTTCTCAGGTTATGATTATCTGCGCGCGGATTATACCGACAGCGCCGCCGCCGCCACCGCGCTGGCCTCCGGCCACAAAACCTACAACAACGCGATTAACTGGTCCAACGACAACAAAAAGCTGAAAAATATCGGCGAATACGCGGTGGAAAACGGCAAAGCGCTGGGGGTCATCACGTCGGTGCAATGGAGCCACGCCACGCCGGCCGGTTTTCTGGCGCATAACGCCAGCCGCAATGAATACGCCGCCATCGGCAAAGAGATTATCGAATCCGGCCGGGCGACGGTAGTCATGGGGTCCGGTCATCCGCTCTTCGATGAGAACGGCAAAGCGATTAAGCCGAAAAACGACAAGGCCTGGCGTTACGTCGGCGGCAAAGAAATGTGGGATCGGCTGGTGGCCGGTAAAACCGCCTATAAGCACATAGAAACCAAAGCCGATTTTGAAGCGCTGGCTAACGGCAAACTGGATCTGGGCAATAAAACCAAACTGCTGGGGACGGTACAGAATAACGCTACGCTGCAGTTTAACCGTGCGGGCGTCGCGGCCGGCAATCTGCTGCAAAACCAGCCGGATCTGGCCACCATGACTCGCGGCGCGCTGAACGTCGTCGCGAAAAATCCGCAGGGTTTCTTCCTGATGGTTGAAGGCGGGGCGGTCGACTGGGCGGCGCATGCCAATAATCTGCCGCGTCTGATCGAAGAACAGATTGATTTTAACCAGGCGGTCGAAGCGGTGACGGCGTGGGTGGATGAAAACAGTTCATGGGATGAGACGCTGGTGATTGTGACGACCGATCATGGCAATGGTCTGCTGCAGGGGCCGGATTCCAATGTGAACGCGTTCTCCGATATCGTCAACCAGGGCGCGGGCGCATTGCCGCTGGTGCGCTGGCACAGCGATACCCATACTCGTGAGCTGGTGCCGGTCTTTGCTAAAGGTCCGGGCGCGGACTTCCTGCCGTCGGTGGCGAAACCGAATGCCGGTCTGGCGACGTACCACGTGGCGGAAGACAGCCAGCAATATGTCGATAATACGGATATTTTCCGCACCGTGGCCAATGCCTTCGGCATCAAAACCGCGGACGACAAATAAAAGGCCTCGCCCGACAGATTTTAAACGGCGGGAGGCGGTGGGCGAATGATGCCTCCACCAACCCGCTTGCTGAAGGGCGTTACCATTATCTATCGCGCTGTTCCGCTTCAGACGCGGAGACGGCGCGCTTTCTTTTCCTTTTCAGACAGAGAATACGGTTAGTCATGAATTATCTGAACAGATTTACCTCTTGTTTTAGCAGGTTACGTACACTGGCGCTGTGTGGCGCATTACTGCTGCCGGCGCTGGAGCTGCAGGCGGCCGCGCGGCCGACGGTGGCGACGGCCAGCGGTAATGCCGAGGCTCAAGTGATGAAGGCGGTACGTAAAGGCGGCGAACTGCAGATTGATTTACGTTTTGAGACCACGGCGGATACCTTTGGCGGGGAAATTATCTATAGTCATATGACGCCGGCAGAACAACAAGCGCAGTTTTATGTCGAGGCCGGAGGGCAGCGCTACCCGTTGCTTGCCGACGCCGCGGGTAAGATGCGTACGCCGGAAGAATTACGTCTGAATTTTAGTTACGATCGCAAAAAGAATCCGCGCGTAGGGACATGGCAGGGAACATTCGCGGCGCCGCCGGCCGGAGTGAACAGCGTGGCGCTGAAAGTGGCGGGGTTGCCCGCGATACCGGCGATTGCCATTGTAGACCGCCAGTAACGGCAGCCGGGCGCCGCAGCCGATCCTCACCCGATTCAGGTCGTTATGCTAAAATCGATATGTTATATAGTATCATTTGGCGCGATAAATTTTGCCGCGCATATGGATTTCAGTGAGGATACATCATGGTTAATACGGTCCCCGTCAGTGAGGTAACGCTGCTGGCGATGCCTGAGCAGGATTATATGAATAACGTCCAGCGTCTGTTTTTTAAGCAGCGACTGGAGGATGAACGAACCCGGATCCTGCTTCATATCGAGGAACTCAAGGCCGAGATAAACCGCGGCGAAGCCGGCGGCGACGAAGCGGATAAGGCCACTCGGGAGGAAGAGTTGCGTTTTCTTTTTCGCCAGATCGACCGGGAAAGCCGCCTGCTGCCTAAAATCGATAGCGCACTGACCCGCATTCAGACCGGCAGCTATGGTTATTGTATCGAAACCGGCGATCCCATCGGTTTGCGGCGTCTGCTGCTGCGCCCCACGGCGGAGCGCAGTATTGAAGCGAAAACCACACAGGAATTACGCGAACCGATGTACCGAAAAAAACCGGGCGGTCAATAGACGCGGACGTCGTCCTGCGCGGGCTGGCGTTGCCGCCGTTGTCTGGTGGGTTTCAATCCAGTCCCCGTCAGGTCGGCCATCGTTACTGAATCGCCCGGCCGCTTACCGTCAGTGACTGTTCCACCTGCGGCGGCACGACCGGCAGGGCGACTGCCATCCTGTTCCGCAGGCGCATGGTGAGCATTCGCTCACGCTGCCCGCCATGCGGGGCGGTTCGCTAAGCGCAGGTTGCTCGCTCCGGGATGATAATCACCAGAATGTCCAGCTTCCTGTTACCCGTCTCCGCGCGACCGGCGGGGTAAAAGCATGCGGGGAAAAGATATTTCGTGCAGACTGTCATTCATCTGCAATCCGGTTAATCAATAGCGTCAGGAAAGGATATCGATATTTCGCAGGGTTTTTCCGTTGACATAACGACAGTTTGTCCATGCTTGTCGCTCACGCCTTCATAGGTCTGACCATTGCAGCTATTTTCTATCATATATCTGACGAGAGGCTGAGCGTGACCGTCCTTATCATCGATAATAAATTTTTCGATATAGTCATAGCCGTTAACCTGTGAGAATAAATTTATTTTTTCTTTTGATATCAATCCGCTAACAACAAACTGGCCAATTTTATTTTCTTCCCCGACCGTACCTACGGCTTGATCTTTTGTTCCGATGACGATATGGGCATCAGGCGGCATTTTTATTATTTCGTGGCCCTTAAAATCAATGCGGTAGTAACCGGTCTCCGCATATGACCCCTTATCCATAATGTCTTTTTTTGTTATATCAAAAGTGGATGTGCATCCACACAACATTACAATAAAAAACAACAAGATTATTCTCATTTAAAAATTCCATTTAGCGTACAGTTATCATTAAGGCAAATTGGTCGAAAACGATTCAATATACCGTAAAAATAACATGTCGAATATGCGTTCTGATTAGGTAATTCTCCGGTAAAAGTTGAGTGCTCATAAGTTAAGTAGAGTTTCAGGTAATCTGAACGCGGAAGATTCTCTATGAGCGCGGCGGTTTGAAATGAAATCGGGCGGTCGGATAAATAATCAGCCAGCAAATGCGCTGGCTGAAGTTGCGGGGCGCAGGGCGTTAGTTGCCTACGGTCTGGCGGCGAAACAGCTCGCGGAACACCGGATAGATATCGTTTTCATCCCTGATATGCTGCATCGCGAAGTTTTCGTACTGATCGCGCAGCGACTCATATTCGCGCCACAGCGTCTGGTGGGTGCGACGGGTTATCTCAATATAGCTGTAGTAGCGCACCAGCGGCAGCAGACGTTCGGCCAGGAGCTGATGGCAAAGCGGTGAGTCGTCGGCCCAGTTGTCGCCGTCCGACGCCTGGGCGGCATAAATGTTCCACAGCGACGGATCGTAGCGTTCCTTGATCACCTCCTCCATGAGTTTCAGCGCGCTGGAAACGATGGTTCCGCCGGTTTCCTGCGAGTAGAAGAACTCCTGTTCGTCCACCTCTTTCGCCTGGGTATGGTGGCGGATATAAACCACCTCGACGTTCTTATAGGTTCTGCTCAGGAAAAGGTAGAGCAGGATATAAAAACGTTTCGCCATATCCTTGGTAGCCTGATCCATCGAACCGGATACGTCCATCAGACAGAACATCACCGCCTGGCTGGATGGCTCCGGCCGTCGTTCGTAGTTCCTGAAACGCAAATCAAAGGTATCAATAAAGGGCACGCTGGCGATTTTTTGCCTGAGCAGCTCAATTTCATGGCGCAGGCGCTCCTCTTCCAGCAACTGCGCCGGCTCGGTGTTTTCCAGCAGCGCCAGATCGTCTTCCAGTTCGTGCAGCTCGCGCCGTTTGCCGGCGGTCATCGCCATTCGGCGCGCCAGCGAATTTTGCAGCGAACGCACCACGCTGATATTGGCCGGCACGCCATTGGCGGTGTAGCCGGCGCGGTGCGTTTTGTACTCGTTCATCTGCTGATGCTGCGTTTTCTTCAGGTTGGGCAGGGCCAGATCTTCGAACAGCAGATCCAGATATTCATCTTTCGATATCTGAAAGACAAATTCGTCCTGACCCTCGCCGTCATTGCCGGCCTGACCCTCCCCGGCACCGTTGCCGCCACCTCCCTGTGGCCGCTCGATGCGATCGTTTTGCACAAAATGATCGTTACCCGGATGCACCCGATGGCGCAGCCCGCCGCGCCCCTGATGAAACATCGGTTCATTGATATCCGCATTGGGAATCGATACCGATTCCCCGCTCTCTATATCGGTCACCGAACGCTTATTGATGGCCCCGGCAATCGACTGTTTTATCTGCGACTTGTAGCGACGCAAAAAGCGCTGGCGGTTAACCATGCTTTTATTTTTGCCGTTCAGCCGTCGATCAATGAAATAGGCCATAATTCCCCCAAACGACATTGCCAGTTGGATCGCCGGTCAGGACGATTTCCTTACCCGCAGATACCACTCGCACAGTAAACGTACCTGTTTACGGGTATAGCCTTTTTCCATCATCCGGTCGACAAAATCATCATGTTTCTTCTGCTCATCCGTTGACGTTTTGGTGTTAAACGAAATCACCGGCAGAAGTTCCTCGGTGTTGGAGAACATCTTCTTCTCAATCACCGTACGCAGTTTCTCGTAGCTGGTCCAGTTCGGATTCCGTCCGCCATTGTTGGCCCGCGCGCGCAACACGAAATTGACGATTTCGTTGCGGAAATCTTTCGGGTTGCTGATGCCCGCCGGTTTCTCGATTTTCTCCAGTTCGGCGTTCAGCGACTCGCGGTCGAACAGCTGACCGGTATCCGGGTCGCGATACTCCTGGTCCTGAATCCAGAAGTCGGCGTAGGTGACGTAGCGGTCGAAAATGTTTTGACCATATTCCGAGTAAGATTCCAGATAGGCGGTCTGAATCTCTTTGCCGATAAATTCGGCGTATTTCGGTATTAAATAGCCTTTCAGGTGCTCCAGGTATTTCTCCGCCACTTCCTGCGGGAACTGTTCGCGCTCTATCTGCTGCTCCAGCACATAGAACAGGTGTACCGGGTTCGCCGCCACTTCACTGTGATCGAAGTTAAATACGCGCGACAGAATCTTAAAGGCGAAGCGGGTCGACAGACCGTTCATGCCTTCATCGACTCCGGCATAGTCGCGGTATTCCTGGTAGGACTTGGCCTTGGGATCGGTGTCTTTCAGGCTTTCGCCATCGTATACCCGCATCTTGGAGTAGATACTCGAGTTTTCCGGATCTTTCAGGCGCGACAGAATCGAAAAGCGCGCCAGGGTTTCCAGCGTGCCGGGCGCGCAGGGCGAATGCGTTAATTCACTGTGCGTCAGCAGTTTTTCGTAAATTCTGACCTCTTCCGAAACCCGCAGGCAGTAAGGCACTTTGACAATATAAACGCGGTCGAGGAAGGCCTCGTTGTTTTTATTGTTGCGGAACTGCACCCATTCGGACTCGTTCGAGTGGGCCAGAATAATGCCGTTGAACGGCAGGGCGGCGATCCCTTCGGTGCCGTTATAGTTGCCTTCCTGCGTGGCGGTCAGCAACGGATGCAGGACTTTGATCGGCGCCTTGAACATTTCGACGAATTCCATGATGCCCTGGTTAGCCCGGCACAGGGCGCCGGAGTAGCCGTAAGCGTCAGGATCGTTCTGGGCGAAATGCTCCAGCTTGCGGATATCCACCTTGCCGACCAGCGCGGAGATATCCTGGTTGTTTTCGTCGCCGGGCTCCGTTTTGGCGATAGCCAGCTGCGACAGAATAGACGGCCAGACCTTAACCACTTTAAATTTGGTGATATCCCCGCCGAATTCCTGCAGACGTTTGGCCGCCCATGGCGACATAATGGTGCCCAGGTAGCGGTGCGGAATGTTGTATTCCTTCTCCAGAATTTTGGCATCTTCCTGCGGATTGAACAGGCACAGCGGGTGATCATTCACCGGGCTGCGTTCGCCGTTGGCGCTGAGAACATAAATCGGCACCCGCTGCATCAGCGCTTTAAGCCGTTCCGCCAGCGATGATTTACCGCCGCCGACCGGCCCCAGCAGATACAGAATCTGTTTCTTCTCCTCCAGTCCCTGTGCCGCATGTTTCAGGTAGGAAACAATTTGTTCTATGGCCTCTTCCATACCATAGAATTCCTCGAAGGCCGGGTAGCGAGCGATGACCCGGTTAGAGAACAGGCGAGACAGCCGGGATTCGTGCGCGGTGTCTACCATCACGGGTTCGCCGATAGCCATCAATAATCGCTCGGCTGCATTGGCATACGCACTGCGGTCTTGCTGGCAGATGGTAAGGAATTCCTGCAGAGTGAACTCTTCGTCCCTTGCAGCTTCATAGCGCTGACGGTAGTGATCAAATATGTTCATAGCGATGCCATCCTTCTTCGATTAGCACAAATTTAAGAGAGCGTGTGGGTGGAATAATGTTCGCTCCCCGCAAGAAGAAACTTCTCTGAGTCCAGCAACCCTTATGCCAACTTGCAAAATCTGATTACGATAGTGGTGAATTCGGTTGTCCGTTCTCAGATGAAATTCAGCTTCTTTATTAAAGCGTAGTTTGCATCTGGGAAATTTCCTCTACTGGCTCGACGTATTTTTAAGTTATATCAATGACTCATCCTGGCATTAGGGCCGGCGATCGCGCATGGCGCGCGAGCAGGCGGCGTTTTATCATCAATATGTCACCCGTCGATCACCCTATTGATATAAGTTGTTTGATTGGTTTATTTTTAATGGCGCTCGTCAGGCGATTAAAGGAACGCCTGACGCATGCGGGACGCGGTCGCATAGCCGGCGTGTGTTTTTGCACCGGACGGCCGGGCGACGGTCCCGCCGGCGGCTCGGTCGAGGGGCGTAAACGCACCATTTCGGCACGCGCTTGTCCGGCTCCGATCGGCGTCGCGCCGGATAACACGGCTGGACAGGCGGCGCGCTGTCTGCATCTGCGCGCCGATGCCCGTCGGTGGTGCGTCCGGCGTTCGGGATGCGAGCATCGCCCGTTTGCCCGGATTATTCGCCGGCGCGCGCGACGTTATCTCACGGATTTAATAGCGCCGGCGCGTTCCCGAACGGCATCATCCATTCGGTGCAAAATGCGTGCGGGCATGAGTAGAATAGCGCGGTGCGGTGCGAAGCGGTGGCGCGAATGGCGCGCCTGATAAATGCAACGCACTATAATGGTGCGTTGTCTGAGAAATTATAGTGCATGGCGTTTTTTTTGCCCATCGCCAGTGCGAATTATCATTTAACATCGTCCAGGTGCCGATATGACCAATAAGATGCTTAGCTTTCCTGATGGAGCCGCCGTTCCCGTCATCGGCCAGGGGACCTGGGGAATGGGGGAGAGCCATCAACTGTGCGAACAGGAAGTGCGCGCGTTGCAGTGCGGGATCGACTGTGGGCTGACGCTGATTGATACGGCGGAAATGTATGCCGAGGGCGGCGCAGAGCAAGTGGTGGGGCGAGCGATTGATGGCCGGCGCGAGCAGGTTTATCTGGTCTCCAAAGTTTATCCGCACCACGCCGGCGGCCAGCAGGCGATTAACGCCTGCGAAAATAGCCTTCGTCGCCTGCAAACCGACTATCTCGATCTTTATCTGCTGCATTGGCGCGGCGGCATTCCGCTGGTTGATACCGTGCGCGCCATGGAGTCGCTACAGCAGGCCGGCAAGATTCGTCACTGGGGCGTTTCCAATCTGGACTGCGAGGATATGCAGGAGTTATGGCGCGTGCCGGGCGGCGAACATTGCGCAACCAACCAGGTGCTCTACCACCTGGCGTCGCGCGGTATTGAATTTGATCTGCTGCCCTGGTGCCGGCAGCGAGATTTGCCGCTGATGGCCTATTGTCCGCTGGCGCAGGCGGGTCGGCTGCGCGACGATCTTTTCGATCATCCGCTGATCAACGAGATCGCCGCACAGCGCGCGCTGTCCGTCGCGCAGATTCTGCTGGCCTGGGTGATTCATCGTCAGGGCGTACTGGCTATTCCAAAGGCCAGTTCAGAGCGTCACGTCAGGGAAAACGCCGCGTTGCTGACGCTGGAACTGACGCCAGAAGAGATCGCGCAGCTGGAACAGGCCTTTCCCGCTCCGCGCCATAAGGTTGCGCTGGATATCGTATAGCCGCGTATCCGGCGTCGTGCCCGACGGCGTTCTCAGCGCTTGAGGATTTTCAGCAGGGCGCCCAGACGAGCCGGGTCGTGCGGCGTGGCGGTCAGTTCGTTGCTGATGCTCGCCGTTTCCACACAGGCGAAGGTTTTGTAACCGTCGTCCGCGATGTCGTCCATGGACCGCGCCAGCTCCGCGCCGGGATTCCAGGCCACGACATCGCTGTGATGCTGGTGTTGTATCTCAATCGTGCGCTGCAGTCGGGTATCGTGAATTCGGCTCGTCGGCTGCGGCCGGGTGTAGATACGATCGACGCGGCCGCTGAAGGCGAGGTCGCCCTGTTGAGTCAGTGCCCGTCCTCCGTTCACCTTATCCAGATAGTTCTCGCCCAGTCCGCTAATCGCAACCTGGTCAATATCGCCGATAGCGAAATAGCTATGCAGGGCGCAGGTCATACGGTAATCGCCGTGTGCTTCCAGCTCGATATGGCACGTGCGGCCCAGACAAAAGCGGGCGATCAGCGTAAACGCATGCGGCCATAGCCGACGGGTCTGCTCATTATCACGCAGGCTGAAGGTAAGCTGTATACCGTCGCGGTCTTCCCGGTGCGAGGTAAATTCCCACGGCAGTATGCGAGCAAAACCGTGGCTGGGTGAACCGGCCGGACCAAACCACGGAAAACAGATCGGCACGCCGCCGCGGATAGCGACGCCGGGCGTAAAATGCGTCTGCGCGCTCAGCCACAGCACCGGCTGTTCACCAGCGGGCTGCCAGTTCAGTAATTGGGCGCCCTGCAGGGCGACGGCGGCGTTGACCAGCGGGTGCTGCGCGACCACGATCGCTAACTGACCGGCCTGGCGCAGAGTAATGGTGGGGGTAAATTGACGGATGACGGGGAGGGAAGTCAGGGTATCGCTCATGATGCTGCCTTTTTACATTTGTAATTGATCAGCTAATAAAAAAGGCGACCCAGGGTCGCCTTTTATCATGGAATCAACAGCCCTTATTTGGAGATATGGGCAATCAGATCCAGAACCTTGTTGGAGTAACCTGTTTCGTTATCGTACCAGGCAACCAGTTTAACAAAGTTGTCGCTCAGCGCGATACCTGCTTTGGCGTCGAATACGGAAGTCTGTTTTTCACCGTTGAAATCGGTGGAAACAACAGCGTCTTCAGTGTAGCCCAGAACGCCTTTCAGTTCGCCTTCGGAAGCGGCTTTAACGGCTGCGCAGATTTCTGCGTAAGAAGCCGGTTTTTCCAGACGAGCGGTCAGGTCAACAACGGATACGTTCGGAGTCGGCACGCGGAACGCCATACCGGTCAGTTTACCGTTCAGTTCAGGGATAACTTTACCTACAGCTTTAGCCGCACCGGTAGAGGACGGGATGATGTTCTGAGCCGCGCCACGGCCGCCGCGCCAGTCTTTCTTAGACGGGCCGTCAACGGTTTTCTGAGTAGCGGTAGTTGCGTGAACAGTGGTCATCAGCGCTTCAACGATACCGAATTTGTCGTTGATTACTTTAGCCAGCGGGGCCAGGCAGTTAGTGGTACAGGATGCGTTAGAAACGATATCCTGGCCGTCATAGGCTTTGTGGTTTACGCCCATAACGAACATCGGCGTGCTGTCTTTAGAAGGACCAGTCAGAACGACTTTTTTCGCACCGGCAGCGATGTGCTTACGTGCAGTTTCGTCAGTCAGGAACAGACCTGTTGCTTCTGCAACCACGTCAACACCTACTTCACCCCATTTCAGGTCAGCCGGGTCTTTTTCTGCGGTAACACGGATGGTTTTGCCGTTAACGATCAGGTGACCGTCTTTAACTTCTACAGAACCATTGAAACGGCCGTGAGTAGAGTCATATTTCAGCATGTAAGCCATGTAGTTTGCGTCCAGCAGATCGTTGATTGCAACGATCTCAATGTCAGAACGTTCCTGAGCAGCACGGAAAACAATACGGCCGATACGACCAAAACCGTTGATACCTACTTTAATAGTCATATATTCCACCAGCTATTAGTTTAGTGAATAAAAAGGTTGGTTGTAAAATTACAAAAACCTTGCCGAGCGTCAAGCGGAATCGTGTCAATTATTGCGGCAAGTCAAACCAGCCGGCAATGGTTGCACATAAAACACACTTGTCTGTAAATAAATAACATTTTACTCCGTCAGGCTTGCCTGGGGCCAGTCCCGGAGCCAATGTGCCGCATAAATGTGATCTTGATCACATGATGCCGGCTCATCGCGAACCCATAGGCTATTCTAAGCTAAAACAGGCTGTGGGTTTGTTAATTGTTTGTTAGAATCACGGTACGACCGTTGATTTTTTGTCCGGGACAATCTTTATGGTTAAAGATCGCACTTCTGCACCATCTCCGTCTAATCTGACGGAGATGCAGCGCTACGTGACGCAGCAGCGTGGAACCGAACCACCGTTCTCCGGCAGGCTGCTGCACAACCGGCGCACCGGTATTTATCACTGCCTGTGCTGCAATACGCCGCTATTTTATTCTGCCAGCAAATACGATTCCGGTTGCGGCTGGCCCAGCTTTTATCAACCGGTGTCGCCCGATGCGATTCGCTATCTGGACGATGATTCTCATCACATGCACCGGGTTGAAATTCGCTGTGCGCAGTGCGATGCGCATCTCGGTCACGTCTTTCCCGATGGTCCGCAACCGACCGGCGAACGCTACTGCGTAAATTCCGCCGCGCTTATCTTCACTGATGAACAGGATGGCGGCAAAATTACCGGTTGAAAGAATCATACCATGACTGAAACGTTTCAGCTAGTTATTCCTCCCTCAGCGCCAACAATTCTCAGGAAAATAATGATGCAGCTTAGCGATTTACTTAACGCCATGACGCCGGAAATTTATCAGCGGCTGGCAACCGCGGTGGAGCTGGGCAAATGGCCGGACGGCGTGCCGCTGTCCGCCGAGCAAAAAGAAAATAGCTTACAGATGGTTATGCTGTGGCAGGCGCGTCACAACGAGCAGGCGCAGCACATGAGTATCAATACCCGCGGCGAACTTGTGATGAAAAGCAAACAGGAGCTTAAACTGCAATTCAGCGACGAGGCTATCGCCACGCTCAAGCCGCGATAAACTCCCTGCGCCGCAGCGACTTCGCCCGCGGGCCGTTCCGACGGGGAGGGCGCTGCGCGCTTCCTTCCTGCTAAGCATGGAAACGTCGCCGCGGTTTTTCGCCCGCCGGTCAGGCCGTTTAGCCTGCGCTCAGTTCGCCGCGCAGATTCTGCTGCATCAGTTCGCGTATGCGCGGCGCCGGCAGCCTCTGGCTGAGCAGAAAATGCAGTTTGGTCAGCGCCGCCTCCACCGTCATATCGAATCCGCTAATCACGCCGGCTTGCGCCAGCGCATTGCCCGTCGCATAACCGGTCATATTGACCCGGCCGGAAATGCACTGCGTCAGGTTCACCACGACAATGCCGCGCGCCGAAGCCTGCTGCAGCTCGCGCAGCAGCGCCGGATGCTGCGGCGCGTTGCCCACGCCGTAAGAACGTAAAATCAGCGCCTTGACCGGCTGGCGCAGATAGTTGCCGACTACATCGGCCGAAATGCCGGGATACAGCGTCACCACGCCCACCGGCTGCGGAGTAATTGACTGAACATGGAAAGGGCCGTCGCCGTCGGGCGTCGTCGTCTGCACCAGCCGGCGAATATGAATGCCCGCCTCCATCAGCACGGAAAAGTTGGGCGAGGCAAAGGCGTCGAAGCCATCCGCATGCGCCTTAGTGGTTCGGTTGCCGCGCATCAGCTTGTTATTGAAGAACAGGCAAACTTCATTCACCGGATAGTTCGCCGCAAGGTAGAGAGCGTTCAACAGGTTAACCTGGCCGTCGGAGCGCAGCTCCGCCAGCGGTATTTGCGATCCGGTTACGATAACCGGTTTGCTCAGATTCTCCAGCATGAAGGAGAGCGCCGAAGCGGTGTAGGCCATGGTGTCCGTACCGTGCAGGATCACAAAGCCGTCATAGCGATGGTAATGACGCTGGATATCATCCGCGATCAGCTGCCAGTCGGCGGGCGTCATATCGGAGGAATCCATCAGCGGGTCATATTCATGGATTGTGAACGTCGGCATCTCCAGCCGGTGGAACTCCGGCATCTGCGCCAGCTCTTGCTGCAGGTGGCCCGACACCGGGATATAACCGTGGGCGGAACGTTGCATACCGATGGTGCCGCCTGTGTAGGCGACATAAATGGATTTTCTGGACATAACGGAATTGCGGGGTCCAAATGCGAGAAAAACGGGATTATAAAGATAACCGGCGAGAAATGCAGCCCGGGATGAGCGGGCCGCATGGGGAAAGACAACAGGGCGGTTAACGCACGTCGCCGCAGCTAAGGCAGAGCGCGTAGCGATTTTGCGGGTCGTTAAGCGAGCCGATAATCGACGCCTGAGAGCCTGCCGCCTCGGCTAGCCGGGACACCGGCGCCGGCAGCCAGGCTTTTATCGAAGCCGGCAGGACGGTATACACTGAGGCGTTCACCTGATCGAGCAGCATGTCCATCAGACCCGGTTCTTCCATAAACCAGCTCAGTTGCCAGGTTTCCAGCTTAGCCAGCCCGGCGGCGGTTTTCACCGCGTCGTCAAAGTCGCCCAGCTGATCGACCAGACCGTTGTTTTTGGCGTCGCTGCCGGTCCAGACATGGCCCTGGGCAATCTGGTCGATCTCCTGCGGCGTCTTGCTGCGGGCCTGGGCCACCAGGTCGATAAAGGTCTTATAGCCGCGTTCGATATTCAACTGCATCAGCTGACTGAACTCCGGCGGCAGCGTTTTGGTGATGGACAGATCGGCCAGCGGAGAAGTGGCCACGCCATCGGTATGCACGCCGATGCTGTCGAGAGAATTCTCAAAGGTGTTGATCACGCCGAAAATACCGATGGAGCCGGTCAGGGTGCTGGGACTGGCGACGATGGCGTTGGCCGGCGTAGAGATCCAGTAACCGCCGGAGGCCGCCATGCCGCCCATTGATACCACTACCGGCTTGCCCGCCTGGCGCAGCGCCGCCAGTTCGGAGCGGATCAGTTCGGATGCGGTCACGCTGCCGCCCGGGCTGTTAACCCGCAGCACCACGGCCTTGATTTTCGGATCGAGCCGCGCCTGGCGGATCTGGCCGGCCGTGGTGTCGCCGCCGACTGAGCCGGCCACTTCCGGGCCGTCGACGATCGCGCCGTTGGCGAAAATCACCGCAATCTCATCCCCTTGCCGGACCGGCGCTTTCGGCTGGTAATCGTAAATACTGGTAAAGTTGACGTTATTGGCTTTGGCGTCCCAGCCAAAGGTTTTGACCAGCTGTTGTTCGACCACGGCGCGCGAGGCGACTTCATCGACCAGCTTGTTGTCCAGCGCGTAGCGGGCGCTATCGCCGTCTACCGCCTGCAGACCGGCCAGCAGCGCGCCGGCGCCCGGAAACAGCTGTTGCGGCGTGATCTGGCGGTTGGCGGAGACGGTCGTCAGATAGTGTTGCCATAACGTATTCAGCCAGCGGCTGTCGGCGTCGCGCGCGGCCGGCGACATATCATCGCGGATCATTGGTTCCACTGCGGATTTATAGGTGCCGACGCGGAAAATGTGCGTCGTTACCTTGAGTTTATCCAGCAGCGTTTTGTAATACAGGTTATTGGTGGCCAGACCGTGCAAATCGACGCTGCCCTGCGGCGTCAGGTAGATTTTATTCGCGAAACTGGCCAGATAGTATTGCGATTGGTTATAGCTGTCGCCGACGGCGTAAATCGGTTTGCCGCTGTCGCGAAACTCGCGCAAAGCCTTACCGATATACTGCAGCGCCGGCTGATCGGCGCCGTCGAAATCGCTCAGTTTCAGAATAATGCCGGTAATGTTGCCGTCGGTTTTCGCCAGGCGCAGGGTATCGACGATATCGAACAGCGAGTTTTCCTGCATTCTGTTGCTGGAGGCGCCGAGAAATTCGCGGCCCAGTTGACGAACTTTGTTATTCAGCGCCGGCTTATCCACTACCACGCCGGTCAGGTCGACCAGCAGCGCGCCGCGCCCGGGTTCTTCCGGCGAGCTGGTGAACTGCAGATAAATGCCGACGCCAGCCAGGATCAACAAAATCAGAAAAACATTAAGAATAAACTCTCTGACAAAATTCAGCAGACGCCAGGTCCACTTAAAAAAGCCAGTAAAAATTCGCCACAGTGTGCGCATGAGATCTCCGAAAACGGGTAAAAGCCAGAACGGGTACTGGCAGAGACAAAAAGCGACTACGCCGGCCAGCGGGAGCAAAACTCTGGTCGTTGCAATGGCATGCTGCTTCACAGCTTAGTATCCTAATGACCAGGCAGAGAAAAGTCAGCCTGAAATCATTTCCGCCGCGGGCGCGCAGGGCGCTATGTTGTAACAAATATTCTACCTGTGCTAACGTGGCGCGCAATTCCAGCCGACAGGAGACCTATAATGGATGCGCTTGAACTGTTGTTAAATCGTCGTTCCGCTTCACGCCTGAGCGCGCCCGCGCCGACCGGCGCCGCGCTGGATAATATTTTGCAGGCCGGCCTGCGTGCTCCCGATCACGGCGCGCTTCAGCCATGGCGCTTTTTTGTGATCGAGGGCGCAGGACTGGCGCGCTTTAGCCAACTGCTGGAGCAATCGGCGCGCGACGGGGCGCTGGATGAAGCGGCGATTGAGAAAGCGCGTCAGGCGCCGTTTCGCGCGCCGCAGATTATTACGGTCGTGGCGCGCTGCGAGGAAAGTCCGAAAGTGCCGCACTGGGAGCAGGTGGTGTCCGCCGGCTGCGCAGTGCAGGCGATGCAGATGGCCGCGCTGGCTCAGGGTTTCAACGGCATCTGGCGCAGCGGGCCCTGGACGCACAACGAGCGGGTGCGCGCCGCCTTCGGCTGTCGCCAGCAGGATGAGATCGTGGGCTTTCTCTATCTCGGCACCCCGCAGTTAAAGTCCGCCGTAAAGGTGGTTCCCCTCGAGACGGAAAAATTTGTTCATTACTTCTGAACAGGGCCGCGCATGACGATTTGCTGATAATCGTCCTGCGCCCGATATGATGCAGGCCCGTGTTTGCGTAATATCGGGTGATCCTGATTGTCTGCCTAACGGTGAATCATGCGACTGTTTATAGCCGAAAAACCCAGCCTCGCGCGCGCGATCGCCGACGTATTGCCAAAACCGCACCGACGCGCCGATGGCTATATTGCCTGCGGACAAAACGATGTGGTGACCTGGTGCGTCGGTCACTTGCTCGAGCAGGCGCAGCCCGATGCCTATGATGCGCGCTATGCGCGCTGGACGCTGGCGGATTTGCCGATCATCCCGCAGAAATGGCTGCTGCAGCCGCGTCCGTCGGTCAGCAAACAACTTAATACGATAAAAAAACTGCTGGTCGACGCCAGTGAAGTGATCCACGCCGGCGACCCCGATCGCGAGGGACAGCTGCTGGTCGATGAAGTACTCGACTATCTGGCGCTGCCGGAGGAAAAGCGCGGCCAGGTTCGACGCTGCCTGATTAACGATCTCAATCCGCAGGCGGTGGAGCGGGCGGTAGCGCGTCTGCGCGAGAACCGCGAGTTTATCCCGCTTTGCGTGTCGGCGCTGGCCCGCGCCCGCGCCGACTGGCTGTACGGCATCAATATGACCCGCGCCTATACCATTCTGGGCCGTAACGCCGGCTACGACGGCGTGCTGTCGGTCGGCAGGGTTCAGACGCCGGTGCTGGGTCTGGTAGTGCGGCGCGATGAAGAGATCGAACACTTTGTGCCGAAAGACTATTTTGAAGTGAAGGCGCATATCGTCACGCCGGCGCAGGAACGCTTTGTCGCCGTCTGGCAGCCGAGCGAATCCTGCGAACCCTGGCAGGATGAAGATGGCCGTCTGCTGCATCGTCCGCTGGCGGAGCATGTGGTGCAGCGTATCGAGGGGCAGCCGGCCTGGGTAACCAGTTGGAACGATAAACGGGAATCAGAAACCGCGCCGCTGCCGTATTCGCTGTCCGCGCTGCAAATCGAGGCGGCCCGACGCCTGGCGCTTAGCGCGCAGCAGGTGCTGGATATTTGCCAGCGTCTGTATGAAACGCATAAATTGATTACCTATCCGCGTTCGGATTGCCGCTATCTGCCGGAAGAGCATTTTGCCGGGCGTCATGCGGTATTGAACGCCATCGCTATCCATCAGCCCGATCTATTGCCGCAGCCGGTGGTTGACGACACGCGGCGCAATCGCTGCTGGGATGACGGCAAAGTGGATGCGCACCACGCCATTATTCCTACCGCGCGCAGCGCGCCGGCCTCGCTGAGTGAAAATGAACAGAAGGTTTATCATTTGATCGCGCGGCAATATCTGATGCAATTCTGCCCCGACGCCGTGTTTCGCAAGTGCGTCATTGAACTGGATATCGCCGGCGGAACATTTGTCGCCAAAGCGCGTTTTCTGGCTGAAGCCGGCTGGCGTACGCTGTTGGGCAGTAAAGAACGCGATGACGAGAACGAAGGCGCGCCGCTGCCGGTGGTGGCGAAGGGCGATGAGTTGCTGTGCGAGCGCGGCGAGGTGGTGGCGCGTCAGACACAGCCGCCGCGGCATTTCACCGACGCTACGCTGCTGTCGGCCATGACCGGCATCGCGCGTTTTGTGCAGGATAAAGAGCTAAAGAAAATCCTGCGCGCGACCGATGGTTTAGGTACCGAGGCGACGCGAGCCGGTATTATCGAGCTACTGTTCAAGCGCGCGTTTCTGGTTAAAAAGGGGCGCTATATCCACGCCAGCGAAACCGGGCGGGCGTTGATTCATTCACTGCCCCCAATGGCGGCGCACCCGGATATGACGGCGCACTGGGAGTCGACGCTGACGCAAATCAGCGAAAAGCAGTGTCGTTATCAGGACTTTATGCAGCCGTTGACCCACTCGCTGCAGGCGCTCATTCAGCAGGCGCGGCAGAATCCGGCCGTCGGCGCATTTCGCGGCTTGTCTGCGCCGCCGGCGAAGAGTAAAACGCGGCGTCCGTCGCGCACGTCCGGTAAGGAGAAACAGCGATGAAACAGTTAGTGGCATTTGTTATTTCGTGCAGCGCGCTGCTCGCGCCGGCGCTGGCCCAGGCTAACCGGTCCGGCGTGGAGGTCGTTGTGCCGCTGCCGGCGGAGGCGTGGCAGCGCGATACGCAGAATTCGGGCAACGATTGTCTGCGCTGCTGCGTCTATCAGAATAAAAAATATTCAGAGGGGGCGGTGCTGACGTTGGATGGCGTGGTGTTGCAGTGCGCCAGAGATAAACAAACGGTCGGCACTAATAATCTGATCTGGCAGGTGCTTAAGCAATAATCTGACGGGACAGGGCGCGGCTTTGCGCCTGTCCCGTGATGTCAACGCCGCTCAGAGCGCAAATTCGGCCCAGATCGGCGCATGGTCGGAGGGCTTTTCCATCGCCCGAATAGCATAGTCGATGCCGGTGCCGACGCAGCGCGCGGCCAGCGCGCGGCTGGCCAGGATCAGATCGATGCGCAGCCCGCGGTTAGTGTCAAAGCCGGCGGAACGATAGTCGAACCACGAGAAGCGATCGTCGCACTGAGGGTGTTCCGCGCGGAAAGTATCGACCAGTCCCCATTCATGCAGTCGCGCCAGCCATTCGCGTTCCTCTGGCAGGAAAGAACATTTGCCGGTGCGCAGCCAGCGCTTACGGTTTTCTTCGCCGATGCCGATGTCCAGATCGGTCGGGCTGATATTCAGGTCGCCCATGACGACCAGCGGCTGTTCGGCGGCGTGGTGCTGTTCGATGTAGCGTTGCAGATCCTGATAAAAGCGCGTCTTGGCGGGAAACTTTACCGGATGATCGCGGCTTTCTCCCTGCGGGAAATAGCCGTTAATCAACGTCAGGGTGCCGGCGGGGGTAGCGAAATCGGCCATGATAATGCGGCGCTGCGCATCTTCTTCGTCGGTGGGAAAACCGCGCCGTACCGCCAGCGGCTCCGTTTTGCTAAGCAGCGCGACGCCGTAGTGGCCTTTCTGCCCGTGATAATAGACGTGATAACCAAACTTGCCGACGTCATCGAGAGGAAACATGTCGTCATGGACCTTCGTTTCCTGTAATCCGATCACATCCGGCTGATGCTGTTCGATGATGGCCGCCAGCTGGTGGGGACGTGCGCGGAGCCCATTGATATTAAAAGAAACGAATTTCATCTTCATTGCCATATTGCCTGAATGAAGTGCGATGTTAGCAGAAAACCCGCCGCGGAGTCACCAGCGCCGCAGATTGAATATTCCCTGCTTTTTAGCAGGTTATTGTCTGGTTGCAGCGCCGCGGCGGACTCCGTATACTCCGCCTCTCGCAGGAGAGAGAGCAGTCAATTACGCTCCGCCGAAGGCGCAAACTCCCATAATCGCTCAGGCCGCCATACTGCGAATTTTATCTACGCCAACTGGAGAGAGGTTGCCTGGCGCAATCCACCGAAGGGGCAAGCAGCCTGCTGCTAAACTCTCAGGTAAACAGGACAGAGGGAGGGGCGCATTTCACAGGAGTGCTTGTGTGCTGACCTACATCTATCTGATCGCAATTACCGCCGAGGGCATGTCCGGCGCGCTGGCCGCCGGCCGGCGCAATATGGATATTTTCGGCGTTTCGATGATCGCTTTTATCACCGCGCTGGGCGGTGGAACCGTACGCGATATCCTGCTGGGCAACTATCCGATAGGCTGGACTCAGCACCCCGGCTATGTCTACCTGACCATTGGCGCCGGTCTGTTCACGATCATTATCGCCCGCGTGATGCATCACCTGCATACCCTGTTTCTGGTGCTTGACGCCATGGGGCTGATCGCCTTTACCGTAATCGGCTGCAATGTGGCGTTGAAACTGGACTACTCCACGACAGTGGTGGTGATGGCCGGCATTATTACCGGCATCTTCGGCGGCGTGCTGCGCGATATTTTCTGCAACCGTACGCCGATGGTGCTGCGCAAGGAGCTGTATGCCTGCGTATCGCTGCTGGTGGCCCTGCTGTATCTCGGCTTACGCGAGCTGCAAATTAATCACGATATCAATCTGCTGGTTTCGTTTAGCATCGGGCTGTCGCTGCGCCTGGCGGCGATTCGCTGGTCGTGGGCGCTGCCGGTTTTTTCTTATGTCCCCGGCCGCTGGAAAAACGGTCGTCGTTGCGATTAAAACAAGCGTCCGACGCTTCACGAGGCCCGCATGCGCTGCCCTGCGGGCCAACGCGGGGCGTTGTTCAAAACCTGCGGTTTTGTCGAACCTTGTCGAAGGTTGTCACCTTCCCCTGTGGGGAACATGTTGCATCAGACCGGGAATCAGCTGCCGGGAATCGGCGAAGATGGTGGTGGGGGAAGGATAATTCGTCGCTGCGCTCCTCACCCTGCGGGCCAACGCTGGGCGTTGTTCAAAACCTGCGGTTTTGTCGAACCTTGTCGAAGGTTGTCACCTTCCCCTGAGGGGAACATGTTGCATCAGACCGGGAATCAGCTGCCGGGAATCGGCGAAGATGGTGGTGGGGGAAGGATAATTCGTCGCTGCGCTCCTCACCCTGCGGGCCAACGCTGCGCGTTGTTCAAAACCTGCGGTTTTGTCGAACCTTATCGAAGGTTGTCACCTTCCCCTGTGGGGAACATGTTGCAACAGACCGGGAATCAGCTGCCGGGAATCGGCGAAGATGGTGGTGGGGGAAGGATTCGAACCTTCGAAGTCGATGACGGCAGATTTACAGTCTGCTCCCTTTGGCCGCTCGGGAACCCCACCATGGCCTTGCTTTGTAAGCTCTTTTGCGTCGAGCGGGGCGCATCATATCAAATGACGCGCTGCTGTAAAGCCCCGAATGACGTAAACGAGATTGTTTGCCGTTTTTTTGCCCCGGATGCTGCTTCTGTAAACATCCGGGGCGCGATAGCGATAAGATTACAGGATGATGGTTCGGTTGCCGTAGACGAATACGCGCTGGGCCAGCACGCGGTACAGCGCACGGCTTAACACATTCTTTTCCACGTCGCGTCCGGCGCGCATCATATCGTCGGCGGTATAGGTGTGGTCGACGTTAATCACGTCCTGCATGATGATCGGACCTTCGTCCAGACTGTCGTTAACGTAGTGCGCCGTCGCGCCGATAATCTTCACGCCACGTTCGTAAGCCTGGTGATAAGGGCGCGCGCCGATAAAGGCGGGCAGGAAGGAGTGGTGAATATTAATCACCTGGTTCGGATAATGCTGCACAAAGGCCGGCGTCAGCACGCGCATGTATTTTGCCAGCACCACATAGTCAGGCTGGAACTGATCGATGGTCTCGATCATTTTCTGATCGTGCTCTTCGCGAGTCAGCCCTTCATGACTGACCAGATGAAACGGAACATCAAAACGCTCCGTGAGCTGGCGCAGCGTTTCATGGTTACCGATAACGGCGGCGATCTCCACATCCAGCCCGCCAAACGCGCTTTTCATCAGCAGATCGCCCAGACAGTGCGCCTCTTTGGTGACAAGGATGACGATGCGGCGCCGGCCGGCGCTGTTCAGTTCGCGCATCGAGCCTTCGGGCAGCGCCCCGTCCAGATCGGCCAGCAGCGTGACATCGTTAAAAATGCCCTCCAGTTCGGTACGCATAAAGAAGCGGCCGGTGCGATGATCGACGAACTCGTTGTTTTGTACGATGTTAAGTTCGTGCTTATAGCAGATGTTGGTAATCTTCGCGATCAGTCCCTTCGCGTCGGGGCAAACGGTACGTAATACTTTTCTTTGTATATTCTGGGATTGCATGAGAATGTGGATCCTGTCCAAAACGAATAAACTCGTGATATGTCAATGCCGCGCGGGAAGTTGACGTTTGACCAATATTGCTATTGCCCGCAACACTTTTTGAATTTTTTGCCAGAGCCGCAGGGACAGCGGTCATTTCTGCCGGTTTGCAGGTGAACGCCGTCAATATAGTACCAGCGATCGTGCAGGCGAAGAAAGCGCGAGCGCTCCCTCATCAATGCTGTTTGCCCGGGGCGTTCCGCGTCGGTAAAACGTGCCGCGAATTCAACGAAGGCCTCATCGCTGTTTTTACCTGGGGTTTCTGCCAAAATCGTGAGACCCTGCCATACCGTGGCCTCGCCGCTTTCGCTAAGCGATGCGCGCCATTGCTCCGGCCGGCAGTCAGGGTGCCAGGTCGCGATAAGATAATCGACATCATGTTTACAGTAAGCGGTATAGCGCGAGCGCATCAGCGCCACCGGATCGGGAGCGGGCGAACCGCTGCCGAGGTAGGGCTGGCAACATGCGATATACTGTAGCTGGCTGCCGCATGGGCAAAGTTCTGACACAATGTCTCCTGGTAAAATAAATTACGTGAAATAACAGAGCGATTGTCGCTGAGTTGATCGACTATTTTACCTGACAAACTCCGTATGTAGCAATGTGCGCTAAAATGAACACTGGACGAGGACGGCATGGGACAGATTAAGATCGGGCTGGCGCTGGGAGCGGGCGCGGCCAAAGGCTGGGCGCATATTGGCGTGATCGGCGCACTGAAGCAGTTGGATATTGGCATAGATGTGGTGGCGGGTACGTCCGTGGGGTCGCTGGTCGGCGCCGCCTATGCGACGGGTCGGCTGGATGAAATGGAGCAGTGGGTGCGTGGATTCGGCTATTGGGACGTTATCCGCCAGATGGATCTTTCATGGCACCGCGGTGGGCTCTTGCGCGGCGATCGTGTATTTACTAATGTAAAGCGCCTGCTGGGCGCGCGCTTGATTGAAGAGTGCGATGTGCGCTTCGCCGCAGTCGCCACCAATCTGAGCACCGGCAGAGAGCTGTGGATGACCAGCGGCGATCTTCATCAGGCGATTCGGGCTTCGTGCAGTTTGCCGGGGCTGCTGTCGCCGGTGAAATATAATGATTACTGGCTGGTGGACGGCGCGGTGGTGAATCCGGTGCCGGTTTCTCTGGCGCGCGCCATGGGCGCGGACGTGGTGATTGCGGTCGATCTGCAGCAGGATGCGAGTCTGAATCAGCAGAATTTCATGCCGATCAGACCGCCGGAGCCGCCGGAAGCCAACCGTATGGCGGCCGGCTGGCGCGGGCGAATCCGTCAGCGCCTGCGGCGACAGGGCGTGGCGCGGCCGCACGAGTCGACGCCCACGGCGATGGACATTATGAGCACCTCTATCCAGGTGTTGGAAAACCGGCTGAAGATGACCCGCATGGCCGGCGATCCGCCGGATGTTTTGCTGCAGCCGTATTGTCCGCAGATCGCCACTCTGGATTTCCACCGCGCCGCCGAAGCGATCGAGGCGGGGCGCCTGGCCGTAGAGAAAAAACTTGAGGAGCTGTTGCCGCTGGTCAAAAAATAGCATGATCAAAAAATATGACTATAATCAATCTATTATTTTTTGTTTGTTAACAAGGATGGATTAGTTTTTTATTGTGGAAGCAAGGGGAAATCGATGAGTCAACCATTAACGGGTAAGCAAATACTGATCGTCGAGGACGAAGCGGTGTTTCGTTCTGTGCTTACCGGTTATTTAACGTCTCTGGGGGCCATCGTGCAGGAAGCGGCGAATGGCTTGCAGGCGCTGAGTGTACTGGATACGCATCAACCTCATCTGATCATCTGCGATCTCGCTATGCCGGAAATGGACGGCATGAAGTTTATCGAGCGTTTGCGCAGCGACGACAACCACACGCCGGTGTTAATCATCTCGGCCACCAGTCAAATGGCGGATATCGCCAAAGTCCTGCGTCTTGGCGTGCAGGATGTATTATTAAAGCCGGTGCGTGACTTTACGCGTTTGCGTGAAACCATCCTGTCCTGCCTTTATCCGGATACTTTTGTATCGCAGTCGGACGAAACGGAACAATTAATGCAAGACTGGGATGCGCTTAATCAATCGCCGGAGATGGCAATCAAATTATTAAGCCAGTTGCAGCCACCGGTTCAGCAAACGATTGCATGTTGCCGGATAAATTATCGGCAGCTAACCAGCGCAGGGCGGCCGGGTCTGGTGCTCGATATTGCCGGGTTATCAGAAAATGAACTGGCTTTTTATTGTCTGGATGTGACTCAGGCCGCCAATAACAATGGCGTGTTAGCCGCATTATTGCTGCGCACACTGTTTAATGGCCTGTTGCAGGAACATTTGTCCAGGCAACAGCACCGATTACCTGAATTGTCGCAATTACTCCGCCAGGTGAACCAGTTGTTAAAAAATGCCAGCCTGAATGGTCAGTTTCCATTACTGGTGGGATATTACCACCGCGAACTAAAAAAATTATTGTTAGTTTCCGCCGGACTGCAGGCCACGCTGAATATTGCTGAAGGTCAGATTCCTCTGAATAGTGGCGTACCGCTGGGCACACTGAATACGGCCTGGGTCAGCCAGTTTAATAAACAGTGCGATGACTGGCAGTGCCAGATATGGGGCGCCGGGGGGCGGTTAAGATTAATGTTATCAACCGAATTGTCCGACAGACGGGTGTAACAGGTTTGTTGACCGCTATGCTTTCGGCTGGTAATTATTGATATCCCGCATTATCGGGAATAATTCTGATTTTTGCTCATCACGTTTTTTTACCCGATGAGAATCCCCAAAACTGGTATACTGACAGGGTTTATAGCCAGATGAGCTAAGTTCATTATTTGAACGGTATATAAGAGGCTGTTTATGTCTACGGTTAATAAAAAAGTAAGAAAAGCGGTTATCCCCGTTGCCGGTCTGGGTACGCGTATGCTGCCGGCAACCAAGGCCATCCCTAAAGAGATGCTGCCGCTGGTTGATAAGCCGCTTATCCAGTATGTGGTTAACGAATGTATCGCCGCCGGAATCAATGAAATAATTCTGGTTACTCACTCATCTAAAAATTCCATCGAAAACCATTTTGATACCAGTTTTGAACTGGAGGCCGTATTGGAACAGCGCGTAAAACGTCAGCTGCTGGCCGAAGTTCAATCCATCTGTCCGAAACATGTCACTATTATGCAGGTACGGCAGGGGCTGGCTAAAGGCCTGGGCCATGCGGTACTGTGCGCGCATCCTCTCGTGGGCGACGAACCCGTCGCCGTTATTTTGCCTGATGTGATCATTGATGAATATGAATCCGATCTGAGCAAGGATAACCTGAGCGAAATGTTGGCGCGTTTTTCAGATACCGGCTACAGCCAGATTATGGTAGAGCCGGTGGAAAACGTCAGCAGCTATGGCGTTGTCGACTGCAAGGGCGCAAGCCTGCAGCCGGGAGACAGCGCGCCCATGGTGGGGATCGTTGAAAAGCCGAAGGCATCGGAGGCGCCGTCAAATCTGGCCGTGGTGGGGCGCTATGTTCTTTCCGCCGATATATGGTCTCTGTTGGCTAAAACCCCGCCGGGAGCAGGCAACGAAATCCAGCTGACGGACGCGATTGCGATGCTGATGGAGAAAGAAACGGTTGAGGCTTATCACCTTAAAGGTATTAGCCATGATTGCGGTAATAAATTAGGCTATATGCAGGCATTCGTTGAATATGGCCTGCGTCACGGTAGTCTTGGCGGCGAGTTTACCCGCTGGCTGCAGGAAGAAGTCGGGCAGTAAGTATTACTTATACCGCGCGCGTTTTAATCCGGCCCCGTGTGTTCGCATACGGGGTTTTTTATTTATATCCGTCATACTTCAGACGGTAACGGCGTCGGCTTGTTTTCGTCATCTGCTTCCGATTGTTTGTCGGGTCTATATACAGTGTGAATAATTCAAATGGCGAAGCAGCGAGCGAACGACAAGGCTCACTGCAAGCGATTTAAACAGCGCTGTCGGCGGCCCAGGAGGAGGGCTGAATAAATGATAGCGGCTAACGCACCGGTTAACCCGAAGTATGGCGAGTATAAAACGGACATAAAAAAACTCCCGATGAATATCGGGAGTTTTTTAACACAGCGCCGCAGGGCGGGGATTACAGCAGGAAATCTTCCAAAGCTTTACCTTGTTCTTCGATAGCTTTTTTGATTACTGCTGGGGTACGGCCCTGACCGGTCCAGGTTTTAACTTCGCCGTTTTCATCGGTGTATTGATATTTGGCCGGACGTGCGGCGCGCTTGCTTTTACCGGCAGACTTAGTGGAGCCCAGCGCCTGCAATAATTCGTTCGGGTCAATACCGTCGGCGATCAGCATCTCACGATATTGCTGTAATTTACGTGTGCGCTCTTCAACTTCAGCCTGAACTAAACTTTCTTCTTCGCGGCGTTCATTAACCACGACTTCCAGTTTTTCCAGCATTTCTTCCAGAGTTTCCAGACTGCATTCTCTTGCCTGGGCACGCAGTGTACGGATGTTGTTCAGGATTTTAAGTGCTTCGCTCATTGTCTTAATCTCAATTTATATTATCGGGGCGGTGTAGTCAGATAATAGAATGCTATTTTCTTTTCTGCAATAGCCAGATTTGTAAGATTGGTAAAAATTATCAATTTTAAAACCGATCTCACGTTATCCTAACGCAAATATAAAATAACCGAGCGGTGATGACAAATACATTTTAGCCGTCAATTTTTCGCCACCGCCGCACGTCTGGCTCGCGTTATAGTATCAATCAGAAGCATTATAAGGAATCATAATCGCTTTTATCGTGCTGGTTGCGGCGGGCGTTCTGACGGCGTTATGCCCGGGAACCGGGGCGCCGGGAATAGCCGCGTTGCGTGATTTAACTCGCTGTGCCGCAATAAAAATTACCGTAGCGGATACCGGTTATTGCCCGTACGGCGCGGTTTGGTGCGTCGCGGCCTTATTTATTATTCTGCTGGCAATAGAGTGGAATCGGACCTGTTATTGCGGGCGCTTATTATACTCGTCATACTGCAAACCGCAGGTACGTAGGCTTAGGCTACATTATTCGGCCTCTCTTCGGGAGGCGCCCGTGTGGCGTTCAAATCCGCGCCCGACGGATTTGTCGCCTGAATCACTTATCGTGTAAACGCCGCTGGCATTAATGAGCCTGATGGCTTTCCCTTCGGCAGCGCTGGCGCCGTTCAAATGGGCTGTCGCGCGATTTGCCACACTCCTGGCGCATTGCGTTGTTCAAAACGATAACGTTTTATCGTGCACCCTGAATTAGTCAGAGTATATAGATCTCGGTTACAGAACGAGAAGGGCGAATCCGTCCGGCGCGTTTATTCCGCGTGCAGTCGGCCTTGCGCCGGCGCCAGTTTGTTCCCGCCCGTAGCGTCTAAACAATGAGGGGCGGAAAATTTAAACGCGATAGCGTTGTTATAAATCCTTACATGCCCCAATAGATTTAGCATCGCCTGCCGCTGGCTTTATTACCCGGTTTGACGGCGTTGATATCAGCCCCCGACAGATTTGCCGGTATTGGTTGAAGACCCCGGTTTCATTGTATGGTCACTTTTCTGTAACCCTAATTATTTTACTATTCTCACGACGGTTTCAGGGGATTGTTCGTTGCCCGGCGTCAGCCTGCGGGACGGGGCGAATGGTCTGCGCTTATTTTATTCGCCGGCGGAGCTATCGCCTAAAACGGTACATTCATTGCGCCTTAGTTGATGAGGGTCAATTTCCGGGCGCCGTTCGAACAAACGAAATGGCATTTCACTCCGCCCTGGCGCCGGAATATTACTCGCTTACGTTATGATGCGGCGCAGTTTTCTCCGGATATTTTTGCCGTCATTATTTAGAGTCGCGCGAACTTTCGTCTGAAGACCTGGCGATAAAAATATACCTGCGGACCTCATTCGTGGAAAAGACGATAAATTAACCCGGCCTGCGGCGGCGGGATTATTTGTCTCGGACTTCTCTCTGTGATGTTCGGTCGCGATGGATCTGCCGGCGGATTGAAATTCGCCGCTTTACGGCCCGGTAAAGCACTCTGTAGCGCGATTGTCTATGCCGGCATACCAACGGCCAGATTTAAGACTGTCGGGCTGATTATCGCGCTGGCGGCGAGGGAGCGTCAGCTGCGTGCTTTCGCCCCGGGCGGACCGGCGGCGCATATCCGCGATAGAGGGCAAAAAAAAGCCCTGCGGATTAAGCAGGGCTTGTGCATTATGTTTCAGGCGCGCGACGTGGTCGTCATCGGCCGCGCTAAAACGAACGATCAGTGAGCGGCTTTTTTGCCTTTCTTCTCGCTTTTATCGTTCTTTTCACTTTTTACCGCAGCCAGAGAGGTCACCACTTCGGCCGGCGCCTCATCGGAATCAGAATACTGACGGCCATAATAGGTATCCAGCAGAATCTGTTTCAGTTCGGCGATCAGCGGGTAGCGCGGGTTAGCGCCGGTGCACTGGTCATCAAACGCGTCTTCGGACAGTTTGTCCACTTTAGCCAGGAAGTCCGCTTCCTGTACGCCCGCTTCGCGGATAGAGGCGGGGATGCCCAGCTCGGTTTTTATTTCTTCCAGCCACGCCAGCAGCTTTTCAATCTTCTGCGCGGTGCGATCGCCCACGGCGCTCAGCCCCAGATGATCGGCGATTTCGGCATAACGACGGCGCGCCTGCGGACGGTCATACTGGCTGAAGGCCGTCTGTTTGGTCGGGTTATCATTCGCATTGTAGCGAATGACGTTGGCGATCAACATGGCGTTGGCCAGCCCGTGCGGAATATGGAACTCCGAACCCAGCTTATGCGCCATGGAGTGGCACACGCCGAGGAAGGCGTTCGCGAAAGCGATGCCGGCAATGGTCGCCGCGTTGTGAACGCGTTCGCGCGCAATCGGGTTTTTGGCGCCTTCGTGATAGCTGGCCGGCAGGTTCTCTTTCAGCAGTTTCAGCGCCTGCAGAGCCTGACCATCCGAGTATTCGTTGGCCAAAACTGACACATAGGCTTCCAGTGAGTGGGTAACCGCATCCAGACCGCCAAAGGCGCACAGCGATTTCGGCATGTTCATCACCAGGTTGGCGTCGACAATCGCCATATCCGGCGTCAGAGCATAGTCAGCCAGCGGATATTTCTGACCGGTCGCATCATCGGTAACCACGGCAAACGGCGTGACTTCAGAACCGGTGCCCGACGTGGTGGTGATGGCGATCATCTTCGCTTTCACGCCCATTTTCGGGAACTTGTAGATGCGTTTACGGATATCCATAAAGCGCAGCGCCAGCTCTTCGAAGTGAGTATTCGGATGCTCGTACATAACCCACATAATCTTAGCGGCGTCCATCGGCGAACCGCCGCCGAGCGCGATGATGACGTCCGGCTTGAAGGAGTTCATCTGCTCGGCCCCTTTACGCACCACGCTCAGCGTCGGGTCGGCCTCAACCTCGAAGAATACCTCGGTTTCCACGCCATACTCTTTTAGTACGGTGGTGATCTGATCGACATAACCGTTGTTGAACAGGAAACGGTCGGTCACGATGAATGCGCGTTTCGCGCCGTCGGTCGCTACTTCTTCCAGCGCGATCGGCAGTGAACCACGGCGGAAATAGATCGATTTGGGAAGTTTATGCCACAACATATTTTCTGCTCGCTTGGCTACCGTTTTCTTGTTGATCAGATGTTTGGGGCCAACGTTTTCCGAGATGGAGTTACCCCCCCAGGAACCACAGCCTAACGTCAACGAAGGGGCGAGTTTAAAGTTATACAGATCGCCGATCCCGCCCTGTGAAGCCGGGGTATTGATCAGAATACGGGCGGTTTTCATTCGGTCGCCAAAGGTTTTCACCCGGGCGACCTGATTGTCCTGGTCGGTATACAGACAGGATGTATGGCCAATCCCGCCCATGGCGACCAGTTTTTCCGCTTTATCTACGGCATCTTCAAAATCCGCGGCGCGATACATCGCCAGCGTCGGTGACAATTTTTCATGCGCGAACGGCTCGGTTTCGTCCACGTTAACCACTTCGCCAATCAGCACTTTAGTATTGGCCGGCACAGAGATGCCGGCAAGCTCGGCGATTTTCGCCGCGGGCTGGCCCACGATAGCGGCGTTCAGACCGCCGTTTTTCAGGATCACGCCCTGTACGGCCGCCAGCTCTTTCCCCTGCAGCAGATAGCCGCCGTGGGAGGCAAAACGCTCACGAACGGCGTCATAGATGCTGTCGACGACGATGACCGACTGTTCGGAGGCGCAGATGACGCCATTGTCGAAGGTTTTCGACATCAGGATCGAGGCCACCGCGCGTTTGATATCGGCGGTTTCGTCGACTACAACCGGCGTGTTGCCTGCGCCTACGCCGATAGCGGGCTTACCGGAACTGTATGCCGCCTTGACCATGCCCGGGCCGCCGGTGGCCAGGATCAGGTTCAGGTCGGGGTGGTGCATTAACTGGTTGGACAGATCAACCGACGGTTCGTCGATCCAGCCGATGATATCTTTAGGCGCGCCGGCCGCGATAGCCGCCTGCAGAACGATATCCGCCGCTTTATTGGTCGCGTGTTTGGCGCGAGGATGCGGAGAGAAAATGATACCGTTGCGGGTCTTCAGACTAATCAGCGCCTTGAAGATCGCGGTGGACGTCGGGTTAGTGGTGGGAACGATGCCGCAGATCAGACCAATAGGTTCAGCGATCGTGATGGTGCCGAATGTATGGTCCTCAGACAGGATGCCGCAGGTTTGTTCGTCCTTGTATGCATTGTAAATATATTCCGAAGCAAAGTGGTTTTTAATCACCTTATCTTCAATAATACCCATTCCTGATTCTGCAACGGCCATTTTGGCCAGAGGAATGCGGGCATCTGAAGCTGCCAGTGCCGCGGCGCGGAAGATTTTATCAACCTGCTCCTGAGAGTAGCTGGCATATTCATGCTGCGCCTTTTTCACTCTTTCAACCAGAGCGTTGAGTTCAGCGGTATTAGTTACGGGCATATTGCTCTCCTGATAATGTTAAACTCTTTCAGTCAATGGGACGTCTGATTAATAAGTATAGATAAGCGGCGGCTAAACAAAACGGCTTATCGGCGCTATCGGATTAATCTGTAAAATGTTGTGCGACTTAGCATTGACTCAAAGAGCTTTTTACTTCAATCTTGCGGGAAATATTTATCTCCGTCTATCAGTAAACCTCTCCTCACCATGGTGTAACAATACCAAATTCCAGATTTCGTTTTTGTGATGAACCTCTAATTTTTTGCCTGCTGACTCCTTTCAGCAAGCATCAAATGATAACCATTATCACTTGATGCTAAGAATATCGCCTGATAAATGCGTGGTCTGGTAAATAATTAGCCATTCTGCTGTTTACTGCCCGTTATCCGGCTAATTCATTAGTATCCTGACAGCGATAAAATATCATTGTTCACATTGCTTGCTGTCGGCAGATGATTTAAACCAGATAAAACCTATGGTTATTTCATGGTCAGAAAAATAACTCCTGATCAGAATGGTTCTTTCTTGTCTGTTTTAACAGGATGACTAATGTATAAAAATTTATTATCAAACTATTCTCTATTTTAGAGGCGAAACGTTCCCGGGATTACGTTACAACGCGCTATTTTTAGCGACATCGTTAAGATAACGGGCAAAAAAAGTCAGCATATTATCTGATATTCGTGCGGCCGTCGTCGGCGGCTTCAGGGACAATAATAGAAAATGGCGGAGGATAATATGAACGATATCATAGTCATGAAAAAAATATCGCTATTCTCTGTGCAGGATGGCCGCGTTGAACAACGCCATTCGCGGCGGTGAGCGCTCATCGGACGCAGACGGTGGCGGCGTTTCCACGTTTGCGAGCCGAGCGTGAGCGGATACGGGCGATACGCGGCGAAGAGCATTGGATCGTTAAACCGCGCGGGCTGATTCGCTACGCGAAACGCTGATAGACTGTGTCTTCTTATCCCGGATTGCGCGGCGGCAGGCGGCAATACTGGCGCTCGGTTGTTGAGGTATGGTGATGTTAAAATTTATTCTGCGGCGCTGTCTGGAAGCGATCCCAACGCTGTTTGTGCTGATTACCCTCTCATTTTTTATGATGCGCTTCGCGCCCGGCAGCCCGTTTAGCGGCGAGCGGAATTTGCCGGCGCAGGTGATGGCGAATATCGAAGCCAAATACCATCTTAACGATCCCATTCTGAAACAGTACGGCCATTACCTGTTACAGCTGGCGCACGGTGATTTCGGTCCGTCGTTCAAATACAAAGATTACTCGGTCAATGAACTGGTCTCCGGCGCCTTCCCGGTCTCGGCTAAGCTGGGACTGGCGGCGTTTGCGTTGGCGGTCGTGTTGGGCATTGGCGCCGGGATCGTCGCGGCGCTAAGGCAAAACAGCGTCTGGGACTATGCGGTGATGGGGCTGGCGATGACCGGCGTGGTGATCCCCGGTTTTGTGGTGGCGCCTCTGCTGGTGCTTATTTTCGCCATTCAGCTCGACTGGTTGCCAGGCGGAGGCTGGAACGGCGGCGCGCCGCAGTATATTTTGCTGCCGATGTGCGCGCTGTCGCTGACCTATATCGCCAGTATCGCCCGCATTATGCGCGGTTCGATGATCGAGGTGCTGAACGCCGGTTTTATTCGCGCGGCGCGCGCCCGGGGACTGCCGATGCGGCGTATCGTTTTGCGCCACGCGCTGCGTCCGGCCCTGTTGCCGGTCCTGTCCTGGATGGGGCCGGCCTTTGTCGGTATTATCACCGGGTCTATGGTGATTGAAACCATCTTCGGTTTGCCCGGCATCGGGCAGCTGTTTGTTATCGGCGCGCTCAACCGGGATTATGCGCTGGTATTGAGCCTGACGATTCTGGTGGGGACGTTGACCATTTTGTTTAATATCGTGGTCGATGTGCTGTATGCCGTGATTGACCCTAAAATTCGCTATTAGCGCGGGAGCTCGCCATGCTGTGGTTAAAACGAAACGGAGACGTGCTGGCTCATGTTAGCGATAGCCTGGATATTGCGGGACGCAGTCTGTGGCAGGACGCGCGTCGTCGCTTCATGCGCAACCGCGCCGCGTTGGCCAGCCTGTTGATATTGTCCGGCATCGTACTGTTTGTAATCGCCGCGCCGCTGTTGTCGCCGTTTGACTATGCCGATACGGATTTCGCCATGATGTCGATGCCGCCGGATTTCGCTTCGGGCCACTACTTCGGCACCGATTCTTCGGGCCGCGATCTGATGGTGCGGGTGGCGATCGGCGGGCGCATTTCGCTGCTGGTGGGGCTGGCGGCGGCGCTGGTCGCGGTGTTTATCGGCACGCTGTACGGCGCGATAGCCGGTTACCTGGGCGGGATGGCCGATGCCCTGCTGATGCGGGTGCTGGAAATCCTCAATTCATTCCCCTTTATGTTTTTCGTCATCCTGCTGGTTACGCTGTTCGGGCAGAATATGCTGCTGATTTTTATCGCCATCGGCACGGTGTCCTGGCTGGATATGGCGCGGATTGTGCGCGGGCAGACGCTAAGCCTGCGGCGTAAGGCATTTATTGAGGCGGCGCGGGTAAGCGGCGCTTCCACGCCGCGCATTGTATTGCGCCATATCGTGCCGAACGTGCTGGGCGTGGTGGTGGTCTATGCTTCTCTGCTGGTGCCGGGCATGATCCTGTTTGAGTCGTTTCTCAGCTTTCTTGGGCTGGGAACCCAGGAGCCGTTGAGCAGTTGGGGAACGCTGCTGAATGACGGCGCCAACTCGATGGAGGTGGCCGTCTGGCTGCTGCTGTTTCCGTCCGCCTTTCTGGTGGCGACCCTGTTTTGCTTTAATTTTATCGGCGACGGACTGCGCGATGCGCTCGATCCGAAAGATCGAGCGGGAGGCGGACGATGAGCGGGGCGCCGGGGGTTGCGCCGCCGTTGCTCGATGTCAGCGGGCTGCAGGTCAGCTTCGCCACGCCGGAAGGCGAGGTAACCGCGGTAAATGCGCTGAGCTTCACGCTTGAACGCGGTGAAACGCTGGGGATCGTGGGCGAATCCGGCTCGGGAAAGTCGCAGACCGCCTACGCGCTGATGGGATTGCTGGCGGCTAACGGACGGATAAGCGGTTCGGCGCGCTTTGACGGACGGCAGATTCTCAATCTGCCGGAGCGTCAGATCAATCAGCTGCGCGCGCGGGAAATCGCCATGATTTTTCAGGATCCGATGACCGCGCTGAATCCCTGGCTGCGCGTGGGCGACCAGTTGATGGAAGTGTTGATGTTGCATCGCCGGCTGAGTAAGCGCGATGCCTTCGCGGAGGCGGTGCGGATGCTGGATGCGGTCAGAATGCCGGAGGCGCGTAAGCGCATGCGTATGTATCCGCATGAGTTTTCCGGCGGTATGTGCCAGCGGGTGATGATCGCTATGTCGCTGTTGTGTCATCCCCGGCTGCTGATTGCCGATGAACCGACCACGGCGCTGGATGTGACGGTGCAGGCGCAGATTATGGCGTTGCTCAATGAGCTGAAGCGCGAGTTTAATACGGCGATTATCCTGATCACGCACGATCTCGGCGTGGTGGCCGGCAGTTGCGACAAGGTACTGGTGATGTATGCGGGCAGAACCATGGAGTATGGGCCGACGGCCGAAATTTTTTATCGTCCGTCGCACCCTTACGCTATCGGTTTGCTCAACGCGGTGCCGCGGCTGGACGACGCGATGGGGCGTCTGACCGCTATCGCGGGCAATCCGCCGAATCTGCTGCATCTGACGGCCGGCTGTCCTTTTAAACCGCGCTGCCCGCATGCGATGGCGCAATGCGATGAGGCGCCGCCGCTGCGCGACTTTGGCGCAGGGCGCCTGCGCGCCTGCCATAAACAAGTGGAGGAGTGCCGGTGACATCGTTTGGGCAAAAAAACGTTTTGCTGGATATTGAGGATCTCTGCGTCCGCTTTGCCGTCAGGGATACCCGTCAGTGGCCGTGGCAGCCGGCAAAAACGCTGCAGGCCGTCGAAGGGCTCTCTCTGCAGCTATGTGCAGGAGAAACGCTGGGCGTGGTGGGCGAATCGGGCTGCGGAAAGTCCACCCTGGCCCGCGCCATCATCGGGCTGGTGAAGGCGAGCGGCGGTCGGCTGGCCTGGCTGGGGAGGGATTTGCGATCAATCAACGATCGTCAGTGGCGCGATGTCCGACGCGAGATTCAGATGATCTTTCAGGATCCGCTGGGGTCGCTCAACCCGCGTATGACGGTGGGCGAGATTATCGCCGAGCCGCTGCATACATGGAGCCCGCAGCTATCCCGCGCGCAAATCAAAGCGCGGGTACAGGAGGTGATGGTGAAAGTCGGCCTGCTGCCCGACCAGATTAACCGCTATCCGCACGAATTTTCCGGCGGCCAGTGTCAGCGTATCGGCATCGCGCGCGCGCTGATCCCGGAACCCAGACTGATTATCTGCGATGAGCCGGTATCGGCGCTGGATGTGTCGATTCAGGCGCAGGTGGTCACTCTGCTGCGTCAGCTGCAGTGCGAAATGGGCCTGTCGCTGATTTTTATCGCGCACGATCTGGCGGTGGTCAGGCATATCGCCGATCGGGTCCTGGTGATGTATCTGGGCCGCGCCGTAGAGCTGGGCAGTCGCGAAGCGATTTACCGCGCGCCCCGTCACCCTTATACCCAGGCGTTGATGGCGGCGGTGCCCATTCCCGATCCCGATAAAGAGAAAGCGAAGAGCAGCCTGTCGCTGACGGGGGAGTTGCCGTCGCCGATCGATCCGCCGTCAGGTTGCGTGTTTCGCACGCGCTGCCCGATCGCCGGGCCGGAGTGCGCCCGCGAGAGTCCGCAGCTGCAAGGCAACGAGGAGCACGCGGTCGCCTGTCTGAAAGCGTAGCCGCGTAAGCATAATAAAGCGGGTAGGGGATGTAGCGCGCCGCAGGCCGTCAGCGGCCGTTCGCTAACCGGCGTCGCTCAGGCAGGGCTGCGTCAGTTCACTCTTTCCACAGGATATGGCACAGCTTGTGGTCTTTCTCCCGGCAAATCAACATCCGTGCGAAAATGTCGGTCAGATCGTCGCCGTCTTTCTCCGCCAGTCCGATCACCACTTCGGCGAAAAAATCCGGGTTGAGGTCGATATCGACGTGCTCCTGCCAGTCCTCGCCCGGATCGAACAGTTCGGCGCCGCCGCGCTCTTCAAACTGCAGATTGAACAGCAGGATATCGGCCGGGTCGAGATTATCGGGGGCGAGCTCAAGGAAAATATCGTAAGCCTGTTCCAGCGTTTCGTCTTCGCTCAGACGATTATTGAGATCCATAAAACATTCCTGTTAACACGGTACGTGATGCACGATAGCGTTATTAGAACACGGGGCGGCCGCTATTTATAGCAGCGGACTGAAAAAGTAAAACAGACGCTCGACGATGCGTTGCCAGTAAGGCCGGTTTTGCCATTTTTCAGCGTCCAGCAGGCGCGAACGGGCGATATAGTCTTCCTGTACGCAGGCCAAATCGCTGCCGAAGCCGTCATCGTCAATCACCAGGGTAATTTCGAAGTTCAGCCACAGGCTGCGCATATCGAGATTGACCGTGCCGACCAGACTCAACTGTCCGTCGACCAGCACGCTTTTGCTGTGCAGCAGCCCCCCCTCGAACTGGTAAATTTTTACCCCGGCGTCCAGCAGTTCGGCGAAGAACGCGCGGCTGGCCCAGTCCACCAGCATCGAGTCGTTTTTACGCGGCACGATGATACTGACGTCGACCCCGCGCTGCGCGGCGGTGCAGATGGCGTGCAGTAGATCGTCGCTGGGCACAAAGTAGGGGGTGGTCATAATCAACTGTTCGTGCGCGGCGTATACCGCGGTCAACAGCGCCTGATGGATCATCTCTTCCGGATAGCCGGGGCCGGAGGCGATCATCTGGATAGTGTGCCCGCGCTCCTGCTCAAACGGCATCAGGTTGACGTCCGGCGGCGGCGGCAGCAGACGCTTGCCGGTTTCGATCTCCCAGTCGCAGCAATAAATGATGCCCATCGTGGTGGCGGCCGGTCCTTCAATGCGCGCCATCATGTCAATCCACTGACCGACGCCGGAATCCTGCTTAAAGTAGCGCGGATCGACCATGTTCATACTGCCGGTATAGGCGATGCGGTTATCGACCAGAACCATTTTGCGATGCTGGCGCAGATCCATTCGGCGCAGAAAGGCGCGGAACAGGTTAACCTGCAGCGCCTCGACCACTTCGATACCGGCTTTGCGCATCAGTTCGGGCTGCGCGCCGCGGAAAAAGCGCGCGCTGCCCGCCGAATCAAGCATGATGCGGCAGTGGACGCCGCGCCGCGCCGCGGCAATCAACGCGTCGGTAAGCTGGTTGACCAGCCCGCCGGCCTGCCAGATATAGAACACCATCTCAATATTGTGCTGCGCGAGGTTGATATCGCGGATTAGCGCCTTCAGGGTATCGTCGGTATTGGTCAGTAACTGCAGCTGATTGCCTTTTACGCCGCCGATGCCCTGCCGCCGCTCGCATAGCTGAAACAACGCGCTGGCTACTTCGCTGTTTTCGGTGGCGAAGATGCGCTGGCATCCCTTCAGTTCATTCAGCCAGGCCGCCGTCGACGGCCACATTTTTTTCGCCCGTTCGGCTCGCCGTTTGCCGAGATGCAGCTCGCCAAAAGAGAGATAGGCGACGATACCGACCAGCGGCAGGATATATATGACCAGCAGCCAGGCCATCGCCGACGGCACGGTCCGCCGCTTCATCAGGATGCGTAAGGTGACCCCGGCAATAAGTAACCAGTAGCTGAAAACCAGTAGCCAGCTAAGCACGGTATAAAATGTTGTCATAAAGGCGTGAGCGATCCGATCTGCAAACCATTAATACAGAGTGTACGCACAGTTTTAACAAAGGGGAAATTGCTTTAGTCTGAATACGATAGTAGGCGCATGGTTAGTATGGTTAAACATTCCATGGCATCGGCCGACGAGAAGTTTATAATGTGCCGGCAATCTGTGGTTGAAAAAGAGTAGTCTCATGAAACGTAGCAGGAACGAAGTGAGCCGCTGGCGTATGTTGCGCCAGGCGCAGCGTCGCAAAACGCGCTGGCTGGAGGCTCAATCGCGTAGTTATCGCCATATCCACAGCGCCCGCTATTTGCTGCAAAAGCAGCAGCGACGCTCGTTGTTATATTCGGTAGCTTACGAATGGTAGCGGATTAATCTTCGCGCCTGGAATAACGACCGCCGGCGCGGTCGTTATTCTTTTATATCCGTTATACTTCAGGCTGCCGGTGCGTTGGTTTGGTCATGCGCTCCATTAATGAGACTCACCCTTGCGGGACCGACGCCGGCGGCGGTCAAATCTGTTGTCGGCAGCGTCGTCGCTCATCCCGGTCACTTTAATGAGAAACATCCGATCTCTCAGCGAGGGTTAGCCGCTGGCTGGACAAATTCGTTGTCGCCGAATTTGTCGCTGCTTCACCGCCCTGTTGCAATAATTATTTTGACGACAGGTTATTGCGCGACAAGCGCCGACAGCCGTTCCGGCTTGCCATTTATCTCGTTCTGATTCTCTGCCCCCGGCGTTGGCAGGATAAACGCGTCCACCGAGGTGCGCAGCTGTCGGGTCTGATCCTGCAGATGGCGGAAGGTGCGCGCGGCTTCTCCGACCTGCGCGGCGTTTTGCTGAACGCTGTCGTTCAGCGTGCTGATACGGTCGGAAACTTCCTGAATGCTGTGATTTTGCTGGCTGGACAGTTCGGCGATTTCGTGCAGGAACGCGCTGGTTCCTCTGGCGGCCTCAATGATATCGCGCAGACTGTCGCTGAGCTGAACGACGCGCTCGTTGCTGCGCACCACGCTGCTGTCGGAATTGCTAATCAGCGTATTGATGTTTTGCGCCGAATGACTGCTTTGCGAGGCCAGCGAACCGACTTCGCGCGCCACCACCGCGAACCCCTGGCCTTTTTCTCCGGCATGTGCCGCTTCGATGGCGGCGTTGAGCGACAGGATATGCGTCTGAAACGCCACGTTCTCGATGAGTCCGATGGCGGAGGTCATCGCTTTACTGTGGCCGGCGATATCGTTCATCGCCGCCCGGACATCCGTCATCATCGCTTCTCCGTGGCTGGCTATCCGGCTGGTTTCCGCCGCGTGTTCGCTGGCCTGGCGGGTATGCCGGGTATGCTGCGCGAGGTGTTCGCTCAACTGGACGATATGTCCGGTCGTGGCCTCTAACTCCAGCGACTGCTGGCTCGACTGACTGGACAGCCGCTGATTATCCTGCGCGATGTCGTCGACCTGGTCGAGCATAGCGCCCAGCCCCAGCTGTATCTGCCCGATCAACGCGATAAGTCCGGCCTGCATTCTGGCGACGCTATGGGTTAACTGATGAATTTCCCGCGTGCACATGCCCGCGTCCGGGATATTGTGCGATAAATCGCCGGCGGCGATTAACCGCAACTGCTGGATAATGTGACGCAGCGGCCGGATGATCATCCGGTTGACCCCACGCCATATCAGCAGCGACAGCAGCGCGAGCAGGATAAGAATGGTAACGAACAGGGTGTAAATGGCGTCGAGCGACGACAGCAATTGCTGCCCGTGCTGTTTTAATTGCGCGTCGGTCTCTTGCAGGTAGCTGGCGTATTTTTCGGCAAAGGCGTCCTGGAACGCCTGCAGGGGAATGGCGAAAAAGATATCGATCTGGCGCTGTTGTTTCAGTCCCTGAGCCAGTTCGTTCAGGCCGGCATAAAGTTGCTGATAGCTGCTTTTCAGCGCCGTCAGTCCGGCGGCATCCTCTCCGGCGGGCAGCGCGTCCAGTTGGGCGTAATAGGCGGCGGCCTGGCGCAGCGAAGCCTCGGCTTCATCCATCAGGCTATACCAGCTGCCTTCCGAGCCGGTCTCCTTATCGACCATCAAATAAATGCCCGCGCGGTTGAGTTTGTCGCTGGCGATCATGACTTCCATACGTGCCTGATCCATCAGCGTTTGCTGCTGGCGCAGCAGGGCATCGGTCAGCAGATTTTGCTGAAGCTGTGTGATAGTATTGGAAATTACACCCGCCGAAAAAAGCTGCAGGATGGAAAATAGCCCCATGATCAGCAGCAGGCCGGAAAGGATGCTCATGCGGCTGCGCATTGACTGCAGGATATTACGGATGCGCGATGTCAAAAAAGTAAACATGTGCTGGTTCTCCATCACCTGAGGACGAATCAAGCTAACACGCTTAAATGACTAATATATTTCAGCCGTGACGGCAGACAGGCGCGAGTGAATGAAACATGCCGGCGCAAACCGGCACGGCGGGGAAATTTAGAACACTTTCTTGTACGGACGAACGATAACCTGCTGATAAACGCCGGCGGCGACATAAGGATCGGCATCAGCCCAACGCTTCGCTTCATCCAGCGAATCAAATTCGGCAATCACCGTTGACCCGGTGAATCCCGCACTGCCTGGGTCGTTGCTGTCTACGGCCGGCATCGGGCCCGCGGTCAGCAGGCGTCCCTGATCGCGCAATTGCTGCAGCCTGGCTAAATGGTCCGGGCGCGCGGCCTGGCGTTTGTCCTGCGTTCCGGCGATATCTTCCGCATAGATCACGTACAGCATAAAAACCTCATTAATAAGGATAAAAAGTCTATAATACGCGATCGTTCGGGCAGGGCAACTGCCGTTGTGATCAGGGAAATGCAGGGAAAAACCGTTCGCAGAAGGAATAAATCCGCCAGACGTTCGGTTGTTATTGAATATGATTGCTATTTGCATTTAAAATTGGACGGCGTAAGAGGATAACGAAATTACTATGCCGCAGAAAACGTTGTTATTAACCCGCCGCTTTTCATGGCCTTTCCTGCTGTCAGCTGGCTTACATAGTTCAGTGATTGCGGCTTTGCTGTATGCATCTTTTAACCAGTCGGTTCAGCTACCGCAGTCGATCAAACCCATCAGTATGGTGATGATGAATCCGGCTGAATTTGAAGCGGCCCCGGCGGCAAAGCCCGCTACGGAAGACGCGCCGAAACCGGAGCCCGAACCGGCTGAGCCTGAAGCGCCGCCGCCGGAGCCCGAACCGGTGCCGGAGCCTGAACCCGTGCCGGAACCGTTGCCTCAGCCCGTCGCTATTCCGCTGCCGGAGCCTAAGCCGAAACCGAAACCCCGGCCGGAACCGAGGAAGCACGTGGAGAAGCCCAAACCGGTGAAACGCGAAACCCGGCCTGAGAAACAAACGCCGGCGCCGTTTACCAGCGATGCGCCCACGCGCAGCGTTAACAATGCGCCGGCCCGTCAGGCGCCGGCCGCGTCGGCCAGTATGCCGTCCAGCGGGCCGCGTCCGCTCAACCGGGCCGAACCGCAGTATCCGGCGCGCGCCTTTGCGCTGCGAATTGAAGGACGAGTGCAAATCCAGTTCGATGTGGATGATTCGGGCCGCGTCGGCAATGTGCGCGTACTTTCCGCTCAGCCGCGCAATATGTTTGAGCGCGATATCCGTCAGGTGATGCGTAAATGGCGTTACGAGATGGGAAAACCGGGTAAGGATCTGGTCGTCACCTTTATCTTCCGTATCAACGGCGGCGCGGTGGTGGAGTAAGCCCGGAAGAGAAGGGCCTGGCCCATCGTGCGGCCAGGCCCGGTTTGCGTTAGCCGATATCGATATCCATCGTCAGGTGGTCCTTCCCCGGCGGCAGCGCGCGCGAGCGTCCCATGTCGTCGACGGCTACATAGGTGAACAGCGCCTCCGTTGCCCGATAGCGTTGACCTATCGGCTCCGAGGAGACCTTTTTTACCCACACTTCAATATTGATATTGATCGAACTGCGTCCTGTCTTTACGCAGCGCGCGTAGCAGCACACGACGTCTCCGACGGCGACCGGTTTCAGGAAGGTCATGCCGTCAACCCGCACGGTCACCACCCGGCCTTCGGCAATCTCTTTCGCCAGGATGGCGCCGCCAATATCCATCTGCGACATAATCCAGCCGCCGAAAATATCGCCGTTGGCATTGGTGTCGGCCGGCATAGCCAGCGTGCGCAGCACCAGTTCGCCCTGTGGCAGTCGAGCGTTGTCTTTACTCATCGGTGTATGTTTATCCGTCAATAGTCGGTATCGGCAGGGTAAGCGCCGGTCAGTTTTTGCCTTTATCGTTAGATTCTTCCTGCTGCGTGGGGATATAACGATACACGCAGGCGCCGCTCGCCAGGGTGAACAGCAGCGTCATTCCGGCCAGACCGAACAATTTGAAATTCATCCAGGTGTCCTGCGACAGCCAAAACGCCACATAAATGTTCAGCAGGCCGCAGCACAGGAAAAACAGCGCCCAGGCAACGTTAAGTTTTTGCCATATCGCCTCCGGCAGAACAATCTCTTTATCCAGCATTTTTTGGATCAGGTTTTTTTTCAGAACCAGTTGACTGAATAACAGGGCGACGGCGAACAGCGTATAAAGGATGGTTACTTTCCACTTAATGAATTCATCATTATGTAACGCTATGGTCAGCGAGCCGAAAACGGCCACCAGCACAAAGGTGACGATCGCTACATTCCCTACCTTGCGATATCTGATCCAGCTGTAGAGCAGCGTCAGGGCGGTAGCGGCAATCAGCGCGCCGGACGCGATATAAATGTCGTACATCTTGTAAACGACAAAGAAAACGATCGGTGGCAGGAAATCAAGAAATTGCTTCATGGAAGAGGTCCGTAACGTAACGAGTCATAATCGACGGCCAGACTAGCCGCTGCGCGACTGGCCGGTACAGGCGAATATTATCGCTGATAAACGGCAAGAATGCAGCGTTTTGCAAAACCTTACACTTCATCTTGCCGGAACGCCGTCGCACGAATCAGCGATGCGGGAAGCGAAGCCCCGGCTACGCCGAGGCTCGCGCGCCATTACTTGCGCAGCAACATATACAGCCGGAAAAGATAGATCAACAGAATGACGGACGCCAGGTTGCTGATGGCGTTGATAACGATGCCCATCACGGTAGGCGATGACATGGACAACCGCATGGCCAGCACCAGAATGACGACTTTGGCCAGCAGCCAGAAGATCACCGCCGGCGCCACCAGCCGTACGTTGGCCCAGACCAGTTTGCCGCTGGTTTTCAGCGAGAGAAACACCCCGCTATTATCCGCCACGGCGATCACCGGCGCCAGGCTCACGGTAATTGCCAGCAGAATACCGGGAATGAGCAACAGTATCGTGCCCAGCTGCACCACGAGCGTACAGATAAAGATCAGCAGCAGCAGGCGCGGCAGCAGCGGCGCGGCCGCGCCGACCGCGCGCAGGGCGCTGGTGGGCTGGCCGCGCGATACCATCTGGATCAGCATCAGAATACCGCTGGTCAGCAGCGCATTGCCGAACAGCGCGGAAAAGAAGCTGGCGGACGAGGCCCTTATCAACACGCCCTGCTGCTCGGGCGTCATACTTTCAATCATGGCCCGCAGCCCCTGCGGCTCCTGAGACGAGGTCGATGCCAGACTATCGGCGTTCAACAGACTCAGTTGCTCGCTATCCGGCGCGAAGACGTGGCCAAGAATAACGGTAATAAACGCGCTTAATAACGCCAGCAGAACAATGCTGGGCAACTGATTACGCGTGAAATTCATTGTGTCACGGTACAATGTACTGGCCGTGATAGACATGCATGCTCCCGGGCTGATAGTAAATACTTATCCCTCCATTCTACCCGTTATGTCGGCATGTAGCACCCCGCCGGCGGGAGGTTCGACCCGTTCCGAAGGTAAATTTTTGTCTGCAGAGGATAAAATGAGCAGCGGCGGCAGGTCATAGTGCGCGCGTGCGCGGTCGCAGGCGGCGTTAATCAGCCCGTTGACGCCCGATTGCATAAACTCCCGGCAGGGCGAGGGGCGATCGTGATAAATCGAGCAGCGGGTGGCATGACCCACTTCACCCTGCAGCGCCTCGCAGCGCGGCGTTTTGCTGTTAGTCCCTTTCATACAGCATAAAAAAGGCGTCAGCGGCTCCGTCAGCGAGGGCGGGACCGTCCCGGCGCCGTCGCGGGTTTCGGCCCAGTAAAAGGAAACGCGGAACCACGCGCAACAGGCGCCGCACGAGATACACGGATTATCGATATCGATCATGTTAATTACCCCGCCGCCCACCGGTTTGAATCAGGATTCACGCAGAGAAATTACGCCTGAGTACACGTTGTGCGCAATCGAATTTTCCGTACGTCATCTTCCGTCTGGAAAGGCTGTTTTTGATTTAGATCAATTATTGTATTTTTAATAAGTTAGGCTAACCTGATGCGTTTCGAAAAACACCAAAACAAAATAAAAGATGTGATCCGGCTAAAAACAATATTGCCGTTAAATCGTTATATTCGCCGCACCTAAACCGCACAAAGGGAGTGGATAATGAAAAAGGCAATGCTGGTTTTACTGGCAGCGGCAAGCGTGTTGCCCGCGGGTGTCCAGGCGCATCAGGCAGGGGATGTGATCGTCCGCATGGGAACGGCAACCGTGCGGCCCACCGAAGGGTCGGAAAACGTACTGGGGCTCGGTTCGTTTAAGGTGGATAACAATACGCAACTGGGTCTGACGTTCAGCTATCTGGTCACCGATAATATCGGCGTCGAGCTGCTGGCCGCCACGCCGTTCAGACACCGGGTAGGGCTGGAAAGCACCGGTAATATCGCCGAAGTGCATCATCTGCCGCCGTCGCTGATGGCGCAATACTATTTTGGCGACGCCAACAGCAAACTGCGCCCGTATCTGGGCGTCGGCATCAATTACACCCTGTTTTATGATGAGAAGTTCAACAACACCGGCAAGCAGGCGGGGTTAAGCAATCTGAGCCTGAAAAACTCGTGGGGCGTGGCGGCGCAGGCCGGGCTGGACTACAACCTGGATAATAACTGGTTGCTGAATGCGTCCCTGTGGTGGATGGATATCGATACCGACGTTAAATTTAATACCGGCGACCAGCAACATCAGATCAGTACTCGTCTCGATCCCTGGGTGTTTATGTTCGGCTTCGGCTATCGTTTCTGATCGCGTTTTTCGCCGTGAGGCGAAGGGCGACCGGCGGGAGACCGGCGAATTCGGATGGTGCAGGGCAATGCGCTATCGCTGCGAACAACGCGCCTGCCGTCGGAAGAACGACGGCGTTATTTCACCAATGGCGCGAAGAAAGCCGCCATTGGTGAATTCGATGCGCAACGCCGTCCCGCTTAAGCGCGCGTCGCTGCCTTCATACGGCTGGCGAACGCGGTCAGCCGGCTAAGCATTTCCGCCGGATGGTCGAGATTATTTTCAATAATTCTTACTACCGCGGAACCGGAAATAGCGCCGGCCGCGCCGGCGTCCAGCGCCGCGCTGACCTGCGCCGGTTCCGAAATGCCGAACCCCTGCAGCGGCGGCGCCGCGTGATATTCGCGCAGCTTAGCGATCAGGTGCGTCAGCGGCAGTTCAGCCCGGTTCTCGGTGCCGGTCACGCCGGCGCGCGACAGCAGGTAGGTATAGCCGCGGCCGTGCGAGGCGATTTCGCGCAGCAGATCGTCGTTCGCATTGGGCGGGCAGATAAATATCGGCGCGATGCCGTGACGCGCCGCGGCGGCGCGAAACGGCGCGGACTCTTCCAGCGGTACATCGGCGACCAGCACCGAGTCGACGCCGGTGGCGGCGCAGAGCTGATAAAATGCGTCGATGCCCTTGCTGAACACCAGGTTGGCGTACATGAGCAGCCCGATCGGCAACGCGGGGTACTTCTGGCGGATGGCCGCCAGCATCTCGAAACAGTGACCGGGGGTAACCCTGGCGTTAAAGGCGCGCAGGTTGGCGTTCTGAATCGTCGGGCCGTCGGCCAGCGGGTCGGAAAACGGAATGCCGAGTTCCAGCGCGTCGGCGCCGCCGGCGACCAGCGCGTCAATAATTTTGAGCGACTGTTCCGGGGAGGGATCGCCCAGGGTAACGAACGGAACGAACGCGCCTTCCTTTTTTTCCGCCAGACGGTTAAAAAGCTGCTGATAACGATCCATTAAATCTCTCCCCGCTCTTTCAGAATATCGTGGACGGTAAAAATATCCTTATCACCCCGTCCGGAAAGGTTAACCACCAGAATCTGCTCTTTTTCCGGTTCCGCTTTAATCATTCGCAGCGCGTGAGCCAGCGCATGCGACGACTCCAGCGCCGGGATAATCCCTTCGTGACGCGACAGTTCCTTAAAGGCTTCCAGCGCTTCGTCGTCGGTCACGGAGACATACTCGGCGCGGCCGATGCTGTTCAGCCAGGCGTGCTGCGGGCCGACCGACGGAAAGTCCAGTCCGGCGGAGATCGAGTAGGACTCTTCGATCTGCCCATCCGCCGTTTGCATCATCGGCGATTTCATGCCGAAGTAGATGCCGGTGCGGCCATGTTTCAGCGGCGCGCCGTGCTGACCGCTTTCGATCCCGAGCCCGGCCGGTTCAATACCGATTAAACGCACCGGGGCGTCATCGATAAAGTCGGCGAACATACCGATGGCGTTCGAGCCGCCGCCCACGCAGGCCAGCACCGCGTCCGGCAGACGACCTTCTCTTTCCAGCAGTTGCGCTTTGGTCTCTTCGCCGATCATGCGCTGAAATTCGCGCACGATGGTCGGGTAGGGGTGCGGACCGGCCGCGGTGCCCAACAAATAGTGCGCCTTTTCGTAGCTGCCCGACCAGTCGCGCAGCGCTTCGTTACAGGCGTCCTTCAGCGTGGAGGAGCCGCTGTGCACCGGAATGACTTCCGCGCCCATCAGCCGCATGCGGAATACGTTGGGCGACTGACGTTTGGCGTCTTTTGCGCCCATATAGACCCGGCACTTCAGGCCGAGCAGCGCGCAGGCGAGCGCGGTGGCCACGCCGTGTTGACCGGCGCCGGTTTCGGCGATGATCTCGGTTTTGCCCATGCGTTTCGCCAGCAGCGCCTGGCCGAGCACCTGGTTGGTTTTATGCGCGCCGCCGTGCAGCAGATCTTCACGCTTCAGATAGAGGCGGGTTTTGCTGCCGGCGGTCAAATTTTTGCACAGCGTCAACGCGGTGGGACGCCCGGCATAGTTGCGCAGCAGATCGCTGAATTCCGCCTGAAATGCCGGATCGCGCTGCGCGCTGACAAACGCTTCTTCCAGCTGGAGCAGCGCCGGCACCAGTATTTGCGGCACATACATGCCGCCGAACTCACCGAAGTAAGGATTAAGTAAAGTCATAGTCGTTCCGTCTGTTATCCGTTAATGATGCGTCGGCTCTTCGCGGCGCCACTTCACGCCACGCGCAGCGTGTTAAATACCGACGCCAGTTTTTCAGCATCTTTGATTCCCGGCCGGCTTTCCACGCCGGAGTTCAGGTCTAGTCCGGCGCAGCCCAGGCGCGAGGCGGCCCCGACGTTGTCCGGGTTCAGGCCGCCGGCCAGCATGACGCGATCGAGCGTTTGTCCGGCCAGCAGCGACCAGTCGAACGATTTACCGCTGCCGCCCTGGGCGTTATCCAACAGGTAGCGGTCGACATGTTCCAGCGTCATCGCCGGCACAGAGTCGCCTACGCTCAGCGCTTTCCAGATCTGGCAGGCGGACGGCAGCCGTTGGCGCAGCGCGGAAATATACGCCTGATCTTCGTCGCCGTGTAGCTGCACCGCGGCGAGCGATAGCGCCTGCGCCGTCTGGCTAACCTGCTCCGGCGCCGCATTGCGGAACACGCCGACATAGCGCAGCGGCGCGGCGGCCATCACATCCTTCGCCTGCGGCAGATCGACATGGCGCGGCGATGCGTCGACGAAAATCAGCCCGCCGTAGACGGCGCCGGCCTTCCAGGCCGCCTGGGCGTCGGCCGCGCGGGTCAGCCCGCAGACTTTATTTTCGCCGAGGATAACCCGGCGAACCGCCAGCGCCAGGTTATCCTCGGCCATCAGGGCGCTGCCGACCAGAAAGCCGCCGGCGTACTGGCTCAGCTCGCGCACCTGGCGGTAGTGATTGATGCCCGATTCGCTGATGACGGTCACGCCCGCGGGCAGCTGCGGCGCCAGGCGGCGGGTGCGTTCCGGATTAACCGACAGATCGCGCAGATCGCGGTTGTTGATGCCGACGACCCGGGCCTCGAGCGCTATCGCGCGGGCCAGCTCCTGTTCGTTGCTCACTTCCGTCAGCACGCCCATTTGCAGCGAGTGGGCTACCGCGGCGAGCTGGCGGTACTGCTCGTCGTCCAGCACCGACAGCATCAGCAGAATGGCGTCGGCCTGATAATGGCGCGCCAGATAGATCTGATAAGCGCTGATAATAAAATCTTTGCACAGTACCGGCTGCGTCACCGCCGCGCTCACCAGCGGCAGAAAATCGAAGCTGCCCTGAAAATATTTTTCATCGGTCAGCACCGAAATGGCGGAGGCATAATCGCCATACACGCGGGCGATGGCCGCCGGATCGAAATCCTCGCGGATCAATCCTTTGGACGGAGACGCCTTTTTGCATTCGAGGATAAAGGCCGGTTTTTTCGCCTTCAACGCCTGATAAAAACTGCGCTGGCTGGCGACAATCCCGGCGCGAAAACCGTCCAGCGGCTGCTGTTGCCGACGTTGCTCAACCCACTGCGCTTTGTCGCGCACAATCTTGTTCAGTACCGTTTCCTGCATGGCTTATTGTCCTCTCGCGGCCAGACCGGACACGTTATCCCACGCCTTGCCGCTGCGGATAACCTCCAGCGCCTGCTGCGCGTTCTGGCGCAAATCCTGCCGGCCGAACAGTCTGAGCAACAGGGCGACGTTGGCGGCCACCGCCGCCTCATGGGCCGGTTCGCCTTTACCCTGCAGCAGACGGGTCAGAATCTGCCGGTTCTCTTCCGGCGTGCCGCCCAGCAGGGCGGAAAGCGGATAGCTGTCGAGGCCGAAATCCGCGCTGGTCAGGGTGTAGGTTTCAATCTCGCCGTTATTCAGTTCGGCCACCTGGGTTTCGCTGTGGATCGCCACCTCATCCATGCCGCCGCCGTGCACCACGGCGGCGCGCTGGTAACCCAGCACTTTCAGCGTTTCCGCGATGGGGCGCACCAGTTGCGGACTGTAAACGCCAATCAGCGCCAGCGGCGGACGGGCGGGATTAATCAACGGACCGAGCACGTTAAACAGGGTGCGGGTTTTCAACTGTTGCCGCACCGGCACCGCATGGCGGAAGCCGGTATGATATTGCGGCGCGAACAGAAAGCAGACGCCGAGGTCGTCCAGCGCCTGGCGCGACTGTTCCGCCGTCATGTCCAGCCGAATGCCGAACGCGGACAGCAGATCGGACGAGCCGGAGCGACTGGATACGCCCCGGTTGCCGTGCTTCGCCACTTTGGCGCCGCAGCTGGCGGCGACGAAGGCGCTGGCGGTGGAAATATTAATGCTGTTGGTGCCGTCGCCGCCGGTGCCGACGATATCCGCAAACGGGTAGTCGGGGCGCGGGAACGGACGGGCGTCGGCCAGCAGCGCCACGGCGGCGCCGGCGATCTCTTGCGGCCGTTCGCCGCGTATTTTCATACTGATCAGCGCCGCCGCCAGCTGGCTGGCTTCCAGCTCGCCATGAATAATCGCGCTGAACAGTTGCTGGCTCTGCTCTCCGCTGAGGATTTCTCCCTGGTATAATTTCTCAAGTATGGTTTGCATTATCGTGTCCTTAAATGCTTCAGGCCAGCGCCCAGGCCAGCGTCTGCTCCAGCAGCCGCGCGCCGTGCGTGGTTAAAATCGATTCCGGGTGAAACTGAAAGCCGCAAACGCGATCGTCGTCCTGGCGCACGGACATCACCATGCCGTTGAAACGCGCGTTTACGGTCAGCCCGGCGGGAATATTGCTGCCCACCAGCGAGTGGTAACGGGCGACCGGCAACGGATTCGGCAGCCCGGCGAACATCGCCTCGCCGTCGTGCTCGATCACCGAGGCCTTGCCGTGCAGGATTTCTCCGGCCTGACCGACATGGCCGCCGTAAGCCTCCACAATGGCCTGATGCCCCAGGCAGATACCGATGATCGGCAGACGGCCGCGCAGGCGCTGCAGCAGTTCCGGCATACAGCCGGCCTGAGAGGGGGTGCCGGGGCCGGGCGACAGCATCAGCACCGGTTTTTCCCTCTGCCGCAGGTGTTCAATAATCGTATCGGCCGGCAGATGATTGCGATAAACCATCACCCGGTGGCCGCTGGCGCGCAGCTGATCGACCAGATTGTAAGTAAAGGAGTCAATGTTATCGAGCAACAGGATATCAGCCATCAGAACACCTCCCTGGCTTGATGTGCGGTGGCGATGGCGCGCAGCACGGCTCGCGCTTTATTCAGGGTTTCGTCGGCTTCGGCCTGCGGAATGGAGTCCAGCACCACGCCGGCGCCTGCCTGTACGGTGGCGATGCCGTCCTCCACGTAGGCGGAGCGGATCACGATACAGGTATCAAGATCGCCGTGGGCGGTGAAATAGCCGACCGCGCCGCCGTAGCTGCCGCGCCGCGTGCCTTCGCTGGCGGCGATTAGCTGCATGGCGCGCACTTTGGGCGCGCCGCTCAGCGTGCCCATGTTCATACAGGCGCGGTAGGCGTGCAGCACATCCAGATCCTTACGCAGCGTACCGACCACGCGCGAGACCAGGTGCATCACGAACGAGTAGCGATCCACTTTGGTTAAGTCGGCGACGTAACGGCTGCCCGGCTCGCAGATACGCGCCAGATCGTTACGCGCCAGATCGACCAGCATCAGGTGCTCGGCCAGCTCTTTGTGATCGGTACGCATCTCCAGTTCGATACGGCTGTCGAGATCGCGATCCAGAAAACCGTCGGCACGGCGGCCGCGCGGGCGGGTGCCGGCTATCGGGTAGATTTCAATCTGACGGCTGGCGGCATCGTATTTCAGCGAACTTTCCGGCGAGGCGCCGAACAGGGTGAAATCCTGATCCTGCATGAAGAACATATAGGGGCTGGGGTTGTTTTCTTTCAGCGTCTGGTAGGCGGCGAGCGGCGACGGGCAGGGCAGCGAGAAACGGCGCGAGGGCACGACCTGGAAAATCTCGCCCATGCGAATGGCCTGCTGCATGTGGCTGACCACCTTCCCGTAATCTTCATCGCTCTGATTGCAGCTCAGCGACATCGCTTCGATCTGCTGATGCGGAAGCGGCGGCGCCGGCTGCTGTAACTGTAGCTGCAACTGCTCCAGACGCTGCTGCAGGCGTCGACGTTCCGCCGGATTGGGGGTAAACAGGCTGGCCTGCAGGCGAGTGAGACGCTTTTGGTGGTCGATGACCAGCAGCGTTTCCGCCAGATAAAAACAGAAATCCGGGCAGCGTTGCTGCTGGCTCAGCGGCGGCAGCGATTCGAAGCCGGCCACCAGATCGTAGGCGAACAGGCCGCCCAGCAGCATGGCTTCGCGTTCATCGGGCGGGCAGACCACCAGCGTCAGCACCTGGCGCAGGGCATCGAAGACCGACAGCGAACGCAGGCGGGCGTCTTCATCCAGCAGGTCGTCCACCGGTGGAAAGGTCAGCAGGCGGCTGTCCGGCCGCGCTTCGATCTGTACTTCCGCCGGTAACGCCTCGTCAAGCAGCGGCAGCAGGGCGTGGCCGTTTTCCGTCAGCGCCTGGAGGGTGACCACCGGGCCGAGCGCGGTAATGCGCAACGCGCTGTCGACGACCAGCAGGCTCTGCAGATTTTGTTTATTGTCTACTTCTGCCGACTCCAGCAGCAGCGTGGAGGGTCTGGCCCCGCATAGTTGATGAAAAATGGCGCTGGGATCGTCCCGGTAAGCCGCCTGGGCGCGCAGGAGTTCCAGTGTTGGTCGTGTCGTTTGCATGATTACCACTCTGCCGTTGTTCAATAAAAAATGCCATAAAAAAACCCGCTGAATAAGCGGGCCTGGCGATCTGCATGATTCTGCTAACAGTTATGCGCGATTACACCGCCCGCAAGAGGGAAGTGCGCCACCAACCTGTCATCATAATGATTTTTTGCGCCAACATTATCAGAATCCTTCAGTCATTGTGTCTGAACCTGCGTACTAGTTAAATGGTTCGGTGATCTAAAGTCAAGCGCGTTGATAAATATTTTGTCTGAATCGCGTCGCCGAACGGCGCACGGCGTCAGGTTCCTTTATCTTTTCTGTCGGGTTAGTGGCATCATGCCGCCTTGAATATCATTATATCGATCGAAGAGTTGCACAGTGACAGAAGAATTTACCCGGCAATCAACGCTTACTCCGCTGTACGACCTGCACAGCCATACCGTCGCGTCGGATGGACAATTGACGCCGGAGCAACTGGTGATGCGGGCGGTGGAGATGCGCGTGGGCGTGCTGGCGATTACCGATCATGACAGTACGGATGGCCTGGCGGCGGCGCACCAGGCGATTGCTGAACGTCAGCTGCCCCTGCGCCTGATCGATGGCGTAGAGCTGTCCACCCTGTGGGAAAACCATGAGATCCACATCGTGGGCTTAGGTCTGTCGATCGCGCATCCGGCGCTGCGCGAACTGTTGCGGCAGCAGGCGCAGCGCCGCATGCAGCGGGCGCAGGAAATCGCCCTGCGGCTGGAAAAAGCCCATATCCCCGATGCGCTGGCCGGCGCTCAGCGTCTGGCGGGCAACGGGGTGGTGACGCGCGGACATTTCGCCCGTTATTTGATTGAATGCGGCGTGGCGGACAATATGAATCAGGTATTTAAAAAATATCTGGCGCGCGGGAAAACCGGCTACGCGACGCCGCAGTGGTGTACAATAGAGCAGGCGGTGGAGGTTATTCGCCTGGCTGGCGGCGTATCGGTGCTGGCGCACCCCGGTCGCTACGATCTGAGCACCAAGTGGCTGAAGCGGCTGCTGGCGCATTTCGCCGCCTGCGGGGGCGATGCGATGGAGGTGGCGCAGTGCCAGCAGGCGCCGGATGAACGCAGCACCCTGGCCCGGTACGCCGGCGATTACCAGCTTATGGCTTCTCAGGGCTCGGACTTTCATCAGCCCTGCGCCTGGATTGAGCTGGGGCGCAAACTGTGGCTGCCCGCCGCCTGCCGGCCGGTATGGCAACATGAACGGCTTAGCGAGCGGTGAAATAAACGTGGCCTGCCGGCTGGGGCGATGGGCATGGAGCATCGCCGCGCTTCTGCGCTGAACAGCGGGTTCAGGCAGACCGTTTTCGGAAACACGAGGGAGTTTCATGAGTCAGTTTTTTTATATTCACGCGCAGAATCCGCAGCCCAGGCTGATTGCCCAGTCGGTTGACGTGCTAAATAAGGGCGGGGTGATCGCTTATCCTACCGATTCCGGCTATGCGCTAGGCTGCCGGCTGGAGGAGAAAGCGGCCATGGAGCGTATCTGCCGCATCCGCAATCTGGACAACAATCATAATTTTACTCTGGTATGCCGCGATCTGTCGGAACTGTCCACCTATGCCTGGGTTGATAACGCGGCGTTTCGGCTAATTAAAAACAACACGCCCGGCAACTACACCTTCATACTGAAAGCCACCAAAGAAGTGCCGCGACGTTTGATGAGCGAGAAGCGCAAAACGATTGGCCTGCGCGTGCCTTCCAATCCGATCGCGCTGGATCTGCTGGCGGCGCTCAATGAACCGTTGATGTCGACCACGCTGATCCTGCCCGGCAACGATTTCGCCGAGTCCGATCCGGAAGAGATTCAGGAGTCGCTGGGCAAGCAGCTGGACTTAGTGATCCACGGCGGGTTCCTCGGTCAGCAGCCTACTACGGTGATCGATCTGACCGGTGACGCGCCGGTGGTCGTGCGTGAGGGCACCGGCGATCCGAAACCGTTTCTGTAACCGGCGTTCCGGCGCGGCGTTCTTCAGTATCGGGTAAACATCTCTCGCGTTTCCGGCGTCGAGCGCATCATTGATGAACCGCAGCCGGCGGATCTCGACTATTAGCCGCCGGGCGGAAAATCAGCACGTCAGTCGAGAGGCGGTGGCCGTTGGCGCGCGACCACCGCGGCGGGATCGGATATAAACGAATTACTGTGCGGCGGGCGTCTGTTGATCCAACGCCTGGTTAATCGTCTCCATCATGCGGGTGTAACTCTGCAGCCCGCCGGCGATATACAGCGCGGTCGAATCCAGGTAGACGATATGTTTTTTCTGCCATGCGGCCGTTTTATGGACGAGCGGGTTGTCCAGTACCTGCTGCGCGGCTTCTCCGCCAGAGCGACCGATAGCGCTGTCGCGATCGACAATGAACAGCCATTCCGGGTTGATGCTCATCAACAGTTCGGATGAGACCACGTTGCCGTGGCGGCCGGTTTCCGGGAACACTTTAGCCGGTTTGAAGCCCAGCTCATCGAAAATAAACCCAAAGCGCGATTTCGGCCCGTGGGCGGATATTTTTCCGCCGCTGATCATCAGTACCATGGCGCTGCCGGCGTTGACCGCCTTACCGTTGATCTGATCGATGTGTTGTTTAAACGCATCGAGTTGCGCTTTGGCCTCCTGCTGTTTGCCGAAAATAGCGGCCAGCTGCTGCGTGCGCTGGACAAGACTGGGATAAAAGTTATTGCCGTCTACATCCAGTGCAATGGTCGGCGCGATGGCGCTCAGCTTGTCATAGGCGTCATGCGCGCGGCCGCCGGCGATAATCAGATCGGGGCTGGCGCTGCTGAGTTTTTCGTAATCCGGTTCGAACAGCGTACCCGCATTCAGGTACTCCTTGCCGCTATATTTGGCAAGAAAGGCGGGCAGATGCGTATTGGTCTGCGGTACGCCGGCAATGTCGATCTTCAGCGCATCCATGGTGTCCAGCAGCGACGGATTCAGGACAATGACCTTTTTCGGATTGAGCGGAACCACCGTGGTGCCCTGCGCATGTTCAATGCTCAGAGTTTGCGCGCCTTCGGCCTGAACGGCGCAGGCGACGCCGGCAAGGGCCGAGGTCAGCAAAACAGTTTTTACTATTGAAGCCAGACGCATCATATTCTCCTTCAGGATGAGGTTTTCGGTATCTCAGTCAAAAATAAACGATTATTAATATCATTCGTATTGTATTGGCAGTGTAATCGAATCGACATAGCAATAACACCGTTACGCCGGGCTTAAATTAGCCGGTTAGCCGGCAAAAAAAACGCGATGCGGAGCCTTGAGGTCTGACAAAGGGCTTGATGGAGGGGGGCGTCATTATAATAATGAGCGGCTGCAGCGGAGAATATGTGCCGTGCAGGAAGGCCAATAAAGCATCGCGCTTTCTTTGTACCGGGCGGATAACGGTGACAGACAATATGAGATCATCAATATAAAGGGATATTAACAAGTGAAAGTCAGAAAATTATATAAAATCGGCGCTATCGTCGCCTTTTTTGCCGTCGCGCTGATAACCGGCCTTTATCGCTATTTTTCGCATCATTTCCCGCAAAGCCTTCAGTATTCACAGGAGTACCGCCAGCAGGTCGATGAGCCGTATCCCGGCTTTTATGACGCAAGTAAGGAGGAAAAGATGCGGATGAGCCACGAACAGGTGCAAAAATTAACTGATCAAGCCGCAACACGCCAGTACTCCGCAAAAATTCGCGACTATTGCACCGCAGAGAGCGCTGAAAAAGGTTTCATGGAGTTTAAACATTTATTGCTTTCCATCGGCGCCGGCGCGGTTGATCTGTCTACCCTTGAAGATGGACCCGTTAAAGGTGACGTTATGTTGATGCTGCGGGCCGCCTGCCTGAATGGTTACGGCGATCATGCCGCAGGCTATACAACCGGAAATGCAGAAAAGGCGGAGGAGTATCGCCGCCGGTCGGCCCATGCCAAAACCATGGTTGAGCGTGCGGACGCCGGCGGGTTTAAAATATCATCGGATGCCTATGCGCGCGGCTATGCGGCTTTTGAGCGGGGTTATTAGCCATATTGATGGCGCAACGGGGCGCGAGGCGCTAAGGGAACGATTTTCCTATCCCTGCATGCCGCCGCCGAACAGAGAAGTCCGGGATAAAAGCCGGGCTTTTTTGTCGCTGTCCCCTCGGGGCGGCCGGGCGGGCTGTTCAACAAACAGGGTTACACTGTGGTGAAAAGGCTGTATAATAGCCAGCGAATATCACTTTAAGTGTATGAAAGTAAAGTAATTTTTGTTTTCCCACGACGCCTGTGAAGGCGACATCAGAGGTTGCTCAATGAGCGAGAAGTTACAGAAAGTGCTGGCGCGTTCGGGTCATGGTTCGCGCCGTGAAATTGAAGGGATTATCCAGCAGGGACGCGTCAGCGTCGATGGCAAAGTAGCCACGCTGGGCGATCGGGTGGATGTGACCGGCGCGACGCGAATTCGTATTGACGGCCACGTGGTTTCCGTGCTGGAAACCGAAGAAAGCGTGTGCCGGGTATTAATGTATTACAAACCCGAAGGCGAGCTGTGTACGCGCAGCGATCCCGAGGGGAGGCCGACCGTATTCGATCGTCTGCCGAAAATCAACGGCTCCCGTTGGGTGGCGGTAGGCCGGCTGGACGTCAATACCTCCGGCTTGCTGCTGTTCACCACCGACGGTGAGCTGGCTAATCGTCTGATGCATCCGGGCAGCGAAGTCGAGCGTGAATACGCGGTGCGCGTGTTCGGCGAAGTGGATGACGAAAAGATCAAACAGCTAAGCAAGGGCGTTCAACTGGAGGACGGTCCGGCCGCTTTCCGCACCATCCGCTATCAGGGCGGCGAAGGGATGAACCAGTGGTATAACGTAACGCTGACCGAAGGGCGCAACCGCGAAGTGCGTCGCCTGTGGGAAGCGGTCGGCGTGCAGGTCAGCCGTCTGATCCGCGTGCGCTACGGCGACATTCAACTGGCGAAAGGGCTGCCGCGCGGCGGCTGGGCCGAGATGGCGCTGGCGGAAGTGAACTATCTGCGGCAGCTGGTGGGGCTGCCGGAAGAGACGGTATCGAAACTGCCGGTCGAGCGTGAGCGTCGCCGCGTGAAAGCCAATCAGATCCGTCGGGCGATCAAACGTCATAGTCAGGTTGGCGGCGCCAGTCGTCGTCCTCCCTCCACCCGTCGCGGCTGATCGCGCGCCGGTCGTTCCCCGCGATATTCCTCACTGATTGCCCGGCCGCCGCGCCGGGCGCATTACGTCTGAAACCCTCTGTGATTGCGCGCGATTTAGCGGGCCGGACCCGGTTTTCTGCCTGGTTGCGCATCAAAGCTGATGCCGGTTTTACGGCGACTGTCGTCGCCCATTAAATAAAGGTAGAGCGGCATGATATCGGCCGGCGTCTTCAGCTTATCGCGATCTTCGTCGGGAAAGGCGGCGGCCCGCATGGCTGTGCGCGTTCCGCCGGGATTGATACAGTTAACCCGCAGGTTATGCTGGCGATACTCTTCGGCCAGAACCTGCATCATTCCTTCGGTGGCGAATTTAGATACCGCATAGGCTCCCCAACCAGACCGGCCGGCGCGGCCGACGCTGGAACTGGTGAACACCAGCGAGGCGGCGGGCGATTTCAGCAGCAAAGGGAGCAGCGCCTGAGTGAGCATAAAAGTGGCATTAACGTTGACCTGCATCACCTGATGCCAGCTCACGGTCGACTGGCCGGCCATCGGAGCGATTTCGCCCAGTAAACCGGCGTTGTGCAGCACGCCGTCCAGCTGCGTCACCTGCTGCGCCAGCGCGGCGGCCAGCCGCTGAAAGTCTTGCGCCGTAGCGTGCAACAGGTCGCAGACGATAATGATGGGCCGGTAGCCGTGGTCTTGTTCGATATGCGCCTGAACCGCCTGAAGTTTGCTTTCCGTTCGTCCCAGCAAGATCAACCGCGCGCCGTAGCGGGCATAAGTCAGCGCCGCCTCGCGGCCGATGCCGTCGCCGGCGCCGGTGACTAAGATAATGCGGTGTTGCAGTAAGTCGTTTTGCGGGTGGTAATGCACGTCATGGTTCCTTTTACCGAGTTAACGTGGCTGCCGCTAACCACTGGATAATGCCATGCCAGCTCATGGGGTAGCGCGGGGACTGAATGCGGCGTTATCCGCTCAGACATACTGTGACATGCGGGCGGATGTTGATTGAACGATGCGGGTTTTATGCCTGAACCGATAGCGGTTTTCAATCGGACTTGCGCTATATTTTACCCTGCCGGTCAAAACGCGGGTAATCCGCGCGGTGAAGGTTACCCGCATCGTCATCCGATGAAACGGGCGACGGTTAAATGGCGCGCGGCAGCATTTTTATCGGATGACACCGTCGCCGCGGCCGGTCAGAATAATGAAAAATCCTGTATCAACAGCTGGTAAATGAAGGCGGTATTTGTGGAATTATTTTCTCTGTATGGTTTGTTTCTGGCCAAGGCGATTACGGTAGTGGTAGCCATTGGCGCAGTGATTGTCTTGGCGATCGGGCTCACTCAGCGTAAACGTCAGCGTCAGGGGGAGCTCCGGATCGTCAACCTGAGCGAACAGCACCAGCAAATGAAGAAGACGATGCAGCAGGCCCGATTGAGCGACGATGAGCGCAAAAACTGGCTGAAGTCGGAGAAAAAGAAGGAGAAACGCGCCGCGAAACAACAGAAGCAGCGGGCGAAGCATGGCGATGCCGACGAACGCAAACCCTGCCTGTACGTGCTGGATTTTAACGGCAGCATGGATGCCGGCGAAGTGGGCGCGCTGCGCGAAGAGGTGACGGCGGTGCTGGCCGTGGTCCAGCCGCAGGACGAAGTGCTGCTGCGGCTCGAAAGCCCCGGCGGGGTGGTGCACGGCTACGGCCTTGCGGCGTCCCAACTGCAGCGTTTGCGCCAGGCCGGCGTGCGGCTCACCGTGGCGGTCGATAAGGTCGCCGCCAGCGGCGGTTATATGATGGCCTGCGTGGCCGATCGCATCGTCGCGGCGCCGTTCGCCGTCGTCGGGTCGATTGGCGTTGTGGCGCAGATTCCTAACTTTCATCGGTTGCTGAAAAATAACGATGTGGACGTTGAACTGCATACCGCCGGCGAATTTAAACGCACCCTGACGCTGTTCGGCGAAAATACCGAACAGGGCCGGCAGAAGTTTCGCGAAGATTTAAACGCCACTCATCTGCTGTTTAAGCAATTTGTGCACCAGATGCGGCCGTCGCTGGATATTGACGCGGTGGCGACCGGAGAACACTGGTTCGGCAGCCAGGCGAAGGATTTGGGGCTGGTGGACGCCATTGGCACCAGCGATGATCTGCTGATCGCCGAAATGGCTAATCACGAAGTGTTGGAAGTGCGCTATACGCGGCGCAAACGCCTGCTGGATCGGTTTACCGGCAGCGCCGGCGATACGCTGGAACGACTTATGCTGCGCTGGTGGCAGCGCGGCGCGAGCAAACCGCTGCTTTGACCCGCAGGGGGACTGACGGGAGCCAGTGCTCCCGTCCGCCGCGGGTTAGTCCGCCAGGTAGTACTTTTCTGACAGTACGTGCGCCAGGTGCTTGAACATATTAAACACGGCGGTGGTTTTACGGGTAGGGAGCCCATCCTGATCGAGAAAAAATTCGCCGCGGAATACCAGCACCTCGTTTTTTTGTTCCACTTCGGTGGCCTGCATGCCGTGCAGATAATCGTCGTGCTGCTGAATGATAGCGTTCGCCTCGGCCAAAAGCGCTGCGCGTTCAATGGGTTGTTTTTCGTTTGCCGGTTCAGTATAGCCTGCCATTTTTAACTCCTTGCAAAAAACTTCACGCCTATTGTACTGCCCGGAGGGAGATGGCCGCAAACCCTGCGTGGCGTAATCTGCCGCGTCGCGCGCGCATTTTTTCGTGCTGGCGAAAGGCCTTTTTCCATGCTAATTAGGTTGCGCGGCATTTTTTATCAGGTAGAGTGTGGCATTTTCCGCAGGCGAACAGAGCAATTTCCTGCGTCGTGGCAGTCGGCATTTATCCGTTGGCAGAAGAAGATAAATGAATATTTAGATGGATCATGGAGTTGCATTAGCTTATCGTTAAATTTTCCATGCGAATCGATGCTGCCCGGCAGCAAGCCGTGATGAAAAACCGAACGTCCGGCAGAGGTCGGGGCGCGTTCAATCAGATTGCTTATTTTCAGAAGAATTCAGCAGGTAATAATAAATATGGGTAAAGCTCTCGTTATAGTTGAGTCCCCGGCAAAGGCCAAAACGATCAATAAGTATTTAGGCAATGACTACGTGGTGAAATCCAGCGTGGGTCATGTGCGTGATTTGCCGACCAGTGGTTCAGCCAGTAAAAAGAGCGCGGACTCAGCCAAAGATAAAGCCAAAAAAGCCGTTAAGAAAGATGAGAAAACCGCGCTGGTCAACCGAATGGGCGTTGATCCTTACCATGGCTGGAAGGCGCAATACGAAATTTTACCGGGCAAAGAAAAAGTGGTGTCCGATCTGAAGACGCTGGCCGCCAGCGCCGACCACATCTATCTCGCAACCGACCTTGACCGCGAAGGGGAAGCCATTGCCTGGCACCTGCGGGAAATTATCGGCGGTGATGAAAAACGGTTTAGTCGGGTGGTGTTTAACGAAATCACCCGTAACGCGATCCGTCAGGCGTTCGATAAGCCTGACCGGCTGAATATCGACCGGGTCAACGCGCAGCAGGCGCGACGCTTTATGGACCGGGTGGTGGGCTACATGGTTTCGCCGCTGCTGTGGAAAAAGATCGCGCGCGGCCTGTCCGCCGGCCGAGTGCAATCGGTGGCGGTGAGGCTGGTGGTTGAGCGCGAGCGCGAAATTAAAGCCTTTGTGCCGGAAGAATTTTGGGAACTGCACGCCGATCTGCTGGCGGCGCAGGGCAGCACGCTGCAGATGCAGGTGACGCATTTCAACGGCAAGGCGTTTAAACCGGTCAATAAGGCGCAGACGGACGCTGCGGTCGGTCTGCTGGAGAAGGCGCGTTATGTCGTCGCCGAGCGCGAAGATAAGCCGACCAGCAGCAAACCGGGCGCGCCGTTTATCACATCGACGCTGCAACAGGCCGCCAGCACTCGCCTGGGTTTCGGCGTGAAAAAAACCATGATGATGGCGCAGCGCCTGTATGAAGCCGGGCATATTACCTATATGCGTACCGACTCCACTAACCTGAGTCAGGATGCGCTCAACATGGCGCGTGACTATATCGGCAGTAACTTTGGCGAAAATTATCTGCCGAAAGCGCCGAACCACTATAGTAATAAAGAGAATTCGCAGGAAGCGCATGAAGCGATCCGGCCTTCCGACGTTAAGGTGCAGTCCGAACAGCTGAAGGATATGGAAAGCGACGCGCAGCGCCTGTATCAACTGATCTGGCGTCAGTTCGTCGCCTGTCAGATGACGCCGGCGAAGTACGATTCCACCACGCTGATTGTTTCGGCGGGCGATTACCAGCTGCGCGCCAAAGGGCGTACGCTGCGTTTCGACGGCTGGACCAGGGTAATGCCCGCGTTGCGTAAGGGCGATGAGGATCGCACTCTGCCGCAGGCCGACGTCGGCGACGCGCTGTCGCTCCAGCAACTGTCGCCGAGCCAGCACTTTACTAAACCGCCGGCGCGTTATAGCGACGCTTCGCTGGTTAAAGAGCTGGAAAAACGCGGCATCGGCCGCCCGTCGACCTATGCCTCGATCATTTCCACCATTCAGGATCGCGGTTATGTGCGGGTGGAAAACCGCCGTTTCTACGCGGAGAAAATGGGCGAGATCGTAACCGATCGGCTGGAAGAAAATTTCCGCGAGCTGATGAACTATGATTTTACCGCCCGCATGGAGAGCCGGCTCGATCAGGTGGCGAACAACGAAGCCGAATGGAAAACGGTGCTGGATGAGTTTTTTGCCGAGTTCAGCAAACGGCTGGAAACGGCGGAACAGGATCCGGAAGAGGGCGGTATGCGCCCGAATCAAATGGTGCTGACCAGCATCGATTGCCCGACCTGCGGACGAAAAATGGGTATCCGCACGGCCAGCACCGGCGTGTTCCTTGGGTGCTCCGGCTATGCGCTGCCGCCGAAAGAGCGCTGCAAAACCACCATCAATCTGATCCCGGAAGAGGAAGTTCTGAATATTCTCGAGGGGGACGAGGCGGAAACCAACGCGCTGCGCGCGCGGCGTCGCTGCCCGAAATGCGGCACGGCGATGGACAGTTATCTGATTGATAATCAGCGTAAGCTGCACGTGTGCGGCAACAACCCGGCCTGCGACGGCTATGAGATTGAAAACGGCGAATTTCGTCTTAAAGGCTACGACGGTCCGGTGGTCGAGTGTGAAAAATGCGGTTCGGAGATGCACCTGAAGATGGGGCGCTTCGGCAAGTATATGGCCTGTACCAATGACGGCTGCGGCAACACGCGCAAGATCCTGCGCAACGGCGAAGTCGCGCCGCCGAAGGAAGACCCGGTGCCGCTGCCCGAATTGCCGTGTGAGAAATCGGACGCGTATTTCGTGTTGCGCGACGGCGCCGCCGGGGTCTTCCTGGCCGCCAATACTTTCCCGAAATCGCGCGAAACGCGGGCGCCGCTGGTGGAAGAGCTGGTGCGGTTTAAAGACCGTCTGCCGGAAAAACTGCGCTATCTGGCCGACGCGCCGGTAGCGGATAACGACGGCAATAAAACGCTGGTGCGGTTCAGCCGTAAGACCAAACAGCAATATATCTCCTCGGAGAAAGACGGCAAGGCGACCGGCTGGTCGGCGTTTTATGTGGACGGAAAATGGGTCGTGAGTAAAAAATAATCGGTTAGCGCGTGAGAAGCCAGCCATTTCCCGGCTGGCTTTTTTGATCGGCAACCTGTCACAGGGCGTTAATGACAGGCCGCTTTTTAAGAAAGTGGTTATATAAAATGCATTTTTATGATTAAATGACATTAACTGGTGATTCTCTGAACGTGTCTCGCGGCCGCCGATTTGGCGGCGTTGTATCAGTGATGCGGGCGTCTCAATCTGGATGGGATAAATTATGAAACTGCAACAGCTTCGTTATATTGTTGAAGTTGTTAATCACAACCTGAATGTTTCTTCCACCGCCGAGGGGCTCTATACCTCGCAACCGGGGATAAGCAAACAGGTCAGGATGCTGGAAGATGAACTGGGTATTCAGATCTTCGCCCGCAGCGGCAAACATCTGACCCAGGTCACGCCGGCCGGACAGGAGATTATCCGCATCGCGCGCGAAGTTCTGTCCAAAGTGGATGCGATCAAAGCGGTGGCGGGGGAACACACCTACCCGGATAAGGGCTCGCTGTACGTGGCCACCACCCATACTCAGGCGCGCTATGCGCTGCCGCCGGTCATTAAGGGCTTTATCGACCGCTACCCGCGCGTGTCGCTGCATATGCACCAGGGGTCGCCGACGCAGATTGCCGAGGCGGTCGCCAAGGGAGCGGCGGATTTCGCCATTGCGACGGAAGCGCTTCATCTGTATGACGATCTGATTATGCTGCCCTGCTATCACTGGAACCGGGCGGTGGTGGTTAAACCGGATCATCCGCTGGCCGGGCGCAGTGAAATTTCAATCGAGGAGCTGGCCGCTTACCCGATAGTGACCTACACCTTCGGTTTTACCGGCCGCTCTGAGCTGGACACCGCCTTCAATCGGGCAGGACTGACGCCGCGCATCGTCTTTACCGCTACCGATGCCGATGTGATTAAAACCTATGTCCGTCTGGGGCTTGGCGTCGGGGTGATCGCCAATATGGCTATCGACCCGGTTACCGAATCGGATCTGGTGGCGATCAAGGTCAATACTATCTTCAGTTATAGCACCACGAAGATCGGCTTCCGTCGCAGCACCTTTCTGCGCAGCTATATGTATGACTTTATCGCCCGTTTCGCGCCGCACCTGACCCGCGATGTCGTGGATACCGCGGTGTCTCTGCGTTCGAATGAAGAAATCGAAGCGATGTTTAAAGACGTCGAACTGCCGGTAAAATAGCGCCGGCGCGGCGCGCTGTCGGCCGCCAGGCCGACGCCGTCCGCGTCAGCCGTACACCTTCTCGGGATATTCGCACAGATCTTCGATCAGGCAGGAGCCGCAGCGCGGTTTGCGGGCGATGCAGGTGTAGCGTCCCAGCAGGATCAGCCAGTGGTGGCAGTCCACTTTAAATTCGGCCGGCACCACCTTCAGCAGTTTTTCCTCCACCTGTTCGACATTTTTACCGGGCGCAAAGCCGGTGCGGTTGGATACGCGAAAAATATGCGTATCGACGGCGATGGTCGGCCAGCCGAACGCGGTGTTCAGCACCACGTTGGCGGTCTTGCGGCCCACGCCGGGCAGCGCTTCCAGCGCGGCCCGATCCTCGGGCACCTGACCCTGATGCTGTTCCAGCAAAATACGGCAGGTTTTAACGATATTCTCCGCTTTGCTGTTATACAGACCGATGGTCTTAATGTAGTCGCGGATGCCGTCCGCGCCCAGATCCAGCAGCGCCTGCGGCGTGTTGGCCACCGGGTAGAGCTTTGCCGTGGCCTTGTTGACGCTGACGTCGGTGGCCTGAGCCGACAGCAGTACGGCAATCAGCAGTTCGAACGGCGTCGTGTAACGCAATTCGGTTGTGGGATGAGGGTTGTCGTCGCGCAGGCGGCGTAAAATTTCCAGACGTTTTTTCTGGTTCATCAGACTTTCTCGGTAATCCCTGAAGATGAGGATGATAACGACGAATCCGCGGCGCGACGCGCGGCCTGCGTCCGCCGCTGTTTTATTTTTTCGTCAATAACGTATTTCGCCGCCAGCAGCAGCCCTAAGCCAATGAAGGCGCCGGGAGGCAGCATGGCGAGCAGGAAGGGGTAATCCATGTGGATCACCTCGATCCGCAGCGCGCGGGCCCAGTCGCCCAGCAGCAGATCCGCGCCGTCGAACAGCGTGCCGTTGCCGGCAATTTCACGCAGCGCGCCCAGCAGAAACAGCGCCACCGTGGCGCCCAGCCCCATCGCCAGACCGTCCAGCGCGGACAGCAGCGGCGGATGGCTGGCGGCGTAGGCCTCGGCGCGGCCGATAACGATACAGTTGGTCACGATCAGCGGAATAAAGATGCCGAGCGACTGATACAGTCCGTAAGCCCAGGCATTCATCAGCATCTGTACCGCGCTGACGATAGAAGCGATCAGCATCACATAGATTGGAATGCGGATTTCGGTCGGGATCCAGCGGCGGAAGAGCGATACCGCCACGTTGGTGCATATCAATACCAGAGTGGTGGCCAGCCCCAGCCCCAGCGCATTGGTGGCGGTGGACGAAACGGCCAGCAGCGGGCAGAGTCCGAGCAGCTGAACCAACGCCGAGTTATTTTTCCATATCCCCTGGGCAAACAGGTTTTTTACTTCGTTCACGATGATTCTCCACAGGGTGTCAGTGTGTCCAGCCGAGGCGGCAGGGTTTGCAGATACAACGCGCTGCGTTTTACCGCATTCACCACGGCGCGCGGCGTGATGGTCGCGCCGGTAAACTGATCGAACATGCCGCCCTCTTTGCTGACCGCCCAACGAACGTCGTCCGGTCCTTTGACGACCTGGTTTATGAAACGCTCGATCCAGTCTGAGATGCGCACCTCGATTTTATCGCCCAGCCCTGGCGTTTCATGGTGTTCCAGTACCCGGCTGCCGAGAACCGTACCGTGAAAGTCGGCGCCGACCAGCAGTTGAATAGCGCCAGAATACCCATCCGGCGCGGTGGTTTCCAGTGCGGCCGCAACGGCGACGCCCTTATTGCGCGCCAGGTAGAGCCGGTGCGGCGCGGCGCTGCCGAGCGCCGTGTCAGTGACAATGTAACATTCTGTCTGCATGTCGTTGTCGTACAGATTCGGCGGCACCACCTGATCGAGCAGGGCTTTTTGTTGTTTGGCGCTTTGTTCGCTGATGGTCGGCGCGGTGATCCGGTTAATCACCGCGCTGAGTCCGGTGGTCAGGGCGGCGAACAGCGCCAGCGTGACGGCATGGCGACGCATGGTGTCTAACATAGCAATTCCTTAGCGGCGGTGGCCATAGGCGCGTGGCTGAGTGAAATGGTCGATCAGCGGCACGGTAATATTCGCCAGCAGCACGGCGAAAGCGATCCCGTCCGGGTAGCCGCCCCAGGTGCGGATGAGCCAGGCCAGCAAGCCGATTAACGCGCCGAAAACCAGCCGTCCCCGGTTGGTGGTCGACGCGGTGACTGGATCGGTGGCGATAAAAAAAGCGCCCAGCATGGTCGCGCCGGAAAACAGGTGCAGCGACGGCGAGGCAAAATGTTGCGGGTCCAGCAGCCAGGCGAACAGTGCGCAACCGCTCAGCGTAAGCAAAAAACTGAGCGGAATATGCCAGCGGATCACGCCGCGCCACAGCAGGAACAGCCCGCCGGCGAGGAAGCCAAGGTTAATCCACTGCCAGCCTGGCCCGGCGAGAAAACCGCGCAGCGGCGGCAGTTGCTGGATTTGTTGCGCGGTCTGGCCTGTCCTCAGGCCGGTTTTGAGCGTATCCAGCGGCGTTGCCTGGCTGATGCCGTCAACATCCTGCATCAGCTGTTGCACGCTCAGACCGGCATGGGTATGGCCGCTGAAAATAGTCAACAACGTATCGTAAAAGCTCAACGGCACGGTCTGCAGAGAGGCGGGCGGCAGCCAACTGGTCATTGGCACCGGGAACGAAATCAGCAATACCACATAGCCGATCATGGCCGGGTTAAACGGATTTTGTCCCAGGCCGCCGTAGATTTGTTTGGCGATCACAATGGCGAAAAAAGTCGCCAGCACGACCATCCACCAGGGCGCCAGCGGCGGCAGGCTGATGCCGAGCAGGATTGCCGTCAGCAGGGCGGAATTATCGCTCAGGTGGCGTCTAATCGGATAACCTCTGAGTGACAGCGTCACCGATTCCGCAATCAGCGCGCTGATGCACGCCAGCGTCATCTGAATCAGATTGCCGTAACCAAAGAAAAATAGCTGCGCCAGCACGCCGGGAAGGCAGGCCAGTATCACCAGCGTCATAAGGCGCCGGGTGCTCTGCTGGTTATGTGTAAAGGGAGAGCTCGCGATTCTGAATACCATTATTCGTCCTGAGACATTATTTGAGCGGCCGCAGCCTGGGCCGCCTTGCGGGCCTTAACGCGGGCGATGGCGGCGGCGACGGCGGCCTTGCGCGGATCGGCGGGTTGTTGCGCTGGCACACCAGCGGCCGGTGAGGTCGGTGCTTCGGGCGACTGTTCGCCGGCCTGGGCTGCTTTGCGGGCCTTAACGCGGGCGATGGCGGCGGCGACGGCGGCCTTGCGCGGATCGGCAGGTTGTTGCGCTGGCGCATCAGCGGCCGGAGAGGTCTGGGCTTCGGTCGACTGTTCGCCGGCCTGGGCGGCCTTGCGGGCCTTAACGCGGGCGATGGCGGCGGCGACGGCGGCCTTGCGCGGATCGGCGGGTTGTTGCACTGGCGCATCATCGGCCGGGGAGGTCTGGGCTTCGGTCGACTGTTCGCCGGCCTGGGCCACTTTGCGGGCCTTAACGCGGGCGATGGCGGCGGCAGCGGCGGCCTTGCGCGGATCGGCGGGTTGTTGCGCTGGCGAATCTGCGGCCGGGGAGGTCTGGGCTTCGGTCGACTGTTCGCCGGCCTGGGTCGCCTTGCGGGCCTTAACGCGGGCGATGGCGGCGGCGACGGCGGCCTTGCGCGGATCGGCGGGTTGTTGCGCTGGCGCATCTGCGGCCGCCGTTGTTTCCTGTCGCTCGGCGGCCTGGGCCGCTTTAACCCGGGCGATAGCGGCCGCCACCGCCGCTTTGCGCGGCGCGACCGTCTGCGCCTGCTCGTGGGGGGCGTTGAGCTGAACGGCGTCGGACGGTTTATCCGTCGCCGCGCCGGCGCGCGCCGCTTGCGCCGGTGTCCCGGCCGGCGCGATGTTTACCGCAGCCTGAAGGTGTCGCTGCTCGCGCGCCAGTTTTTCCCGCGCCAGCCGCGCCTGTCGCGCGTCGTAGCGGATTTTCGCCTGCGCCGCCCGTTCAGCTTCGCTATCGAGCGAGCGAATCTCCGCCTTTTCCTGCCGGTAGTATTGCACCAGCGGAATATTGCTCGGACAGACCCAGGCGCAGGCGCCGCATTCAATGCAGTCGAACAGATGATGCTGACGCGCTTTTTCGTGTTCGGCGCCGCGGCTGAACCAGTACAGCTGCTGCGGCAGCAGGCCAGCCGGACAGGCATCGGCACACTGACTGCAGCGGATACAGGATTGTTCCGCGTCGTTTTGCCCCATTTCGCTGCGCGAGGGCGCCAGAATACAGTTGCTGATTTTCACTATCGGCACATCGAGCAGCGGCAGGGTGAAGCCCATCAGCGGACCGCCCATAATCACCAGTTGCTGATTGTCCGAAGCAAACCCTGCGTAATTAAGCAGATGCTGTACCGGCGTGCCGAAGCGCGCCCAGACATTGCCCGGCCGATGGATGGCTTCGCCGGTCAGCGTGACGACGCGTTCGGTCATCGGCTCGCCGTCGATCACCGCGCGCTTAATCGCAAAAACGGTGCCGACATTTTGCATCAGCACGCCAATCGCCGCCGAATGCTGGCCGAAAGGCACTTCTTTACCGGTCAGAATGCGGGTCAGCTGCTTCGCGCCGCCGGAGGGATATTTGGTCGGGATGACCCGCAGTTCAATGCGCTCAGAAGCCGATAATGCGCGTTTCAACGCATCAATAGCTTCGGGCTTGTTATCCTCAATGCCGATCAGAATGCGCTGCGGCCGCAGCAGATGATCCAGAATATCGATGCCCAGGACGATGTCCGCCGCGCATTCCTGCATCAGCCGGTCATCGGCGGTAATGTAGGGCTCGCACTCGGCGGCATTGATAATCAGTGTCTCGATACCGCGCAGGCCGCCCTGCAGTTTGGCCGCCGTCGGAAAACCGGCGCCGCCCAGCCCGGCGATGCCGGCCTGGTGCAGATGCTGCAGTAGCGCCTCGACCGGCTGTTGACGGTAGTCGACCAGCGGACGACGATCGACCCAGCGGTCCTCTCCGTCGGGCGCGATCAGAACGCTGAGCTCCGCCAGCGCCGAGGGATGGGCGGTCGTGTGGGGACGGATCGCCGTGACGGTGCCGGAGGTGGGGGCATGCACCGGCAGCGAACGCCCGTAGCCGCGCGTCAACGGCTGACCGCGCAGGACCTTATCGCCGACGCCGACGCACAGCTCGCCTTCCGGCCCCAGGTGCTGGCGGAGCGGAATAATAAAGTGGTCTGGCAGCGGCACCGTACGCAACGGCGTCCGACTGGAACGGATCTTCATCTCAGGAGGATGGATCCCGCCGGCAAAATCCCAGATTTTGTCTTTCCTGAGCGCGGCAAACAGCTTAAACATGATTTTCCACCTGAATAATCTGGACCGGAATGGTATTCAGGTCCCATTTCCAGCTGGAGGTGGTCGGCGCCACTGGGCGTAATTCGATGCAGTCCGTCGGGCAGGGGGAAACGCACAGATCGCAGCCGGTGCACAGATCGCTCATCACGGTATGGACGGCCCGGGTGCTGCCGATGATGGCGTCGACCGGGCAGGCCTGAATGCATTTGGTGCAGCCAATGCAGCTGCTTTCGTCGATCCAGGCGACTTTTCGCTCAGGCTTGCGGAGCGAACTGCCGCCGTCCAGCGGTTGCGGCTCGACGTTGAGCATTTCCGACAGTTTGAGCATCATCGGTTCGCCGCCCGGCACGCATTTATTGATGCATTCTCCGTTCAGCGCGACGGCTTCGGCGTACGGCCGGCATCCGGGGTAACCGCACTGACCGCACTGGCTTTGCGGCAGCGCGGCTTCAACCTCTTCGACGATCGGGTTGCCTTCGATCCTGAAGCGCCGGGCGGCGTAGCCCAACAGCAGGCCGGACAGCAGCGCCATCGTCGTTAACGCCGCAACGGCGATCCACAGAGACGTCATTAGAATTTCACCAGCCCGGTAAAGCCCATGAAGGCCAGCGACATTAAACCCGCGGTGATCAACGCAATTGAGGATCCGCGAAAGGGGGCCGGCACGTCCGCTACGGCGATCCGTTCGCGCAGGGCGGCGAACAGCACCATCACCAGAGAGAAACCCAGCGCGGCGCCAAAACCGTAGACGGTGGACTGCAGGAAGTTGTGCGACTGATTAACGTTTAACAACGCAACGCCGAGAATGGCGCAGTTGGTGGTGATCAGCGGCAGATAGATGCCCAGCAGTCGGTAAAGCGCCGGGCTGGTCTTTCTGACCGCCAGCTCGGTGAACTGCACCACGACGGCGAAGACCAGGATAAACGCCAGGATGCGCAACCAGGCCAGGTCGAGCGGCTGCAGAATAAAGCTATTCACCAGCCACGCGCAGATTGAGGCGACGGTCATCACGAAGGTGGTGGCCATACCTAAGCCGATGGCGGTTTCCAGTTTTTTAGAAACGCCCATAAACGGACACAGGCCAAGGAACTTCACTAACACGAAGTTATTGACCAGGATAGTTCCGACGAACAACAGTAAATATTCGGTCATTGCGTAGCCTGAATAAACAAAACCCGCTTATTATCAGATATTGACGCGCTTTCGACAACATCGCGGTAACAAGCTTATTGATAATGCGGAACGGCGGTTGCGCACGGAGCGATGGATTGCGCGCCGACCGGCCGCTTCACCCGACGGTAAAGGTAGCCTTCACCCGGCGCGAACGGGAGATATAGGGGGCGAAGATGGCGGCGGCCAGCAGCGGCAGCCACAGATTGCGCAGAGCCGCCTCATCGGTAACCGGCGAAAAGGCAAAGGTTTTTAACGCCAGCGCCACCGTCAGAATCAGCCACAGAATAAACAGTCGCGGAAAACGGCGCGACCGATGAAAAAACAGCCAGACCAGCCAGGCGCTGTACAGCCAGATGGCGGCCGTCGTCAGCAGCGACAAAGACCACTGCAACATGAACGTTTCGCCGTTGGCGAACAGGGCCTGGCGCGCTTCCGGCGTAATTAGCGTCAGCAGATAAAAGGCCAGCATCAGGCTGGCGCTCAGCAGAGTAACCAGCAGCCAGGCCAGTGGCGCGAGCAGCCAGCCGCCGATAGGTGGTGAAGATGCGGGGGCGGACATAGGCAACAGGCTCCGTAGCAGATTTCGGTGGATCCTCTGTGGAGGAGGAGGTGCGGGCCGCAACAGTATACGCGACAGCCCGCAATTAATCATTTCTCTTATCCGCAGGGCGGCGTCGGAGTGAGACTGGTGAGGAACAAGGTTGACGGCAGAAAAACGGGGGGTTATATCACATAGCGCCAGACCGATTTAGGGACGCAGCCCACATCGTATAACCGGCCGCCTGAAACCAGCTCGGCGCGGCGATGGTCGGCGGCACGATACATATTGATAATTTCTTTGTTATCCGTAAGCGAGTAATTCAGATGGTCAAACAGCTTTTCCAGACTTTCCATAGTGTGAACTTTGCGGAATTTAAGCAAATAATCGTGAACCGTCATAATGATATAAGTATCGTTATAAGTGGAAGCGATTAAGTATATGCAAGCGGAAAACCCTGTCTATAGGGCGAAAGGAAAAAAGAAACTATTTTTGCCATTGGCAATATGCGCCGGGTTTTGCCGCTGAACCGCGGTCTGGCGGGCGGTGCGCGCCGCAGGCGCGAGCGAAGACGGGGAAGACGCGCCGCGGTGAAACCGGTTTCACCGCCGGCGGGCACGCGGGGTAAGGGCGCGTTTATTTATCGCGCGCCGCGGCGGATGAACCGGGGTTAAAAAGAAGAGCGGGATCGCGCGGAGCGCCGGCTGGCCGGTGCTATACTGCCTGAACCGACAGTTAATGAGGCAGGAGGAGCTTCGATGGCTGATAATATTCGTGTTGGTCTGCTGGGTTATGGCTACGCCAGTAAAACATTTCATGCGCCGCTGATTGCCGGCACGCCCGGGCTGACGCTGGCGGCGATAACCAGCCGCGATGCCGCTAAGGTGCACGCCGACTGGTCGCAGGTGCGGGTGGCCGATGATCCCCATACGCTGTTTGACGATCCTGAACTCGATTTGATCGTGATCGCCACGCCCAACGACAGCCATTTCCCGCTGGCCCGTCAGGCGTTGAAGGCCGGTAAGCACGTGGTGGTGGATAAACCGTTCACTGTAACCCTGTCGCAGGCGCGTGAACTGCACTACCTGGCTGAACACACCGGCAAGCTGCTGTCGGTGTTTCACAACCGCCGCTGGGATAGCGATTTCCTGACGTTAAAGAATCTGCTGCACGCCGGTAAGCTGGGCGACGTGGTCTATTTTGAATCGCACATCGATCGTTTTCGGCCGGAAGTACGCCAGCGCTGGCGCGAACAGAGCGGCGAGGGCAGCGGCATCTGGTTCGATCTGGCGCCGCATCTGATCGACCAGACGCTGCAGCTGTTCGGTCTGCCGGTCGCGCTGCACGCCGATCTGGCTCAGATCCGCCCCGGCAGCCAGACCGCCGACTATTTTCACGCCACGCTGATTTATCCGCAGCGCCGGGTGGTGCTGCATGCCAGTATGATGGCCGCCGCGCCGACCGCGCGCTATATCGTGCACGGCACGCAGGGCAGTTTTGTCAAATTCGGCACCGATCCGCAGGAAGATCGACTGAAAGCGGGGGAACGACCGGCGCAGCCCGACTGGGGACAGGATCGACAGGATGGCGTATTGACGCTGCATCAGAGCGGCATCATGGTCGAACAGCGTATCGCCACTCTCCCCGGTAACTATCTTGCCTATTATGCGGCGATCCGCGATGCGCTGAACGGCAAGGGCGATAACCCGGTTCCGGCCCGTCAGGCGATTCAGGTTATGGAGCTGATTGAGCTGGGGCTGGCCTCTTATGAACATAAAAAAACGCTGGTATTAAAAAATAACTAGATCTGTCCGGCGTAATTGCCGATAGTTTATCCCTGTTTTTTTCAGGCGATCCCGGGATCGCCTGTGTTTTTTCTGTCCAGGGGGTTGGCTTTTATGGGGTTGTTGCAACGTTTACGAATTGATAAATTTTTACTGGTGCTGGTGACGGTCGTGATCCTCGCCTCGCTGTTTCCCTGCGAGGGCGAGGTAAAAACGTTTTTCGAACACTTCACCACCTTCGCCATTGCGCTACTGTTTTTTATGCATGGCGCCAAACTTTCCCGTGCGGCTATCGCTTCCGGCATTGGACACTGGCGGCTTCATCTGGTGGTTTTCGCCAGTACCTTTATCCTGTTCCCGCTGCTGGGGCTGGGGATGAATGTTCTGGTGCCTGGCGTGTTGACGCCCGCGCTTTATCTCGGCTTTCTGTATCTGTGCGCGCTGCCGGCGACGGTACAGTCGGCGATTGCCTACACCTCGATGGCCGGCGGCAACGTGGCCGCGGCGATCTGCAGCGCATCGGCATCCAGTATTCTGGGCGTATTCCTGTCGCCGATTCTGGTCGGTTTGCTGATGCACACTCAGGGCGGTCAGACTGATGTGCTGCACGCGATTTATTCGATCATCATGCAGTTGATGGTGCCGTTCGTGATTGGTCACCTGTCGCGCCCGCTGATCGCCGGCTGGGTGGAACGCAACCGCAAACTGATTAATATCACTGACCGGTCATCGATACTGCTGGTGGTCTACGTCGCCTTTAGCGAAGCGGTGGTGCAGGGTATCTGGCATCAGATTAACGGCTGGGCGTTGCTGTCGGTGGTCGGCTGCTCGCTGGTCCTGCTGACGATCGTTCTGGTCATCAATACACAGGCGGCGCGGCGGCTCGGTTTCAATACCGCCGATGAAATTACCATCGTCTTCTGCGGCTCCAAGAAAAGTCTTGCCAACGGCATCCCGATGGCGAATGTGCTGTTTCCCGCGTCCGCGGTGGGGGCGATGGTGCTGCCGCTGATGATTTTTCACCAGATTCAGTTGATGGTGTGCGCGGCGCTGGCGCAGCGCTATGCGCGTCGTCTGGCGCGTGAAGAACCGGTCGTGCAGCCGGAACAGGCTGCGGAAAAATAAATATCTAACTGGCGGGGAGCGCGCTCCCCGCCCGTCGGTCGGTCCCGGCCGATCAGCCCTGACGATTCTCCGCTCTGGCTCGTACCTTTTCCCGCAGCTGTCGTTTTTCCTGCTCGCTCAGAAAGGCCATCCGCAGACCGTTTTCCTGCGCCTGCCGGATGTCGTCGCGGGTCAGGCCGGCCTGCGGCGCGGCCACCTGATATTCATGCGCGATTTCAATCCCCTGAACCGCCGGATCGTCGGTGTTGATGGTGGCGGAAATACCGTGGCGCAGGAAATGCACCAGCGGGTGTTCGGCCAGCGAGTCGACCGTGCTGGTTTGCAGGTTGGAGGTCAGGCAGGATTCAATGCCGATATGGTGCTCCGCCATATACTGCATCAGCGCCGGATCGACTATCGCCTTCACGCCGTGGCCGATGCGCTCCGCGCCCAGTTCATTGATCGCCTGCCAGATGCTGGACGGGCCGGCGGCTTCGCCGGCGTGTACGGTGATGTGCCAGCCGGCGTCGCGCCCGAGTTTAAAGTGGCTGGTAAACAGTTCGCCCGGGTAACCCAGTTCGTCGCCGGCGAGATCGAGAGCGGTAATCTCGTCGCGGCAGGCCAGCAAACCGTCCAGCTCCTGCTGACAGGCCTGAATGCCGAAGGTGCGGCTCAGAATGCCAATCAGGCGGATAGCGATATCATAATCGCGGCAGCCGGCGCGGATGCCGTCGACTACCGCTTCCACCACGCCCTGTACCGGCAACTGGTGGTTCAGCGCCATGTAGTAAGGCGAGAAGCGCAGTTCGGCGTAGTCCAGTCCGGCATTGGCGGCATCGGCCACATTTTCATAAGCGACCCGGCGACAGGCTTCCAGCGAGCCAAGTACCGCCACGCCCCAATCGAGCTTTTGTAAAAAGCTGACCAGGTCGGGCTCGGTCTGGGTGATCTGAACATGGGGAATCAGATCGGCAATCGTCTGCGCCGGCAGCGCAATATTAAACTGACGTCCCAGTTCCAGAATGGTCTGTGCCCGGATATTGCCATCGAGGTGACGGTGGATATCAGTCAGCGGAAGTCGCAAATCAATCATGTAGCACTCTTTTTGTAAAGGGAGGCGGAGCAATAGCCGTTATTTTTCAGGTCGCGGCAGTATCGACGCATTCGGGCGCGGCGAGTAACTCAACGCCGGGCGGCCGTCACCGTAAAATCTATCGGCTATGATTTTTCGCTGTCGAATGCTGAGAAGTATAAAAACAAAAAGGCCGGAATTGCCATTCCGTTGCGGAAAAAACTAACCGATTGATAATAAAACAGCCAGCGCGAGGCTGGCTGTCGGATACCATAGGGTAAAGGTTTATTCTGCCGGTTGCTGCTGCGGCGCCGCATCCGGCTCAGACTCTGGCTCGGCCATCGGCGCCGCGCCGCCGAATGAAAACTGGCCGAGAAGCTGCGTCACCTGACTCAGCGGGAACTTGTTGCCGTTGAGGTCGAACACGCCGTCAGTGTACTTCAGCGAGCTGGTCAGCATATTGTCTTTAACCGTCAGCAGGTTGTTGCTTTGGCCCATTGCCGTTAGCTGCTGTACGTTTTGCGCGGCCTGCTGGCGCACCGCCGGCTCATTGTCGGGCTCGCTAAGCAGACCGCCCTGGTACAGGAATTCGGTCAGCATCTCTGGCGAGATCGTCAGGTTGACGTCGAAGTTTTTCAGCGCGCGGCGAATCAACTGTTCGGTCGGCGTGGCGGCGGGGGTATCGGCCGGCAGCGGACTGGACGCCGGATCGGTCAGCGTCAGGGTAAGATTAAGCGTGCTTTCCCCTTTGCTGTTTTTCCATTTGAAGGGGGCGATGCTCAGCGTCGGGCTGGATTTTAACAGCAGCGGCAGATTGTCGAACAGCGCCGCCCAGCTCGCCTGCCCGTTGACGTCGCCGGCCTGCATGACCTGTTTAAGCTGCTGACGGTACTGCGTCATGAATTGCTGCGTATTCTTACCGTCCAGCGGGCCATATTTCACCGTGCTCGACAGATCGCCGAAATCGCGTTTATTGATGCTCATCGACGCGAGGGTCGTCACGACCTGGCCGTTCAGGCTAGTCTCATCCTCGGTTAAGGTGCCGGTGGAGGTCAGTCCCTTCAGGCGAAGGTCAGTGTCGCCTTCGGCGATCATCGCGATTTCACCCAGCGAGATCTTCGTTTCTCCCAGACTAACGTCGAATTTTCCTTTGTGGGCGACGCTGTCGACGCTCAACTTGTTAAGCAGGATTTTCTCCTGCTCGCCCCAGTCGTTTTTATTCACCAACTGTAAATGATCGAATGCGGCGGATAGCGTACCTTCGCTCAGATCATTTTTGGTTGATACCTGCAGGGTGGCGCCGCTGAATTCCAGACCGGCCTCTTTGCCTTGTTCCTGTTTCAGCGGCAGCAGGGTGATATGTGAATCCATATCGCCCTGCCAGGAAAGCCGGGTATCGGCCTGCAGGAACGGCGCATTATTGGTCAGTTCGAATAGCTTGCTCACCAGCGGCGTGTTGGCCAGTTCGGAATGCACGGAAGCCAGCGACGGAATAAAATTAAAGCGCTTTAACTGCGCCAGCGGGAAGGGGCCGTGACTGATGGTTTCATTGAACTCAATAGACTGTTCGCTGGTCTGCCGATCGGTTTTGTCGCCAAACTGCAGTACGTAGCGTACCTGACTGCTGAACAGGCCGCGCTGATAGTCCTGATGCACCAGTTTAAGGCCGGCCGTCGGCGCGCTGACCTGCATTTGTTCGTTGGCCTGACGGGTGAACTCATCGATACGTTGTTCGATCTGTTTGCCGGTATACCATGAGGCGCCGGTCCATACGGCGCCGACAGCGACAATCACCGCGACGGCCAGCAACGATTTTTTCATAGTTTGTTTCTCATCCTTTCTCTGAGTGCGATCCAAATCCCGCCAGCGGCCTGAACCGGTCGACAGGGATAATTGTTGGTCGTTAGGTTACTGATTAAATACGCGCGCGATCCGGCCGCGCCCGCTGACCTGTACGGGCGAGTCAGCGGCGGCGATAAAGCAGGACTCGCCCGGTTGCAGCCTGATGGCGCTGCCTTGCGACGTCAGTTGCGCTTCGCCGTCCACGCAGAAGATAATCGCCGCGCTTTGCTGACTCAGCGTTTCCGGCTGTGCGCTCAGCATGTGCAGGGAGAAAGCGAAATCATCGACCGGAATCGGAAAGCGTAGCGCATTGCCGCGCCGTTCGGGGACCGTCAGCAACTGACTGAGCGGTTTTTCCGCAAATTTGACGTTGGCCAGCAGTTCGGGAATATCTATATATTTGGGCGTCAGGCCGGCGCGCAGCACATTATCCGAATTGGCCATTACCTCGAGGCCCACGCCGCGCAAGTAGGCGTGCGGCGTTTCGGCATAAAGAAACATCGCTTCGCCGGGCTGGAGCGTGATTACGTTCAGCAACAGCGGCGAAAACAGACCGCCGTCGTCGGGGTAATAACGGGTCAGGGTGCGAATGGTTTCCCATGGCTCGCCCTGCCGGCCGTTCAGCGCCGCCTTCAGCACGCCGATGGCGCGCGACTTCTGCTCGCCTTCCATGCTCAACAGACTGGAGAACAGCGTAGCGAGACTACGGGTGTCCGGCTGAAGCAGGAAAGATGGGATCGCGGCGTGCGCGCCGGCGACAGGCTGCAGCAGGGCGGCGATTTCATGCAGTTCGCGGAAACCGTTCATCGCCTGGAACGGCGTCAGGGCGAACACCAGTTCCGGCTTGTGGTTGGCGTCTTTATAGTTGCGCTGCGCGTCGTCCAGCGCGATGCCGGCCGCATTCTCTTTGGCGTAGCCGGCTTCGGCCGCCGACTTGCTGGGGTGGACCTGAATAGACAGCGGCTGTTCCGCACAGAGCACTTTAAACAGAAAAGGCAATTCGCCGAAGCGGCGGGCGATATTTTCCCCGAGGCTGGCGACGATATCCTGTCCGATCGCATCGCGCAGGCTGACCGTATTACCCTGCGCGTCCACTACGCGTGAACTGCTTTTCGGGTGGGCGCCCATCCACAGTTCGGCCATCGGCAGGTTTTGCGGATTGTCGATGCCGTACATGTCGGTTAACGCGGTTTTGCTACCCCAGGCATAATGCTGAATGCCATTGAGCATTTTTTGCATTGCGACTCCCTGTTTGTCTATGCAGATTAAATAGTTAATAAAAACTTAAATAAGTTTCAGTATCAATAAACCAGGCTCGCTCGCATAATGTTAATGTTTTATATGTCACTATGCCACATGGAAACGGCACCAAATCCTCCATCTGTCAGGTTGCCGGTGCGCAGGTGTCTCTTTCGCTCCCGTCACTTAGTCAGATGTCCGCAGGATTCGTTCGTTTGCCGTTTCTCTGAATTCTGGCTTCTGATCAGGTATGCCCTTCACGCATTCGCCTGCGCGCCAGGATCCGTCACCGTCAGACATGAAATACGCACAGGAGATAAGGGTAATGACAACCACGCGCATTGAAAAAGATTCAATGGGACCGATTGAAGTACCTGCGGATAAACTTTGGGGCGCCCAGACGCAGCGTTCTCTGGAGCATTTCCGCATTTCCGAAGAAAAAATGCCGCGCGCGCTGATTTATGCACTGGCGCAGACGAAACGCGCCGCGGCCAGCGTCAATATGGATTTAGGCCTGCTGCCGGCCGATCGCGGCAATGCCATCGTGCAGGCGGCGGATGAAGTTCTGGCCGGTCAGCATGCGGGCGAATTCCCGCTGGCGATTTGGCAAACCGGCTCCGGCACCCAGAGCAACATGAACATGAACGAGGTGCTGGCCAACCGCGCCAGCGAGCTGCTCGGCGGCGAACGCGGCAACGCGCGGCGAGTGCACCCGAATGACGATGTGAATAAAAGCCAGAGTTCGAACGATGTATTTCCCACCGCGATGCACGTCGCCGCCGTTATCGCGCTCAATGAGCACCTGATCCCGCAACTGGAGGCGCTGCTGAATACGCTGGACGGCAAGGCGCAGGCGTTCAGCGATATTGTCAAAATCGGCCGCACCCATCTGCAGGACGCCACGCCGCTGACGCTCGGGCAGGAAATTTCCGGCTGGGCGGCGATGCTGGCGCATAATCTGCGCCATATCGAAAACAGCATTCCGCATCTGGCGGAGCTGGCGCTGGGCGGCACCGCGGTGGGGACCGGGCTTAATACGCACCCGGAATACGCGGTGCGCGTGGCCGCCGAACTGGCCAGACTCACCGGCCATCCCTTTGTGACCGCGCCGAATAAATTCGAATCGCTCGGCACCTGCGATGCGCTGGTTCACGGCCACGGCGCACTGAAAGGGCTGGCCGCATCGATGATGAAGATCGCCAATGACGTGCGCTGGCTGGCTTCCGGCCCGCGTTGCGGCATTGGCGAACTGAGCATTCCGGAAAATGAACCGGGCAGTTCCATCATGCCCGGCAAGGTCAATCCGACGCAGTGCGAAGCCGTCACCATGCTGTGCTGTCAGGTGATGGGGAATGATGTCGCCGTCAACATCGGCGGCGCTTGCGGCAACTTTGAGCTCAATGTCTACCGGCCGATGGTGATCCATAACTTCCTGCAGTCGATTCGTCTGCTGGCCGACGGCATCAAGAGCTTTAATGAGCACTGCGCAACGGGTATCGAACCGAATCGCGAGCGGATTAATCAGTTGCTCAATGAGTCGCTGATGCTGGTGACCGCGCTGAATACGCATATTGGCTACGATAAAGCGGCCGAGATTGCGAAAAAAGCGCACAAGGAGGGGCTGACGCTAAAAGCTTCGGCGCTCAAGCTTGGCTATCTGACCGGGGAGCAGTTTGATCTGTGGGTGCGCCCGCAGGATATGGTCGGCAGTATGAAGTCGTAACCTCCGATACGCACAGCAGAGCACGCCAGTCGACGATGACTGGCGTTTTTTTGTCAGCCGTAAACCACCGCCCAGGGAGACGGCGACTGTTCCTGTAGGGCTACAGCCCGAAGAAAAACGATAAGAAAATATTTCGCCTTACGTCGGGCTGATCCAGAGATGCAGTGACGTTTTTTTATCGGTATGTCCTCAGCAACCATGCTAAGAATTTTTATCCCCGTCTCGGTATAAAAACGCTTAATCGAACGGCCTTACCCCCTATAAGGTCGGTTTTTTGCTGCGCTTTCATTCCGGCTGATCGGTATAAAGGTGCAGGCGCGGGATCAACAGCCGCAGCGTTTGCGCCTGCGGTTTATATTTATGCCGCACGTTGGCCGCATCGTAATGATTCAGAACGCCGATCGCCGGCGCCTGTGCGCCGCGATCGCTCTGACACAGGACAATAAGCGGCGAAGGGCAGGGATGCTGCACCTGTTTTTGCTGCGCAGGGTACCAGACGCGGGCTATCGGCTGTACCTTCACCGGCCGTTTAATCTTGAGTACGGCATTCTCCGGCAGGCGCCTCACCTGGGCGATTTCCTCCATGATGTGCCCGGCCCACTGCTGTTTGCTGTAGGGGGCCACCGCCCGGCCGGCGTTCAGGCTTTTTTCCAGCCGGGCCAGTAATTCGGCGCGCGTCAGATTGTTAATCACGTGTTTGTTGGCCCAGCCGAAGCGTACCGAGGCCGGATCGGTCAGCACGTTGATGGTCCGATAAGCGCTCAGGGTGATTAGCCCGCGCAGGTGGCTGTGTACGAATTCAAAGCGCTGTTCTGGCTCCAGCCCGGTTTCGACGGTAACAATCCGTTCCAGTTCCTGCTTAAGCGCGTTGATGTCGGCTACGCGCTGGCTGACATGCTGATATTGCCGCGCGTCGACGGCGAAACACAGGGCGCCGGGCAGGCGGATCGCCGACTTTGAACTGATGTTTTCCGGGTAATGGTGAATAAACAGCTGGTGGAAGTGGCGTAATCCGGGCCGCAGCGCCGCCGGTCCCTCCAGCGTTTCGACCCGGATAGCGTGAATAGGATCGTGTTCGTGCCCTTTGAGTACCGGCGGCAGGGTAAACAACCGGGCGGCCAGCAGAGGCGTGGTCAGCAATTGATCACGCAGCGCAAACAGTTCCGCTTCGAGCTGCCTGAAGCAGCGATTGAGTCGTTCAATCAAGTCGTATCGGGTCATTGTCCGCTCTTTGGTTTTGGATTTAGTTACAACATACACGTCTATTGACTAAATAACCAGACCCCGGCAACCGTGTTGAATTCACGATCGCTAAGGTCTGGCAGTGGCCGTGGGCGAGATTGAGGATATGCGCCTTCAGGGCAGTTTTTTCAACCGCAAGGCGAGCAGCAGGGCGATGCCCAGCAGGCAGGCGAGGAAGACGACGATGCCGTTCCAGCCAAAGCGATACCAAAATACACCGCCCAGCGTACCGGCCAGGCTGGATCCCAGATAATAGCTGAACAGATAGAGCGAGGAGGCCTGGCCTTTGGCGCGCCGCGCGCGCTGGCCGATCCAACCGCTGGCCACCGCGTGAGCCGAAAAGAATCCGGCGGTAAACAGCATCATGCCGGCAAAAATAATCAGCAGCGGCGAGAACGTCGTCAGCAGTACGCCCAGCAGCATAATCGCGGTAAAGACGATCAGTACCGGGCCGCGGCCGTATTTCGCGGTCAGCGCGCCCGCTTTGGGCGAACTGTAGGTGCCGGTCAAATAGACCACCGACAGCAGGCCGACCACCGCCTGGTTGAGGCCATAGGGCGCGGCCAGCAGCCGATAGCCGATGTAGTTAAACAATGTGACGAAGGCGCCCATCAGCAGAAAACCTTCGGCAAACAGCAGCGGCAGACCGGCGTCGCGCCACTGTAGTCTAAAATTGATCAGCAACGCGCGTGGTCGCAGCGACCCCGGACGGAAGTGACGCGAAGCCGGCAGAATGCGCCAGAAGGTAAACGCCGCCGCCAGCGCCAGCAGACCCATAACGCCGACGGAAACGCGCCAGGGGAAATAGTCGGTCAGTACGCCGCTCACCACGCGGCCGCTCATGCCGCCGAGCGAGTTGCCGCTGATATACAGCCCCATGGAAAACGCCAGCACGCTGGGGTGGATTTCTTCGCTCAGGTAGCTCATGGCGACCGCGGCTACGCCGCTCAGCGACAGACCAATCATGGCGCGCATCAGCAGAACGGCGCTCCAGCTGGTCATCAGCGTGCTGAACAGCGTACAGATAGCGGCCAGCATCAGGGAAACCACCATTACATTTTTACGGCCTACGCAATCGGACAACGGGCCGGTGAACAGTAAACCGAACGCCATGGTGACGGTCGAAACCGACAGCGACAGGCTGGCGCTGGCCGGTGAAATGCCGAAATCCTGCGACAGTACCGGCAGGATGGGCTGCACGCAATAGAGTAACGCGAAGGTGGCCAGTCCGGCGGAAAACAGCGCCATAGTAACGCGAATAAACTGCGGCGTGCCGCGTTTTATATAGGGCGTTTTGGCGGGCGTTAATGACTGACTGGAGGCCTGAGCCGGGGAGTGTTCATCGTCGGCCGCCACCGTGGCGATGGCGGAAACTAATGGTGCAGACTGCTGCGGGGTACTCAAAATACATCCTTACCGAACATCGGAGAGACATCCTGTCCATGGCGGACATCACAAAGTGTCGCAGATGATAGAAGAGCGCCATTCTTTTGTATAATATATTAATCATAATGAATGATACTTAAAAAATATGAATATCGAACTCCGTCACCTGCGTTATTTCATCGCCGTCGCTGAAGAGTTGCACTTCGGCCGCGCCGCCGAGCGACTGCGAATTTCCCAGCCGCCGCTGAGCCAGCAAATTCATATTCTGGAAGAACAGATCGGCGCCCGTCTGTTTGAGCGGAATAACCGCAACGTCAGGTTAACGCCGGCGGGCGCCATGTTTCTGAAAGAGGCGTGGGCCATCATCGCGCAGGTCAACCAGGCCGCAGACCGGGCGGCTCGCATCCAACGCGGCGAGGTGGGCGAACTCACCATCGGTTTTACCTCCTCTGCGCCTTTTATTAAGGTGGTATCGCGCAGCCTGCTGACCTTTCGTCAGCGCTACCCGGAAGTGCATATCCGCATGCTGGAGATTAATACCAAACAGCAGATCGAACCGCTGCTGGATGGCCGGCTGGATATCGGTATTATGCGCAATAACCGTTTACCCGAGGCGCTGACTCATCAGTTGTTGTTACATGAACCGCTGGTCGCGGTGGTGCATGGAGATCATCCGCTGGCCGCCAGCCCGGGCGATACCGTCAGCATCCTGCAGTTGGCGCAGGAACCCTTTGTGTTTTTCGCCCGCGACGGCGGGACGGGGCTGTATGACGATATCATGGCGCTGATGCAGCGTTACGATATTCGTCCGTATATCACGCAGGAAGTGGGCGAGGCGATGACCATCGTCGGTCTGGTTTCCGCCGGGCTGGGCGTATCGATCCTGCCGGCCTCATTTCGCCGTATCCGGGTCGATGGGGTGAAATATTTGCATCTGAACGAGGAGGACGCCATCACCGAGGCCTGGCTGGTGACGCATCGCCATCGTCCGCCAGGTACGGCCGCACAGACGTTGATCTCGCTAATTCTGAACGCATCATTTCCTCATTATGTGCGCTAAATCACATAACTAATCAAATATTTGACGGCATAACGTAAAAGCTCCACCATAGCTTTGTTATTTTATTTTGCAGCGTGAAAAATTAATTTTCACCGACCAGAGAAATAAAACAGGAGCGGGGTTTGTGATAGCCGACAGCCAGCCTGGCCATATCGACCAGATTAAACAAACCAATGCCGGAACCGTATACCGACTTATCGATCAGCATGGCCCCATCTCCCGTATTGAGCTTTCCCGTCTGGCGCAACTGGCGCCGGCCAGCATCACCAAAATCGTACGTGAACTGCTGGAAGCGCACCTGGTACAGGAAACCGAATACCAGGAGGCCGGCGGCCGCGGTCGGCCGGCTATCGGTCTGGTGCTTGATACCGAGGCGTGGCACTACCTTTCCGGGCGGATAAATCGCCACTCTCTTACGCTGGCCCTGCGCGATCTGAGCAGTAAACTGGTGGTCGAGGAGGTGCTGGCGCTGCCGGAAGAGGACGAACAACCGCTGCTGACGCGCATCGTCAATCAAATTGACCAGTTTTTCATTCGCCATCAAAAGCAACTGGAACGTCTCACCGCGATCGCCATTACGGCGCCGGGGTTGATTGACGCAGGCAGCGGGGTCATACACCGGATGCCGTTCTATGACGTAATCGAAATGCCCATCGGTCCGGCGCTGGAACAGCATATTGGCGTGCCGGTGTTCCTGCATCACGATATCTGCGCCTGGACCATGGCCGAGGCGCTGTATGGCGCCTCGCGCGGCTGTCGCGATGTGATTCAACTGGTGATCGATCACCATGTCGGGGCCGGCGTCATCACTGCCGGCCAGGTTCTGCATGCCGGCAGCCGCAACCTGGTTGAGATCGGTCATACTCAGGTGGACCCCTATGGCAAACGCTGTTACTGCGGCAATCACGGCTGCCTGGAAACGGTGGCCAGCACGGAAAGTATGCTGGAACTGGCGCAGCAGCGGCTGAGTCTGTCGATGAGCTCGTTACTGCACGGTTCGCCGTTGACGGTCGAGGCGCTGTGCGAGGCCGCGCTGAACGGCGATCGCCTGGCGCGCGATATCATTATTGGCGTCGGCAATAGCGTCGGCCGAATCGTCGCCATTATGGTCAATCTGTTTAACCCGGAAAAAATTCTGGTCGGTTCGCCCCTCAACCGGGCGGCCAGCATCCTTTATCCCGTCATTACCGACTGTATTCAGCAGCAGTCGCTGCCGGCCTACAGCGAGAATATCAAGGTGGAAGCGACGCACTTCTTTAACCAGGGCACCATGCCCGGCGCCGCGCTGGTCAAGAACGCGATGTACAACGGTTCGCTACTGGTGAAATTACTTCAGGGCTAATCATTCATTCCGTTATTCCCTTGATCTGGAATAATAACCGGCGACAAAAACATTGAGCTAACGCAAGCTGCGGGCTACCCGTATCGCCTAAAATTTTGACTTCTGAACATATTTTGCGGTGATTAATCACGCTATCCTGGTGGATCCTCCCGGAGCAATTTCCATGGTAAATCGTATTTTTGTCACAGGCACCGATACGGCGGTAGGAAAAACCGTAGTATCCAAAGCGCTCCTGCAAACGCTGGCCAGCTCAGGTAAAGTCGCCGGGTATAAACCCATTGCCAAAGAAGGCGTGGATACGCCGGACGGGCTGCGCAGTAAAGATGCGCTAATATTACAGTCCGCGTCCTCGCCGGAACTGGCGTTGTCTTATCACGCCGTTAATCCGGTTACGCTCAGAGAGGATGAAATCAGCGCCAGCGAAGAAAGCATCAGTTACTGCACCATGACCCAGGGGCTGCAGCAGCTGAGCGAGGTCGCCGATACGGTTGTTGTGGAAGGCAGCGGCGGCTGGCGCACGCTCATGAACGATCTGCGTCCCTATTCGGAATGGGTGGTGCAGGAACAACTGCCTGTCGTGCTGGTCGTCGGCATCAAACTGGGCTGTATCAGCCACGCGATCCTGACGGCGCAGGCGGTGATCAACGACGGGCTGCCGTTGCTCGGCTGGGTCGCCAACCGCATAAACCCCGGGCTGGCCAACTATGCGCAGACTATTGACGCCCTGCGCAAAAAGATTCCGGCGCCGCAGCTGGGCGAACTCCCTTATTTGCCGCGCCCTGAACAGCGCGATTTATCTCGCTATATCGACCTTTCCGCGCTGACGCGCTGAGTATGCAGGCCGGCGCGTCGTTTGCCGCTGCGCGCGCCGGCTCGTTGACAGGATAGGTTCGCCCGGCGCCGTATCCGGCTGATATACTTGCCTCCAACCGCCCGCTGATAACCGAATAAGCGCTTAAAAATGAAGACTGTCCGTTCTCCTGACGACGCGCCCGTACCCCATCGCCACTGGGTTCTGCTTGGGTGCGCACTGGCGATGTTCACCGCCGCCATTGAAGTCACCATTGTGGCGACCGCGCTGCCGACGATTATTACCGACCTGGGGGGCTTTTCTCTGCTGGGCTGGGTGTTTGCCAGTTATTTACTGACTCAGGCGGTCAGCATTCCCATCTATGGCCGTCTGGCCGACATCTATGGCCGCAAGCGAATATTCTTCATCGGAACGGTTATTTTTCTGCTTGGTTCGGTGCTGTGCGGCGCATCGACCAGTATGGTCTGGATGATTATCTTTCGCGCGCTGCAGGGTATTGGCGCCGGCGCGATTACGCCGGTCGCCTTTACCATCATCGCCGACGTTTACTCCGCCAGCGAAAGACCGCGGGTACAGGGCTACTTATCCAGCGTCTGGGGCATCGCCGCCGTCGTCGGGCCGCTGGCCGGTGCCTTTATCGTGCAGCATTTTCCCTGGGCGCTGGTTTTCTGGGTCAACGTGCCGGTCGGGTTGATTGCGATGCTTCTTCTGGCGCGCTTTCTGCCGGACAGCCACCGGTTGCGGCAACATCAGCTCGATCTGGCCGGTGCCTTTTATCTGATCGTGTGCGTCGCCAGTTTGCTGTTGACGCTGCTGCAGGGCAGCGAACTGGGACACTGGGTTTTTCTGTTTATCGCGCTGACGGTTACCGGCGGCATTTTGCTGTATCGCCAGGAAACAACTACGCCCGAGCCGCTGTTCCCGCTCGAGCTATGGCGCAACCGGGTGATTGTCGCCGGCAATATCGGCGGCGTCATGATTGGTGCGGCGATGATGGGCGTCAGCGCCTTTATGCCGACCTTTATTCAGGCGGTAATGGGCCGTTCGCCGCTGGAGGCGGGCAGTATTCTGGCGCTGATGTCGATAGGCTGGCCGTTGGCCAGCGCGCTCAGCGGGCGGCTGATGCTGTGGACCTCATACCGTTTCACCGCCGTCGCAGGGGCGATCCTGCTGATCGTCGGCAGTCTGATTTTGCTGACGTTATCGCCCGATCGTCATCTGGGCTGGGCGCGCGGCGCCTGCCTGATGATAGGCGCCGGTATGGGCATGAGCAATACCACCTTTCTGGTATCGGTGCAAAATACCGCTTCGTATTCGATTCGCGGTATCGCCACCGCCTCCACCATGTTTACCCGGATGCTGGGATCGGCGCTGGGCACGGCGATTCTTGGCGCCGCGTTGAATCTCAGTCTTCATTGGCGATTGCCCGGCTATGACGATCCGGTGCAGAGTCTGATGGAACCCGCCATGCGCGCATCGTTGCCGCCGCAGCAGATAAACGCGTTAATCTGGCAGGTCGCCGGTTCGCTGCATACGGTCTTTATCATATCGGCGTGTATCGCTGCGCTGACGCTGTTTTCCGCCTGGCTGATGCCGAGCGGCCATCAGCCAGGCGGCAGGAACAACGCATCGACATAGCGGGGCAGCGCGGTGAGAAGGCGTTAACCCGGGCCGTGGCGCCGTGGTTCGGCGGCCGCGCGATAATCGGCGCGGACTGATTGCCGGCCGCGACGGCGGCCGGGGGGGCTGGGGGGCTATTTTTTTACCGCCAGGATGACGCTGGACGCTTTTACCAGCGCGATGACCTCTTTGCCGATCGCCAGCGCCATATTTTTCACGCTTTCATTGGTAATCACCGCAGTTAGCTCCAGCCCGCCCGGCGTTTTAACGACCACCGTAGCGTTGACTGCGCCGGTATCGAGCGAGGTAATGGCGCCTTTGAACTGGTTGCGCGCTGAAAATGCATATTCGCTGTCGGCGCTTGCCAGCAATACCCACGGCGCCTTAATAAACGCCACGGCGTCTTTGCCGGTCGCCAGATTAAGCGCCTGACTGCTGGTCTTTGTCACCACGGCCACCAGCTTTGCGCCGCCTTCGAGCGTGAGTTCAACCTCATCATTTACCGCGCCGTCGGAGACCGCGGAAATGACGCCAGGTAATTGGTTACGTGCCGATACCGTCATATTCACCTCTCAGTAATAACAATGGGTTGTGGACAACATTCTGATGTAAAAGGAAATATTAACAGATTCCCCGCGGTTCATACTTTATCATGCGGCCGACGGCATGCCTATCAATAACCACGAGCCCTTCATGGGCAAGGTATCGCTATGAATATGCGCGCCTGAAAATCGACGGCTATCAGACCGTCGCCGCCGCCAACGGCATGACGGTGGAGGGCGGTAAGCCGGACTTCGACGCCACGCGGTTTAACTTCGGCGCCGTCTGGTCGCCGGTCGAATCGCTCAGTCTGTTCGCCAGCTATTGATGAATATCGATGCGATACATAAAGGTGGAAACCGGCGGAGCATATCAGGAGAAAGGACAACAGAGGAGCGGCGCGGGCAAGCGTGGCCGGCGGCGGGAAAAGCGATATGCCGTCACCCGTTAATCACAACTGCGAGTGACGGCGCCGGGATTATTGCGCTGGCGATGCGGGCGCTTCGTCATTGCCGTCGCTATGGCGAACATAGACAATCTTCTGCGAGTCATTTTCGCAGTGGCCGACGACCACTCCCGGGGTCTGGCTGATCTGGTCGTTCGGGACGATCTCCAGCGTAAATCCCGATTCCGGCACGCCGTTGTTGATGATTTTCTGCGCTATTTCCGCCTTGACGCTTTCACAAGACGCCTGGGCCGCCAGCGGTGCGATGGCCAGCAGAGCCATACCGATCAGAACTGTTTTTTTCATTTTCTATCCCTCGCAAAGGTGGGTAAATGTCTGAAAACCGTCTGAATTGATGGCGCACAGACGATAGGGTAAGTGTAGACCGTTTATTACGGAGCGTCGATCTGTCGGCCAGTGCGGCGATCGAGACAGCGTTCGGTGTTGGCTTCCCAGTACGCGTTGACATTCAGGCTTTTGGCGCATGTTTCCTGATTATCAATGGCTTTATCCAGCTTATCGAATTCCTTTTCCGATCGGGTGTTGACTTTCTGCCGCAGGGTGCGGCTTTCATTCCATTGTTCGCTGCTCTGGCGCGCCGCTTCTTTCGACAGGGAACTGTCGCCGGATTCGATGACGACATGCCGGGTATCCGCGTTCGCACCGGCGAGCCAGACGCCGGACAGCGTCAGAACGGCGGCCGGCAGCAGGGCGCGCAGCCACGATGTAACAGCGGGGGAGGTAAGCACTTTTTGATTCATGATTCACCTGACTAACAGTATTAGTTGGAGGGTTGCATTATCAAATAATGTAGCACAGGCGCTTTATACACGGCAAAACGCCTGAGATAAAGTCACTTTCTGTAACTTTATATGCCGTCGGTAAACTGTCGGCATGAACCCTGAAAGCGGGGTTTATCTGATTTGGATAATTAACCAATAAATTGATCACATTGCTTTAGCGCAAAATTATCGACAGGAAATAATCGGGCGGGCTTTTATCCTGTGCGATGCACTTTCAGGCCGGCAAATGACTGACTGACCGGCATCATTTCCAGCGTATTGATGTTGACGTGCGCCGGCAGCGTGGCGACCCAGAACACGGCTTCCGCCACATCTTCTGGCATGAGCGGGTTGGCGTGGTCGTAGATGCCGTCGGCCTTATCTTCATCCCCTTTAAAGCGCACCGTGGAGAACTCCGTACCGCCGACCAGTCCCGGTTCGATGTCGGTAACCCGAAGAGGCGTGCCGAACAAATCGGCGCGCAGGCCCAGGCTAAATTGACGCACAAAGGCTTTGCTGGCGCCATACACATTGCCGCCCGGATAGGGCCAGCGACCCGCTACCGAACCGAGGTTGATCACGTGACCGACGTTGCGCTTGACCATCTGCGGCAGCAGAGCGCGAGTCATAAAAACCAGGCCTTTATTGTTGGTATCGATCATCGTTTCCCAGTCATCGGGATTAGCCTGATGCGCAGGTTCCAGCCCCAGCGCCAGACCGGCATTATTGACCAGAACATCGATATCGCGCCATGCCGCCGGCAGGCCGGCGATCGCCTGCTCAATCGCCTGACGATCGCGAACGTCCAGGCGCAGTGGATAGAGCGACTCGCCCAGTTCGGTTTTTAACCCATCCAGACGCTCTTGACGACGTCCGCAGGCAATGACCCGATGACCATGGGCGATAAACTTACGGCTGATGGCTTCACCGAAACCGGCGGTCGCGCCGGTGATAAAAATGATCATGCTCGTCTCCTCTCATTTGGCGAGCCGCATGGCCTGGCTCGTTTAGCCAGGGTAACCGCTTATTGACCCGCTTCCATTTCCTGATTATCCGCTTCCACCGCCTGATAGAGGCGCTCAAGAATATCCGGAAAGGCTGACTGAACGCGGTTCCAACTGGGCACGAAGGGTTTATCCCCAGGGCTTTCCGAATACACCAGTCCCGACTGGGTAATGACATCGGCAAACAGTTCGACCGACGACTCTTCCGTATGGCGGTCGAAGTACAAACCGTTCATGCGCGCATCATGCTCGAAGGCATCAATCATATCCAACGCCGTGCGATAGTAGGTGGCGCGCAGCACCCGAAAGGAGTCGGCGGTAATGCCCACGCCCAGGATAGCCAGCTTGCGATACAGCGCTTTTGTAATATCCATCGCCATACGCTGCAGACCCGAATTGGGATCGTCTTCCGACATCGGCTGATGTTTGTGGTCATAATTATCGGCAATATCGACCTGGCAGATGCGGCTGGTCGCCGTGCCGCGGTGAATTTCGGACAGTACGCCGATTTCCAGCCCCCAGTCGCTGGGAATGCGCAGGTTTTTCAGGATGTGCGTCCGCATGGCGAATTCGCCGGACAACGGATAGCGATAGCTGCGCATATATTCCAGATAATCGGAGTTGCCGTACACCTTCTGCAGGGATTTCAGCAGCGGGAAGACCAGCAGGCGACCGACCCGGCCGTTTAGCTTGCCGTCCGCCACGCGGGCGTAATAGCCCTTGCAGAAATCGTAATGGAAGTGGGGATTGGCGATAGGGTAGAGCAGGCGGGCCAACATGGCGCGATTATACGTGACAATGTCACAATCGTGCAGCGCGACGCAGGAGGTGCGGCGCGAGGCCAGCGTGTAACCGACGCAGAACCAGACGTTGCGCCCCTTGCCTGGCTCGGCCGGCGCCAGCGACTGGGCGGCCAGTTCATCGCTCAGGGCGGTCAGGCGCGGACCGTCATTCCACAGAATGCGGTGACGCTGCGGCAGACGCGAAAAGAATTCATGGGCAAACTTAAACTGATCGCGGTCGGCGCGATCGAGGCCGATGACGATCTCATCCAGATAGGTGACCTGAGACAGTAAGTTGACGATATTGTCCAGCGCCGGGCCTTCCAGTTCGGAAAACAGGGAGGGCAGGATCAGCCCCATACTGTTCTGACCGGAAAAGACCTGTAAATCGTATTCAAGCTCTTCCACACTGCGCTGAGTCAGGTTGTGGAAGGTGGTGATGATGCCGTCCTGATAAAACTCGCTCATGTCAGTTACCCTGTTATTTAAAATAAAATCAAATAATTAACTCTCTGAGAAAATAGTTTAATCCTTCACTCCAGCCTGCGGGGCCGCTTGCCCCGGTCCAGAACTGTTCGCCGTTGAAGTCGTCAGGCAGCTGAACATTCTGGCTGGCCTGACCCTTTATCACGACGGCATAGCGACAGGCCTGCAGCATGGAGACATCGTTTGGACCGTCGCCCAGTCCGATCGCGACCCATTTTTTCTGCTGCTGCCCCTCATACTGTATTTTTAACCAGTTAACCGCATTTCCCTTACTGATACCACATCCCATCACATGATAAAAACGACCGCCCTGGGTCAGTTCGAGCTGATGCTGTCGCAGGCAAAGGCGAAAAGCCGCCAGGCTGACGGCATCTCCGCGCCACTGAATGGGTTCTGACGCTTCGCGACACCGGGCCAGCGCGGCGCCTGCCAGATCCAGACCGGTGACGTCGGCGACCTCTTCGTCGCTCATATCGGAAAAACCGCGAAAGGCGAAACGCTGCTTGTCGCGCAGGTTATGCAACAGCCGGCAAATTTGCGGGTAATCGGCATTAAAAATCTTGCGCGGGTAATCGGCATGGGATGACCAGCCGGGCAGCGAAACCAGCGCGCCATTTTCGGCGATGAACGGCATGTCGCTCAGCCCCAGCATCTGTTGCAGCGGAGTGACTTCGGCGGCGGTTTTACTGGTCGTAATAACGATGGGTATCTGTAACCGTTTTAATCTGCTCAGCCAGGCGCTGGCCGCTTCCCAGCTGTAGGTGTCATGATCCAGCAGTGAACCATCCAGATCGGTAAAAACGATCAATTGTGTCGCTAAGTCAGCCATTCAGCCTCCTGATGCAGGGAAGTCAGAAATATTGACGGTGAGGATGAATCTGGTGTCGCATTGAACGGCTCAGCGATAATAAAAACATATTAGAGCGTTCAGTTAGCTAAAAAGCGTTTTTTAATCTGTTGATTAAGCGTATTCGGTTATTGCCATTTGTGCAAATAAACAGGAGCGCGCGGGCAACCGGGATGAAATAAAAGCCCTGCTGGTTGCGCGGCAGACGGCGCATCATTATGACGAATGACGCGCATTTTCTGGTAGTCTGTTTACTAATGAACAGGCGGCAATATGCGCCCCGGGGGGGATAAAAAAGAGAAACTATTCTCCATCTGCCTCAGTTCGTCAGGCCTTTCAGTCCGCGTTTTACGCGTCATCTTTATTTTCAGGAGAACAGTATGAACACCCGCACCAGCCATCAGCAGTCCGTCGAGCGTCAGTTCGGCGATCAGGCCAGCGCCTACCTGAGCAGCGCAGTGCATGCGCAGGGCAACGATCTGAAAAAACTGGCCGCGCTGCTGCAGGGGCAAAGCGGGGCGCGGCTGCTTGACCTCGGCTGCGGCGCCGGCCACGCCAGTTTTACCGCCGCGCCTCACGTCGGCGACGTGGTTGCTTATGATCTGTCTGCGCAAATGTTGCAGGTGGTGGCGCAGGCGGCGCGGGATAAAGGCATCGGCAATATCAGCACTACGCAGGGGGTTGCTGAGTCGCTGCCGTTTGACGATCAGCATTTCGATGTTGTGATTAGCCGTTACTCCGCTCACCACTGGCACGACGTCGGCCAGTCGCTGCATGAAGTGAAAAGGGTGCTGAAACCCGGCGGTCTGGTGATCTTTATGGACGTGGTTTCTCCTGGTCATCCGCTGCTGGATGTTCATCTGCAGACCGTCGAAATATTACGCGATACCTCGCATGTACGCGACTATGCGCCTGGTGAATGGTTAACCCGTTTCACTGAGGCCGGCCTGGTTATTCGCGAGGTAACGTCCGATCGCCTGCATCTGGAATTCAGCAGTTGGGTAAGCCGGATGCGCACGCCGGAGCCGCTTGTCGCGGCGATTCGGATGATTCAGCAGCAGGCCTCTGACGATGTGATCCGGCATTATGAAATCCAGCCGGACGGCTCTTTTACCAGCGATATCATGATGATTGTGGCCACCCGAGATACGCTCTGAGCCCGGTTTCGGGCGCCGTGACGGCGATGTCATTCGTCGGCGTGGCGTGATTATGCAAAAACGGCAAGCAGGTGACAATGTCACTTATTTTCCGCAGCGAAGCCCGGTAACCAACGAAAAAGGCGCGGTTTCCTGAGGGATAGCGGTTGCCAGACGGGAACCGCTATCATTATGGATAAGCCGACAACAAGGATGCCAGCGCCGCCGGCATAACGGCGGCCTGGCTTACTGTATCGTGCCGTTATCGAGATGAATCAGACAGCCCATTAAGTAGGTATAAGAGCCGATCTGGCCTTTAATTTTGATCTGCTGGCCTTTTTTAAGCTCTGCGGCGCGCTCTGTTTCTCTGGGTTTTAACGAAAATGCCGCGCTGTCTTTTTTATTAAACTCGATGTGTACGCCTGGGGTCCTGGTGATGTAATTATCCGCATCCGTGATGATGCTGACTTTTCCCTGCAATACAACATATTTCCCCGCCCATTTTTTGTTGGCGGCAATCTCATTCTCTTTAAAGTCATTACATATTTCTGTCGCAGAGGCCTCGACGGCCGTCGGCTCCAGCGCGGTATCGAGTTTCTTCATTGAGTCATTAGCTGACTGAAGCGCGCCGTTAATTTGCTGACAGCCGGTTAAACCCGCCAGACCGAGAAGCATCGCGGGAAGGTATAATCGTCTCATTTTTTACAACCTTAACATTCTGATGGAAAACCATCGGGATAATATTCGTACCCAGCGTGAGCGGATTGGTACTATTTTATTTTTGTTTCAAATGGATAGAGTTAGCGTGTTCAACCGCCGAATGACTCAGCGTAATTTGTCCGTATCGGAGCTGAGGGCAAACGGCGGTGATCACTCAGGCCGCGGCGTTATGGGCTGAGTGCGGCAAACGGCGATGAACTCGACGTGGATTACATCGCCAGCGCGGCTCTTGCCACCCGGCCGGCGGCCAGATCCCATGCGCCGGTTCCTACCGTTTTAAATACCACCGGCCGGGCGAACTCCGGCTGGGATTTCAGCGCTGAAATCAGCGGCCGGGTTATCGACCAGTCGACGCCCGCCTGAATCAGATCGCCGGCTTCCTGTCTGGCGCCGTCAGGATCGTCAACGTAAATATCGCTTCCGGCCAGGGTAGCGGCGCCAATTTCCGCCATATCGGGCTTAAATGCGCCAACGCCAATAACCAACAGATTCGGGCGGGCGGCATCGTTATAAATGGCCACTTTGCTGGTCGTCAGCGTGATCACCACGTCTATTTCGTGCGGCATACCGTCTGACGGGCAGGGAGATAACGCCGGATGCAGCGCGGCAAATTTTTCACAAAAGGCTTCCGCCCGGCCCGGACGTGAACCGCGTACCCAGACTTTACTTGCCGGGTAAAGTTCAGCGATTGCCTGCAGATGGTATGCCGACTGCGTACCGGTGCCGATCAACAAGATAGCCTGCGGCTGCCGCGGCAGAAACGTACGTATCCCCAGCATCGATACCGCCGCCGTCCGGCGTCCGGTGACTTCGGGACCGTCCAGCACAAATAACGGCACGCCGGTTTGGGCATTGAATACCGTCACCAGCCCGTGGATTGTCGGAAGTTGCAGGTTGCCGTTGTCCGGCACGACGTTGACCAGTTTATGAATGGCAATATCAGAACCTATCGCCGGCATACTTAACATAACTGCGTTGTTTTCCATCGGCACGACTAAACGTTCCGGACTCAGGATGCCGTTATGGGCATATTCCTCTGCAGCCTGAGCGATGGCATCCACCAGAGCGGAAAAGTTGAGCAGCTTTGCGGTTTCTGCGCGATTGTATGTGATATAGCTCTGGTTATTCATTAATACTCCTGATTTGTGATGAGGGTTGCCGACGCCCGTTGGGGCCGGCGCGACACCCGCCTGATATCAAAATATAGAACGGCCGAGGCGTTCCGACAGCATCTCCAGCGCGGCGATACCGGCCAGCGAATTGCCCGAAGAATCCAGTTCGGGCGACCAGACGGCGATGCTCAATTCACCCGGCACGATGGCGACGATTCCGCCGCCAACGCCTGATTTTGCGGGCATGCCGACTCGCCAGGCAAACTCGCCGGCGCCGTCATACATTCCGCTGGTAATCAGCAGGGCATTTATTTGGCGCGTTTGTCTGGAGGAAAGCAGCGTCTCGTTACCTGCAGATCGACCGTGATTAGCGAGATAGAAAAAGCAGCGCGCCAGCTCTACGCAGCTCATGGACAGCGAGCAGTAGTGAAAATAGGTCTGCAGCACGGTCTCTACATCGTTGTTAAAGTTATCAAACGACTTCATCAGCCAGGCGATAGCCGCATTACGAGCGGAGTGTTCGAACTCGGAACGGGCGACACGTCGATCATAATCAATGTCGGACACGCCGGACAGAGCGCGAACCATTTCCAGCATCCGCTGGCGCGGCGCGGCCAGCCGCGTTTCCAGCATATCGCATACGACCAGCGCGCCGGCATTAATAAAGGGATTGCGCGGTTTTCCCTGCTCCAGCTCCAGCTGTAATAAGGAGTTGAACGGCTGGCCCGAGGGCTCTTTACCGACACGCGGCCAGATTTCGCTATCCTGATAGCGGGTTAACGCCAGAGACAGGGAGAGCACCTTTGAGATCGACTGGATGGAGAATCGCATGCCGGCGTCGCCGGCCTGATACCGTTGACCATCCGAACTGCATATCGCCATTCCCAGGTGTTCTGGCGCTACGCCGGCAAGGGCAGGGATGTAGTCGGCCACTTTGCCTTTACCGATAAGCGGCCGTACGCTGCCCAAAATTTCATCCAGTAAATCATCGCAGAGTTCTTCAGCCATCCCAGACTTCTCCGTCGCGCTAAATATTTGTAATCAATGATGATCGGACTTTATACCGTGGTCGTCAATGCCGTCGGTCCTTTATGGTTACTGATTGTGCAGGAACAGCGCGGCAGTCTATTGTGTCAGCGGGCGCCGGGGCTGGGTTAAAGATTATGTTAAAAAATGCGTAAATTGATCCGCTGCGCTTGTGTGAAATCTGCAGGGTAATGACTGGCGCGGAATGCCAGATTTCACGTAGCGTCACCGCCGATTTTGCCGTCTTTTACGCCTCGATGTGGATTTGCCCAGGCGTGAACCGTGACCGGGCAATTGGCGTAGCCCCGTCGGCGGCGTCGCGTTATTATTATGCCTTATGCTGAGAGCGGAAATGACCGAACGCCATGAAATCCATCTATGCAGAGATAACCAAATTCATCCCCGATCTGGAACGGCTGGAAAGCGCTGGAGAGTGGGTGACATTGCGGCCGGATACCCCGGGCGTTCAGCACATGCCGCATGTTAGCTATGAACCGCTTATTTATGCGTTTAGTCACGCCATGACCCCGTTTATAGATTACGACTATAACGACACGCTGCGCACCCGGTCGGCCGGTAATAGTGAGCTGGCAGGGAAAAGCGAGCAATGGCTGCTTGCCTATATTACTTGCGCCATTCGTGCCGACAGGTTTTGCGAAGGCAGTCTGAAAAAATTTGTCGAATCCGGCGAACTGTTAAAATGCCTGCGGCGACTGGAAGAGCTGGCGCGGAAATAGAGCTTTTGCCGTTTTTGTTATCCCGTTCTATAAATGGACCTTTTAAGTCTTAAAATGGTCAATTTATTCTTAGCAATGGTCAGTAACATGGCCGGCCGTTAAACACATGGGAGAATCCACTTTGTCTTGTACGCTCAATGATGAGTATAAACTGCATTATCGAACCGAAGGCAACGGACCGCTGGTCGTATTGATCCACGGCCTGTTAATGAATGGCGAAAGCTGGCGACAGAGCGGGTTGGTTCAGGTTCTGCGCGAACGATGTTGTGTCGCTTATCCTGACCTGTTGGGACATGGGATGAGCGATAAACCTGTTACATCCGGTCCATATGATCAGGATAAACAGGCTGCGGGGATGGTCAGATTGATCAATGAGGCAGGATATCGTAAAGCCCATATCATCGGTTATTCATCGGGCGCCTGGCTGGCCTTGGGGATGGCTAAATACTACCCACAGCATCTGTCATCGCTGCTGATCGGCGGTTGGGATGTGGAAAACGGTTTGCCTGATGGCCCAAACGGGTCGCTTAGTTTCGATGAATTTCTGAACTATGCAAAATTGACTGCGCCGGAGCTGACCAAATAGCTCACGCCGGCCATTGAACCCGCTGTCCGGGCATCTTTCAATGCCCTCGGCTGCTACCAAAATATGGGGGATATATTACAATCTATTGATATACCTAAGCTATTTTGGGCCGGAGTGGATGACGTTTATCATAATCCACTGAAAACTTATGCTGACGCGAACGCATTCCCGTTCTTATCCGCGCCGGGCAACCACGTATCCGCGATGCTTCAGCCCGACATCGATACAATAAACAGCATATGCTTATTTATCGCGCGCGCGAATGCAGGTACTGAGGCCTGATTATAAATTTTTGTCGGTTATCGTTATCCGGCTACGGCGCGTAGAGACGAACAACGCCAGCCGTTTTGAGCATCGAGGTAAGCTGTTGCGCACACTGAAGCTGTGCTGAATGTCATCGCAGGGCCGATGACCGCTATCAGTTCGACGAACTAATGGTGTTTGATTCAGCGCATCAACACGACCAATGACAGCACCGGGAACACCAGTTCCCGCCTATCCTTACCTTGGTTCGCATAATGTATATTATGTTAAATTTAGTCCGTCGTTCATTTAGTTCATAACCGCCCACAGAATACGATTAATCATACATTTACCTATCCCTCTATCTTCTCTTGCAAGACGTTATGTTTGTCGGTTACTTTGTTCATACCCACACCATTTATGAGGTTAAGTGCCGCGTGTTCATACTCACACAACTCAATATCAACCAACGGCAGCGTTTATGGGCACTGATGGATACTCACACGCGCCAGCCGCTTTTATATCCGTTAATATATCTTATAGACCAACTTGTTTTGCGTTCATCAGCCACGCAATCCGCCTCACTTCAAGCTCTCAAGTTTTTCTATGAATTCTGGCACCAGAAACATGGCGTGACTTTTTGCTTCAGTTTCTATTCCTCGAACCACAATCCATTGATTGCCATTGATGAACTTACAGCCTTTTTTCATTATCTGGAAAATACGCATTTATATGTTCCAGCGTTAACCATAAGGTCTACTACGCAGACCACGCCTCAACGTCGTACAAATATTAGGCATGTACATTCGGTTATTCGTTTTATCAGATATTTGATTAACACGTATATCTCGCCGAGATATATAGACGGCTCGCCTAAAGAGCTCACACGACTTGCCACGCAGTTAACGGGACGGTTATCAGCACCTCTGGTCGAGAGTATATTCTGTTCCGTTAAAATATTGACCGCACCAACACGCGGTCATCTGACCTATCTACGGGCGAAATCTTTTACTGATTACCTGCCACAGGCCATCAGCGCCCTGCCCGGTGAACGAGTCGAACTGGATGATGTGGTGACGTACATCACAAAAACCACCTCAAGTTTTCGTGGCCGAGCAGGACAACGAGACAAAACATCCAAAGCCCTCAGCAAACGAGGTGTGATGCCCGTTCAAGAAATGCCAGGGCCCAAAAACAGCAAATCTATCTATTATTCCAAGACTGACCTTAATCATTATATCAAGACCGAATTTGGCCTGACGAATGCCAACGAACCCTGTACGCACGCCTGGATGGAAAATGGCAAACGCTACGAAGTTAACTACGAAGACCTGTTATTTCTTCATGAGAAGGGTTCGCTGGCATTAAAGCGCACACTGGCTTTGCTGGCTATAAATGCCTGCCATAACCGCTCAACGTGATTCACCCAGTGCGAGTAAACCGGCTGATAAATTACCCTGAACTTCGGGTTCGCTTTCAGAAAGCTCTGTGTTTCCCGACTTTTGTGGATGATATAGTTATCGACAATCAGCGTGATCGTTTTTGCCCGGCGATAACTCGCCTTCAGGTGCTTAAGCAGGCTGATAAACAGCACCGAGCTTTTGCTGTTGCCGCCAACGTAACTGACCTTGCCCGTGCCGCTGTGCAGCGCGCCGGCCAGGTAATATTTTTATTCTGCCCCGGTGTTACCACCTTTCTTTGCTGCCCGCGCAGTTGCCAGTCAGCACCGATTTTGGGATTGAGGTGGATATCCACTTCATCTTCATAAAATACCGGATGCTCTGCGCTGCATTCGTCCAGAGCTTTGCGGATAACCGCCATCTTTTCATCTTTGTTCGGGTCACGAATGCGCAGCGTTGGGGCTGCCCTGCGCCAGACAAGTCCGGCAGACGGCAGCCAGCGACGAAGGGTTCCGGCATGTAACCTACATCCGGTTATCTCATTGATTTTTATCGAGAGAAACTCGGTACTCCAGCGCGAACGCTGATAACCAAAATCGCCGGGAGAATGCTTTATCAGTTGACGTAATAGCGTGCAGATATGCTCAAAGGGCCAGCGGCGGGAGCGTCCTGCGGGCAACGATTTCAGACCTTCGGCACCCGAAAGCGTAAACCAGTTTATCCAGCGCCCGACGGATGAACGGGCGCAGCAGAGTGTTCTGGCGACGTGGCTGACATGGTCACCCCGATGCAGCATCAGCATGGCTATCAGTCTGCGGGCATGATTTTTATCGCGCGTTTTATGGATAGCTTTCTGCATCAGGCGTCGTTCGCTGCGGGGTATTGGTGCTATGATCGGCATCGCTCAGTCCGGTTGGTGATTTGTGATGTCTGGCGATTGATCAGATCGCACAATCCGGGCTGAGTTCCCTCAAAGTGATGTGATGGACGTCCCTCCTCAACATAATCCTGCCACACTTATGTTGAGCCGTCCCATTTATAGAGGAACAACATCATGAACACGATAAAAGTCGTCGGTATCGATCTGGCTAAATCCGTTTTTCAGCTTTGTGTCTGGATGAATGATGGGACCGTTGCCTGGAATCGAAAAGTTTCTCGCAGCAAGCTGTTAGATACTGTTCGTCAATTCCCGCCGGATACACTTATTGCAATGGAAGCTTGTGCAACCTCGCATTACCGGGGGCGGACTTTCCAATCCATGGGATACGCCATCCGGCTCATTCCAACCCAACATGTAAAGGCGTTAACTCGTCATCAGAAAAATGATGCCAATGATGCTCTGGCAATATGTGAGACGGCATTTCGTCCGGGGATTCACTTTGTTGCCGTAAAAACTCTTGAGCAGCAAGATATCAAAGCGCTGCGTTGTGCCCGTCAGTTGATGATCGAACAGCGCACCGCCGCCGCCAACCAAATTCGTGCTCTGGCCGCTGAGCAGGGCTTCGAGTTCCCGGTTGGGATACACACTTTGCAACAGCGATTACCCGATTTGATTGAAGATGCGGAAAAGCCTGTGTCTCCGGTATTACGCCATTTGCTTTCCACTTTATTGGAAAACATCTACACACTGAATGAATACATTCGTTCAACAGAATATGAAATCGCAGCATTGTGTCAACAGCAACCCCGGTATCGGGCACTGATGACAATACCGGGTGTTGGCCCGCTCATCGCCGCCGCTTTTTTAAGTGAGGTTGATGCAGAACAATTTGCTAACGGAAGACAACTTTCCGCCTGGTGCGGCCTGGTTCCCCGGCAACACAGTTCCGGCGGGAAACACATCCTCACTTCGATGACTAAAAATGGTAACTGCGACCTACGATGAAGTAATGATTTAGTTCGGCACAAAGTAAAAATTTTCCTGAGTTTGCAGGCACTGATGAGAAAACGGTAAACCAACCCTGTAATAACCTGAAGTAGATCCAGGTAGAAAATACCGGCCAAGTGATAAGGAAACAGGGTGCGGATGACATCATGGCGCGGGCAAGTTTTTCCCCAAAAGACGCCGGATATATGACAGCAAACCGTATCACGTCAGTACTTGTACACCCCGGGACGTCCATATATGATCTACTATTCCGCGCAGCTATTTAGTTGCTGCGGAGAGTGTGTTGTCTGGTGGAGTAGCAAGTTATTTCATTGTTAACTGGAAGCCAGCGTGTGGCCTCTGAAAATAGCTCAGAACAGATAGGATTTTCCGCGTTTGAGTTATTAAAAATTTCAATTAATGAAGTCCATGACTCATAATTATAAGGTTCCTAAAGACGACGATATTGATCGCTAGCTACATCCATACTGAAGGGTATACCACGTAATACCCCCGGCGAGTAATCAGCCTATTCACCAATCCTTATGTACCGGTAGCCTTTGAACAATGCGCCGGAAGAGCGGCTAAAGATGGCAGCACCTGGCACGTTCCATGGTAAAAGCCTTAGACCGGGTAGTGGTCCGGATAAACGCGTCGGTAACTTGTCTGCAAAAGGTGACAGCCCTGACTGAATTTTTCATCGCCATCGCCTGCATTTTAGGATTCGGAAGTGCGTCGTTTAAAAGAACAAAATCCTGATGGGGTTTAAGTGTGTCTTAGACCCAACAAAAGGGCAATTAATTGCCCTTTTTAATCAGTCTGCAACAATTTCTAAATCATTGCAGAAATTGCACCACAGTCATGAGGCTTATCAAAACCAGTGGTGCCTTTGATATATTCACTAATCAGCGCACCAATAACCTTAACCGACTCTTTGTTCGTTGTGATGAAGCCCAGAGGCATCGTCACTGGCAACGTTTCGGGTTGAGAAATATGATATATAACCACAGATAGCGCATCCTCAAGATGAAGGATCTCAATATTACCATCTAACTAACATCAAATTTCCCCTGACTTCTTCAGACCATGGTTGGAGAAGTCAGGTAATCGATCCGTGTTGTGAAATCGTCTCGCTACGGTATCGGGAACTGATTCTGAGCTGTCTTTATCATTTGCGCTTCGCCTTGTCGCAATTGCTGAACAGCCCTGCTTGCGAAATTACGCACGGTGAATTCGCCGAACAGAGTCTTGATTTGTATCAGGCCTGCTTTGGAAAGCGTCAGATAGCAACCTTCCCCCCATATATAATCATCATCAATATCCACTGGCCCAGCGTCTCGCCAGTTCACTAATCTTGCTACGATTGTTGAGTCCTGGTCGGTATAAATATTAGGCATCTCGCTGCATTCATGCCATCCCAGAAGCATCTGGATATTAGGACATAATGTAATGGCATATCCCGGCGAAGACATTGTCCCGATGGAGCTTACTACACGTCTGACTATTGTCGGTGCGAGGTCTTCATCGAGTGGGATCATCTTACCCAGCCAAACGACAGCGGGCAAACTTTGATACCATGCCATGAATTTGGCAACAGAAATATGAATTTGAGGTGCGCTAATACGATAGACCTGATATTCAGCACGCCGGGTATCATGCATTTTGAATTGTGAAACCTCGGCTATTACGAATTCGTCGGCACGATCTATCCAGGGTTTAACATCCTCGTCAACCAAATTTGTCCACATTTCTTCAGCTTCACGCCACGGGGCACCCTTGACTTTAAGCGGTCGCCTAATGCCAGTTGGCCGGATTTGCATTTCAGGGCGAGGAGTTGGCGGAAGTACTGCATCCATTTGTTCCAGTAGCGATGGTTTATCCCTTGGCGAGAGCAAGCCTGCCAAGCTCAGCTCTCCAGCGACATGACGAAGTGCCAGTATGCCAATGTAAGCATGGGGCTTAAGATAGGTGATTTGCATTGAGAGTGTGCGTAACTGAGATTCGATTTTTTTTGTTGCTCTTGGGCCAAAGGTTGCCAGCCCTCCCCATTGCTGAATAAACGTTGCGGCACGCTGGCGTATGTTCATTTCCTCACAATCAGCCAACTCTGCAAGTCTCCGTGCAACGGGACGAAGCATTTGTGTCCATCCTAAGTCGACTTCAATACGCATTGCCCCACTCACAGGATCTAACAGAGCATTTTCATGATCAGGGTCTCCGTCGAGTGCCAATCGATAGGTCAACGGCAACGGATGAAAATCAATCGATACAGGTAGCTGCCAATATTGTGCTAACAAGCACGCAGCTTCTGCAACAGCTACATCACGATGATTCGTAAGGCCAGAAACTAAATCACCAAATTTAGCAGCAAAGTGGGTCTGTTTTAGCAAAAGTAAAATTTGCAATGCCTGGAATGGTTCATCAAGGGTGCCGGTCAGGAGTCGTGTTATGGTGTTCTCAAATATGATTTGCCCTCCTGTTGAATGTACCGCAAGAATTAGTGCAGTTTTCTCTGCGTGTCGTCGAGCTTCGGTGATAGGCAATCGTAATGAAAAATGGAGCAATTCCGCAAGCAACTCTTCGTCGGTCATATTTTCATTTCCAAATTCGAAAAGTTCACCAATACGGTGTTCGCGAGTGAAAGACATCTGCTCTGCCAGGATAGACCAGACGGCGGGCCAGTCTGGCGACTCACAGATCACAGGAAGAATGTCTGCCATATCTGTTAGCAACGACATGGTGTTCTCTTTTCCAGCCACAATTGAACTGATGAAGTCTTCATATGCTTCATGATGAATTGCTGCACCATCGAGTAGCTTACGCGCGTGGAAGAGACGGAATCGATTTCCTCCTAACCGTTGGCTCCATGACATCTCCCGGTCACTACTGGTATCGTAATCATCAACTAATTTTCTGGCTAACGTCGTGTCCCCAACATTAACTAGCCGCTCTGCAACCAAAAAACGACAACGCGCATCCGACTGCAAACAATGCCAGCGCTCATACATTTGCACCACCTTGTCTAATGCGGCGGACTCTGCAAGCTCACAAAAACGATAAGGTGCATGATACTCAGGATCTGATTCATTTGATTCAAATGCCTGTTGAAGTTCGTCAAGGGTTGAAGCCTCGTCGTACTTTTGTGGCGTGTAGGAGCGGCGGGCTTCGGGGGCCTCTAAAGTCCATCGAGTAATGGCATTATCAAGTTGGTTATCGGTATAACCGTGTCTTAATGCCGCTTTGCTCAGGCGATTTATTAGCGTGAGGCGCTCGTGAGCTCGACTATGAACCTGGATTGCCGGTAATAGAATTGATACCAGTTTGGCAATTGATGAAGGCCCCGCTGCATTTGCAGCAACGTCAATATAATTGCCTATATGAGTAGGGTCACGATAATAGGGTTCAATGTAGAATGGAAGGCATAGTCCGCACCAAATTGGTGTACAGAGAAACACCATTTCAGGACGGCGATCTAGCATACCAATAATCAGCTCATTTACCTGGTTTGGCCATGGAATCAGCCCCCAGTTGCTGAGTTTCTGTGCCACGATATAACCACTGTGCGCATTCATACGCATTGCTTCATTGATCAACACTTCTGTCAAACGATACGCGGCAGATGCCCCCTCGGTTTCCTTCATACCATCAACCTGTCGTATCAACTGACCTATTCGTTGAGCACGGTGTTCTGGGTCTGCCACATTGGCCAAAATCAATATGTCTTTCCAAACAGAGTATAAAGGGTCCTTACGCGCTGCCAGAGCGTAGCCTAAACAGTGGTCATGTATCGAAGCAAGCAAGTTTAGTGCCCGATCAACATCGCCAATTGCAGCAAAGCTGTTTGCCAGAACTGACAGGGTCTCGAGTTGTTCGCTAGGTGTATTTTCTACCAACTCGTGTACCATAGGCTCAAGTCTGGCGGCCGCCCTTTCACGGTCACCGTCAGCCTGATACATTGCCAATGCTATTTCACGCCGGAGTACTGTATTGCTTTTTAATATTAAAGCAGGCATTACATTCTCAATTTCATTTAGTACTGAATTATATTCGACCTTACCACACAGCGCAGAAACTTTAATTAATGTACAAATCAGTGGTGATGTAGCTATCAATGCCAATTGAGCCTGATAGGTATCGTTTCCAGAATGGCTATTGAGTTGCATTACATATCTCATCACCATGCGACAGACTATTTGAATATTTCCAGAAGGAATGCATGAGGCATTTATTATGGACAGCCCCAACAAGCGTCCCGTTTCTGAAGCATGTGTCTGCAGCGGTCGTAAGATAGCGTGTGTTGAGGTGACTACGTCGGGCAGGGATTTGCCGAGCAAAACGCAAAGTTGCGCATGTTCCATGGCTGCAAGCGTGAGTGATTTTGTTGATTCTAATTCATTGTCTCCCATCGAAATTGCAGGTGCAAAAAGGTTTTCGAATAATGTTGAAGCCAGATCGGTGCAGCCTGAGGTGGCATAAAATAATGCAATCGATCTTCGCCCCCCATTAGAAACATCATTAAAATCAGACAATGCCATGGCAGTCTTAAATAATTCCAATGCTAAGGTATTATTTCCTCTGTCTCTAGCAGTAAATCCAGCCTGAGTCATCAAAATCGGTATCTCTTGCTCATGAATGCCGTACTGATTGCAGGTGTCCTGAATATTAACGTCTGCTTGCCAGTTAACGATTGCCTCGACCACTGTCCACTTTAACTGTTCGCGAATAGAGGTAATATTTTCATCGGTTGATACACTTGTGGCGTCTTTTAACCCCTCAACGGTCAAATAGTCAATTGCCTGCTTAATTTGCTCAGCGTCACGGAAGTGAAAAACTCGTTTTGCCCATTTTTTGAATTCTTGTAGATTATGCGAATCCCCATAGTGCTCGAATCTGGGGGTATGCAATTGAGACAATGGCTCAAGGTGTTCAAACAGTTCTTTCGCGCGGTCAAAATCACCCTGTTCCAAAAGCAGGTCAACAACTTCATAGCCCGCATTGGGAAAGTCCTGGACGAAAGAGATCGCCGCATCAATATCGCCAACTTTTAACATCGCGCGCGGAAGTTCATTGGCATACTCCAGCGCTTGAGTTCGTCTGGATATCTCATCACGGCAAAGTAGCAACCGTGTGGCAATTACACCATCATATGTGGAACGCGCAGCAATCAGAGCCAAGTGGATGTCCGCATCAATCTCTGAACAGGAACGTCCATGTGTAAACTGGTGTCGAAAATATGCTGGCGTTGCGAGTGCCAGAAGTTCATCACGCTCTCCTGACCGGGCGAGATAGCGCAGTGTTAGCCAGGACTGTAATGAATGCTCTGGTGCATGACGAGATAGTTCAGCTAATTCACGATAAATATGTTGTGAATAGGTTTCATCTATACTGCCCAGTGTTATCTTTGGTTTGGAGAGAACAAATAGACGGAAGCTGTTATGGAATACAGTCCACCCCTTTGAGGTTTCCTTGAGTAAATGCCGGACGGTCTTTAAGGTACGCTCTATCGCCTGAGCATCTACGATTGTTGCCAGCAATTTCAGCGGCATCGGAGCTTCGATACGGGCAATGAAACCCAGAACATGCATAACATCAGGGTCGTTTGCGATTTCTCTCCAGGCGGATGCGTAAACTGATTCAATATCGCCATTAAATTCCATCCCTCCGGCGAGGAAGCATGATATGTCCTGTTCATCTGCCGATAACAGTGCCTTAATGAGATAATTGGCCGCCAGCGGATGACCGCGGCTAAGTTCATAAAGTTTTACACGCGAAATGTTTGAATCAAGACCCAAAACGTCTGCCATCCTGGCGACCGCCACTCTCTCAAGTGGATGCATTGTGACGAGACGATCCGGATGCCCAGCCTGTTCCTGTACTGCGGGTTTGAGATGCTTGAGTTCCAGTCGCTGGGTGCCAAGTATAAATGTCACGCCCAAAGGGATGGCTGCAGGCAGCGGCAATTCGCCTAACAGCGAATGGGCTGGTAGTTCTTCGCGGGGAATATGATCCAGCCCATCAACAATAATGATGGTTCTTACTGTATCACGTTGATAACGCTCGCCAGCTTGTTTGAGCAGTTCACCGAATTGTTCGCGCCTTTCAAATTGGCTGCTGTCTCGAAGGCGAAGTCCAGGTAGCCCGCTGCTGCGTAACTGGGCAGAAATGTCTTCGAAGAAATCATCAGCTTCCCCGCGCCCTACACCTTGCGCAGCTCCCGGTATGAAAGCCAGATAGCGCACGACCCGAGTGTTATATTCGGTAGCCAGGGTTGTCTGTAGCAAGGTCGATTTTCCCGAACCTGGAGGCCCAATCAATGCCACATAGCCCTGGATTGTGTTGCGTATTGTCTGGAGAAGTTGTAGTTCCGTATCGCGGTTGCGTTGGACGTGAGCACCGATGGGAAAGCGATGTATGTGGCGTGTTTTGGTCGGATCTTTCCACCCTAGTTCATATAATAGTTCTTCACAGGACCATCGGTCCCTATCTCGTTTATCGGAGACCAGACGAGGTAATATTTTTGCTATCTCAGACGCCAGTCTCGCTTGTTCTGCACTGAGTTTATGAAATTGTATAAAATCTGCTGCAGAGCCATGAATTATGCGCAATGCATGAAAAAATCTCTCGAAATCATCGTCATCTAGGCAGGAATGTTGAAATAATATTTCGACTAAACCGCCCCAGTTACTGTGGCGCCATTCCTCAAGCGTGCGTTTGGGATAATGTTCAAACTCATCAAGGAAGGCAGCACTATGAGCTGGATCTTCCATTCCGGGGGCGTCGTTAACTGATGGATAGTCGTTGACAACTAAACGAATTTCTACGTGAGACGTTGGGTTAGCACTACAAAGATTTTGCCAGGCGCAAACTAATGGCTTAAGCAGACCATCAGACCCTACTAAGAGTGTCTGTACTGTAAATGTACCAGGGAAACGGGACGTTTTGAACTGGTGCCCAACGATAAGGCCATGAAATCCAAGTACTAAATCATCAACGATACCCGCACTGCGGTCCGCCACGCCTATCCACTCCAATTGCCCACGCTCTAATTCAGCATAAATGGCTGCGCCGGCTCTTTCATATTGGCCCATATAGCCACGCATTGCCCGGCGCTCGCCCTCTGCTGGGGGCAAGGTTTTTGTTTTCACAATCTTCATTGATGAATCGGACTTTTCATTTAAAGTCATTCGCTATGCCGCCTAATGATCTCGATTTGCCAAACCAGACAAACAATTCTGGTGTACTTTTTTGCGCAGGTAATAGAGTGCACAGATTATCGTACATTGGCATATTCTATTCTTTACTATGCTTACAAAGGTCGAAGACCCACCAGGAGAATTGTTTCTCAACAGCCATTCTTAGTACTTGGTTTGATTTCAGCGATGCATCTTTGGGAATGCCCTCTGGCGTAAAATTGGCAAGCTGTTGATGGATAAATTTCAGCCGGGCTTCTTTCTCCTCAATGCTCTCAAACAACAGGAATGGTAGCCTGATAATCGGTGGCTTGGTCTGTTTTTTCAAGGGCATGGACATGTCTGAGCCGCGGTCTGGCAGTGAATAAAATGCCCTGATATGACTTAGAAGATTGTACTGGAGGGTACCTTTAACAAAATTAAAAACGTCGGCATAATAATCTGTCTCGTATCCATCACTTTTTCCAGGATAAGACAGTGTGTCTATCTCTGGAAATGGAAATTTTAAGCCTTCATTTCTGTAATGCACGACTGGTATTCGTTCGAGCTCTCGTCCGCGATATTTGAGAATGTATTCGTAAAGGTATGGTTGCTCAATACCAGTCGTTGACCACCAGTGCTGTCCTCCGTGTTATCTCTCACTATTATCGATATAAATGGAATAATCCGGGTCAAGTCGATAGTAGGCCTCATTGAAGCCATCGTACTCCCAGTTGTCATAGTCAAGAAGTAGTTTGACGATGCGGTCTGTTGGTGCCAGGTCCAGGTCAAAGCGCTCTTTCCACATTGCCATGACATCTCCAGGGCTGGCACAGCCATTTACGGGCGTATTGGCATCTTGTTGCCGGGTGTAAACGACACCGGCTCTGACAGTTTTCCCCTCTTTGCTATAGTCCTGTGTTAGATAGTAAGGTTTCATTCTGACGTTACGAATTTGTAGAATAGCCAGCACCTTATGCTGGAGTGTGATGTGGTGCAGCTGAATATCCGGACAATGGTGCTCTGCAAAACTCACTTTTCTTAACAGATCGATTAAATTTGCCTGGTTAAGTTGCTTACTATCTTCCGGCACGCCGGTAATCAACCCTTCATCAGTCACGCCAAAAATCAGATACCGGTCACCGTCATGCAGGACGTTTGCCATGCAGAGGATATCGTGAACAAGGGCTGCATTGTTTTGGTGGTAGGTTTGTTTAAAGTCCCACCATGGCCCTTCCTTTCCACTGGCAATCAGTTTTTCGATGGTTTCGTTCATAGTCCCCTCTATCCGATATGGCGTGCGTTTGCTTGCACCAAGTATTCCTCCAGTCTGCTCAAATTGGTAGTGTGATATAGGTGGCAAGTCAGCTGAAAAATCGAAAATAGCATTGGATATGAAAATTGCAGACTTTCAAAATGGGCTCGAATAGAAATACTTTCAGGAACCTAACACGTTCTCTCAAGGAGTTGTAAGTTGGCAACATCACGTGCAGGCTCTCATGCTGGTCGGGGTTTTCGATATCAAGATGCTGCTGGCGTCTGGCTGGCCATTCGCTGCTGGGCTAACGAACTCCCCTATGGGGCTGTGATTCCCGAAGGGAAAGATGATTACGAACTAAGTAGTACTATAGGCTCTGCTCTCGTGCAGGTGAAGTCACGGCGTGACCATCTTGGACCATTTCCCGTGGCGGTTGCAGTCGGGTTTATACGAGCGCTCTGGGCGCGCGTTGAAAATGCCGCCTTCCATACAAATCTAATTCTTGTTCTTGAGCATCCTGTTGCCGAGGGGCCAGTGGTTGATCATTTGTTGGCTGAGCATCCAGCTCTGGTCAGCACACTTCAGGATGACCCACAGTGGGCAGCCCTTGCCGCACGTACTCAAATCTGGATTGCACCAAATCCTTTTGAGGCTGCAGTGGCAAGTATTCATTGCACCATGCCCTGCTCAGATTTGGCGGCTCAGATTCATTATGGTGAGTTGTTGAAACAGATTGCCGCGCTGGCGGACAAAAATGGTCTGGTGAGGGATGGTCGCTTTGAAGGGCTGGGTATATCTGATGTGGAAACCACTCTTCGTCGAATAGAGCCAGCGCTGGACATGGTGGGAATGGAATCAGCTTTACGCGACGGTTACTGTGATGTTGTCGATTTTCTGACACCATTCAATGACCCGTCCTTCTACCAGGGTGTGAACACACGGCCTGGCCATCTGGCAGCAGGTCTTGTTGCCGAGCGTCCGAATGCACGTCATGAGGTACTCTCCGCATTAGAATCTGCTGGTGCGGCTTTAATTGTTGGTCTGTCAGGGGCTGGTAAGTCTGCTTTGATGTGGGAAACCGCGCGGGCGAGTCGACATACTACTCGATGGTTTGAGATGAGAAGAGGTGATGCGGCTAATGTTCATCTTCTCATTCAGTTTACCCGTGCATTAAGGGCTTTTCCTGACGCGCCTGTCGGGTTTGTGTTCGATGACGTTGGTGGACGTTTTAGTCAGCTTTGGAATGCGCTGCTTAAAGAAGTTACCGTTGGCAGTGGCATACTACTGTTGGGTTCAATCAGGGAGGAAGACACTCTTATGTTGGCCTCGCGTTCCCGGGCTCGCGAAGTACGTCCGCTCATGGAAGAGGCTGTAGCAGAAAAGATTTGGCGCCAATTAGTGGAACAAGGTCAGACAAATTGGGCGGGATGGCGCGAGCCATGGGCTAAAAGTGGCGGACTTCTTCTGGAATATACGCATATTTTGACCCGTGGGGAACGACTGAAGTCTATCCTCGCTGAACAGATAGATCAGCGGCTCCGCGAGTCCAGGGATGAAGAACTGGCGGTTCTCAGTGTTACTGCCCTTGCCGGGGCGGCAGGCGCGGCGGTTGATGTCAGCCGATTGCCGAAGGTTCTTGGCATTGAACAAGGCGCACTTACGCGAGCGTTACGTCGACTCATTGATGAACATCTGGTTTCCACACCAGTGGATGGTCAGCTAAAAGGACTTCATCAACTCCGTTCAAAGACGCTTTTTGAACTCTGTCATACGCATTTATTGCAAACACCGTCACATGCGGCCATTAGTACCGCACTTACTGTCAACGATGACAGCCTGAGCAGCTTTGTAAGCTATGTTTCTGTTCATATTCCAGATGCAGCAACGTCTCTGATTGAGACACTGGTGACTCGACTTGAAAAAGAACTTTCCCCTGTCGCATTGAACGGTTGTCTCTTCGGTTTGGGACAGGCTCATATCGAAACAACGCTGAGTGCCTGGATACCTCAGGCGCGGGTGATTGGCGTGGAGCCAACATTGATTACCCTAGCCGTCATGTTCGTTGTGGCGGGGCAAAATACATCAATAATTCCCTTTCCCGAGCGCCTGCAAAAAGCCATGGGTGAGTTACGGGTACGTTCGGCCACAGATCCGCGACAAGTGTTACTGTCCGCACTTTCCCCGGACACAATAAACGCATTAGTCGTACGCGCTGATACGCCACGCTTATGTACCTTCATGGGTACTTTGGTCGGCATGGATATTCCTGACAGTATCAGGGCGGCGCTAAGCAATTTAAGGCCTGATTTTGATGCGATCAACCTCAGCAACGCCGCAGAGTTACTGGGCGCTGCGCGACTTATCGATCCACAAATTGCCATATTCTGGGGAGCGGATGATGTTCGTGAACGGTTATTGGCACGCCTCACAACTGAAATTCCGTGGACGGATAAAATTGAGGTTGAAGCGCCCACCGGAGGTCGTTTGCTGCGTAGTCGCATTTTTCACGTCGCACCTTCTGTCCAGAGCAATGTGCATGAAGAAGTCGTGCAACTTTGTGAGCTATTGCTTGGACTAGATCCTACTGCAGCAGTAGTCGCCGTTGATGCCATTGCTGCCGATAACCTTCCGTCAGGTCTGTCGGAATACGCTGTTGCTACCAAACGCATACATCGAGAAAACCTACCCACCAAGGCTCTGCCAGAATGGAATAAGCGCTGGATTGCCGCAGCGGCAAAACTGGTTGGAACAGAAAGTTACTCCGCTTACCTGCAGCGTGCGTACGCTTTGCTGGAACAGCTTATGCCAGTATTGGAGCGTATTGTAGACTGTGTACTACGGGGCAAGGTACCACCACCAAAAATTCTTGATCGTTTCGGTGAGGTTTTTGAGGGGGCTTGTAACCTGACTTCACCACAGGAAGGTCTTTCAACTGGCGAGGCGCCGGAGCAGCATGTTAAACCGTTACAAAATTTACTACATTCCTGCTCGGCTGATTTGGTCAGGCGCTTTAACCAATTACCAGAAGGTTATGGTGCATTCGTCATATGGACAGGGGATCTGCTAAAAAATGTCTGGGAAGCACGCAGCGAACCGTGGTCAATCGTGGGGATGGACCCTGAGCCATTATTGATGCGGTTGGAAAATACCCTTGCCTCTTTGCGGTTGTTAGCCGCCGAGGCTGGTAGCGAATCTTCCCATCCAACAAAGATGTGGATAGCGAAAACCCGTAAGGCTCAGCTTGGAAATGCACTGCGTCTGGCTAAAGTTGAAGCTGAACAGCAGTTGAAAACGCGTTCCGGCAGGTACTTACGCCAAACCGAAGCCAGACTGCAGGCATCCGGCATCGAATTAACGCTTTATACTCGTCCGGATTGGAAGTCCCTCCTGCCTTGGCCAAATGTAGAACTTCTTGCAGTGGTCGACCTGGAAACGCCTGCTGATTGGCTGATCTGGTTCAATGAGCATGCAGCGCAGATTCGTGCTGACGTTGGTGAAAGTCGCCAGATGTGGATTATCCCACGCATCGCTGGATTTGCGATTTCAAAATTAACAGTCGGTGGTATTTCCAGTTTCTTTTCCTCGCCACATAGTGTTGATGATTGGCTTGATACGCTATCCATTCCTCAGCTAGACGATGCCTTGGTGCGTGCAGCACAACCCATTATCGACCTGATCATAGAGCTTGATGGATTACGTTATTTCAGACTGGGTGGTGACAAGCGCCCTATTCTTGAACAGACCGTGCGACAAACCGATGAACACAAACTTGAAATGGCTCTACTGGCCTTCGATGCCAGTTCAGCGGGCACCTCTGTTCATAATCTTCTTCGAATGTTGAGCGACGACGTTGCATCTGGAGCTGTTAATCTTGCTCGAGATATCGCAGCACTTACACATGGCAGGTTAGCTCCCGGCGCTGAGATACTGGTGAACATTCAAAACGCATTACTGGCGCAAGATATTGCCAATGCAATATCTAATCAATGAAACTGTCTTCTCAGCAGAGCCCAATGATTCAACAGACACTATCTGTTGAATCATGTATTCTAGAGCAGTCTGCTAACAAGGAAAAGACGATTGCAAGGGCTAACTAATAACCAGTATAGACTCGCGACAATTGTTTACCCATAAGAGGTTAAATTAATCCGTTACAGACTCGATAAGCAAACCAAGTGCTATATTCAATTTCTCAGCCAACTCCGGTCTTGGTGGATTACACTCCCGGAGAAAATGCACAGCCTTCTGGATTGAATTTATTAAATCATTTTTGTGCTTTGCTACTTCTGTATTGAGAAATGTTTTTGATAATATCATATTGGCCGAATCAAGTAATTTGTTAAACGTAGCACTTCTAATATCGCCAAAATTAATTGCATTCATGATTATGACTACTGATATTTCATGTTTTCCTATAGCTATAGATAGTTCCCATATCTTATCTACCAATGTTCTGCTTAGATGTATAAACTCTGTTTTTTTAGGTGGTTTTGAATTTTTTATTAAACTATTTACATATTCATAACCCATGACAAGATATTTTAATTCGATAGTGTCTGATTTCACATTTCTTGCTAATTCATGGCAAGCATATACGTATCTCTCACGCCACTGATAATCATTGCTGCTAATGTTCTTTAAAGCATTGGTGCAGACGTCATGTATTGAGTTAGCTGTGCCAAATTTCATTTCAGTTTGATACCACATCTCAAAGAAAAATGGCTTTTTTTGACCTTTGACATATGCTTCTACAAATGATTTTCTAACAGACTCTGGTTTTGCCTCATTATCTTCATATTGTATTTTTGCGGCCATAAAATAAATGTCTGAATTCTCTTTGAATCTGGTTTTTTTTAATATGTCTTTGATTATTTTTCTGGCTTCATCAAATCTACGTTCTTTTATAAGAGAATTACATTGCCTAATTACTTTACCAACTTCGCTATTATTTGATTTTAGCTTAGCATTGTCGCTTAGCCCAACGGAAATTTCATTTACTTGTGCAATAAACGCTTCAGCATTAGGCAGTATCTCATCACTAATTGATATTACTAATTTTGATATGGAAGATGAAGTTTCAAATCTGGGTTCCGACTCAATAAAACCGATTGATTTAATTAAGAATAAGTTACCAAGATCTTCCATGGCTCGTTCAAGATCATGATTTTCAAGATCTGTATATTGTCTTAACTCGGTTCTAGAGCATGTGCCAACAACGCTAATTGTAATAAGAATTTTAATTGCTTCTTGGGAGAGTTCTTTTACTTCTTTTCTAAGAGCTGCAACACGCACTGCATCTCCGCTCTTGCCTTTCCATTCATTTATCGCGTCGTCCAATGACAAACCGAGTTTACAAAGTCTTAGAATTGACTCTGTAAATAATGGCGAGCCCTCAGAAACTTCTTGCAGTTTGTATGTATTTTTATCATTGAACGGCTGTAGGTGAAGATTTCTACAATGCTCTTGAATTAATGTTTTATATTCTTCACCCGATAGCCCAGGGAGGATAATTGCAGAGTCTGACGAGTACATGTTATTAACCCTAGTAGTTAATAACACTCTAGAACTAGAGTTTGATATCACTCTAGCTATTTCCATAATACGTCGTTGTTCATCAGGAACATTTGAGTCAACATCATCAACAACTATCAAATATCGATATATTTGAAGGTTTTCTTTGGCCAGTCGCTGAAGTTGCAAGTAATTTAACTCAGCTGTTTCATCAGGAAGTGAGCCTGTTCTTATACAGATTTCTGATAGTAATGTCTCAACATCAGAATAATGAATTTCAGGTGTATCAATATAACTGTTGTATATTGCCTTAAATTGTTTTGATTTTGCTGTTAGCCAAATTATCTGATCAAACAACTCAGATCCAGACTCAACAATTAGTCTACAAAATTCATATGCAACTGACGTCTTTCCTTTACCGCCATCTGCGGCAATTACTTTAGTATATTGAAGATCATTTGATAGCCATGACCATAATTCCTGAATTATTTCCATTCGCCCTATAAATATAGGGCATATTTGATTTTTATCTGGAAGATTGTGCTCAATTATTTTTTTCCTAACTATTGTTTGGATGACAACATAAGTTGGAACTCTTTCCCCGCTAACAAATTTAAAATCATCTAAAGAAACAGCTGATTTACATTGATCATCCCGTCTGATAAATATAAAGTCTTTAGATAAAATTCGTTCATTACCTGAACCAACCCCATCAGATATAGGGGTTAACGGAGAATCCTGTACACCTCGTTTAGGTATATATAGAATACCTACATTGAGTTTAGCATCATCAACATCATGTTTAATTTCAAAGTATGTTAAATCAATTCTTCTTCCAAAGAACTTATCGAACTGACCTCGTAATTTTTGATTATCTATTATGTTTTGATTTACACCTATAACCTTCATGCTTGTATCTTTAATTACTTCTTTTACCCCATAAAAAATATAGCCACCATACGAATTATAAAAACTAGCAATCGCTTTCAGTAATTTTAGATATGCTTCTTTGGTGCCATCAAAATTCTCTTTAAAATCCCAGAGCTCACATTCCTTCCCGATGATAGAATGTTTGTTGATAAAGAGTTTTTTAAATGAATTATCTGTTAAATCGCCAAGTTGTATTAATTCATATATGTCTTTTTTTATTTCTTGAATGTTCATGATTGTATCCATTTATTTAATAACTCATAACCCCTACAGAAGGAATTTATGTCACATCCAAATAAAATTCGTTCATAAGACGGGCCTGCCAATATTGACATTTCTATCTACACATTTCATTCAGGACAACAGTTATGCTGCGGTAAAGCAAAACCATCATATTTGCAGCGACCATCATACAATTAGTCTGTGACATCGCTACCGCCCTCAGAAACATTACCTCTGATAAAAAATTCAAGCTCTCAATGTTACAAAAATCCGGAGAAACTTCAATAGAACAATCAGATAAATACCTGACTTCAGCCTGTGTAGTTAGAAAAATGTCGTAGTGAGCACAGACGAAAGGTACTCAAAGTCGACAAAATGGGATTAGTTCATGAAGTAAGTTGGTTCAGAAGGAAATTTATTCCTTAAAATTAATAATAAAAACAATATGTTAACCATTAATCCATCGATGAAGCCCCCATGTGCTCAACATAAGTTAAATTACCTATAGAGGTAACTGAATGCATCTTCCACAGCCACTTCCCAAGAGATCTATGTATTAGTGATTTCTGACATCCCTCCCGTTTTGTTTATTGTATATGGATTAATGGATTCTGATGGACACGGAAACCTGCTTGCCATTGTTGTACCCATCAAGTACCACATTGATCATTTGGCATACCGTTCGTTGTCCACGCAGTCTGCTTCGCTACATTTAGATTGATTGGCTGATTCACATACTGGGTTAAAAGTGATGGATTCATGGCTTTTGTATCGTCCGTCTCAGCAGGTATATCTGTCTACTATCATTGCGAGCTGTCAATTCTTCTTCTCTGAAGATGCACTTAAACCGGCTCCGCCGACAAAAACACCCATTTTTATAATATGGCGTATGCCGGCAGCGGTCAGCGCACCGTGAGATAACTTATGTGAATGTGCGGCGTAATGCGCGTATTCTGAAGAATAGGCCGGAATTTTCCTCTACAATAAGCGTTCCAGTCTCAATCAGGTCGAAACCGATGGCAAAACTGACTCAAAAAGACATGACGGAAAGCGAGCAGCGTCAACTTAAAACGCTGCTTGACCAGGCCAGAAAACAGCATGGCCGCCCTCTTACCAATTCCGAAAGCAACCATATCAAGGATGACTATATTGATAAGTTGATGAAGGAACGCGAAGTTGTCGCCCGTCAGGCGCGCGCCGAGCAGAAAAAAAATAAATTCAAACCTGATACTTCAGCTACTTATGAATGGTCCTCCAGCACTAACTGGCGCGGGCGGCGCTAAATTTCAGCAGGGGTAAAACAGACTGTTTTTTATCCGGTTTTAAGGGGCGGTGCCGATTTTACTGGTGCCTGTGTATTTATACAGTATTCATCAAGCCCGCTTTCCGTATTTCCTCATCGGTTTTCGGCTTCGCCGCTATTCCCGCTTCACGATGCCCGCAGAATGCCGGCAGCAAATGCTGCGCAGGACGATAACTGTGTGTTTTTAAGGCGCTCGCCCGCGTGCAACATTACGCAGGCGGACGTGATGACGGAGCATTGGCGCCGTACATCAGCGCGATCTGAATGTGTTTAAACAAGTCGCTGGTCAGTGTTTCATACTCGCTGACGCGACCTATTTGCTGCGCGGCCCAGGGGGCGATATCGTTCCATGACCCCATTCCGCCCAGTACCCAGGCCGATTTGGCCACCGCAATCATCCGGCGTCGATGGGTATTGCCGCTGGCGGGATACTCCAGCATCTGCCTTGCGCGCTGGAAGATATGGGCAAAATTATCGTGCCCGCCGATAGCGAGCGCCAGTTTGTTAAGCTGCGTCAGCAGCGTGTAAAAGGCGTCGGCGTTATCGTAATACTCGTAGCAATCCATAGTCGGCGGCGACCAGTTCATCTGCTGATAGTGCACTCGCCAGTTTTTCGCAACGCTATCATAGCGCCAGTTCGCCTGCCATAAGGTGGCGCGATCGGCAAACGAGGTATAGATCCCCTGCCTGAAACCGTTGAGAAACGGCGCTTCAACCCGCTGGTTAACGGGCAGCATTAGTCGCATTGTCTGAATTCGTTTTCTTAGCAGAGCCCGATACCACAGCTTTACCGTCTGCGTCAGCTCTCCGGAGAGCTGCGCATCGGCGTCATTGGCTGAGGAATCAAAGGCAAAAACGATCTCACCTACAAATGGCATCAGGGCAGACAAATTTTCGCCGGGCGGCATAGTAAATCCCTGCACCAGCCGACAGCTGAGGTCCATTTCACCATTCATATGCGATATGTTCCAAATGTGGCGCGTCGCGCCTGTTTTTATAACGCCGGTTCGCGCCGATCACCAGCACGAGCCGTTTTAGCGAGCGACCGAGATCCCCAGCATTACCGTGGTTTCATCGGCGGCATTCCAGACTGAGTGCGGGATAGCGCCGTCGACCAGATAGCTCTCGTTTGCCTCCAGCACCACCTCTTGTTCGGCTAAAAGAATTTTCGCTTTACCGCTGACGACTACAAACAGATGAGAATGCGTGTGGGTATGCTGCTCCGTCGGGCCACCGCCGCCCTTTTCCAGATACGCGATCGCGCCATCAGAAATTTCGCCAACGTTGCCAAACAGTTTTTTCGCCAGAAAATGGATATGGTCAGGGGGAGTGATAAAGCCGGATTGATGTTTATGCTCCATGGTAAGGCTCCGCAGGAAACGTGTAGTAAGCGAAAATCATACCATATAATTTCCGTTATAATGTTCCGCTTATCCGCATCCGTTGGCAGCCCCCTTCTAAATACCAAACGATGGCCGATAACAAAGAATAAAACAGAACAAAACGGCTAAATATCTTCGCATAATAGCGCTACATTTATCTTCTGTTGACTGAGTGGTATCGGAAATTTTATCTAATTGTTTTTAGTCGTATTTTATATCATCTCATCGGCCGCCGCGCGTTGTGGCAGGATCGAGAGAGAAGCATCAATGTGCTAAGGCATTTAGTGTGGTATCGGCGATCGGACGCCGATAAAAATTATAAATATGCGTCCGCTTTAGTCTGAGGATTCGCTTCGGTTATTTTTATAAAAAAGAGGCTGACATATTTGTCAGCCGTCGTGAAATTATTATAGTTTGACTTCTCTGCCGGACATTAATGATTCAATGGCTTTGTCCGCCAGATATAAGGCTAATTCACCGTCCGCGCCGCTGCATTCCGGTCGGGCGCCATTTTTTAATACATCGATAAAATGTTCCCATTCCGCTTTATAAGCCGCGTCATAGCGCTGCAGGAAAAAGTGCTCCGGCTTTGCGGCCACGCAGCCGGCTTCGCTCCAGACTTCCACGCTGTTTTCCCGGATATTCTGCGCGGCGAGAACGCCCTTTTCACCGTGTAGCTCAATGCGCTGATCGTAGCCGTAGCCGGAACGCCGCGAATTGGAAATGGTCGCCATCGCCCCGGATTCAAAGGTGATTACCACGAACGCGGTATCGATATCGCCCGCTTTGCCGATTTCCGGATCGACCAGACTGCTTCCTTTGGCGAACACCGCAACCGGTTTTTCACCCATGATATAGCTGGCCATATCGAAATCATGAATGGTCATGTCGCGCAACATACCGCCGGACACGTTGACATAAGCCACCGGCGGAGGTGAAGGATCGCGGGAAACAATAAGCAGCGATTCGGCTTTACCGATCGTTCCGTTGATAAACGCCTGACGAACCTTACGGAAATTAGGGTCATAGCGCCGGTTGAAGCCAATAAACAGCGGCACCTGATTTTCTTTCACCACGGAAAGGCATTTTCTGACCCGGGCAATATCCAGATGAATCGGTTTTTCGCAAAAGATCGGTTTGTTGTGAATAGCTGCTTTTTCGATCAGATCGGCATGGGTATCGGTTGATGATGCGATAAGCACCGCGTGCACATTATCGTCCGCCAGCGCCTGTTCAACGGACTGAACCCTGGCGTGATATTTTTCTGCGAGACGGGTTGCGTTTGGCGCATAGCTATCCACTACGGAATAGAGCGTCGATTCTTTATGTGCATCGATGTTAGCGGCGTGGACCTGACCGATTCGGCCCGCCCCCAATAAAGCGATATTAAACATGTTATCTCCTCTCCTGAACCATAACTGCGATACATTGATGATGTATAACTGCCGGGATCGTTCCGTAACCCTATAACCTCCTGGTCATGAGTCATGGCCTCCTGAACCGGGCTAAATATAATGGCAATTGAAGAAAAAATAGTTCGAAAAGCTCACACATTAAAATAAAACTTTCATTTTTTGTGTCCGGTATCCTATATGGCCGTCCGCGGCGAAAGTAATGAAAATATAACTAAATGATAATCATATAAATTTAATGCGCTTCTTCAGAACATATTTTGATGTGATTCAACCGGTTCATTTTTTGGGCGGGATAATTTTTTATTACTCAAATGAAATAAACGTTTTTTGGCCGGCGGAATCGAACCGCCGGGCGCAAACGGTCTGCGCGCGTTTAGGTTTAGCGCGGGGGCGGAGCAGCGCCGGCGTTTCCCCTTCCCTCGCCCTGCCTTAACGCGTTTTCCCCGGCCGCAATAGCGGACAGGTCTGGCAGAATGCCTGCGGCTCGCAGGTCCGATAATAGAAGCAGCAGGTACGGCGAAAACGAATGTGCTGCAGACCGTCATCCAGCGGCGTGGCGCGCTGGCGAAAACGGCCGAGCGGATTATAATCCAGACCAAACAGAGACGGGCCGGCATGATACAGCAACCAGTCAAAATCCTCCGCGCCGCGCGCCCGTATCGCCGCGTCGTCGAGCGCGGCGATACGGCGTTCATACAGTGAATAAACTCTGACCGCGCAGTTTTCCCACAGCACGCGAGCGGAAACGCCGCTGACATTGGAGAAGGTTTGCCATAGCGGCGCCAGCAGCCCGGCAAACAGCGTATGAGTTATCTCCTCGCGCCAGGCCGGGCGCGCGCCAGCGGCGTAAGTAAAAGGCGCGATGCGGCGTAGCGGCATCGAAGAGGTCCAGACTCCGTCGTCATGCCCATATTCAATGAGGCTGTTATCGGGCGACAGGCGCAGCCCTTTATCAAAAACCGACATTGCATACAAACAGGCGCCGGTGGTCAGAAAGGCCAGCCGCTTCGCCAGCAGCGACGCGGTGATGGCCGGCGACGGCGAATTCAGCACCGGGGTCAGCTGCTGCAACAGCGCGGCGCACCGGTCATTATCCAGCAGCGCGGCGACGGTCACGGCACGCTGACGATCGCACTCCGCCGCCGTCCTGAGGCGCAGCGGACCGCGTAACTGCGCCCACTCCTGAGGCGTAAAGGACGCGTCGTCTAGCATGAGGGCGGCGTCCGGCTAAAAGGAATACATAGCGGTGTGTCGAAAAACGGATCGGAGATAATCCTGCAGTTGAGATCAAATACCCTTTTCACCAGCTCTTCGGTCAGTATCGCCTGCGGGGCGCCCTGGGCAAACACCGTCCGGTTATGTATCGCCACCAGATGGTCGGCGTAACGACAGGCCAGATTCAGGTCGTGCAAGACCATAATGATGGTTTTATTCCCCTGCCGATTTAGCGCGCGCAGTAAATCCAGCACGTCGATCTGGTGCGACAAATCGAGGAAGGTCGTGGGTTCATCCAACAGGACAATGTCCGTATCCTGCGCCAGCGTCATGGCAATCCACGCCCGCTGGCGTTGCCCGCCCGATAACGCATCGACCGGACGCCCGGCCAGCGCCGCTACCCCGGTCTGCCGCATCGCATGGTTCACCATCGCCTCATCCTGCGATGACCACTGCTGGAGCCAGTTCTGGTAGGGGTAGCGCCCCAGACTGACCAACTGGCGCACGCTGATGCCCTCCGGCGGCTGCGGCATTTGCGGCAGGATCGCCAGCTCGCGCGCTACCACGGCGGTAGATTTGTGTTGAATGTCGCTTCCGTTCAGGAGCACCGTGCCGCCCTGCGGCTTCAGCAACCGGGCGAACGACTTCAGCAGCGTGCTTTTGCCGCAGCCGTTGCTGCCGATCAGCACGGTGATCTTGCCCCTGGGCAGAGCGAGATTCAGATCGTCGATAATAATCTGCCGCTGGTAGCTCAGGGTCAGATCGCGGCTGGCAATGGACGTCATCGTTTAGCGGCCCTCATGACGTTGTTTAATCAGTAAGTACAGGAAAAACGGCGCGCCGGCGACGGCGACAAAAATACCCGCGGGCAAGTCGGCAGGCAAAAACAGCAGACGCCCGGCCAGATCCGCCAGCATCACCAGTATTGCGCCGCAGCAGGCGGTCATCACCGCCAAAGCGGCGAATCCAGGCGCCAGCAGCCGTCTGGCGATATGCGGCGCGATCAGTCCGACAAACGCCATGGCGCCGCCCCAGGCGACGGCGGTTCCGGCCAGCGCTACGCTGGCCAGCAGCAGACCGGCGCGCTGTTGCTGCACGCGTACGCCGATGCCGCGCGCCAGATCGTCGTTCAACTGCTGGGCCATCACCTGGCGGGACAGCAGGATCAGCAGCGGTAAAATGGCCAGCAGCCAGCCGGCCATCATTCGGGTTTCGGGCCAGCTGGTGCCGTAAACGCTGCCGGTTAGCCAGACGTAGGCGGATAACGTGGTGGTCAGCGGACTAAAAACCAGAATAAAGGTGGTGACCGCGCCGAGTAAGGCGGAAACGCCCACGCCGATCAACACCAGACGCAGCGGCGAGGCGCCCTGCCGCCAGGCCAGCAGCCAGACGGTCAGCATCGCCAGCCCGGCGCCGGACATCGCGGCCAGCGGCAGATACTGCGGCCCCAGCGCAAGGCTGAAGAAGGAAAGATACAGCACCGCCGCAGAGCTGGCGCCGCTGGTGATGCCGAGCAGATCGGGGGATGCCAGCGGGTTGCGGATTATCGACTGCAGGATCAGACCGGATACGCCAAGCGCCGCGCCCACCAGCCCGGCCATTAAAATGCGCGGCAGGCGCAACTGGCCGACGATAAATGTCAGGGCGGGATCCGAATCGAAGTACAGAATACGCAGCACCGCCAGCGGCGACAGCATGACTTTCCCCGCCGACAGAGAAAACAGCAGCGTCAGGCCGGTAAACAGCAGCGCCAGCGCCAACCGTCCCGGGGTCGATCGGTGAATCTGGCGCGAAAAGCCGCGATAGCGCAGGATTAATGGCTTATTCACGCCCGCCTCCGCGTCGCGCCAGCATAATAAACAACGGTGCGCCAAACAGCGCGGTGATCACGCCGACCGGCACTTCCTGCGGCAGGATAGCCAGACGCGCCAGCACATCCGCCAGCAGCAGCAGGATGGCGCCGCTCAGCGCGCTGCCGGGCAGCAACCAGCGGTGATCGATAGACAGGCTTTTACGCACCATATGCGGCACCATCAGGCCGATAAAACCGATGCAGCCCGCCAGCGCCACCGCGCTGCCGGCCAGGCAGACAATCAGTACGCTGAGCAGCAGGCGGATAACGCCGGTGCGCTGTCCGAGCCCCGTGGCAATGTCTTCCCCGGCGTTAAGCACGTTAACCTGCCCCGCCAGCATCAGCGCCAACAGCAGCGCCAGCAGGCTGCACAGCAGCAACGGCAGAGACTGCGCCAGATTGCGTTCGGAGAGAGAACCCGCCAGCCAGAACAGTACCGTGTCCAGCCCTTCCTGGTTGACGACCAGCAGCGCCTGGCTGAACGCCGAAAACAGCGCGGTCACCGAAGCGCCGGCCAGCACGATGCGCAGCGGATTGAGTTTGCCCTGCCCGCTGTTGCCGATCAGCCACACCAGCGCGCCGGCCAGCGCCGCGCCGAAGAAGGCGCACCATAGCCACGACTGCGGCGAACTCAGCGCAAACAGCGCGCCGCTTAATATAATGAAGAAGGTCGCGCCGGCGTTCACCCCAAACAGTCCGGGCGACGCGAGCGGATTACGGGTCAGCGCCTGCATCAGGACGCCAGCGACGGCCAGACTGGCGCCCACCGCCGTCGCCAACACCGTGCGCGACAGTCGCGTACTGGTCACCAGAATATGGTTTACGTTCATCGCATCCGGCGAGAGTAACGCCGCAGCCACCTGTTGAGGCGGGATCCAGATCGGCCCCGCCATCAGGCTCAATAACATACACAGCGGCAGAAGCGCCGCCGCCGCACACAGTTTAGCGCCGTTACTCATGAAGCCGTATCCTGTCTTACCAGCCGGGCGATATCATCCAGCATCAAATTCGCGCCAAGGATGCCGCCGGACAGACTCCAGGCCGTACCGTCCACCAGCCAGACCTGACGGTTGCGCGGCGCCTGCATTTGCCGCCATAGCGGGTGCGCCAGCAGGCTTTGGTAATGTTGCTGCACCGATGCCCGCTCCGAACGTAAAAAGATAAAAAAGATATCGGCATTGACCACCGGCAGGCTTTCCTTGCTGGTGAGCCGGAGCGATACCCCACGCGCGGCTCGGCTGGCCTCGCTCCAGCCGAATCCCAGCTCGCTGAGCACCGAGCCGGGAAAACTGACCGGCAGATAGCTGCGGATATGATCTTCCCGGATGTCGAGCACGGATACCGTCGGCGGCCAGCGATCGGCGAAGCGCCGCTGTAATTGCTGACGCAACGCCTCGACGCGCTGCCGCCACTGCGCCAGCAAGCGCGCCGCCGTATGCTGACGGTGCAGCGCGTCGCCCATGATCAGCAAGGTTTTCTTAAACTCGAAGACGTTATCCAGCATAACGACCGGCGCAATCTGCGCCAGCAGCGGCGCGATGCGCTGATGGCGAAAACGCGAAGCGACGATCGCATCCGGCCGCAGCAGCGCCATGTCTTCCAGGCTGGGCTGCGTCTCCAGACCGACCAGCGTCACATCGCGCAGCGCCGGACGCAGATAGCGGTAGATCGGTTTCTCACTCCACGACTCCACCACCGCACAGGGCGTGATGCCGAGCGCCACCGCGCTGTCGGTCGCGCCCTGGAATAAGGTGATCACCCGCGGCGGGCGAGCCTGGCCGCGGGTCGTCAGCGGCGAAAGCACGCCGCCGGCCAGCAGCCCCACGCCCAGGCGCAGTAGCGTCCGCCGCGCAGGACTATAGCCATCGTTAACCTTCATCTTTCCGTCCGCCCGTTAAACGATGACGGGATTCGTACATCAGAAGTCAACGCTGTATCCAAGCGTCAGCGTTCGGCCGCGGCCGGAGAAGTATCGCTTCGGCTCAACCAGCGCGCTCTGTGAGTAATAGGTGATGTAGTCCTTATCGAACAGGTTCGATACGGCCAGGTTGAGCCGTCCTTTGGGCAGACGGTAGCCTACCGCCGCATCGACCAGCACATAGCCGCTGAACTCTCTCTGCGGATCGTCAAAGCTGCGGTTCATCGCCCAGTTGGCCTGAATGAAGGAAGACCAGTTGGGCGTCCAGTTGGCCGCCCAACTGGCGGTTAGCCGATCGGGAGACACGTTCAGCCCGTCGAGCCGTGCATCCAGACTGCCGTCGTTGTCGCTGTCATAGCGCCCGCGCATATGCGAATAGCCGAGTTTCAGGCGGTGATTGTCCGTCGGCGCGTAGCCGAGCGACGCCTCGATACCGTCGATTTCGTTCTTTTCTCGCCGGGTCACGTACATATCGCCCACTCGCTCAACGCGGCTGCCCAGTTTTGAGGATGATTTATAGTAGCTCAGTTCAAAATCGACCGGCGTTTTCTGTACGCGGAAACCCAGCTCGATATTGTCGGTCACCACCGGTTCCAGGTTAAGAAAACGTTCGACGCTCATCCCTGGCTGATTGATGCCGCGCAGCACCCGGCCTACGTCCGGCATGGCGAAGCCTTCCGAATAGTTGGCGAACAGACTGAGCGATTCGACCGGCGACCAGACGGCGCCGAAGTTAAACAGCGTGGCGTCGAAGTCCGGCTTACCGCCTTCCACCGTCACGCCGTTGGCGGCGGCGACGGTCTGATAGCCGTCGATTTTCAGGCGCGCATATTCATAGCGCACGCCGCCAAACAGCTTCAGCGTATCCAGCGGGCTGACTTCCAGCTGCATAAAGGGGGACAGATCGGTATATTCGATCTCCGGCACGTAGGTTCGATGGGTGCCCCACAGATCCTGTTTCGACGAATCAAACAGCGTATCGAAGCCCAGAGTGACCTTCAGATAGTCGTCCCACAGGTCGTCTTTGGTCAGCGCGATTTTCGTGCCGTATTTTGACGTGACGGCACGCGACTGATCGTACAGCGTGCCGACCGGCGCGATGGCCGGATCCTGGAAGGTGCCGGAATTATCCGCGCCGAACAGCGCTTCATACTGCTGATAGAAGGCCAGCGCGGTCAGGTTCATTCCGGCCAGGTTGTAGTGATCGTAAGTAAGTCCTGTGCTCCAGACGCTGTTATGCGGCGCGTCGCCCGGCGGCGAGCCTTTCACCGAGGTGGTGGGAATGCCCGCCTCGCGATCGCCATTCACGCTGAGATAGCCATTCTGTCCTTTAAGCCGGTAGCGATTGACGCTGAGCTGAATGCGCTGATTGTCGTCCAGCCAGTACCCCAGCTTGCCGAGGATATCGTAGGCGCGCGAATCCATCAGGTCGCCCTGGGTATTATCGACGCCGATCGGGCGATCTTTGCCGTCGAGGAACAGGCCCTGATCCTCATAGCTGATGGAAAACAGATAGTCGAGGTACTCCTCGCGCCCGTCGAAACCATAGGTGGTTTTGTAGCTCATGGTTTCGCCCTTCAGTTGCGAAGTGGGCGTGGTGGCCTCCGCGCTGAAATGCTGGTTAAAGGCGCCGGGCTCCGGCCGCCGGGTAATCAGGTTAATCACCCCGCCCGCCGCGCCGATGCCGTTACTGGCGCTGGCGCCGTGGATCACTTCGATCCGCTCGACCATGGCGAAGTCGATAGTGTGCATCTCGCGTCCGGTCGGCCGCAGCGGATTCGACTGGGGTATGCCGTCGATCAGCACCAGCGGTACGCGGCCGCGCAGGGTCTCGCCGCTGCCGCTCATTTTCTGCCGGCTGGGCGAGAACGCCGGCAGCAGATTGCTGAGGATTTGCGAGGAGTCAGAGGTTAATTGCCGCTGCTGTTCAATCTGCTCTTTACTGATAACGGTAATGAGCTGAGGGGAATCTTTTTTTTCCGTTTCCGTGCGCGATGCGCTGATCACCAGTTGATCGCCGCCTTCGCGCTGCTGTTCTCCATAGGCTGAATCAACCAGTAACAGCGGCATTAATGAACATAACGCCCTGAGCTTCATTTGCTGACCTCATCTCATGTTAGGATTCTGTCTGGCGGGAAAATACCGGCCGTTTCCAGGGGTGCGGGCCGGCATCGGGCCATGCGCAAACGGCCCGAAAAACCGGGAGTTACGCCTCGTTTAATCGCGATTTATCACGAAGGTGGAATTATTATCATTATCAATAATCACATGGCAAGACATACTTGCAGGCCGTTTGCTTACAAAATAATGACCAAAACCTTACATTGATAAGACGCAGAGACGGCGGAAGCCGGCCGTTGCTGACGATGGCGCGCAGAACCGGGACAAAGGCGTCAGCGCTGGAAAAGGAACGGTAATCTGCTATTTTGTGATTTACATCACAAAACAAGATGGCGTCATTTCGCGGTTTGCAACGAATGACCAGAAAGAGTCGGAAGGAAACGTGACGACAGCGGATAGGCGTTAATACCTGACGGGCCAGCAGAATCGTCGCGTCTGGCTCGTCAGCCCGGCGTGGAGAGGCGATGTCGCAGGACAACGCGCTATTTCCGCAGTCCGTTCATCAATTAACGATGGCAATAGCCCAAACATTTAGCGCTTTTAGCCTCTCCTTTGGCGTTTGACTTACGTCATTGCGCCTTAAAGTACCCTGTTTAATCAATAATGCACTTTCTCTGCTTCGGCAGCGAACACACAAGGTCTCTTTTGCGTGGCAAAATCATTTTTACGAAGTGGAAGTCTGGATGATTTTCTGGCTCTGGGCGAAAACGGCCAGCCGGTTTACGCGTCAGCGTTGCAGTTACGGGAAACATTACGTCTGAGGAAACAGTTGTCGATCGCCGACTGTCTGGCTATCCCGCAGTCCAACGAGCATGGCGATCGTATCGACTGGTACGCGCCGGTGGACGGGAAAGTCACCTCATGGCTGGCCGCCAGCGATGAACAGCGGCTCAGCGCGCTGGCCCGGCTGGAAAACTGCCAGGCCGACGTGGCGGATATCAGCCGTCAGGCGCTGAACTCGGACAAAGCGGCCCGCAAGCTTTTTGGCGCTCTGCTGTCGAAAGCTTTCCAGTTTCCCGGCGCGAATCACGTCTACCTGGTCGGCGATCAGCCGGTCATCACTTTCTGGGGCTTCGTCAATCTGGATAAAAAATCCCGTGCCGATGCGCTGGAGTGCCTGCGCCCGGTGATGCGGATCCCCGAACCCGAGATTATAAGCCAACCCGCACCGCCGCTCGCCTCGCCAGAAGAGACGCCGGCGCCGGTCGCCGCAGCGGATTTGCCGCCGGTTATCGAACCGACGCCGGCCGAAGCGCCACCGCCGGCCGCACCGGCGCGTCGCGCGCCGCGCTGGTGGCTGGTGCCGGCCGCCGCCCTGCTGGTCATTCTCGGCATACAGATTGCCGGAATGGTTAACGATCATCGTCAGCGCGCCGTTTCGGCGCCGGCCGTCGTCAGCGCGGAAAAAACCGCCCCCGCGGCCGAGCAGCCGTTGCCGCCGCCCGCTATGCCGGCGCAGCTCATCGCACTGGCCGAAGCCCCGCTGCCGCTTGAACTGGCGACGCCGCTGCCGCCGCCTCCGCCGGCCGAACCTGTCGCTGTCGCGACGGAGGAGAGCTCGTCGTCGATCGCGCCCGGCAGCGAACTGGTGCTGCACGCCGAATCGGTAAAAGTCGGCTCGGTGAGTTTCCTCAATGGCAAGTGGCGTGCCGTTATCAATATTAAAACGCCGCTGACCGGCCGGCCGCCCAGCTTGTTATACCAGCTGAAAGACGGCGCCGGAACGGTGAAACTGGTGCATGGTGACGGTGTCACGTGCGAAGCCAACATCAGCGCGGGGTTGATGAAATCGGGCAATCTGGTGATAAACAGCCGTTATAAAGCGCGCTGCAGCGATGGCTCCCGCTATCAGCTGCCGGCAATTGCATGTAAACAGGGGCTGACCGGCGCGGCGGAATGTAATGGCCGCTATGACGCCAGGACGACCTTCCCCATGACGATAAAGCGCGAGAGTGAGTAATATGCTGGCGACGATCCCTGACTATAAACAGAAAGTGACCCTGATTCAGGACAGCGGCATACAGTTTCTGGACTTCGCCATCCGGCCGGAGATGTCGGCCGAACGAGCGGGTGGTTTTGTGCGTAAGACGGCTAATGGACCGCTGCTGCGCCTGCTGTATCAGGAAAATAGCGGCAAATACGCGCTGCCCGGTCTGAGCGCGCTGCCGGAAATGGTTAAGCCCGAGTGCAGTTTTGCGCTGCAACAGTCGCTGGCGCTGCTGGACAGGGTCTGGCTGCCGCTGCCGTTTTTCCGCTTCAATCCGCCGCGCACCTTCCTCGGCGGCCCTGAAAACTGGGCCCGGGTGCGTATCGCCGCGCTGGATACGCCCGATCACGAGGGCAATACGCACCGCATTTGTATCGCGTTCGATACGCGGGTGTGCGCCGATGCGGCCGACAGCGCCGCGCTGGCGCCGAATGACCACGATATCCAGACCGGCGTCAGCTTTACCCTCGCCTGGCTGAACGAAGAACTGGGCGAATTTCTCGATCTGACCTGGGTCGACGGCTGGCTGCGCGAAACCTTTTCCCAGCAGGCCGCCCGGCTCGAACAGCGGCGCAATTCGGATATCAAGGCTGCGTTGCGCACCTTCGAATATCAGGCGCATTACCTGAATCTGCTGGAATTGCTGGGCAGCCAGACGACCATCCCTGAAGTGCAGATCGGCGCCAGCACGCTGCAGGAGCCGGTAGTGAATGTCGACCTGATCCTCGATGTCGGCAACTCGCACACCTGCGGGATTCTGGTTGAAGATCAGGCGGACGAGAGCAACGGTCTGAAACAGACGTATGAGCTGCAGTTGCGCGATCTGAGCGAACCGCACTGCCTGTATAACGAAATGTTCGACAGCCGAATCGAGTTCGCCCAGGCCGGTTTCGGCAAGGCCAATTTCTCCTTTGAAAGCGGCCGCGAAGACGCGTTTATCTGGCCGTCGATCACCCGGGTCGGGCGCGAAGCCAGCCGTCTGGCGCTGCTGCGCCAGGGCACCGAAGGTTCAAGCGGCATCTCCAGCCCGCGTCGTTATCTGTGGGATGAAGAGAGCTATTCCGCCGGCTGGCGTTTCAGCCAACCGAGTCAGGCCTCCGGTCAGGAGCCGCTGGCTACCGCCGCGCCGTTAACCTTTCTGTTTAACGATGACGGTCAGCCGCTGTACCGTTTGCCGCTGGATGAGCGTCTGCCGGTTTTTACCCCGAACTATAGCCGCAGCTCGCTGATGACCTTTATGCTGAGCGAACTGCTGGCGCAGGCGTTGATGCAAATCAACAGCGTGGCGCAGCGCCTGAAAATGGGCCGCTCGTCCGCCCCGCGTCAGCTGCGCCATATCATTCTGACCCTGCCGTCCGCCATGCCCAAACCGGAGCGCGAAATCTTCCGCCGCCGTATGGAAGAAGCGATCGGCGTGGTCTGGAAAGCGCTGGGCTGGCACCCGTCGGACGAGGATTTCAGCACGGCGCAGGATAAGCGCATCAGTCGCGTACCGGTGCCCGAAGTGCAGATGGAATGGGATGAGGCCACCTGCGGTCAGATGGTTTATTTGTATAACGAAACCCAGGTGAACTTCGGCGGCCGCACGGAAGAGTTCTTCGCCAGCCAGGCGCGGCCGGACAAAGTGTTGACCAGCGGCGAACAGGCCGGCAAAACGCTGCGCATCGCCTCGATCGATATCGGCGGCGGCACCACCGATTTGGCCATTACCCAATACTGGCTGGATGAAAGCCCGGGCAGCAGCGTGAAGATCGTTCCGCGCCTGCTGTTCCGCGAAGGCTTCAAGGTGGCGGGCGACGATATCCTGCTGGACGTCATCCAGCTTTACGTTTTGCCCGCGCTGCAGGCGGCATTTAATAAAGACGGCATCGGCGACCCGGATGCGCTGATGGATAAACTGTTCGGCGGCGAAGGCCGCCTCGATGGTCAGTCCACGTTGCGCCAGCAGGTGACGCTGCAGATCTTTATTCCGCTGGCGCAGGCCATCCTGGAAGCCTATGAAAGTTACGATCCGCTCGACCTGAATGCCGAAATCGACGTCTCCTTCGGCGAACTGCTGCCGCAGCGCCCCACCGAATCAGTACTGGACTATATCAACGCCGGCGTACAGCATGCGCAGCCGGACGATAGCCCGCGGTTCGATGTGCTGAGCGTGCCGCTGATCGTACGGCTCAGCAAGCTGCATAATGAGTTTCTCGCCAGCCGGATGAGCATTACCCGCCACCTGCGGCCGCTGTGCGAAGTGGTGTCTCTGTACGACTGCGACGTGCTGTTGCTGACCGGACGCCCTTCCCGTTTCCCCGGCATTCAGGCGCTGTTCCGCCATCTGCAGCCGCTGCCGGCCAACCGTATCGTTTCGCTCGACGGCTACCACACCAGCGACTGGTATCCGTTCAATAAACAGGGGCGCATCGATAATCCGAAGTCCACCGCCGCGGTGGGTGCGATGCTGTGCCTGCTGTCGCTCGATCTGCGGCTGGCCAGCTTCTATTTTAAAGCGGGCGACTTTCAACCCTATTCCACCATCCGCTATCTGGGTATGCTGGATAACAACGCCACACTGACCGAGAACAACCTTTACTACAGCGATATCGATCTGGACGTTGACGACTTTACGCTGGCCGCGGATCGCACGTTTTCGCTGCGCGGCAGCGTGGTGCTCGGTTTCCGACAGCTGGACAACGACCGCTGGCCGGCCTCGCCGCTGTACACGCTGTCGATCGTCGACCCGCAGCTGGCGCGCAAGGTGGCCAGCGACAGCGTTCTGCAGGTCAGACTGGCGATCGTCAACGGCCAGCACGGCCCGGAACGGTTCGCCATCGCCGAGGCCAGCCTGAACGACGGCAGCCCGGTGCCGCCGCAGCATCTGCGCCTGACACTCAATACCCTTGCTGCCAGCGGTTCGGGTTCATCCTGTTACTGGATCGACAGCGGGAGCGTATTTAGAAAATGAAGTCATTAACGCCGAAACAGCAGTCCACACAGCTGAACCACCAGCTTCAGTCCGTCGCGCAAGGCGTCGATCAGGCCATTGACTGGGTTGAGCTGGCGCGCAAACAGTCCGAGCGGCTGGATATCGAGGCAGACCGGCTGATCGTTAAACTGCGCCGCCACCGCAATAAAGCCCGGCATTTGTCGGAAACCGTGCTGCGCGACGTCGCGATTGGTTTCTTCGGCCGCGCCCAGGCGGGAAAATCGTACCTGATCTCTGCGCTGGCCTCGGATGAGGACGGCTGCCTGGGCACCGCGTTCGGCGGACGGCAGCTGGATTATTCGAGCCAGATTAACCCCTCGAGTCAGAGCGCGGCGCTGGTCACCCGCTTTACCCGCCAGTCCGAGGTGAAAAACACCGCCTGGCCGGTGCAGCTGACGCTGCTAAGCGAAGTGGATATCGCCCGCATCCTGGCGACCGCGTTTCTGCACGATCCGCGTCAACAGGAGCGGCCGCAAACGCCCGACGAGCGCTATATCAATGAACACCTGAAAACGTTGGCCATGCACCGTCAGTCGGAAGCGGTGGCAGGCGTGAGCAGCGACGACGTGGTCGCGCTGTGGGATGCCCTGTCGCGTCAGGATCGTCGGCGTCAGCCGCGGCTGGAGGCCGATTTCTGGCCGATGGCCGTAGAGCTGGCGCCCTGCCTGAGCATCGACGACCGGGCGAGTCTGTTCTCTATTCTGTGGGGGGAGCGCAGCGAGCTCACCGCCGCTTACCGTCATTTCGCCTGGACGCTGCAGTATCTGTCCGGCGCGCCCAGAGTGCTGGCGCCGCTCAGCGCGCTGGTCGACGACAATTCGCAGCCGACCAACGGCATTATCGACGGCACCTCGTTGGGCCGTCTGCATTCCGCCGCCGACCCGGTCATTCAGGTGCGGCCGGTGATCAACGGCCGGGCCGGCAAGATCCTTGAGCTGACGCTGGCCGAGCTGACCATGCTGTCCGTCGAACTGCTGATCCCGCTGCGATCCGCGACGCGCGAGCCGCTGTTTGAACATGTCGACCTGCTTGACTTTCCCGGTTTCGGCGGCGATTTCAATCATCCGCTGCGCTCCGACGCGACGCCGCTCGCGCCCTACGCGTTGGCTCACACGCTGCTGCACGCCAAAGCGATGTTTCTGCTTGAACGCTATACCGATAATCAGGCGATGAATCTGCTGATGGTCAGCACCGCCGCCAGCGACCGGACGGAAACCAGAGCGGTAGGCCAGGCGCTGGATTACTGGGTCCGGCAGACCCAGGGCGAAAGCGCGCAAATCCGCAGTCGCCGCAAGCCCGGTCTTATCTGGGTGCTGACCGCTCACGATCAGCGCGTAGTGCAGGGGAAAAATCATGATGAAGCGGTACAGCGCTATGTCGGCAATCCGGGCGATGCCTGGGGGTCGATGCTGGCGCTGGATAAACGCGGCACCGCGCGCATGGCCGGCTGGCTGACGCGTGAGGTGCGACGCGAAGTGAAGCTGGAACGCATCGATGAGCAGCTAAGCGAACTGCGGCGCGAGCTGGTGGATAATTTATTGTCCAGTTGGTATCAGCCGACCAACAGCGTCGATCCGGCCAGTAAACAGCGTATCGCCCAGACGTTGATTAAAGGATTGCAGGCGCGCGCCGGCGTACACGGCGAGCTGCTGGAACGCCTGCTGCCGGCGCGCGACGATCTGCGCCGTTTGTATCTGCAGCTGGTTCAGACCAACGGCCGGCCGCGCGTCGACGTCCCTGAAAACGCGTCCGCCCTGTCCGGCGTCGAGCCGTTCGGTATCGGCATCAGCATCGATCTGTTCGACGATGCGCCGGACGTCGCTTCGGACAGCGGGGCGTCGGGGATTGCGACCGACAGCGACGGCGGTCATGAGACCGACTATGCGCGTCAGGTATATCGCTATTGGATCAACCACTTGCGCTCCCTGCCGGATAACGGGCCGCTGGTCGAACTGCTCGGCGTAGCGAAACCGGTGATTGAAATGCTGATGGAGGAGCTGATCACCGCCAGCTTCCGTCTGAATATCGGCCACGCGCTGCAGGACACGCTGGCCGCCAGCACTCACCGCGAGCGGGATGTCGATCGGCTGGTGTCGCGGGTACTCACCGTACTGGGCGATTTTGTCGCCTGGCTGGGGTTCCAGCAGATGGCCGAGGCGCTGCGGCCGGAAAGCCGCATCAATCGCGGCCAGAAGATTTTCGCCAAACCGAAAAGCCCGGCGATCAATCTGGATGCCACCAACCGGCTGACCCGGCTGGCGCCGACGCCGACCAACAACACCGCGTCTTATATCTATGACTGGCTGGTCGGCCTGAGCGAAACCATTGTGCTGAACGCCGGCTACGCGGGCGGCAGCGAAATCAACCGCAATCAGCGTAAACAACTGGGCGCCATCCTGCAGCAGATCAAGCCGGACGATGCGGCGTAAACATGCGTTGGTTATTCCGCGCGGCGTTTTTTCGGCGCCGCGCGGTGGCGCTGATCTGACTGGCGCGCCGGTCGGTACGCCGTGGCGTGCGACATTTTTTATGGCAAACGCACAGAATATTGATACACTCTTGCGGCGGAAAAAATCGGGAAAGACCAATGCGGACTTTTTTTCTGGACAGTATCGCGACCCCAATAGGCGAATTAATGCTGGTGGCCGATGAAGATAATGCGCTGCGTGCGGTAGAGTGGCGCGATCATCAGGAACGTCTGCAGCGTTCGCTGGCTATCAGTTACAGAGAAGATCCCCATTTGTTAAAAGAAAAATATAATCCCGGCGGACTGTCCGACCGGCTGCAGCGTTATTTCGCCGGTGAACTGACTATTATCGATACCCTGCCGGTCGCCGCCTGCGGCACCGAATTTCAACGGCGGGTCTGGCAGGCGTTGCGCCATATTCCCTGCGGCGCGATCGCCACTTATGGCGAACTGGCGCAGAAACTGGGCCGCCCGGGCGCGGCGCGCGCCGTCGGTATGGCCAATGGCGCCAACCCGGTCAGCATCGTGGTGCCCTGCCATCGGGTGATAGGCAGCAATGGCACATTAACCGGTTACGCGGGCGGCCTGCCGCGCAAACAGTGGTTATTAACGCACGAAGGCTATTATAGCCCATAGCTTATAGCCCGAAATAAGACCGCCGACTGAAATGACGACGGGCTATTTCGTCTGGTCAAATGTCTTCCACAGTAATATAGATATTCCGCGTCAATACAGAGAGTTCCCGCGCTGATTAATCGTCAGCACGCCGGATTTATCACGACGGTCAATTTATTGCTCTGTTCCAATGATGAGCAGACTTATCAGCGGCGGCAAAAGCTGGTAAAATTGACCAATATCAATTATCGCCTGAGCAAAGCCTATGATCCCGGAAAAGCGAATTATCCGACGAATCCAGTCTGGCGGTTGTGCAATCCACTGTCAGGATTGCAGTATCAGTCAACTGTGCATTCCTTTTACCTTAAATGAGCATGAGCTGGATCAGCTTGATAATATCATTGAAAGGAAAAAGCCAATTCAGAAGGGCCAGGCGCTGTTCAAAGCCGGAGATGAACTCAAGTCGCTGTACGCGATCCGTTCCGGCACGATTAAGAGCTACACCATTACCGAACAGGGCGATGAGCAAATCACCGGCTTTCATCTGGCCGGCGACCTGGTCGGCTTCGACGCCATCGGCAATGCGCAGCACCCCAGCTTCGCCCAGGCGCTGGAAACCTCAATGGTGTGCGAAATCCCTTTTGAAACGCTGGACGATCTGTCCGGCAAGATGCCCAATCTGCGTCAGCAAATGATGCGGCTGATGAGCGGCGAAATCCGCGGCGATCAGGACATGATCCTGCTGCTATCGAAGAAAAACGCCGAAGAGCGGCTGGCCGCCTTTATTTACAACCTGTCGCGGCGCTTCGCTCAGCGCGGTTTTTCTCCGCGCGAATTCCGCCTGACCATGACGCGCGGCGATATCGGCAACTATCTGGGTCTGACGGTGGAAACCATCAGCCGTTTGCTCGGTCGCTTTCAGAAGAGCGGCACGCTGGCGGTTAAAGGCAAATACATCACCATTGAGAATACCGACGCCCTTTCCGAACTGGCGGGTACGCCGCGCAACAAGCTGTAACCTTTTGCCGGGTCAATGAATTTCCCTTTTTATTGATCCGGTTCACATCATCCATTGTTCTAACCGGCTTCCCTGGGGTACTCTTAATTTACAGACAGTCAGACTGACAGCTGTTCGGAGGTCCTATGGCAGAATATCGGAATTTACTGGTAGCGATTGATCCCAATCAGGATGACCAGCCGGCGCTGCGGCGGGCCGTGTATCTGGTGCAGCGGCTGGGCGGCCGTATTAAAGCGTTTTTGCCCATCTACGATTTCTCTTATGAAATGACCACCCTGCTCGCTCCCGATGAACGCATGGAAATGCGTAAGGGCGTTATTGAACAGAGAACCGAGTGGATCGCACAACAATGCCGCTATTATCTTGAAGCTGGCGTACAGATCGACATTAAGGTCGTCTGGCACAGCAAACCCTTCGAGGCCATTATCAATGAGGTGATCAGCGGCCAGCATGATTTACTGCTGAAAATGGCGCATCAGCACGACCGGCTGGAAGCGGTGATTTTCACCCCGACCGACTGGCATCTGCTGCGTAAATGCCCCTGCCCGGTGTGGATGGTTAAAGACCAGCCGTGGCCGGAAAACGGACGCGCGCTGGTGGCGGTCAACCTGGCCAGCGAAGATCCCTGTCACGACCCGCTCAACATCAAACTGGTGACTGAAACGCTGGCGCTGGCCAGACAGGTTAACCAGACCGAGGTGCATCTGGTCGGCGCCTATCCGGTCACGCCGGTCAATATCGCCATCGAACTGCCCGACTTCGACCCCGGCGTCTATAACGACGCGATTCGTGGTCAGCATCTGATCGCCATGAAGTCGCTCCGGCAGAAGTTCGGCCTGGATGAACAGCTTACCCACGTGGAAAAAGGTTTGCCCGAAGAGGTTATTCCTGACCTGGCCGAGCATCTGCAGGCCGGGATTGTGGTGCTCGGCTCGCTGGGCCGCACCGGGCTTTCCGCGGCGTTTATCGGCAATACCGTCGAGCATGTCATCGACCATCTTAAGTGTGATCTGCTGGCGATCAAACCGGATGATTTCGTCTGCCCGCTTTCGCCGGACGAAGAAGAAAGCGCGAGCTGAGAATCCGATCTGCGCGGTGACGCATAAAAAAAACCGCCGGACAAGCTGTCCGGCGGCTACATCACAACAAGCAACTTTTATCTTTTATAGTGATTACAGCGCTTTCAGAATCGCTTCCACGCTCTCTTTCGCATCACCAAACAGCATTTGCGTGTTCTCTTTAAAGAACAGCGGATTTTGTACTCCCGCATAGCCCGTATTCATCGAACGCTTGAAGACGATCACGTTCTGCGCTTTCCATACTTCCAGCACCGGCATGCCGGCGATCGGACTGTTAGGATCTTCCTGCGCCGCCGGGTTTACCGTATCGTTCGCGCCGATGACCAGCACCGTATCCGTATTGGCGAAATCATCGTTGATTTCATCCATTTCCAGCACCACGTCGTAAGGCACTTTCGCTTCGGCCAGCAGAACGTTCATGTGGCCCGGCAAACGTCCGGCTACCGGATGGATGCCAAAACGGACATTAACGCCGCGCGCGCGCAGCTTCGCGGTAATATCATGCACCGGATATTGCGCCTGCGCCACCGCCATACCGTATCCCGGCGTGATGATGACCGAACTGGAGTTTTTCAGCAGCTCCGCCACTTCCTCCGCGGAGGTTTCACGGTATTCGCCCATCTCTTCGGCATTGCCGGTGGAAGAGCCATCGGTGCCGAAGCCGCCGGCAATTACGCTGATAAACGACCGGTTCATCGCCTTACACATGATGTAAGACAGAATGGCGCCGGACGAACCGACCAGCGCGCCGGTCACGATCAGCAGGTCATTGCTTAACATGAAGCCCGCAGCGGCGGCGGCCCAGCCGGAGTAGGAGTTCAGCATGGAGACCACCACCGGCATGTCGGCGCCGCCGATAGACGCTACCAGATGCCAGCCGAACACCAGCGCGATCAGCGTGGCGACCAGCAGGGCAAAGACCTGCAGCCCGACGCTGTCGGTGCCGACAAACAGCAGCAGCAGCAGGAATGAGACGACCAGCGCCGCCAGATTCAGCTTATGCCGATGCGGCAGCATCAGCGGTTTGGAGGAGATCAGCCCGCGCAGCTTGCCGAACGCGACGATTGAGCCGGTGAAGGTGACCGCCCCGATGAAGATCCCGAGGAATACTTCGGTCAGGTGAATATTAACCATCACCGGATCGGTGATTTCACCGTGGTCGATAAAACTGTTGAAACCGACCAGCACCGCGGCCAGACCGACGAAGCTATGCAGGATCGCCACCAGTTCCGGCATCTCCGTCATTTCGACCTTGCGCGCCAGGTAGACCCCGATCGCGCCGCCCAGCACCATCGCAACGATGATCCAGCCCACGTTGCCGGCGTGCGGTCCGAAGATCGTGGCAATCAGGGCGATCGCCATCCCGACGACGCCGAAAATGTTCCCCTGGCGCGAAGTCTCATGCTTCGATAACCCGGCCAGGCTGAAAATAAACAGAATGGCGGCAACAATGTATGCAGCTGTAACTAATCCTTCAGACATGTGTTACCCCTTAATTCTTACGGAACATTTTCAGCATGCGCTGAGTGACGGTGAACCCGCCGAAAATATTAATGCTGGCGATCAGGACGGCGATAAAGGACAGGAAGGTCACCCAGCCTCCGTGACCGATCTGCAGCAGCGCCCCTACCACAATGATGCCTGAAATGGCGTTAGTGACCGACATCAGCGGCGTATGCAACGCATGGCTGACGTTCCACACCACGTAGTAACCCACTACGCAGGACAGCGCGAATACGGTGAAGTGCGACAGGAAGTCTCTCGGCGCCACGCTGGCCATCCAGCCAAACAGGATAATCGCGATGGCGATCAGCAGATATTTTTTCAGCGGCGAAGCCAGCGGCTGTTCGGCCTTCGGCGCGGCGGCGGCCGGTTTTGCCTGCTGCGGCTGCGCCGAAACCTGAATCGGCGGCGCCGGCCAGGTAATTTCGCCGGTCTTCACGACGGTCACGCCGCGAATCACGGTGTCGTCGAAATCGATGTCAATCTCGCCGTTTTTCTCTTTACACAGCAGTTTCAGCAGGTTGACCAGGTTGGTGCCATACAGCTGCGAGGACTGCGTCGGCAGACGGCTGGGCAGATCGGTGTAGCCGATGATTTTGACGCCGTTATCCGTCACCACGACTTTATCGGCTTCGGTCAGCTCACAGTTGCCGCCGGTCTGGGCGGCAAGGTCGACCACTACGCTGCCGGGCTTCATGCTTTCTACCATTTCGCGCGTGATCAACCGCGGCGCCGGCTTGCCGGGAATCAGCGCGGTGGTGACGATAATATCGACGTCTTTGGCCTGCGCCGCGAAGAGTTCCATTTCGGCTTTGATAAACGCTTCGGACATCACCTTCGCGTAGCCGTCGCCGCTGCCCGCTTCCTCTTCAAAATCCAGTTCGAGGAACTCGGCGCCCATGCTTTTCACCTGCTCTTTCACTTCCGGGCGGGTGTCGAAGGCGCGGACGATCGCGCCAAGGCTGCCGGCGGCGCCGATAGCGGCCAGCCCGGCCACGCCGGCGCCGATAATCATCACTTTCGCCGGCGGGACTTTACCGGCGGCGGTAATTTGCCCGGTGAAAAAGCGCCCGAATTCATGTGCGGCCTCAACAATCGCGCGATAGCCGGCGATGTTGGCCATTGAGCTCAATGCGTCCATCGACTGAGCGCGGGAAATGCGCGGCACGGAGTCCATAGCCAGTACGGTAACCTGGCGGGCGGCGAGTTTTTCCAGCAGTTCCGCATTCTGCGCGGGCCAGATAAAACTAATCAGCGTACTGCCCGCGCGCAGCAGTTCAATTTCATCATCCTGCGGCGCGTTCACCTTTAAAATAATATCGGATTGCCAAACCTCGGCTTCCGGTGCAATGGAGGCTCCTGCCGCAACAAATGCCGTATCGTCGAAGCTGGCCAGTTTGCCGGCCTCGCTTTCGATGACGACATCAAAGCCGAGCTTCAGCAATTGTTCCACCGTTTTCGGCGTCGCCGCTACTCGCGCTTCATTGGCAAGCCGTTCTTTTGGTACACCAATACGCATACTCATTCCCTTTTCGCTTATTTAACGAAGATTATTATTGTTACCTTACCCATTCGATCATTCGTCCGGGATTAATAACACCGGTTCCCGAACCTCATCTAATCACTATCAGTTACTTTAGTTATAACCTACTGAAAATGTGATCTATGATCCATACATACCGCAAAACAAAGGGCGATTTTTACAAAAAAAACCGCAGTGGACCAGTTCAGCAGGTTTTTTTCGCTAAATAACCGCTCGGCTACCGAATATGTTTAGCACTAATAGTCGCACTATGCTAAGCGCTATTTCACACAATGTGCGTGTTATGCGCTTGTTAACAGTTAAAATAATAAGAAATACCACTAATAACGATAAGACGGTTATTAATCGATATTATTGACAGTGAACATTATTTTCCGCCGGCTATTATTCGCCATGCGTTTCTGCCCGAAAAGAGCGAATCCACCGATCGATATGCGCGATTGTCGACCCGGGCGGGCGCTCCGCCCGCGCGATAGCGTCAGGTTATGCGCAAAAACGGGCAATGGTGACGCGCAGGAGGCCGCGAGAACCGCGCCATAAAATGCTAAGGCGCCGACGATTATTACATGCGATAATCGTCGGCTATCCGGACTCGTCCATCTCTAATTGTTTGGTTTTCATGCGTCAGTCAAAGGATTTTTTATGAAGCTGAAGAATACCGTTATTGCCACCGCTCTGCTTTCGGCCGCCGCGTTCAACGCGCAGGCCGCTCAGGAGTTGACGCCTGAACAGGCCGCGGCCCTGAAACCCTTTGAAAGAATCACGTTTAGCGGGCGCTATGACGCCATCCATGAAGCCGTCAGCGCGGCTTCGCGTCAGGCGGATAAAAAAGGGGCTGATGCATTCTACATACAGGGCGTCAGCGAAGGTAATAATAACGCCGTCGCGCGCGTTACCGTCGATCTCTATCACCGCGATGCGCCGGCCGTGAATAAAAACGAGAGCTATCGCACCGTTCTCGGCTTGCAGGAACTGCCGAAGGACAAAGCTTATCGCCTTGAGCCGTTCGATACCGTCACGGTCAAAGGCTATTTTAATACGCAGCTCGATGTCGCGCAGGCCATCGCCAAAGAGGCCCACAAGAAAGACGCGGCCAGCTTCTTTATTGTTCGTCAGGTCGATGTTAATTCGCGGGGCGGCAACCAGATTATCACCGCCTACATCTATAAAGCGGATGCGCCGGAACGTCAGCTACAGCGCGATAACGCTATTCCGGCCGATTCCGAGGCGGGGCGGGCCGCTCTGGCCGCCGGCGGCGCGGCGGCGACTCAGGTGGAAATTCCCGGCGTTGCCGACTCCGACAGCCCCAGCCGTAAAGTCGGCAACTTCTTTGAAACCCAGACGGCTCGCGGCGGACGTTACACCGTAACTCTTTCCGACGGCACGCAGATTCAGGAACTGAATAAGGCCACGGCGGCTAAAATGGTTCCCTTCGATTCAATCACCTTCCGCGGCAACTTTAGCAGCATCCCGGATATATCCAGGGCGGTGGCCAAACGCGCAGCGGAGCGCGGCGCGAAGTATTACCAGATAACTCAGCAGTGGGAAAACAAAGGCACCAATATGACCATCAGCGCCAACCTGTATAAATAAGGGCGCGGACATACAAGCAAAAACCCGCCGAAGACTAACACCGTTCACTTAAGATGTTTTGAGTGAACGGGATACTGGGTTTTTGAGATACGAACGGTCCTTTTTTTGGGCCGTTTTCTCTTTTCCGGCAGGATGAACTATTTCACCGTCTCCTGCATCTTTCTCAGTTTCGTCGGGATCGTCCCCGGTTCGCCCAGCGAACACCAGATTAACTCATCCTGTATCAGCCTTACGGCTTATTCTAAGGGGCGCGCGCCTGGTTTCCCGCGCTATCTGGCTTATTTCCATTCTTATCAGGTTATATGCCGTCAGCAGGCCCCAGATTGCCTGGTAAATACCGCTCACTTTCTGGCTGCGCAGCAACGTCGCTATGCTCCGCTGGAACTGTTTCAGCGGAGCGTAGCCATTTTCTATGTTGGTGCAATCAAGAACCTGAGAAACCCATTCGAAAGGAATGGCGCGCTGAAAACAGGAAAGCGGAGCGGGTTCAGCCCAGGTCTGGGTATCGTCAAGCCAGGCAGAAAGCATAAAAAAGCCCCATCAGTGCATTGATGAGGCTATTGTCGTCCGCCCACCGGATGGTTCAACCGATCATGTTGCTTAACCGATCGGTGTTAGCCGAATGACGGCGTTTTCATGGCCGTACGGCGGGCGACGGATTAGTTGCTGGTATCCAGCGGCGGGAAGCTTTTCACCAGTTCGTCGATGGCTTTTATCTGCTGCAGGAACGGCTCCAGCTTCGCCAGCGGCAGCGCGGACGGACCGTCACATTTGGCGTTGGCCGGATCCGGGTGCGCCTCGATAAACAGGCCGGCCAGACCGACCGCCATCCCTGCCCGCGCCAGCTCCGTTACCTGGGCGCGTCGGCCGCCTGACGCCGCGCCGAACGGGTCGCGGCACTGCAGCGCATGGGTGACGTCGAAAATCACCGGGCAGCCGCTGCTCACCTGCTTCATCACGTTGAAACCAAGCATATCCACGACCAGGTTGTCATAGCCGAAATTGCTGCCGCGGTCGCACAAAATAACCTGATCGTTGCCGCCTTCGTGGAATTTATCCACGATATTGCCGACCTGCCCCGGGCTGACAAACTGCGGTTTTTTGATGTTAATCACCGCGCCGGTTCTGGCCATCGCTTCCACCAGATCGGTCTGACGCGCCAGAAACGCAGGCAACTGAATCACATCGACGACGTCTGCGACTGATTGCGCCTGCTGCGCCTCGTGCACATCGGTGATAACTTTTACGCCGAACGCCTGCTTCAGATCCTGAAAGATGCGCATGCCTTCTTCCAGACCCGGCCCGCGGTATGAATGAATCGAAGAGCGGTTGGCTTTATCAAAAGACGCTTTGAAAACGTAAGGGATGCCCAGTTTCTGCGTTACGGTAACGTAATGTTCGCAGATACGCATGGCCAGCTCGCGCGACTCCAGCACGTTCATACCGCCAAACAGCACAAACGGCAGATCGTTGGCGACGCGGATGTCCCCTATGTTAACCACTTTGTTCGTCATGCTTTTACCTTATGTAAGATAAGTCGAATCGGATAAATACATCAGATGCAGATTAATGCAGCACAATGTGCTTCTGCTCAATCGAGTGAATCTGCACTTTAATCATTTCACTCACCGGGTCTTCCGGGCACTGCTCTACAAAATAGTTCAGATCGGAAAGCGCGATATGATCGCAGTCCAGCTGCGCGTATATCAGACCGCGATCGCGAATTTCGTAGGGATCGTCCGGATCGAACTGCAGCACCACTTCGCTTGCCTGCAGCGCCAGCTCCATTTGTTTTTCTTCCATCAGCGCGACCTTCAGCGTATCGAGCATTTTACGCACGATCAGGCTGTTTTCCGCCTCATCCAGATCTTCATCCATCAGCTGTACCGACGGCCCGATATTGCCTTTCAGCCAGACCTCCAGCACGTGTTCGCTCAGCGTGTCGCCGTTCAGCGGATTGACCAGCCACATCTCTTCATCCAGCCAGTCGGCGCGCAGGATCAACTGGGTGGGGAAAATCACCGGCATTATCGGTAAGCCCAACTGATGTGCGATATGCAAAAAAATCACGCCCAGCGATACCGGCATCCCCTGTCGGGATTCCAGTACCCGGTCCAGCCACAGTACGTCAGACAGACGATATACTCCGCTGGCGCCGCCGAACCCCCATGTGTTAAAGAAGAGGTCGATAAGCTTTTCAAGCTGCTGATCCTGTTCCAGATCTTCGGGTATTGCCGCGCGAGCCTCATCAGCCAGATGTTGCAAACGCTGCCGCACATCCTGAGCAGGGAAATCATGGCGAATCGCCTCTGACACCAGAATAATCCCTTCACTCAGCGGTGAGCTGTTGAACTCAAAATCAGCAATAGAACTCATAACTATCCCATCAGCAATGGTAATTTAGTGTGCGTCAGCTGAAAAATCAGATAAATACACACCAGTGCAAAGATAAATGCCAGCCAGCGAATTTTGTGACTTCGGGTACGTTTCCCCAGAGCAATATGTCCCAGCAGGATATAAATAATAACGCCAAACAGTTTTTCAGTCAGCCAGCTTTGCTCTTCGGCGAACGGATAAAAATGGGTAATCAGTATCAACGCCACGCCGCTGGCCAATAACAGCGTATCGATAATATGCGGCGCAATCCTTACCCAGCGGCGCTGCAGCAGCGTCGGATTGCTGTACAGCCAGAAAAAACGCAGTACAAACAGGCCAATACTGGTCCATACGCTGGCAATGTGCAGGTAACTGACGCTCTGATAAATGTCCATCTGCCCTATCCTCTGTATTTATTGATTGTCCGGCGATGCGGGCCAGCGCCCCAGCGTCAGACGATCGTTGCCGCCGTAATCTTTATGCGTGACGACCCCGGTAAACCCCCCGGCCTGCAGCAGCGCGCGCACCGCCTCGGCCTGCCGCCAGCCATGCTCCAGCAGCAGCCAGCCGCCGGGCAACAAATATTGCGGCGCCTCGCGGGCGATCACGCGCAGGTCTGCCAGACCGTTTTCCGCCGCGATCAGCGCGCTGGCCGGTTCGAAACGGACATCGCCCTGCGCGAGGTGAATATCCTCTGCATCGATATAGGGTGGGTTACTGACGATCAGGGCGAAACGCTGCCCGGTCAGCGGGGAAAACCAGTCGCCGGGCAGAAATTTAACGTTGCGCAGACCAAGCCGGCCGGCGTTTTTCTGGGCCAGCGCCACCGCCGTCGGCTGCAGATCGACGCCGGTCACCTGGCAGTCCGGCCGCTCGCTGGCCAGCGCCAGCGCGATGGCGCCGGTGCCGGTGCCGAGGTCCAGTAGCCGGCAGGCCTGTGCCGGCAGATGGCGCAGCGCCTGTTCGACCAGGCACTCCGTATCCGGCCGGGGGATCAGCGTAGCGGGCGAAACGGCCAGCGGCAGCGACCAGAATTCGCGTTCGCCGGTCAGATACGCGATCGGCTCGCCGGCGACGCGCCGCGCCAACAGGCTATCGAGCCGCCGGCGCTGTTCGTCGGTTAAGCGCGTTTCGCCAAACGCCAGAATAAAAGTCCGGCCTTTGCCGGCGACAAAACCCAGCAGAATTTCGGCGTCCCGCTTCGGGCTGTCGCCGCCGGCCAGCGCCGCCGCGGCATGAGACAACCAGGCGCGATAATCCATTATTCCTGGCCGGCCAGCGCGGCGAGCTGATCCGCCTGATATTCCTGCACCACCGGCTGAATCAGCGTGTCCAGCTTGCCTTCCATCACTTCATCAAGACGATAAATCGTCAGGTTGATGCGGTGATCGGTCACCCGACCCTGCGGGAAGTTGTAGGTGCGAATGCGGTCGGAGCGATCGCCGCTGCCCAGCAGATTGCGTCGGGTGGAGGCTTCCTCCTGCTGACGTTTCTGCATTTCGGCGGCGCGAATGCGGGCGCCCAGCACGGACAGCGCCTTAGCCTTGTTCTTGTGCTGCGAACGCTCGTCCTGGCATTCGACCACAATGCCGGTCGGCAAGTGGGTGATGCGGATCGCCGAATCGGTGGTGTTGACGTGCTGGCCGCCGGCGCCTGAAGAGCGGAAGGTATCGATGCGCAGATCGCCGGCGTTAATCTCCGGCATTTCCGCCTCCGGCACCTCCGGCATAACCGCCACCGTACAGGCGGAGGTATGGATCCGTCCCTGCGATTCCGTCGCCGGCACGCGCTGCACGCGATGACCGCCGGATTCGAACTTCAACTGGCCGTATACGCCTTCGCCGGAGACTTTGGCGATGACTTCCTTATAGCCGCCGTGCTCGCCGTCGCTGGCGCTCATCACTTCGACGCGCCAGCGGCGCGATTCGGCATAGCGGCTGTACATACGGAACAGATCGCCGGCAAAGATCGCCGCCTCATCGCCGCCGGTTCCGGCCCGGACTTCCAGAAAACAGCCGCGTTCATCGTCGGGATCCTGCGGCAGAAGTAAAATCTGCAGCTGCTGCGCCAGCTGTTCGCCGCTGTCCCTGGCCGTCTGCAGTTCTTCCTGCGCCATTTCGCGCATTTCCGGGTCGTCGAGCATTAACTGCGCCGTTGCGATATCGTCCTGCGTCTGCTGCCACTGGCGGAAACACTGGATAATATCGCTGAGCTGCGCATATTCACGCGATAGCGCGCGAAAACGATTCTGATCGGCGATAACGCTCGATTCGCCGAGCAGCGCCTGAATTTCCTCATGGCGTTCTTGTAACGCTTCCAGTTTGGCAACGATAGAAGGCTTCATGCGTGATGTTAAGTCCTGTTAATCAAGAGGAAAACTAATCCAGCCCAAGGCTGTCGCGTAAAATTTGCAAACGCGCCTGATCGCCGTCGCGAGCGGCCTGCTGAAGAGATTTGGTGGGAGCGTGGATCAGCCGGTTGGTCAGCCGCTGGGTGAGTTCCTGGATCACGGCCTCGACATCCTGCCCCTGCTGAATAGAGGCCAGCGCTTTGGCTGCGATCTCCGCTCGCGCGGCTTCCGCCTGTTCGCGATAATCGCGGATGGTTTCTACGGCGCTCTGCGCGCGCAGCCAGGCCATAAAGTCGGAGCTTTCCTGCTGCACGATGGATTCGGCCTGAATGGCCGCCGCCTGACGCTGCGCCAGGTTGTGCTGAATGATGGCGTGCAAATCGTCCACGCTGTAGAGATACACGTTAGCCAGATCGCCGACTTCCGGCTCAATATCGCGCGGAACGGCGATATCGACCAACAGCATCGGCTGATTGCGGCGGGTTTTCAGCGTTCTTTCCATCATTCCCTTACCGATAATGGGCAGCGGACTGGCGGTGGAGCTGATAACGATGTCCGCCTGCGCCAGATGCGCGTCCAGTTCATTCAACGTAATAATCTCCGCGCCGACTTCATTGGCCAGCGCCTGCGCGCGTTCGCGGGTCCGGTTGGCGATGATCAGCTTACTGACCCGGTGTTCGCGCAGGTGGCGGGCGACCAGTTCGATGGTTTCTCCGGCGCCGACCAGCAGTACATTGACCGACGCCAGCGATTCGAAGATTTGCCGCGCCAGCGTGCAGGCGGCGAACGCGACCGATACGGCGCTGGCGCCGATATCGGTTTCGGTGCGCACGCGTTTCGCCACGGTAAACGATTTCTGGAACAGCCGCTCCAGTTCGCCGGACAGCGAGTGACCGCGCTGCGACTCGGCGAAGGCCTTTTTCACCTGCCCCAGAATCTGCGGCTCGCCCAGCACCAGCGAATCCAGCCCGCTGGCCACGCGCATCAAGTGGCTGACCGCCGCATTATCCTGGTGCCAGTACAGACTGTTTTTTATTTCGTCCGGGTTCAGACGGTGATAATGGCACAGCCAGTCAATCAATTGCTCGCGCTGATCGCCCTGCTCCGCCACGCTCAGATACAGTTCCGTGCGGTTGCAGGTGGACAAAACCACGCCGCCCTGCACCAGCGGCTGCCGCAGCAAGCTGTTCAGTGCCTGTTCCAGCGTCTCCTGCGAGAACGCCACGCGTTCGCGCAATGAAACGGGCGCAGTTTTATGATTAATGCCAAGCGCAAGCAGGGTCATGAGGCTGTCGTTGAGTAATACCGGTGTTAGTATGGATTTCGTTGACCGGCATTCTACTTGATGGCGCACGGCATGAAAAGCCACCCGGCGGATAGCGCGCCGGCGAAAGGCATCAGGAGGGCGCGGTACGCGCATATTGACGCCGCCGGTTAACCCCGCTAGCGTGGTGCCTTAAACCGTAATTTTATGCCGTTATCAGGACTGAACAACATGTCGATAAATTTCGCCCGAAGCCTGCGGCTCCTGCCGCTAGCCGCCTTCCTGCTGACTGCCTGTACTCTGACGCAGCCGGAATCACCCGGGCAAAGTCCCTCCTCGCCCGAATGGAAAAATCACCAGCAACAAGTGCAAAAATTAACCCGCTATCAGATACGCGGCGCCTTCGCCTATCTTTCCGATAGCAAGAAACTTTCCGCCCGTTTTTTCTGGCAGCAGTCTTCGCCGCAGCACTATCGCCTGATGTTAATCAACCCGCTGGGCAGCACCGAACTGGAACTGCGTGTACAGCCTGATGGCGTTCAGGTAATTGATAATCAGGGGAAACGTTATAACGGGGACGATGCGCAACAGATGCTGCTGCAGCTGACCGGCATGTCGATTCCGCTGCAGAATCTGCGTCAGTGGATGATCGGGTTGCCGGGCGACGCCACGCATTACGCGCTGGATGACAGCTATCGTCTTAAAAGCCTGAATTATCGACACGATGGGCAGAGCTGGGATGTGGTCTACCAGAGCTACAGCCAGAGCGTGACGCCGTCTCTGCCGCAGAATATCGAACTGACCCAGGACGGGCAGCGCATCAAGCTGAAAATGGACAACTGGACGTTAAATTAAGGTCATCCGCCGCATGCATCATGCCACTGTTACCGCGACCGGGGCCGGCATTCGCTGGCCCGCTCCGGCCAAACTGAATCTTTTTCTTTACGTCACCGGCCGGCGCCCCGACGGTTACCATAATCTGCAGACGTTGTTTCAGTTTCTCGACTATGGCGATAGTCTGACCTGCGAAACGCGCCGCGACGGGCAGATACGCCTTCTGACGCCGCTGGACGGCGTTGAACCCGAACAAAACCTGATTGTGCGGGCGGCGCGTCTGCTGCAGCAACACTGTCTCAGCCATGGACTGACCGACCGACCTCCGGGCGCCGACATCACCGTTGAAAAACGGCTGCCGATGGGCGGCGGTCTCGGCGGCGGTTCCTCCGACGCCGCCACGGCGCTGGTTGCGCTAAACGCCCTGTGGCAGACCGATCTGAGCGACGACGCGCTGGCCGATATCGGCCTGCGGCTGGGCGCCGACGTGCCGGTTTTCGTGCGCGGCTACGCCGCTTTCGCCCAGGGCGTGGGTGAACGGCTCACGCCGGCCAGTCCGCCGGAAAAATGGTATCTGGTCGTTCATCCGGGCGTTAGTATCCCTACCCCGTTAATCTTTAACGATCCGCTGCTGAAAAGGGACTCGCCCGAACGTTCGCTGCAGGCGTTATTAGCGCTTCCCTTTGCTAACGATTGTGAACCTGTGGCAAGAAAACGTTTTCGTGAGGTTGAACAGCTACTTTCATGGCTGCTAGAATACGCCCCGGCGCGCCTGACCGGAACCGGCGCTTGTGTGTTTGCCGAATTCGACACCGAGTCCGCCGCCCGTCAGGTGCTTGACCGGGTCCCGGAATGGTCCCGTGGTTTTGTGGCACGCGGTGTTAACGTGTCGCCCTTGCAACGCAAGCTTTCCGGGTATCTTAACCGGCGTTGACTGTTTTTCACCGAACATCCGACACCGTTTAATTCTTACACCCGTATGCATATCGTAATCAGCGGTGGATCGCTGCCCCGGATCGCCGCTAATATGATATTTCTCTGGACGCAAGCCTGAGGTTCTTCTCGTGCCTGATATGAAGCTTTTTGCTGGTAACGCCACCCCCGAACTAGCACAACGTATTGCCAACCGTTTGTACACCAGCCTTGGCGACGCCGCCGTCGGTCGCTTTAGCGATGGCGAAGTCAGCGTGCAAATCAACGAAAATGTACGCGGTGGTGATATTTTCATCATCCAGTCCACCTGCGCGCCCACCAATGACAATCTGATGGAGCTGGTTGTTATGGTCGATGCGCTGCGTCGCGCTTCCGCGGGACGTATTACCGCAGTTATTCCTTACTTTGGCTATGCCCGTCAGGACCGCCGCGTTCGCTCAGCGCGCGTTCCGATTACAGCCAAAGTGGTAGCCGATTTCCTCTCCAGCGTGGGAGTTGACCGGGTACTTACGGTGGATCTGCACGCTGAACAGATTCAGGGCTTTTTTGACGTCCCGGTCGATAATGTGTTCGGAAGCCCTATTCTGCTGGAAGATATGCTGCAGCAGGATCTGGAAAACCCGATCGTCGTTTCCCCGGATATCGGCGGCGTTGTGCGCGCCCGCGCCATCGCCAAACTGCTCAACGATACCGACATGGCGATCATCGATAAACGTCGTCCGCGCGCAAACGTTTCGCAGGTCATGCACATCATTGGCGACGTGGCCGGCCGCGATTGCATTCTGGTTGACGATATGATCGATACCGGCGGCACGCTGTGTAAAGCGGCGGAAGCGCTGAAAGAGCGCGGCGCGAAACGCGTCTTCGCTTACGCGACGCATCCGATTTTCTCAGGCAACGCCTGCGACAATATTAAAAACTCCGTTATTGATGAAGTGATCGTCTGCGATACCATTCCGTTAACGCCGACGATTCAGGCGCTGCCTAACGTACGCACGCTGACGTTATCCGGTATGCTGGCGGAAGCGATTCGTCGCATCAGCAACGAAGAATCTATTTCTGCGATGTTTGAGCATTAATCGCCGGGCGCAACTGAATATTTACCGTCAGCATATAAATATATGGCCCGATCGCTTTCAACAGGCTGAGAAATAGCAGGTGAATAAATAGCGGTACGCCGGGATAGTCCGGTTACCGTGAATGCGTGGGAAGCTAACAGGCTGACAACCTGGACATATCAAGGCGTAAAACCGCAGTGACCTGGTTACTGCGGTTTTTTATTGCTGGAAATTAACGCCGCTTATCAGGAGTGGTGTTCGCGCCGGCAGCGTTTATCAAAATGTTTAACCCACCAGTAGCGGTCCGCCACCCTTTCGCGCCCGCCAATTCTTGCCCCGGCCAGCCACAGCACGGCCCCGATGAAGATGCCCATCAGCGCGCTGTTTTCCAAAACCTGCGGTAAATTTAAATCCGGGAATTGGTTCACGATGGAATAACCCACACCGGCGATCATCATGATCATACCGACGCCCATTAAAACATTGCCCAGGACAATTGCATTTTTACGTTTCATCTGTCACCTCCGGACTTCAGCGTGATGAAAAGAGGAGCAGCCATTACATCGCCATCTTTTCCTGGCGCTGTAATTATAGACAACCGGGTGTGGGGGATTGCGCATGAGATCACATATAACGCAAGAGAACGTTAATTATTTGCATAGTCAACAAATATATAACAATAACAAACGTAGAGATTTACAGGATAAACGCGATGTTACGGGCGCTATTTTGTGATTACCACGCTGACTGTGTAAACTAATGCGCTTATTCCCGGCGTTTAATAACGCTACGCGTTAATCTGGAAGGATATCGTGAGTCGTATCAAACTAATCGTTGGCCTTGCTAATCCCGGGGCTGAGTATGCCGCCACCCGCCATAATGCGGGCGCGTGGTATGTCGATCGTCTGGCCGAGCGTCTGCGCCAGCCGCTGAAAGAAGAAAGCAAATTTTTTGGTTACACGGCCCGGCTGAACCTCGCCGGCCACGATGTTCGCCTGCTGGTGCCGGTTACTTTTATGAACCTGAGCGGCAAAGCGGTGGCGGCGATGGCCACCTTTTATCGCATTCAGCCGGAAGAGATTCTGGTGGCCCATGATGAGCTGGACCTGCTGCCGGGCGTCGCTAAACTCAAACTGGGCGGCGGTCACGGCGGCCATAACGGTCTGAAAGACATCATCAGCAAACTGGGCAACAATCCCGGTTTTCATCGCCTGCGCATCGGCATCGGCCATCCGGGCGATAAGAATAAGGTAACCGGCTTCGTACTGGGCAAGCCGCCGCTGAGCGAACAAAAGCTGATCGACGACGCGATCGATGAGGCCATCTCCTGCACGGAAATCCTGTTGCAGGAAGACATGCTTAAAGCAATGAACCGCCTGCACGCATTTCGCGCCGGCTGAGCGCGTGGCGTGGCGTTGGGCGCTGGTTTGACAGCCGGCGTGCAGTCCGGGCGGGAAAAACCGTCATTTATGTGTATAATTGAGCGGAAAATTTTCCTTCAGACAGGCAGAAAATAACAACTGCCTGATTATTAAGTTATTTAAGGTGACAGAAACATGGGATTCAAATGCGGTATTGTTGGGCTGCCTAACGTCGGTAAATCCACGTTGTTCAATGCGCTGACCAAAGCCGGGATCGAAGCGGCCAACTTCCCGTTTTGTACCATTGAGCCGAATACCGGTGTGGTGCCAATGCCCGACCCGCGTCTGGACAAACTGGCCGAGATCGTTAAACCGCAGCGTATTCTGCCGACCACGATGGAATTCGTGGACATCGCCGGCCTGGTGAAAGGCGCTTCGAAGGGCGAAGGTTTGGGTAACCAATTCCTGACCAATATTCGCGAAACCGAAGCCATCGGCCACGTAGTGCGCTGTTTTGAAAACGACAACATCATTCACGTCTCCGGCAAAGTTAATCCGGCGGAAGACATTGATGTCATCAACACCGAGCTGGCGCTGTCGGATTTAGACACCTGTGAACGCGCGATTCACCGCGTACAGAAAAAGGCCAAAGGCGGCGATAAAGACGCCAAAGCCGAACTGGCCGCGCTGGAAAAATGCCTGCCGCAGCTGGAAAACGCCGGCATGCTGCGCTCGCTGGACCTGAGCGAAGAAGATAAAGCAGCCATTCGCTACCTGAGCTTCCTGACGCTGAAGCCGACCATGTACATCGCCAACGTTAACGAAGACGGTTTTGAAAACAATCCGTATCTGGACCAGGTCCGTGACATCGCCGCCAAAGAAGGCTCGGTGGTTGTCGCCGTGTGCGCCGCCGTGGAAGCGGATATCGCCGAACTGGACGATGACGAACGCGACGAATTTATGGCCGAACTGGGACTGGAAGAGCCGGGTTTGAACCGCGTTATCCGCGCCGGTTATGAGCTCCTGAGCCTGCAAACCTACTTCACCGCCGGCGTTAAAGAAGTGCGCGCCTGGACCATTCCCGTCGGCGCTACCGCTCCGCAGGCCGCCGGTAAAATCCATACCGATTTCGAAAAGGGTTTTATCCGCGCGCAAACCATCGCCTATGACGACTTCATTACCTACAAAGGTGAGCAAGGCGCCAAAGAAGCCGGCAAAATGCGTTCAGAGGGCAAAGAGTACATAGTGAAAGACGGCGACGTGATGAATTTCTTGTTCAACGTCTAAATAATTTTGTTGCCTCATGAGGTTTCGCTGAATCTCATGAAAGCCACAAAAACCATAAAATCCACGCAGTTGCGTGGATTTTTCATTGTCAGCCCTAAACCAGCACCTCGGGAGTCGGTGATTGTTTTACATGGGGCCCAAATGTCTGATGCTCAAATTCATGAATTTGATATAAGAGCCGATGCATTATTTAATAAACTTAACTGCTCTCCTTATATTGAAAAATCCCTAATATAAAATTAAGTCAATCAATCAGTAGCAAGTTTAGTCGCGACACAACTCTGCTCCCGAACCAGCCCCAAAATTAAGGATAATCTATGCCTGTAGCCTATCTACACGGCCGGTCTATTCGCTTGTTGAAAAGTGAAACAACGCTTAATGGTATTCAATAAACCAGAGGTACCGTGAGTCTAAAAGGTGTTCCTGTTCCAGCAGAGTTTGAGGAATTCGTTGTTACTGATCCCGGTAACGGAAAATCGCCTGATAGCGCCAAATGGTTAGGCGTCATTTTGCTCACAGCCGATACCGCGCTGCTGCGCGAGCCGCTGGATGCGAGACGGAAACGGCCGCTGACGTAAGCCACAATCTCTCCGGGGCAGAGAATCGTGTAAAATCGCGCGATGACAGATGCAAACGAGGTTATCATCCTTGCACAGCCCTGGACGTTAGCTACGCCGATATAGCGAAATTAATTGACGATGCAGAAAGGTACACCGCAGAAAACTGACCAGATGCAAGCGGCCGTGACGGCCCTGAGTGAGAGTATTGGCAGTGGCCTTCTTGCCGTGTATCTGCATGGCTCCGCTGTATCGGGAGGACTTCGACCGCAGAGCGATATTGATTTACTCGCCATCATCGAGCGCGATATGACCGATGCTCAACGGCGCGATCTGACAACGGCGCTGCTGCATATTTCTGGTCGCCATCCTGCAAGGCCTGGAGGCCCACGCTGCATTGAGGTCATCGCTTTTTGCCAGTCTGACCTGCTCAGTATTGGTTTCCCTGCCCGCGCCAATTACATCTATGGAGAATGGTTGCGTGAGGCGTTTGAGGCGGGACGTCTATCGGTACCCACATGTGATCCCGAGTACACCCTGTTGCTTGAGCAAGCTCGTCAGCAGGCGACGATCCTGTCAGGCGAAAATATCCTGAAGTTTCTGCCGCAAACGCCATTGGAATACGTCCGACTGGCTATTCAGGGCGCACTGCCGATTCTGCTGGATGGGCTTCAGGGGGACGAGCGCAATGTCCTGCTTACGCTCGCCAGAATGTGGCGCACTGCCAGCACCGGGCAGTTTGTTACGAAAGATGTCGCCGCCGACTGGGTGATCCCCCAGATCCCCGAACAGCAGGCCGCCACGCTGAACTATGCGCGTAGAGCTTATTTAGGTGAAATCGTCGACGCATGGGAAGGCCGGCGTGGTGATGCGAAACAGCTAGCCAGGCATTTGCTTGCCTGCATCACCGCAGCCTTGCGCTCTTGAATCCCGGCCCCGGCAGGCTTCCTCCGTCACAGCGTCACAGCGTCACAGCGTCACAGCGTCACAGCGTCACCACGGCGCCGACAGCCAGCCCTGCTCGCTTGCCTGCAGACGGTCTGTCAGCGCCAGGTTGTCCATGAATGCATCGTCATGCGATACCACAACCAGCGTCCCCCGGTAGCTGCGCAACATGGTTTCCAGCGCTAGCGTGGATGGAAGATCGAGATGATTGCCCGGTTCATCCAGCAATAATAGCTGCGGGGGCGGGTCGGCGTAGAGAACGCAAGCCAGCGCGGCTTTCAAACGCTCGCCTCCGCTGAGCGAACCGCTGGGCGTCACGATATTCTGCGCATCCAGTCCGAGTTGTGCCAGGCGCATGCGCAGCTCCCCTTCACCGATCGTGCGGTTGGCTGCCTGTAGCTGTTCGAGCGCCGGCCGCGCTGGATCGAGATTGGCCAGCCGCTGGTCAAGATAGACGCATTGGGGCGTAACGTTGCTGACCCCGGACAGCGGAGTCAGCTGACCAGCCAGCACTTTGAGCAACGTGGATTTACCGCAGCCGTTCGGGCCAACCACGCCCACCCGCTGTTGCCCCCGCAGGCTCAGGTTGATGCGGCGACAGGGCCCCGTGACGAAAGGGAGAACCACGGTATCCAGTTGTGCCACGCGCCGCCGTGCAATCTGCACGACCGGCGATACGTGCAGGGTAATCAGCGACTCATGTTCCACCTGCTCTGCCGCCTCGCTCACTCGATTTACCAGTTGCTGCCGGCAAGCGGCATGCAGCCGACGCAGTTTGCCTGCCGAACCCTCGCTGCGCGCCTTCTGCCGATCCAGCAGAATCCTGGCCTGGTTGGCTTCTTTCCCGTGCCGGTTACCGCGCGCCTGCCTCCGTTCCTGGCGCTGTCGCTGTTCCTGCATTGCCTGTTCTTCGCGCTGGCGTTCAAGTTTACGTTGTTCCAGTCGCTGCAGCGCATTCTGCCGTTCCTGCGCTTTGTTTTGGGCATAGGCCGTGTAATTGCCGCCGTAGCTGCGCAGGCCCTGCGCGGACAGTTCCACGATGCGCGCCATCGTTTCCAGCACCTGCCGGTCATGGCTGACGATCAATAATCCGCGCGGCCAACGCTGTAGCTGTTTGATCAGCGCTTGCCGGTTTGGCCGATCAAGGTGATTGCTGGGTTCATCCAGAATAAGAAAATCTGCCTCCGACAGCATGGCGCTGATTAAGGCGACGCGCATGGCTTCGCCTCCGCTAAGGATGTTCGCCGGCGTTGTGGCATCGAGATACCCGAGTCCGTTGCGCTCCAGCTCATGCTGCAGGCGCTGACGAATGTCCCAGCGCTCCCCCACGGCCTCAAAATCTTCCGGCGCGCTGCTGCCGGACTCAATGCGCGACAAAGCATCCAGTATGTGGCGTACCCCGGCCAGGCTAGCGACGCAGGTGTCGGCGGTTAAATAACGCTCACCGTGCTGTGAGACATCAATGACCAGCGGTAACGTCAGCCGCTGCAGGTCATGGCCGGCAATCAGTAGTGATGTGGTGAGTTCGGTCAACAATAGCGCCTGTATTAATCCCGGCGCGTCATTTAAATTTTTCCCGCCCAGCGCCGATTCGATTTGGGGGAGTACGTGATAGGTCTTGTTGTACTTTTTGTAATAGCGCGCATAGGCCGCGAGGGTATTATCGGCATCGATCAGCGCTTTCCTGTCCTTATCGCCGTGAGTCTGCCTGAGTTTCGTCAACTCTCCGGCCGCCCTCTGTCGAAACGCCTGTAATCCTTCGGTGCTTTCCCGATACTGGCGAATAATCAGAATGCCAAAGGCTACCCCACTGTATTGTTCTGTCATGCGCGGCGATAATGAAATCATCACGTTAATGTCCTTTTGTCCGGCGTGCCATCTTAATATGAGAAACGCTCATTCGGTCAGCGTATGCGGTCGCGCGGCAGAGTCTTGCCGATATGCGGCGCGCCTGTCTTGAAGATAATTGCAGAGATAGCGGAAAATTATCGGGGCTGATCGTTGTGCGAACAAGCTGACGCGGGACGACCGGCCGCCCCCGCGCGTCATCCCGCATCGTGCTGTTTTAGCGCGGGCGAGCCAGCGCCCTGTTCATACCGAAAACCGTTCCCAGTAAAGACGCCAGCAGAAGGCCGATGGCCACCCATGCAAAGGCCCCGGGACCAGTCCGATCCAGCAGAACGCCGCCGACAATGCCGCCGCCGGCCACGGCGGTGTTCCAGCCCGTGGTATACATGGATTGCGCCACATCCACCGATGCCCCGGCCAAGCGGGACAATGCCGTCTGCGTGATGGTGGCAAAGCCGCCGAAAGCAAGGCCCCAGAGCGCGATGCAGGGATAAACCTTCTGCGGAATATCGCCCCAAAGACCCAGCAGCAGCGCGGCGAAAGCGAAGACGACGATGCTGGCCACGGCAAGTGCTGGTAACTGGCGGTCCGCCAGCGCGCCGGCGATCCACAGGCCGAGGATCGCCCCCAGTCCGAAGACGAACAGCACGCTATCCACACGTGAAGACAAACCCGACGGCGCGAAAAAGGGTTCGATGTAAATGTAGAAAATGTTGTGGGCGACGATAAAGGTGAAAACCACCAAAAGCACGGCCCGAATGCCGGTTTTCAGCAACACGTGGGTCAGCGTTTTACGCTGATCCCTGGATTGCCCCGGGAAGTCGGGAACGACGGCGACGATCCACACGATGAGCCCCAGGGACAGCGCCGTCATCAAGCCAAAAGCGCCTTGCCAGCCGATGGTCCGTCCCAGCAACGCGCCGATCGGTACGCCGAGCACCAAAGCGACCGTCGCCCCCGCCCCGGATATCGCAATCGCCCGCCCGCTGAGATGGGACGGGGACATGCGCACGGCATAGCCGGCCAGCAGCGACCAGACGATGCCGCCAAAGACGCCGGCAAAGAAACGTGCGGCCAGGGAGAGGCTGTAGCTGGCGGAAAGCGCAGTGACGAGGTTGACCACGGCAAAACCCAACATCGCGATCAACAGCAGTGGGCGTCGCCGCATCCCCTGCGTCAGCGTGGTGACCGGAATCGCCGCGGCCAGCGCTCCTGACGCATAAGCGGTGATGAACTGGCCCGCCAGACTTTCCGACACCTTCAATCCCTGCGCAATCGGTGAAAGTAATCCCGCCGGCATGATCTCGGTCAGCAACGTAATAAAGGCGGCCATCGCCAGGGCAAGCAGCCCGGCCAGATGAAGGCGCTCCGTACCGCCGGCGCGGGCCGCTGTCGTTGTTTCATTCATCAATCACATTTCCTCACGTGGATATCATCCTGCCCTTCATCGCGGGCGACTTCACCATGATGACCGGTCGTGAACGGAAGAAAAACAGGTTACAGTGAACAACACTCATGACAAAAAAGTCATCAATGGCATTTTTTATGGAAAATATTGCTCCACTCGATATTTTTGTCCGCGTCGGCGATTCCCGCAGCTTCACCTCGGTTGGGCAGCAGTTGGGTATTTCCGCGTCGGCAGTCAGCAAAACCATTGCGCGGCTGGAAAAACGACTGAACGTGCGCCTGTTTCATCGCTCCACCCGCACCGTCAGTCTGACGCCCGAAGGCACGCAATTTCTGGCGCGCTGCCGGCGCATTTTGCGCGAACTGGAAGACGCCGAGGCCGAACTCTTACAAAGTCAGGACACCCCGCAAGGCAGGCTGCGCATCAGTCTGCCTTCGGTTGGCACGCTTTTCATGCCAGCCCTGGGGATATTCAAACGGCGCTATCCAGATATCGCGTTGGATATCGATTACTCGGATCGTCTGGTGGATGTGATCGACGAGGGGTTCGATGCGGTAATCCGCACCGGCGAACCCCGCGACTCCCGGCTGGCGGCGCGTAGAATCGGCTCTTGCCGCAAGGTGATCGTCGGCGCGCCCGTCTATTTCGACCAGGCGGGTATTCCCCTCAGGCCGGAGGATCTGGCAAACCATTCGTGTCTGCTCTATCGCTTCCCCAGTACGGGCAAGCTCGACGTCTGGCCGTTGCGGCATACGGCCGACATGTCCGCCAGCGCGCTTTCGGCCAGTCTGGTGACCAACAGTCTCGATCCGCAGGTATGCTTCGCCGAACAGGGACTGGGTATCGCCTGTGTTCCAGAGATCGCCGTGCGCCGCCAGTTACGGCAAGGCAATTTGATCACCGTGCTGGATGACGACAACCACGACAGCATGGTGTTCCATGTGTTGTGGCCGTCGGGTCGCCATCTTTCGCCGAAGATCAGAGTCTTCGTCGACTTCATTGCGGAAAACCTGTTTCCTCTCTGAACGAGGCCGCGGCCCGGGGAAAATATCGTTTTTCGGCCCAGGTGGACACGCGCGCCGTTAGCGCCGCCGGATGGCGGTTCAGGCAGGGGCGGAGAAATCCGCGTCGGGTGGTCACATGCCGGTACTGCAAACCCTGTCTGAATCGCCACCAGAAAGGGGCGCAGTGAATATGACTATACAGCACAACGACTGGCATCCGGCCGACATCATCGCCGCTTTACGCAAGAAAGGAACGTTCATTAGCATAACGTCCGCTGTTGGCCCAGAGCCGCCTGTCAGGTTAAGTTCAGCCCGGTGCCATAACAGTGTCAGATCAAGTCGCGACTAATACAGTTTATTCAAAAATATGCATGTCGCACATTCTACCGAGATCAAAAAAACCTCCCTATTACTCGACAAGAACTTGGCGTAGGAACAATGATCTTGCCCCTGTTCCGCGGATCGCTATTTAGGTGTCGCGCAGTTCAGGTCCAGCTCGATGCCGCTCTCACGTACGACATTCGCGTCCGCCGACAGGCGCAGCATAAATTGATAATTGTCGTGGGTATCCAGCGTGCCACGGGTGAGATCTTTGCGCGGTGCGCCGGTTCTGACAACATAGTCGATCTGCTGCGAAGGGCAGCCGCAGGCGTCCAGCTTCGTCAAGACCAGCGGATACACGCTCTGCGTCCAGGTGCTGTCTTCCTCGCGGGGCCGCTGCGCGCGCACTTGTACGCATTGCATGTCGCGAACCAGCTTGATCGACGGCACGGCGATGGGGGCCTGCTTCGCGCTCGGTTCTGGTGCTCGCTTTAAGGGATAGGTGCCATCACTCGTTGTTAAAAACAACGTCGAGCCTCTCAACTGCAACGTCCCTTTAAGTTCTAAGACACGCGGAATATCGGAGATGCCGCACTTGCCGAGTATCTTCCAGAGGTTACTTCCAATGGATTTTACCGAAGCGATCTCGCAGCCACCGTCCGGTCCCAGTATTATCCGTCGATTATCAAAATTGATTTTTAGGTCATCACTACCGACCCAATATCCAGTTAGGGTTTCGGCAGCGCAGGATGGTGGTGCGAAGGCCATAGAGATCACGAGGGTAAGTCCCAAAGCACTAAGCTTCACCGGTATTTGCGCAGCCCTACCGATCGGTTTCCGGCTATTCTGGTCGTTCATTCTCGTCATCTTCCTAAAATTTCTGGATCTATCCGGCATCGTTCCATAAGAGTCGCTTGATCTTGCCCCTGTTCCGCGGACGTCCGGCTAAGCAACATGGGTCAGCTCAAACTGCTCTGGGCTGAGGTAGCCCAGAGTCGAGGAAACAAGAGAGGGCGGGTGGCCAAAAACGTTTTGAGTTGCATCATATCACTCGGGTGGCTTTGTTGAATAGTGAGCCTCTCTGTAGCGGGGTTTGAGGGCCAATGGAACGAAAGGTTTCCATGGACGGCTAATGATTTCCTTTGGTGCGTCATCAAAATACTGCCGCCGTGAGCTGAACTCGAGGCTGAGGTAATCGCAGGCATTCAGGGTGGAACTCCCGGCGGGAGCGGCTGAAAATTTAACGGTATTCAGCAGATGGGGCAGAAAACGACGAGCCCTCCCGTACTGCTCCAGCATTTCATCATTAAAGTTATCGTCTGAAGGCCGGGCAATTTCACGGACAAGTGCGATGATTTCGGCCAGTTTTTGCCTGGGGATGTGGCTGAATACTTCAGCCCGGATTGATTCGTCCGGTGTTTCTTCTTTCAGCAGGTACGAACACGCGCCAGCGCAGATTTATCCAGATCCTTCAGCGATCGGAGCCGCCTTTTCTGCCCAATCTTTCTGGCGTCACGGATGATGACAGCCAGCATGGCGTCCAGAACGTCCAGTGCATCATCCAGCGCCAGTGTCTCCCATGCAAGGACAAAGGCAACCAGTATCGCAGTCCTTTTCTGCGGAGCCATCCTGGCGATATTGAACACCGAAGTCATTCCCGCATAACGAGCGAGATTTTTCAGACGTACAGCCGGGATCTCGTTCAGGCTTTCATTATGAAGGCCAAAATCGCTCAGCATTTTCCAGCGATCAATTGCCTCATTAAACGCCGGGCCGCTGATGTTGACCGGGCCTCATCGAATGCCACTTTCCTGAAGTTCGACGGTATTCGCTGTATGGCCGAAATCAATATTTCCGGTGGCCAGATTAATTTTAAACGGACGTAGGTTATTCCACCTGATGATGAGCCGACGCCGGTGGAGTAAAATCAAACAGATTGAACGATAAATTTCTTAATTTTTTGTACGGCCTGTTTTTTTTACATGCTGTAAGAGAATTACAATTACCATCCAATCTTTTCCCAGTTCAGCCCACTTAGTCCCACAGTTATCTTGCAGACTCTGTATTATTTATCTCACTTCTAATCATGCTAACCAGCCAGACCCGGCATGATTACTTCGCCCAGTCGCCCATGAGCCGGGGAGTGATGTCACCTGCCCCGCTATCCGGAAATATTCACGTCTGGCGTTTCGGTTCCGCGCATCTGCCTCAGCATCCAAACCATCCCCAGTCCTGCGACAGTCGCGCCCACCCAGGCCGTGCTGGTTAGCCCCATCGCTTCCAGGCTGGCGCCGCCCAGTAACGATCCCAATGCAATACCGCCATTAAAGCCTGCGATATTCAGCCCGGCAGCCACCGCCAGCGCCTGCGGCGCATGGCTGTGCGACAGCTCAATCACCCGCGCCTGCAAGGCCGGCACCGCCGCGTAGGTCAGCGCGCCCAGCAGCCCCGTCAGCAGCACCATCAATGGCAACGATGGCGCCGATAGCCATATCGCCAGCAGCACCGCAGTCAGACCGATCAGCACGCTCATTACCGCGAAGTCCGCGCCCTTGCGGTCGGTCAGGCGTCCGCCCCATACGTTGCCGATGGCCGCCATCACGCCGTAGCCCAGCATTAGCAGGCTGACCGTGCTTTCGCTAACTGTCGTTACCTGCAGCAGGATCGGTGAAATGTAAGTGTAGAGCGCAAACGACCCGGCATAGGCCAGTACGGTAATGCCGGCCCCGGCCAGCAAACGCGGATTGAACATCGACTTCAGTCCGTCCATCGCGTTGGCCTGCGGAGCGTGCTGCCGATCCGCCGGCATCAGGAGCAACAACCCCAGGAAACCGATGGCGCCGCTTGCGGCCACGGCCATGAAAATAACCTGCCAGCTTAATACGCTGCCCAGCCAGGTGCCGAGCGGCACGCCCAGCGCCAGGGCCAGCGTCAGGCCGCCGAACACCACCGCCACCGCCGTGCCGGCGCGATGCCGCCCCGCCAACTGCGTGGCGACACTGGACGCCACGGCGAGAAATACGCCATGCCCCAGGCCCGAAGCAAAGCGGGCGGCCAGCATGGGCGTCAGCGTATCGGACAGGCTGACCAGCGTATTGCCCAGCGTGAACAGCCCCATTGCCAGCAGCAGCAGTCGCTTGCGCGGCCAGCGCGTGGCGAGCGCGGTCAGGCCCGGCGCGCCGATCACTGCCCCCAGCGCATAGGCCGTGACCGCCGTGCCGACCTGGCCGACGCTGGCGTGCAGGTCGGCGGAAATGGTGGACACCAGCCCGATGGTGACGAACTCGGTGAAGCCCAGGGCGAACGCGCAAAGCGCGAAAACGTAAATGACGAAAGGCATACGTTCATTCATGATTAGCTCCGTTCCCCGGATGCCGTCGTCAGCAACGGCAACATCGCTTCGGCCACGCCGCGGGCCGAAGCCGGGTTCTGGCCCGTCACCAGCCGCTCGCTGACTACCACCTGCGGCTGGAAGTCCGGCGCGGAAATATGCCTGGCGCCGCGCGCCTGCAAGGCGTCCGCCAGCAGGAACGGTACGGTGCCGTACAGGCCGACCGCGCGCTCCTCGTCGTTGGTAAAGGCGGCCACATCCTTGCCCGCGACCAGATGGCGGCCATCGGACAGCCTGATGTTCACCAGTCCGGCCGGGCCGTGGCATACCGCCGCGACCACGCCGCCGCGATCGTAGATGCGCGTCGCGATGGCCGCCAGTTCGGCGCTGTCCGGGAAATCCCACATCGCCGCGTGTCCGCCGGCGTAGAAAATCGCGGCATAATCGTCTGGCTCCACCTGCGCAGGCGCCAGGGTGTTGCCGGCGGCGCTTCTCAGGTCCGCATCATGCCAGAAAGCGGCATTGATCGGGTCGTCCAGATCGAGGCCGTCAACGTGCGTTTTGCCGCCCCTGGGGCTGACAAAATCGACGCCATAGCCCGCGTCGGCCAACACCCGATGCGGGTGCGCGACTTCCGACAGGTAGAAGCCGCCCGGCGCCGCACCGGCGTCGTCTGCCGCGCCTTTGCGGTCATGGCTGGTCAGGACGAAAAGAATGCGTTGGCTCATCAGAAACTCCTCATAGGGTACGGCGCCGGTCATACCCCGATTAGAGAACATGACCGGCGCAACATTAGGGATAACGGCTGCCATTCTGACGGTTCTGCTATATCCTTTAAATGACCAAAATCGACAAACACTTTCCCCGGAATGGACCAAATGACCCTGCGTAATCTGGATGACCTGGCGGTATTCGTGCATGTGGTGGAACACCACAGTTTTTCCGCCGCTGCTCGCGACCTGCACCTGGCGCCCAAGACCGTCAGCAAGCAAATTGCCCGGCTGGAACAGGCGCTGGGCACCACGCTGTTCGAGCGCAATACCCGCAACCTGCGCATTACCAGCGAAGGCCGCGCCATCGCCGAGCGCGCGCGAACGGCTCTGGCGGTGCTGGAAGAAATGCAGGAACTGGCGACCGGCGGCAGCGAGGCGCTGAGCGGCGACATCCGCCTGACCGCGCCTACCCCGTTCGGCCGCAAGTTCGTGGCTCCGGCGATCCACGATTTCTGCCGCCTGCATCCCCGAGTCGGCTTCGACCTGCGTCTGTCCGATCAGGTGCAGGATCTGTATAGCGGCGACCTGGATCTGGCGATCCGTATGGGCGAATTGGCCGACTCGCGCCTGGTGGCGCGTCGCGTGGCCGACAACCGGCGCATCCTGGCGGCCTCTCCCGACTACCTGAACGCGCACGAACAACCCACGCAGCCGGAAGAGCTGGCGCGGCACAACTGCCTGGTGTTCGCCTATCCCGGACTGCTGCAAAATAGCTGGCCGTTGCGCAAGGGGCGCAGGGAGAAGACTGTCGCAGTCAGCGGTACGCTATGCAGCGATAACGGCGACGTGCTGCATGCATGGTGTCTGGCCGGACTGGGCATTTCGTTGCGCGAGACCTGGGATATTCACGACGAACTGAGCGATGGACGGCTGGTGCGCGTATTGCCGGAGTGGGAAGCCACGCCCTCGAAGATCAGCATCGTGCGGGCGCGACGCGAACCCGTACCGCGCCGGCTGACGGCGTTCAGCGATTTTCTGTTCGAGCGCTGGCGGCAGGCGCCCTGGGATCGCTGAGGCGACTAACGAACATAATGTCGCCGACAAGACGACATAACGACGCGCCGCGGCAGGCGGTTATCGTCCCCGTCTGGCCGTATCGTGCGCCGAACGCGCCACGACCACCTTGCCGGTAATGCCGCCGTGCTCGACTAACCGATGCGCCTCGATCAGGCGGGCGGCGTTAAGCGGGTGCAGAACATGGCTGACGGTTGAACGCAATACGCCGGCGTCCACCAGGGCGGCCACTTCATCGAGGATGCGGTGCTGCGCAATCATATCCGTCGTGCGGTACAATGGACGCGTGAACACCATTTCCCAATGCAACGATACGCTTTTAGCTTTAAACGGCACCGCGTCCAGCGTGTCGTGATCGTCAATAATGGCTATCCGACCCTGCGGTTCAATCAGTTGCGCCAGATCGGCCAGGTGATCGCCGGTACGGGATAACGCCGCAATATGCGTGACCGGCGGCGCAGGCAGCGAGTCGATCTGTTCAGGCAGCGCCCGTCCGTGATCAATGACGTGGTGGGCTCCCTGCGCCAGGCACCAGTCGCGGCTCTGCGGGCGCGACGCCGTGGCGATCACCGTCAACCCGGTCAGGCGCCGCGCAAGCTGGATCAGCAGAGAACCGACGCCGCCTGCCCCGCCCAACACTAACAGGCTGCCGGCATAGGCCGGTTTGCCGGGCGCGACGCCAAGGCGTTCGAACAGCAATTGCCAGGCCGTTAGCGATGCCAGCGGCAGCGCGGCCGACTCGGTAAAACTCAGCGTCTCAGGCATATGTCCCACCAGACGTTCGTCCACCAGATGGAGCTGCGCGTTGCTGCCGCTGCGGTCGAAAGATCCCGCATAGTAGACCGCCTGACCGGGGCGAAACAGCGTGACCGCATCGCCGACCGCCTCGACGATGCCGGCGGCATCCCAGCCCAGGGAACGGACGCTCTCGGGCACGGCGACCAGACCGGCCCGCACTTTGGTGTCGAGCGGATTGACGGAAACGGCGCGTACCGCCACCCGCAGGTCGTGCGGACCCGGTTGCGGGCATGTTGAGTCGATGTCGGTGAGGCAGTCAGGCTCCGACAGATCGGCGTATTTGCGAAATGCAATCGCGGCCATAGCGGGGAGCGAGGTTGTCATCTCACACCTCCAGCGCATCGGGCATATCGGCGTCGATACGCGCAGGCCTGACGACGCGTCCGCTCGTCGCGCCCTGTTCGGTACAATAGCGCGATCGATATAGTCTCGGGAAAACGTAAGTTAGCGATAGTCAAAACACGCACCTTTCTTCATGGATAGTCGCCATGATGATAGAGACGCCGCGTTTAAAGAAAAAGCAGGGTACGGTTCCCTGCTTTGAGGACATAAATGTCCGCAATGAATGAAGCAGGCGGACGAATAAATCCTTACGATAATTAGGTTTCAATCAGCGCCAGCTCGCCCGCCGGGTAACGCGCTCCGTCGATCGCATCCGGCGTGAAAATCGCGGCCAGTTGATCCGCCTCCGTCCGGGTGAGCGTAATCTCCGCCGCGGCGATATTCTCTTGCAGATGAGTCAACCTGCGGGCGCCGGGAATCGGCACAATATGGTCGTCCTGAGCCAGCAGCCAGGCTAGCGCAATCTGTGCCGGCGTGGCCGACTTCTGATTCGCCATTTCGCACAGGCGGCCAAGCAGCATTTGGTTCGCCGCCATCGCTTTTTCGCTGAAGCGCGGCAACGTGCGGCGGAAGTCATTATCCGCCAGCGACGCGACGTTCATTTTTCCTGTCAGCCAGCCCCGGCCGAGCGGACTGTAAGGCACGAAACCGATGCCCAGTTCCCGCGCCGTCGGCAGCACGGCTCGTTCAGGGTCGCGCGACCACAGCGAATATTCACTCTGCACCGCCGCGATTGGGTGTACCGCGTGGGCGCGGCGCAGTGTTTGCGCTGAAATCTCGCACAGACCGAGGTGCAGAACCTTGCCTTCGTTCACCAGTTTCGCCATCGCGCCGACCACCTCTTCGACGGGAACCCGGGGATCGAGACGATGCTGGTAAAGCAGATCGATACGATCGGTGCGCAGCCGCCTGAGCGATGCCTCGACGACGTCGCGAATATGCTCCGGCCGGCTGTCTACGCCGTGCATGCGCTCGATACCGGTGCCCTCGTCACGGATGGCGAAACCAAACTTAGTGGCGATCTGTACCCTGTCGCGTATCGGCGCCAGCGCTTCCCCCAGCAGTTGCTCATTCTCGAAGGGGCCGTAAACCTCAGCCGTATCGAAAAAAGTGACGCCCGAGTCAAAGGCGGCGCGCAAGGTGCGTATGGCGTCAGGCTTCGGCGCGCCGCCATACGCAAAACTCATCCCCATACAGCCGAGTCCAAAGGCCGATACTTGCAGATTGCCGAGCAAACGGGTCTTCATTTCATTCTCCTGTCGTTGATCTGCCCTGATTATGAAAGCTTTATTTGTGCGATGATATAGATCAATAATGCACAATCTGTTCGATGGGGTTCATCAATGACGCTGGACAACGATCTCTTTCCCGCGCTCAATTACTTTGCTGCCATTGCCCGCCACGGCAGCTTTCGGGCGGCCGCGCGCCATCTCAATATGTCGCCTTCGGCCGTCAGCCATGCGATCGCCATGCTCGAACGGCGGCTGGGGCTGAAATTGCTTAGCAGGACCACGCGCAGCGTCGCCCTGACCCCGGAAGGGAAAGTGGTGCTGGAAGGTCTTGACCCCGCCCTCGAGCGGATTAAGGATGCCATCGACACGGCAAAGGGATTGGCGCAGGCCATCGCCGGCAGCCTGCGTATCGCGGCGCCCCGCACGGTCAGCGAATTTCTGCTGACGCCGCTGTTGCTCGCCTTCAGCCAGGCGTATCCACGCATTGCCGTCGAACTGCACGCCGACGATGCGCTGCAGGATATTGTTGCCGGCGGGTTCGACTTCGGCGTACGCTTTGGCGACAGACTGGAGCAGGATATGATCGCCGTGGCGATCGGCGCGCCGACGCGGGTGCTGCTCGTCGCTTCGCCCGACTATGTGCGGGAAAATGGGCTGCCGGTCACGCCAGACGATGTTCAACGCCACCGTTGCCTGGGACGACGTTTCCCCGGCGGCGGTCTGTTCGCATGGCATTTTTTCCACGGGCAAGAGCAGAGAACATTCACGCCCGACGCCATACTGACCTTCAGTGACGATCTCCTGCTGCGCCAGGCGGCGCTCGCCGGCGCGGGAATTGGCTTCGCATTCGAAGAAACCGTGCGGAACGAGATCGCGGTCGGTCGGCTCGTCGAAATTCTGCCAGACTGGGCGAGCGCCCCTGAACGTTGTTATCTCTACTGGCCCGGGAATCCTGTCGCCCGCCCTGCGGCGCGCACGTTCATTGACTTTGCGAAGCGCTATTAGCGACGCTATTGTCCGCCGGTCAACGGCGCCGACCGTTCAGGATAATGGCGCACACCGGTTTAAAACCGACTGGCGAGATGTAGCGGCCGTAGCGACGCGCGGCAGCCGCACTACGCCGCACGGCCATAACGCCAGGAGCCGGCCGATGCGTAATCGAACTTCCCAAAGTCCTTAATATCGAGAATAATAACTTCCAGGTTGTTGATAAAGGGAAATATACGTTGGAAAGTACGCCTCCGCTGTCGTCAATTGTACAGCATCAAACCCCGGTTAATTTGAGCGGTTTAATGCAGGTGCTCAGCCAGCATCTCTACTCTACGCCGATGGTTGCCATACGTGAGCTGGTGCAGAATGCGCATGACGCAATTATCCGGCGCCGGCTGGAAGAGCCGCAGTGGCGGCAACCGGCCAGTATCCACGTGCGCTGCGATCCGGCGATCCCGGCTATCACCATTACCGATGTGGGATCCGGTCTGACCGAAGAGGAAATTCATCAATATCTGGCGACGGTCGGCGTCGGCTACACGCGCGGATTGCGTCAGAGCGACGATGACACCGGTCTGATCGGCATGTTCGGTCTGGGTTTCGCCTCCGCCTTTGTGGTGGCGGAAAAGGTGACGCTGACCACCACCTCCTGGCAGCAACCCGACGTTAGCTGGCGCTACCGCTCGACCAACGGCGAGTCCTACAGCATCGAACCGGCGACCGGGCACCCGGTCGGTACCACGATCGAGCTTACGCTGAAGTCGGAGTTTGTCGGTCTGGCCAACGCCGGCCATCTCAGCGCAGTTCTGAGCCGCTACTGCGCGTTGCTGCATGAGCCGGTGTTTGTCGGCGATGAAGAAGTCGCCATCAACCACATTACCCCGCCCTGGCGCGAACAAAACGGCGACGGCGTCTCTCTGCATCCGGCGCTGGTGCAAAAGCGCCATCTGGAATTCGCCGCCCGCTTTGAGCAACGCTTTACGCCCTTATGCGTCCTGCCGGTGGAGCCGGCCGGCGACAGCGATGCCGTCGGCATCCTCTGGTTACAGGATGGCGCGACCTACGGCACCAGCGACAACCGTAATTTGTCGCTGTTCCTGCGCGGCATGTTGATTGACGACCAGGCGCGGGAACTGCTGCCGCCCTGGGCGGGTTTCGTCGGCGGCGTTATCGAATCAAACCGCCTGACGCCGACCGCCAGCCGTGAAGATCTGCAGCGCGATGGCCGTTACCAGGCGACGCAAATAGCGTTGAATGAGTCGTTAATCAACGGGCTGGCCTCGTTAGCCAAAAACCAGCCCGAAATCTGGCGCCGGGTCATCGCGCGCCATAATGAGGCGCTGATGGGCGCGGCGCTGTGCGATGAACGCCTGTTCGATCTACTGAAAGACGATCTGAATGTGCCGACCTCGCAGGGCGAGATGCCGGTAAAAAAACTGCGGCGCGATAACACCCTGACGCTAATGCTGGGCGAGGACGGCGGATTTGAAGCGATGCTGTTCCGTCTGCTGCAGCGCCCGGTCGCCCTGGGCTATCGGTATGCCGTGGTGCCCTTTCTGCGCCGCTGGGCCCAGAGCTACTCGACCAGGTTAATCGAAATCGGCACCAGGTCCGGCAATCAGCAACTGTTCGCCCTGCAGGATATCTCCTCGCAGGAGGAGGCGTGGTGGAAAGAGCGGCTGCTGGATGATGAAGCCTTTATCGCCGCTCGTTTCGAGCCTGAATCTCTGCCGCTCATCGTGGTGACCGACCGCGAAGCGGAACTCAAAAAACGTCTGGAACAGGACGATGCCGATAAACGGATGAGCACCGCCGCGTTAATGCTGGCGCGTCAGTTCAGCCAAAAAATAGTTCAAACCCAAACCCAACTTCTGTATTTGAATTTTTCCAATCCGGCCGTCCGGGCGCTATCGCAGTGCTGGAAGGCGGGCAAAACGCCTGACGACGGCGCATTCTGCCTGTTAAAAAGCCTGAAAGTCTTACTGGCGGCGCAGGCCCCGGAATATCAGGAAGGCAAACTGCAGCAGGCGCTGGAAAACTTTAGCCAGGTGATCACCCGCCAGGCGAATAATTTATTATAACTGGAGCAATGAGCATGGATATTTGGCAATGGTATCGTCAATACCAGCAGGATATGTGGGAATCCGGTCAGAATTATCCGGTCAGACTGGTGGATGATTTTATCGATTCCGTCGTGGATATTCAGTACGGTAAAACGGAGGCGCTGTTGCCGGAGCTGCGCGCGCTGAAGAAAACCGCCAATAATCCCTGGCTTGAGGTACTGATCGGCCACTGGGAAATGCGTCACCGGCTGAATAACGCCCGCGAAGGACAGACGGCGCTCAGCGACGTGGTGGCGCTCTATGAGCGCGCTCACCGCAGCGACGCCGCGGAATGCCCGCAATCTATCTGCGTCACTCAGGACCTCAGCCATTGCTACGCCAACCTGGATGCGCCGGGCTGGGCCGACGAGCGCATCGCGGTATGCCAGGAAACCATGGACAAGATCGATCCGCTGTGGAGCTGCTATCAATGCCTGTCGGAAGAGCAGTTTCTGGCGATGATTGATAAGGGCGACTATGCGCAGGCGCTGGATTTCGTGCGTCGGCAGATCGCCAACATTCAGGCGGCGGGCGAAGACGACGTCGACGGACTACGCGAAGACGAAGCCATTGGCCTGATGATGCTGCAGCAATACGACGAGGCGCTTGCGGTCATTAACGCCGTGATTGACAACAGCGATCCGAACGACAGCGCACAGACTCGCGAAACGCAGGCCATGATCAAGCTGCTGATTCTCGCCACCATGGGACAAGACGAAGAGGCGTGGCGCCTGCTGCCGCCGCCTGCGGCGGTCACGCCGCATATTTCCATGCGCTGGACCGCCGTCGTCGGCCTGTTGCTGGCGCGCGCGCCCGAAAAAAACAGCTGGCAAATCGGCCGCGTGCTGCAGCAGGTGCTGGAGCAGCGGGAACGGGTCGGCGCGCATCGCGATGTGATCACCGTAGCCAAAGTTCATATCAGACTGGCGCTGGGCCGCCAGGCCATTTGGGTTGCGCGCCGCGCGCTGGCCATCGCCCAGACGCATCTTGCCGAATTGCGCAGTCCGCTGGGCGACGATCGGGCTTTAGCGGCATTGGCCGACGAGATTTCGGTCCACGCCCTGCAGACCAGTCTGCCGGTGCCGGCGGATCAGTTGATGAGCTGGCTGGAGCAACGCGCGGACGAGGAGCGCGATCCGGAACAGGAAGTTGAATGGCTAACGCTGGCCGTGTCTGAGCGACCGGACGATCAACCCCTGCAACTGCTGGCGGCATCGGCGCTGCAGGCCTGCGCCGCCGAACGCCAGGCCGCCGAACTGCTGGAAGCGTGGGTGCAACGTCACCCGGAAGAAGAAAGCGAAATCGTTTACCAGCTATTACAGCTGCTGTTGCGCGCCGGCAATTTTTCCCGTATCGAACAACTGGCGGAGCATTACCAGGCCGGCATGCCGCACGTGGCGCTTTGGTATCGGATCCAGGCGGCGCAGGCGCAGGAAGACTGGGAAAAAACCGAACGACTGTGCATGCAGATGACGCAATTGGCGGGTATGGAAAACAAGATCTCCCCGTGGATGATCGCGGGCGTTGCGGCGATGAAACTCAAAGGGTTCGACCGCGCGCTCGCCTGCTACCAGCAGGCGCTGATACGTATTGACGCTCAGGAAATGTCGCCGGTTAACGCCCTTTGGGATGCGATGACCGCCGCCAGCGCCCTGCAGGACTGGCCGACGGTACGGGCGCTATCCGCTCGTCTGGAGATGACATTCTCCAGCGATGAGGGGCCGATCGAAGAGAACTGGGGATGGGTTCGCCTGCGATTTTGGGAAGATCATGAATATCGCTACTATCTGGCGCTGCGCACCGGCCCGGTTACGGCGATCGTTCGTCAGCCCGGATACAATAATGCGGTTCAGCATTTCAACGATCTGGTGGTGTTCGACGCGGCGCTGCTGAACGAGCAGCCGGAAACCGAAGAAGAAAAAGAGCACTTCATTGGGCTGTATGACGTCGTTCACGTGGTTAAATCCGGCCAATACGCGCCCGCCTGGTTTATTGACGGCGTCGCGCCTGGCCAGGAGGCCTTCCAGCAACTGGCCGACCAACTCGAAGCGGAACGCTGCTATGTGTGGGTAACCAGCGACGACGACTACCAGGTGGTGGATAGCCAGGCCGGCGATACGCCGTTGCCGGGCCTGCATTTTGTGTTGTCCGCGCCGTTGGATATGCCGGAACAGAACATTGACTCGCTGCTGAGCCGGCTTACCGCCGGCTGGCAACATCAGCCGCACTGGCTGGCGTTAGCGCGCAAAGCCGGGCTGGATGAGAGCCGCCATCTTGCCACTATCGAACGTTATCAGCTGTAACAAATAAGCCCGTCATCGCGGCGGCTCCGGACGGGGCCGCCGCGTGTACTGCCCCGCTATCTCGCAAACCTGAAATATTTAGCCGCTGTCTCTGCAATGCTCATCGCCCTCAGGCAACAGAAAAATCATCTGACTGAAATAATAAAACAAACGGGAGTTTGCTATTCTGATCAACGCGATCTCAGCGCGGGTTAATCAACGTGATGATGACCTATGGGCGGTCTGAAACAAGCGATGTCTTCGTTGGCGCATCAACGTAACATCATAAAAACAATTTTCTTAAAAGATAAAAGGGATGCATCATGGTAAAGCAAAAAAAATATTTCCAGCCAATCGATTTAGATAAAAACTTTTGTATCTTGATGATGTTATTGATCATCAACACGCTGCTTTTTAATACCGGCGTGGTCAAGACCGGCACTAACATTTTAATCGGCATGCTGGTCGCCGTTAATTTCGTACCGCCCATGGTTAATGTGAAAAAATTATGGTTTTACCGGACCGTGGTTGCATTATGCTCCGTATTATTGTTGATATCGGTGTATCGGTTCTTTAAATAGTCGCCCTTCACCAGGGCTGGCCTGCGGCCGCGCAATTTTGTTCAAGACAAACGAAAACGCCTTCCCTTCAATAACCCCCTCCACTCCACATCAGATCGCGAGACAAATCTCCGCATCAGCGCTGCGGCCTGGCGTGCTACCGTAGCGCTGGCGCAAGAGAAATTGAGGGCTGTTTAATGGCTAAACGTGTTCACCATGTCGCGCAACATTGTACTGGCATCGCCGGCGTCGAGGCTATGACCATGCTGACGGAACATGCGTTTCCGCGCCACTCGCACGATCATTTCGGCATCGGCGTTATGACCAGCGGCGCGCAGCGCTCCTGGAGCGACATGGGGCTGGTTGAATCGCGCGCCGGCGATATCATCATGGTCAATCCCGGAGAAATCCACGATGGCGCGCCAGTCGGCGGCGTCCGGGGTTGGCACATCATCTATCTGGCGCCGAACCTGCTCATGCGCGAGGCCGGAGACGACGTCGCGCCTGGCGATCTCACCATTCGGCCGGTCGCGCAGGATGCGCAGCTTGCCGGCGAGATTTTACGTTTTTTCCGTGAATTGAGTCGGCAAAATAGCGACCCGCTGGCCAGGGAAGAGGCCCTGCTCCGCTGCCTGATGAGCGTAACGCAAAAACATGGGGTGAACGGCGCGCGCGGCGCGCGAAAATCCCCTTCCGTCGCACGGGCGATACAGCGGCTGGAGCAGGCGCCGGAAAATCCGATATCCCTGAGCGAACTGGCCGGGCTGTGCGACATGAGCCGCTTCCAGCTGCTGCGCGGTTTTGCGCGAGAAACGGGAGCCACGCCGCATGCTTATCTCGTTCAGCTGCGCGTGCGTCTGGCGCGTCGCCTGCTTGCTGCGGGCCAACGTCCGGCGGATGCCGCGCTGCTGGCGGGCTTTGCCGATCAGAGTCATTTGACCCGGGCCTTTGTCCGCCAGTTCGGCGTTACCCCCGCCCGCTATCAGGCGATTATCCGCCCGGCGGTCGGCCGCAATATCTTACAAGACCCCGGCGTGTCCGAACGCGAAAATTAAGCGTCACTGTACTTAATCCGCGAGGGACACCATGTTTTTTGCTTACCGCCTGCACGCCGGGGATAAATGTCCCCGGCGCGCGCTCCATATTTTGACCGACGAGGGACTTTTTTTCACCTTAACCATAGGCGATACGAAATTAACGGCGACCAGCACGCCGATTAAAATGTTAGTGCCGACGCGCCGCGTAAAGCTGGCGCGCTGGCGCGCGCCTGGGACGGCTATCGTTCGCGAACAACACGCCCGCAAGGTCGCTGCGATACGGCGTTCGGCGTCACTGGCCACAGGAGTGACGCCATGAGCATCGATTTTCTGCTGACCTCGTTGATCGTCGTCGTTTCGCCGGGAACGGGCGCGCTCTATACGATTTCCACCGGGCTTTCCCAGGGCGGCCGAGCCGGAGCGCTGGCCGCTTTCGGCTGCGCGCTGGGCGCCATCCCACATATGCTTGCCGCGATTACCGGTCTGGCGGCGCTGTTTCACGCCAGCGCGTCGGCATTTGAAATAGCGAAATACCTGGGCGCGGGCTGGCTGCTTTACATGGCCGCCAATACGCTGAAAAAAGAGGGGGCGCTGCGGGTCGGCGACGCCCCGCAGCGTCGCTCCGCGCTGAACGTGGTTACTTCGGCTATTTTTATCAATTTTCTCAATCCAAAGTTGTCTATCTTCTTCCTTGCCTTCCTGCCGCAGTTCATCAGCGCGAATGATCCCGCCCCCGCCGCGCGCATGGTCGCGCTGAGCGCCGTATTTATTCTGATGACGCTGATCGTGTTTGTCTTCTATGCCGTTTTCGCCGCGCGGATGCGCCGTCATATTCTGTCGCGACCGGGCGTTCTCCTGTGGATACGACGCGGCTTTGCCGCCGGATTCGTCGGGCTGGGGATAAAACTCGCGCTGAGCCAGAGATAGCCCGGCGGCATACGCCGCCGTCGACGCGGCGTCGGAGGGTATCCCGGTATTTCGCCCCGTCTTGCGGCATCGCCCTGACCGTCTGCCGCCGGAGATCCGTCTGTCCGGCGGCAAAGAAAAACTCGCCAGACGGCGGAAGCAGGGAAAATCGGCAGTGAATTGCGCAGAGACCATCGGTTGAAATGGTACGTTAATTATCGTACAGTATTAATGTACTAAACAATACGTACATTAATTCACCCCCTCTGGAGAATGTCTTCATGTCATCTGTTTCTCAGCTATCCGCCTCCCGCCGATCAACGGGCTGGAGTCTGGCCCTGCTCGCGTTTGCTCAGCTTATCATTTCGCTGGATATCAATATTGTCTTCGTGGCGCTGCCGGAGATCGGCGCCGGCCTGGGCTTTTCCGGACAAACGCTGCAATGGGTGGTGAGCGCCTACACCGTATTCTGCGGCGGTTTCCTGCTGCTGGGCGGCCGCGCCGCCGACCTGCTGGGCCAGCGCCGCATGTTTGTTTGCGCGCTGTGGCTGTACGCGCTGTCTTCGCTGCTGGGCGGTCTGGCCGGCAGCCCGGCGGTGATCATCGCCGCTCGCGCGGCGCAGGGTATCGGCGGCGCGCTGCTTTTCCCCGCCACGCTCTCGCTGCTCAATCGACTGTTTGCCGAGGGCGCGCCGCGCAACCGCGCGCTGGCCATCTGGGGAGGCGCCGGCGCCAGCGGTTTAACCCTGGGATCGCTGGCCGGCGGCTTTCTGACCGGCGCGTTCGGCTGGCCCTCGGTATTTTTCGTTAACGTATTGCTGGCCGCGCTGGCTATCGCAGTCGCCCCGCGGGTTATCCCCGCCGATGCGCCGCGTCAGGCGCGACGCGGGTTCGACCTGCCCGGCGCGCTGACCGCCACGGCCGGCGCCACCCTGCTGGTCTATGCGCTGGCGCAGGGGCCGGAGGATGGCTGGACATCCGCTTCCATCCTCGCCAGCCTGACGCTGGCGCTGCTCCTGCTGCTGGCCTTTGCCGTCATTGAGTCACGCAGCCGCGCACCGCTGATGCCGTTGCGCCTGTTGCGCCATCGCAGTCTCGCCGCTGCGATGACGATCACCTTTATCTACATGGGCACTTTCGGCACGCTGCCCTATTTTTTGACCGGCCTGTTCCAGAATGTGTATGGCTACAGCGCGCTGCAGACCGGACTGGCGTTTATTCTGCCGTCGCTGTCGATTTTCGCCGGTACGCAGTTCGGCGCCAGGCTGGCGAACCGCTTTTCCACCCGCGCCACGCTGGCGCTGGGTAGCCTGATCGGCATCGCCGGCACGCTGATGATGGCGACTACCGCCTCGACCGAGGCCGGCTATTTGACGCTGGCGCCTGCGCTGTTGATTGCGGGCACCGGTCAGGGCGTGGTGTGGACGGCGATGTGGATCGCCGCCGGAACGGGCGTCGCGCATCACGAACAGGGCATTGCGTCGGGCATGGCCTCCACCACGCTCAACACCGGCAACGCTATTGGCCTGGCCATTCTGGTGGCGCTCAGCGCCAGCGGGCCGTCCGCCACGGCCGGCGAAACGTTGCGCAGCGGGTTGGCTCACGACGCGCAGCGGGCGTTTCTGCTGGCCGGGGTGGGAATGGCTATCGGGCTGCTGGTCGCGCTCACGTTGCCGCGCCGCGCGGCATAAACGTCTACGGCAATCGGTACAGATAACGGTTAGGCACGCAGACGGCGGGCGCGCATGATTACAACGTCTCGATCGGCAGGTCCGCAGGAAAGGGATGGGCGCCGCACAGCGCCAGCTGTATATCGCCCGCACGCCGGCAGCAGATAAACGCGCCGGCCGGCGCCAGATCGGGCCAGACGAGCTGCAGGGCGGACATTTGCCAGACGCTGCCGCCCTGCTGTTTCAGCGCCGCTTCGTGCGCGGTCCACAGCAGCCAGAATGCCGGCAGCGGTTCCGACTGGCGCCGCAGCCAGCGCAGACAGGACGGGCTAAACGTTTCATCGGCGATCCGGCGCCAGCGGGGCCGCGCGCGGATAACTTCCACATCGCCCCCCACCTCGCCGTGGTCTGACAGCAACGCCAGCACCTGGTCGCCGCTGTGGCTGAGATTAAAGCCGGGCAGCGCGTCATCAATAAAACGCGGCTTGCCGCCGCGATCGGTCTGCAGCGCCGGCAACACGCCGCGATCGAGCATTTTGGCCAGCAGTACCCGCGCCGCGCGCTGCTGTCGGGTCAGCGGCTGCGCCAGAACCTGCGGATCAAGCCAGTCGGCCGTCTCGCGGCACAGCGCGTCGACCCGCCCGAGCGCGACGCGGTACATGGCTACGACCAGCGGCGGAAAATCAGCGAGGTATTGATGCCGCCGAACGCAAAGTTGTTGGACTGGATAAAATCCGTCTCGATGCGGCGCGGCTCGCGCATGATATAGTCCAGCTCGCCGCAGTCTTGCGCCGGCTGCGTCAGATTAATCGTCGGGGCGAACCAGCCGGCGCGCATCATTTCAATGCTCATCCAGGCTTCCAGCGCCCCGCAGGCGCCGAGCGTGTGGCCGAAATAGCTTTTTAGCGACGAGATCGGGGTCGAGTCGCCGTACACCGCCGCGGTCGCCAGGCTTTCGGCTACGTCGCCGCGATCGGTAGCGGTGCCGTGCGCGTTGATGTAGCCGATATCCGCCGGCTCGATCCCCGCGCAGCGCAGCGCGCCTTCGATACACACCTGCATGGTCTCGCGCTGCGGCTGCGTGATATGCGCCGCATCGCAGTTGGTATGGAAGCCGACCAGCTCGGCGTAGATGGTCGCGCCGCGCGCCCGGGCATGCTCAAGCTCTTCGAGAATCAGCGTTCCGGCGCCTTCGCCGATCACCAGTCCGTCGCGTTTTACATCAAAAGGAGACGGCGTGGTGTGCGGCGCATCGTTACGCTGACTGGTGGCGAACAGCGTGTCGAATACCGCCGCTTCCGACGGGCAGAGTTCCTCCGCCCCGCCCGCCACCATCACGGTCTGATAACCGTGGCGAATCGCTTCCCAGGCGTAGCCGATCGCCTGGCTGCCGGAGGTACAGGCGCTGGATGTGGGGATCACGCGGCCGCGCAGACCGAAAAACAAGCCGGCGTTGACCGCCGTGGTGTGCGGCATCATCTGAACGTAGGTGGTGCCGGTAATATTATTGGTGTGTTTTTCCGTCAGCATGGTGGCGAATTCGCTCACCGGACCGGTGCTGCCGGTCGACGAACCATAGGCGATGCCGGTCGCGCCACCGGTCAGCACCGGATGGTCAATCAGCCCGGCCTGTTGCAGCGCGATCTCGCAGGCGCGGGTGGCCAGCAGCGAAACGCGGCCCATCGAGCGAATTCGCTTCCGGGTATAGTGCTCCGGCAGGCTGAAGTCATCGATCGGCGCGCCCAGCAGCGTGTGCAGCCCGTCATACACCTGCCATTCCGGCATCTTGCGCACCGCGTTTTTCCCGGCCAGCAGCCCGGCGGACACGCTGGCCCAGTCGTTGCCGAACGCGGTCACGCCGCCCATTCCGGTGATCACAACACGACGCATCATAACATTCCTCCGTTAATGGAAATCACCTGACGGGTGACATAGCCGGCGATATCCGACATCAGATAGCCGGCCAGACCGGCGACCTCTTCCGCCTGCCCCATGCGTTTCATAGGGATCATCTTCAGCGCTTCATCCATCGCCGCCGGCTCCATCTGGATCATGCCGGTTTCGATCAGCCCGGGGGCGATACAGTTGACGGTGATTTTCCGTTTCGCCAGTTCGATCGCCAGCGCTTTGGTGGCGCCGATGATACCGGCTTTCGCCGCGCTGTAGTTCACCTGGCCGCGATTGCCCATCAAGCCGGAGACGGAAGAGAGGGTGATAATCCGACCGCCGCCGCGCAGCCCGATCATCGGCATCACGCAGGGGTGGATAACATTGTAGAAACTATCGAGGTTGGTATGGATAACGCTGTCCCAGGCCTCGTCATCCAGCGCGGGAAACGCGCCGTCGCGGGTAATACCGGCGTTGTTGACCACGCCGTAATACGCGCCGTGCCGATCGATATCCTGCTCGATACGTTCCCGGCACTGGTCGCGTAGGGATATATCGAACCCCAGCACCCGCCCCGATCCGCCGAGGCGCTCAATCTGGCTCAGCGTCCCGGCCGCGCCCGCCGCATCGCGGTGATAGTGCGCCACGACGGTAAACCCATCGGCCGCGAGACGCAGCGCAATAGCCCGGCCGATCCCTTTACTGGCCCCCGTGACTAATACGGAACGTTTCATGCTTGTTTACCCTGTTGTAAAAGTTGTTGTAATTCATCATCATCCGGCTGATAGGTGTTTAACCTGCCGCTGGCGAAACGCGCGCCGTCAATGAAGATTTCGCCGTCAAAACTGCCGATTTTATCGTCGCGCATCAGCAGCGTCACCTGTATATCCAGCACGCTGCGCGCCGGGAAAAACGGTTGCTGGCAGCGATAGCCGCGCCCGCCGAGCAGCATTCCGGGACGGGGCTGCGCGTTCTGCTGGCGGCGACCGTGCCAGCCGGACCAGACGCCGACAGTCTGAGCAATAATTTCGATGCCGAACCAGGCGGGCAAATGACCGTCCTGGTCGAGAAAAGGCGCCAGCACGCCGTCACGACTCACGCTGCAGCGGCAGTGCGCGCCGTTGTCTTCCACCAGAATAACCTGCTCCACCAGTACCATGGGCGCGGCGTGCGGCAGATAATGGGCGGCGGACAAATAATCAGCCATTAACGGTTCCTAATAGCAGGCAGGCATTATTGCCGCCGAACGCAAACGAGTTGGAAAGAATAACCGGACGCTCGAGACGCGCCGGCGCGTGCAGCAAACCGCAGGGCGGCAGCGCGTCATCCGGTTCGCCGCGCGAGAAATCCTGCGGCGGCAGCATAATATCGCGCGTGAGCAACAGCCAGCAGAGCGCGGCTTCGCCGATGCCGGCGGCGCCCAGCATATGCCCGGTCAGATGTTTGGTCGAGCTGCTGGGGACCGCCGCGCCAAAAATCGTATTCACCACCGCGGATTCGATCTGGTCGTTCAGCCGGGTCGCCGTACCGTGCAGATTGATATAGCCGACATCCTGCGGTTGCAGCCGCGCCTGGCGCAGCGCCATTTCGATCGCCCGGACCGCGCCGACGCCTTCGGGGTGCGGCGCCGACATGTGGTAGGCATCGGAAGATTCGCCCGTCCCCAACACGGCGACGCCGCGTTCGCCGCGCTCCAGCAGCATTAGCGCCGCCCCTTCGCCGATGGTGATGCCGGCGCGCTGCTTGCTGAACGGCAGGCAGCGCGTTGGGGAAAGCGATTCCAGACTGTTGAAGCCATTGATCGGCATACGGCTCAGGGTGTCCGCCCCGCCGACGATCGCCACATCGGCCAGGCCGGCCTCGATCAGGCGCTGGCCGCTGATAATCGCCCGGCTGCTGGATGAACAGGCGGTCGATAGCGTATAGGCCGGGCCGTTCAGGCCGAGGAAGGCGGCCAGAAAGCGCGACGGATCGCCCAGTTCCTGCTGCGCGTAGCGATAGCTGTCTGACCGGCGGCTGACGAAGCGGTCCGCTTCGTCCAGTCCCGAGGTGCTGGTGCCCAGCACCAGCGCGACGCGATCGGCGCCCACCCGCGAGATGGCCTCATCCACCTCGGGGCGGATCTGCGCCAGCGCCGCCAGCAGCAGTTGGTTATTACGGCTGCGGTGCTCGGCCAGTTCGGCGGGAATCTCCGGCAGGCGGCCGGTCACCCGACCGGTCCAGCACGGTTGCCCCTGCACCAGCCAGCCCTGATCCGGTCCCATGCCGGGCGCGCGCCCGGCCGCCAGGTTGACGCTGATGTCGTTCGGGTGGTCGCCCAGCGCGTTGAGCATACCGACGGCGGAAACAATAATCATACTAACTATCCAGATACTGAATAACGATTTGATAGCCAAACGCCAGCTGGCGCACGCTGATCGGCACCCGCTGACCGTTGCGGTTCATGTAATGAATCTCGCTGATCAGCGCCCCGTCGGCATCGCGCAGCAGCCGGCGATCGTCGCGATCGTCCAGCGTCCAGCCGTCGGGTAATTGCGGCCGCCAGACGCTCAGCGGCCAGTGACTGAGCATAATATCCGCCAGCACCTGACTGGCGGGCGGCATATCCGGCAGCGCGATCGACTGTTCGGTATGTACGCCCTGCGCATCATAGGTGATGCGGAATAAACGGATGCCCAGTGACGACAGCCCGGCGAGCGACAGCTGATGGTCGTCGGCGTTGAGCAACACCAGCAGCGACTGCTGTCGCCCTTTGTAACTGCCGGTCAGCAATTGTTGCTCATTCACGGCGGGCGCAATCGCCGGCGCCGGCAGGGTGACTTTAACGCCCGGCTTCAGCCAGGCCTGGGGACGCGCGTTGTCCGGCTGGCCGGCGCAGGCCGTCAGCAGCAGCGAACAGAGCAACAGCATTCCTTTAATCAGGTTATTCATTTTCATTTTCGTTTTCCCTTTGAAGACGGCAGCGCTAAAGGCGATAGCAGGAATGCGGTGAAAATACCGCTGCACAGCACAATGCCAAAACTGCTGATAGCCTGCGTGCCGCTGAATACCAGCATGCCCAGCGTCAATAAGGTGACGCACATCGCCAGCGTCACCGCCAGTAAGGCGGTCATCGGCGTGGCGCGCGGATTGCTGAAGAACAACGTGTAGTTGATGCCGATGCCCAGCACCAACACCAGCGCCAGCAGGGAGAACAGGTTAAGGCTATGTCCGCTCAGCGACAGCGCCGCCAGACCGCAGCCCAGCGACAGCGTCGACGGAACAATGCACAGCAATCCACGCCGCCACCCCATTCGCGCGACATAGCTGACGGCGATCGCGCCCAGCGCCGCCAGCAGCAGCCAGCTCAGCATCACGCGATAAAAACCGAACAGCTGGTCGAAGGTGGCTTTACGATCGATCCACGCCACGCCCGGCAGGCTCTGCGCCAGTTCGCTCAGTTTCGCGCTGTCCCGCACGCCGTTCACCGGCACCAGCGCCCCGCTCTGCCCGTCGGGCAGGCTTAGCCAGAGCAAATTCCAGCCTTCGCTCTGCGGACTGGCCAGCCAGGCGGACGGCGTCACCTGCATGGCGGAGACGTCCGGCGGCGCGACGTCGACCCCGGCCGACTGCAGACGCGCCATGACCTCAGGCGCCGCGGCGGCGATCAGCCGCGTATCCTGCCGCTGCCGCGCCAGAGAAGAGAGCGGCAACTGACGCCAGCCCGTCAGCCAGTTATGCTGTCTGGCCTGCGCCAGTTTCGGCTCCAGTTGTTCAAGACGCTCCAGCGTCTGCTGTTCGCTGTCGCCGTACACCACAAACCAGGTTTGATCGGCGCTCTGTCCGGTCAGTTCGGTCACCTGCCGCTCCTGCTGCAACAGCGACGACGGCAGCGCCTGCAGTTGAGAAATATCGTCGTTCACCTGCAGACGCCACATGCCCGCAACGGCTATCGCCGCCGCCAGCAGCGGAATGCCGAGACGCACCGTGCGATTGCGGCGCCAGGCCAGCAGCCAGCGGCCCAGCAGCGTCATCGCCGGCACCGGACGCACCGGCAGTCCTTTCACCAGGAAAGGATACCAGCACACCACGGTCAGACAGGATGCGGTCAGCCCCGCGGCGGCGAACACCGCCAGTTGGCGCAGGCCGGGAAACGGCGCCAGCACCATGATCAGATAGGCGATCACTGCGGTGCCCAGCGCCAGCAGCAGCGCGGACAACACTTTACGCAGGCTCTCCAGCGGCGACGCCGTCGCGCCATGCACCATGCGTTCGGTCAGGTAATAGAGCGTGTAGTCGGCTGAAATGCCCACGATACTGATGCTCATCACCAGCGTCATCAGATGCAATTCGCCGAATAACGCCAGCGTCGCCACGGTTCCGGCCAGCGCGCCGACGCCGACCGACAGCGCGCACAGCAGCAGCGGCCGCGGCGATCTGAACACCGAAAACACCAGCAGCAGCACGCCGGCGATCGTCGCGACGCCCAGCGTGGAGACATCCCGCTTCGCCTGCTGGCTGGCATAATCGCTGAACAGCACCGTGCCGCGCGTCAACACCTGGGCGGCGGGGAATTCGGCGCGTAAATCGCGGTTAAGCGCCGCCAGCCGGGCGACCAGCCGCTGGCTTTGCGTCATATCGAACGAATTGCCGCTCAGTTCGGCATGCAGGAAGTACCAGGTTTTACCCTGCGCATCCCGTACGCTCAGCCAGCCCTGCTGCAGCCCCATGCGGCTGGCGTTCTGCTGCAACGCCAGCTGCGCGCCGCGCACCAGCATCAGCGGATCGTGAGCCATCTCTTGCCCGCTGACGCCGGCGAAGGCCGAGTAAAGCTGCGCCAGCACCCAGTCGGCCTGCGCCGCGCCGTTGCCGGCCAGCCGCGCGCGCGTCGCGCCGTCGAGCAGACCATTGCGGTGCTGAAAGGCGAACTGCCCCCAGCGCTGCTGGCGCGCCGCATCAATCGGGCCGCTGACCTGCTGCAGCGCGTCGATGTGCAGCAAACGATCGCGCCACCATTGCGCCACGCGCGGCGTCGGCTCATCGCCGGCGGAAACCAGCCACATGATCTGGCGGTCCAGCCGCGTCATAAAACCCTGCTGCAACGCCGGCGGAATACTGCCCATCGACTGTTTGGGCAACAGCGCCAGTACGCTGCCGTTAACGCGCGCATTGGGCCACAGCAGCGCCAGCGCGACCAGCAGCGCCAGGCAGCACATCCCCCACATTACGGCGTAATGACGCCAGCGATTAGAAGTCAAAACGCTTTTTCTCGTCATCGCTTAACACCCGTGGCGCGATGCGCTGATTCGACAGCACGATGGTAGTCCGGTCGCCCTGTCGATCATCGAGCGCGATCCCGGCAAGAAATTCGCCGCCGTTAAGCGTGATGGTATTAAATAATTTATCCAGCGGACTGGTGATCGGCGTGAGCACCAGCCGCCACTGCTGATTGCCGAGATCGGTCAGATTGAGGGCGAAGTTCTGCTCCAGCACTTTGCGATCGGCCTGAAACAGCGCGCGCAGCAAATGATTGAACTGAAACATCTGCGGATTGCTGTCCGCGGTCACGACCTGGGGCGGCTGATCGTTCATCACCTGCACCATGCGCCGGTCGTCCAGCACCAGCGTGAGCGGGAAAGGCGCGGACTGATGCCACCACAGGCCTTTGTCCTGCGCGATCAGCATGGCGCCGCTGGATTTCAGCGGCCGCGTCATGCCTTTAATCTCGCGCTGCTGAGTAAAATCGGCGCGCACCACCGGCTGACTGCTGAACCGCTGCTGCAGCTCTTCCAGCGTGACGGCCTGCGCGCCGCCGCACGCCAGCGTGAGTAAGGCAAACAGGATTTTTTTCATCGGGCGACTCCCAGACGTTCCAGTAAAATAGCGGGAGAAACAAAGCTCAGCGCCTGTTCGCCCTCCTGCACGGCGACCTGAATGGTGTAACCGGTCGTGGTGCGCCGCCCGCTGACCGCGTCAAAAATGACATAGGCGATACGCAGCCGGTTTTCAAACTCTTCAATGCTGGCGCGCACCCGAATACGCTGTTCATAGCTCAGCGGGACGCGATACTTAACCCGGGTGTCGACTACCGGCCAGACATAGCCGGAGGCTTTCATCTCCCGATAGCCGTAGTTGAACTTGCCTAATAAGGCTTCCCGCGCGACTTCAAAAAAGCGGAAGTAGTTTCCGTGCCAGACCACGCCCATCGGATCGCAGTCGTGAAACGACACGGTCAGTTCCACCTCATGACTCAAACGAACCTCGTTAACCACGGTTACTCCTCGTTCTCCGTCCGCCCGATCGCAGGCAAACGCCAGAAATCAAAAAAATTAAACCAGTCCAGCGGCGCTTTCAGCGCGTGATGGGCAAGACGTTCGGCATAGCGATCGACCACCGCCTGCAGCGCCTGTTGCCGGGTTGCTCTGGGCAGCACGATGGGATCGGCGAAATGTTCGCAATACACCCGCAGCCGGTCGTTTTCGCGCAGAGCGAACATCAGCATTACCGGGCAGCGCAACGCCGCCGCCAGCAAAAACGGCCCCTGCGGAAAGGGCGCCTCGCGCCCGAGGAATGGGCTCCACACGACCCGACGGCTGCCGCCGCGCTGGCGGTTAACCGCCGTGCGATCGGCGACGATCGCCACCCACTCGCCGGCGTCCAGCTTTTGCCGCAGCAAGATAGCGGTATCCGGACCGATATCGCTGACCGGGATCAGGTTGACGCCCGACTGGGCGGAAATACTTTCCATCACCTGCTTAAAGCGCTGCGCGTTATCGGTAAACACCAGCGCGTTGATCACCGGGCCATCCGCCTGATCGGCCATCGCCCGGCAGACTTCGATATCGCCCAGATGAGACGCCAGGATCAATTGTCCCTGCCGCCGGCTGGCTTCAATCACCGCGTCGGCGCCGGGCGCAAAATCGATATCCCGCCCCCAGCGCAGATCGCCGCGCCAGCTGGCGATCTTATCCAGCATCGCGTGGCCAAAACGCAAAAAGTGACGATAGCTGCTCAGCGGGGCCGGCAGCGCGACGGCGCGTTGCCGCGCATAGCCGGTTATCTGGCGCAGCCAGGCCTGCGAGGCCCTGCGCTGCGTGGCGCCGCTCAACCAGTAAAAGGCGATGACCGGCCGCAGCAGCAGGTTGAACACCCCGCGCCCCAGACGCTGATAAACCGCCAGCATAAAACGCATACCGGCCAGCCCCTTACGTTCATCGGTCGCCGCCCAGTGCCGGGCGCGCCGCTGTTTCAGCAAGCGCGGGATACGCGGCAGCATGCCGAAAAACAGACGGGCGTGCATCCATGAAATACGCAAATTGTCGCGCAGGGCGTCAAAGTGCGACAGCCCGTCGGGCGGATAGGTCACGCGCGTCGCGACAAAGCGGCTGACGGTTCCCTGCCAGTACAGGCGCACCATGATCTCGGTATCAAAATCCATTCGTTGGCCGATTTCGCGCCGCGCGGTCAGGCGCAGCGTCTCGGCCAGCGGATAAACGCGAAAACCGCACATGCTGTCTTTCAGCGAAAAAGAGAGCGTCTCAATCCACACCCATACGTGGGTGACATAGCGCCCGTACAGGCGCGAACGCGGCACGGAACGGTCATACAGCGGCCGGCCGGAAATCAGCTGATGCTGGAAACGGCGCGCCGCTTCCAGCATGCGCGGCGTGTCCTCTATCTGATGCTGGCCATCGGCATCCACCTGCAGCGCATGGCTGAAGCCGTGATCCGCGGCCTCCCGCAGCCCGCGGATCACCGCGGCGCCTTTGCCGCGGTTGCGGGCCAGCCGCACCAGCGTGACGCCGCCATACTGGCTGACCAGCTGCTCCAGTCGATCTTTAGTGACGTTGTCACTCCCATCATCGACGATAAACACCGGCAGCGCAAACGGCTGGAGCCGCGTCAGGACCTGCTCCATCATGGCGCCATGGTTGTAACAGGGGATCACCACGCAGGGAGTGAATTCCGCGTTTACCGACATAGGCTAATCTTCCCGCTGCTGGCGGTTTTTTCCGTTTCGCCGTCCGCCAGGCTGTAGGCAAACGCCAGTTGCTGCCGGTCGCTGCGCCACTCCAGCGCCAGACTCAGCGTTCTGCCGGGGGCGATCGGTTGCTGAAACTTAATATTATCGACCCGGCTAAAACGCCAGCCGGCGGCCAGCAGCAGGCAGCCGTAATGCATCACCCAGTCCAGCTGCGCCACGCCGGGCAACAGCGGTTGGGCGGGGAAATGGCCGCGAAACCAGAACAGATCGGGCGGTACGCTCAGCAACAGCCGGGCCTGATTGCCGTCAAGATGTCTGGCCAGTTCAACGGGCAACATGAAATAACTCCTGTATCTGCGGCCAGGCGCGTTTGCTCTGACTGTTATGCGGGATTTCGTCGACCACGCGCCAGAAACGCGGTAGCGCCACCGGCTCCAGCCATTTGAGCAGCTCATGGCGCCACTGATACTTCAGCCGGTTAAGATCGGATAGCTGAACCGCCGGATCCAGCACCAGCACCACGCCAATGCTGCTGCGTTCAGGTCGTTCCACCTGCAGCGCGGCGGCATCGACGATCTCCGGCAGGGCCAGCAGGCGGCGCTCGATATCGCTGAGCGAAATGCGTTTCTCTTCAATTTTAACGATGCGGTCATGCCGTCCGCAGATGCGAAAGCCGCCGGACGCGCTGAGCGCCAGTTTGTCGTCCAGCCGCAGGCCTTCCGGCTGCGGGATCAGCGCCGAGCGCGCCCACCAGTTCTGCCGCTCGTCGAGCCGGAGCGTCACGCCCGGGAACGGCTGCCAGTCCTGTTCATCGCGCTGGCGGCTGCGCCAGGCCAGCACGCCGGTTTCGGTGCTGCCGTAGATTTCATCCACCGCGCGGCCGAACCAGCTCGCCGTGCTCTGCGCCTGCGGCCACGGCAGCTCCCCGCCGGCGGAAACAATCAACTGACACGCGGGCGGCATCAGGCTGCGGTCGAGACGGCGCAGGAAGGCCGGACTGCTGATGAAGAGATAGCGCCCCGACTGGCGCTGGCAGGCCAGTTGCTCGCTATACAAGATCTGGCGGCAGTTGATGCTCAGGCCGAGCGACATCGGCAGCCAGATGCAAAAGGTCAGGCCGTACAGATGCTGATGGGTCACCGAGGCCAGCACATGGCAACCGCGCAGTCGCTCGCCCCAGAGCGCGGCCAGCCAGCGCGACTCTTCGTCCAGGCAGCGGATGGGTTTGCTCACCTGGCGCGGCTGGCCGGTCGAGCCGGAGGTAAACAGTATCACGCAGGCCTGCGGATCGATCGCCGGCAAAGGCCCGTCGTCCTCGCCCGCCGCATCCTGCGCGGCCGACAGCACCGGACAAGGCAGCGTCAGATCGCTATCCGTGAGCAGTCCATCGAAGGCATCCATCTGCTCAAGCAGCAGAGACTGGCGGCAGTGGCCGGGGATCACCGGCGTTTTGCCGGCATGCAGCGCCGCCAGCAGCGCCACGGTGAAACGGTAGCTATCGTCGAAACACAGCGCCCAGCGCCGCTGCGGCAGCGCGCGCAGCCGGCGCCACAGCAGAAACACTTGCTGACGCAGATCCGCGCGGGAAAAACGGCGCTGACCATCGGCGGCGACCAGGCGCGCCGGCCGGTCCGGCCGTAGCCATTGCGCCACGCCGCGCGTCTCAACCACGCTCATGCTCTGGCCCTCAGCCGCCGCCGAACCACCCACTCTCCCGCCATCAATAATCCCATCAGCAGATAGCTGATCATGCCGTTCCACCCTGTCCACCAAATTAAATTGCCCGCCAGGCAGGTCGCCGCCGCCACGCTGCCGTTGACGATGAAAAAAACGCACCAGACCTGCGTCACCCGCCGCGTGTAGGCTACCGCCGCCGGCGGTAAGTCGGGTTCGCGCAAACGGGCCAGCCGTTCGACCAGCGGCATCGCGCTCCAGAGCGAAGCGCCGAATACCGCCAGCAGGACGAGACTGACCGCCACCGGATACCACAGCAGAAGATGAAAATTGCCGAGAAGCAGGCTGGCCGAACACAGCGCGCCGCCTGCCGCGGCCAGCCATTTGGCCGTACCCGGCAGCGCGCCGGTCTGCCGCCGCAGCGCGAAGAAGCGCAGAGCGAACAACAGCGCAAGCAGCGGCAACAGCCAGCGATACTGTGTATATGACAGGCTTAGCCAGACCAGCGCCGGCCATGCCAGCACCGCAATTCCGCTCGCCGCGCGTAAAAAATACCGCAACCCGCGCATCAGTACCGGCTGTCGGCGCTTAGTCCGCCTGCACCAGCTGTTCGACGGCATCGACCACATCCTGCACCGTGCGTACGGACTTAAAGGTTTCAGGCGAAATTTTTCGGCCAATGCGTTTTTGCAGATGCACCACCATGTCCACGGCGTCGATGCTGTCCAGCTCCAGATCTTCATACAGCCGGGATTCCGGTTTGATCTCGCTGGCGTCGACTTCAAACAGTTTGACCAGCAGCCCGCTGATTTCCTGATAAATTTCGTTCTTATCCATCTTTGACTCGTCTTTGTGGATCAGGCACTCACGCGCGCTGAGTGTTGATGAAAGCAGCTAAGGTCGCCACTGAGAAAAAATGCTGGCGCATTTCGTTGCTCTCTGCGGACAGTACCACGCCATAGCGATTTTTCACCGCCAGCCCCAGCTCCAGGGCGTCGATCGAATCCAGCCCCAGCCCGTCGCCAAACAGCGGCGCGTCTGTCTCTATCTCCTCCACGCTGACCTCTTCCAGGTTCAGGGTGTCGATGATCATTTGTTTTATTTCGAGGGATAATTCGTCCATATCGGTTTCCCAAAAGTTATCGATGCTCTGGTGTTAAAGCATGTTGCAAAAAACGATTCAGACGGCGCGCCGCCAGCGGCATCGCATCATCGTCGGTAATAAAGGCGGAGCTGCTGACCCGCTGCATCACCGTGACGCTGAAAAACGGTTTCTCCGGCGGGATCTGGTACCAGCGGCTATGTTTGCCCAGCGTGGGCTGACTGCAGCGAATATGCACAAGACGCAGATCGCAAGCGCAACGCACGGCGATGTTCGCCGCGCCGCGCTGCAGCGCCAGCGGCTGCCCCGGACGGGTACGCGTGCCTTCCGGGAAGATCAGGATCACATCGCCCTGCGCCAGCCGCTGCCGGCAATCAGGCAGCAGAGAGGCGGCCTGACTGTTGATCAGATAATCCGCCGCGTGGATCACGCCGCGAAAGAAAATATTTTTCTGCAGATCGGCCTTTACCAGACAGTCGAGCTCCGGCATAAACGACGCCAGTAGCACATAGTCTATCAGGGTCGGATGATTAGCCACCACCAGACAGCCGCGCTCGCGCCGTAGCGTATCCAGCCCCTCAAGACGGAAATCCAGCACGCCGGCGGCGCGGGCGCAGTACAGGAAAAAACGGAAACTGGCGGCGATGCTGCGTCTGGCCAACTGACGGCGTTTATGCTTATCGCGCTGCGTCAGGCGCAGCAGACTCATCCACAGCAGCGAAAGCGCCAGACCGCCCGCGCCGAACAGCAGAAAACAGCAGCCGGTCATCGCCAGCCGCCATAGCCGGTTAAGACGCGATGAGGGGCGTAACGCAAGAGACGTCGATTCAACCATCGTGCCGCGTCCAGCGCCAGTTGATGCGGTCGCCGCCGATGGCGAAAGACCGCTTGCCCGCCAACAGCGCCTGCATAAACTGCAAACTCTGCGCCATGGCCGGCTCTTCACGCGTAGCGGAGCCGCACGACTCGCAGGTCAGCGCCGCGCCTCGCGCCAGCATCAGCGCCACGGCATAGGGGTAACGCGGCATCTGCGGCGGTATCCAGTCCTGATAGAAGGCGGGAATGTCGCCGTCGAAATCCACCAGTAAAACCCGCTCATAGCCGGCGCCGTGCAGCGCCGCCACTTCGACCAGCCCCTGCTGAAAGGAGTCGATGCCCGCCGCCAGCGACGTGGCGGTCAGCGCCGCCCCGGCGGCGATGGTCAGACTGCCTGCGGCGGCGTTGTGCACGGACATGGCGAAGTCGGTGGGCGAAGGACTTTCATCGCGGCTCAGCGCCTGCAGAATGCGCAAATTACGCTCCAGCTCGCCATGGCGGCTGGTGAAAACGATAGCGTCCGCGTCCTGCCGGCGCAGCAGGGCCAGCCCGCAATCAACCGCGGCGCAGCTGCCCCGTTTGAGGCGGCGCGCGGTCATCATGGGAAGCTGGCTGCATTTGGCCATCGGCTTTTGCTCATCAAGGGCGTCGGCCTGCTGAGCCCATAGCCGCCAGGCGTCAGGCTCGCTCAAACCCGGCGCGCTGGCCTGCCAGTCGATGAGTGAAAAGGCTAATTTCATGCGTTTGTTCTTCTTCTGGTCTGAATTAGCAATAGCAACGCGGCAAATGTCTTGCCTCACCCCCGCTTTTTGCAGACGAGCAGCGTATGGCCGATGCCCAGACCATCAATTTGCTGTTCAATCTCAAATCCGGCGTCGGCGACTAACGGTAAAAAACGCTTTGCGGCATAAAAACGGCTGTTGCCGTTTGCCAGGCAGGTAAAATAGAGCGAAGAGGCGTTAAGGCTGAGCGCCCCCGCTTCCCATCTCTGTCGATCCCAGAAAATTTCCAGAATGCATACCCGCGCCTGCGGCTTCATCGCGCCGGCGATTTTACGCAGAATGGCGGTGATTTGCGCCTCGCTGAAACAATCGAGAAACTGGCTCATCCACCAGATATCCGCCTCGCCGGGCAAGGCGACATCCGATAGCATATCCACCGCGATACCGTCGATGCGATCGGACTTGCCGGCGTTCTGAAGGTTGACGCTGGCCAGCGCGATTTGCTCGGGCAAGTCGAGAATCGTGACGTGCACATCCGGCGCATAGTCGTAGCAGCGCATCGCCCATTTGCCGGTATTGCCGCCGACGTCATAGATCACGGCGGGCGTATGCCCAAAGACATGAGGCAAGGCGGCATCGAAAGCGGCGTCGGAGTAATAGTGGTCAAACGCGAACCAGCTTTCCTGCGCCGCATCCGGCAATTGGCTCAACGCAGGATAGATCGTCGGCCAGTCGCCGAAAACCTTTAGCCCGGCCGGTTTATTTTGCCGCAGCGCCTCGTTTAAATGGAACATGCCCTGATAACAGACGTCCTGGGTAAAATCCATATTGATGCGCGTCATCGCGTCATGCAGTAAAAAATGGCCGACCTTCGCCAGGAAATAACGTTCTTCTCGTTGAAGCACGATACGACCGCTTAATCCGACATCCAACAATAGCTCCACGGCATAGCGATTCAGCGCCACCTCGCGGGTAATATCCTCAAGTAACGCGCCCTGCTGGCCGCATTGATCGAGATAAGCCAGAATACCGCTGCCGCGCAAATTCACCGCGGCCTGAAACAACATCGGGGCAAAAGCGATGCGCTGAGCCTCTGTTATCGCTTCTAATCCACTCAGCGTATCTTTATCATATCCGTAAGACACAATATCGTCCCTCAATGTCAGATCCGGCAGGCTTAAATGGCCAGGTACGGCTGTACCCGGCCCTGGAGGCGATTATTTAATTTGTTGCGACGCGAGTTTCAACTGAATTTCACGGTTCAGGTTATTGACCCACCGGTTGTAATTGCGGTGAATTTTACCCTGTTCCGCCAGCAGATTCTGGCTATTGACGTAGCTGATAGAGTAACTGGTGGAGGAGTAATTAATACGAATATCGGCCACATGTCCGCGCTGATCGATGTGCCCGTTAATCACGCCCGGCGCCGCCGGCGTCATAATCCATTCGCGTTCCAGACCGGCCTGAAGGATGGCCTTCTTCACCTGCTCGCTCGAGTACTGCGCAGTGATAGGAGTGGAAACGTTCAGAACCGGCGCGGTACGCGCGCAGCCTGCCAGAGTGAAAACACAAAACAGCGTGGCTAAGAGATGATGTTTTTTCATAAGATCCCTGCGAATAATCTAATCCTGCCTGGCCCATGACATGGACCGACACCCGCTGTGAAATGTAATTTTTTTCACAGTTTTAAGACTATTTATTACAAAATCGCGCGCATGATAGCACAAAAAAACAAAATTGCGACAATTCCAGGGAGCGCTTCTGCAGCAAAATAAAACGCGGCGCACAGGGACGAGGCGAGCGTTCGACAGCGGTAAAACCGGGGCTGAGCTGAAGTCTGGACCCGTTACCGCGCGCCGACGCCAGCGATAGCCGACGGCGCGGGTTTCACGATGCGCGGCAGCATATCATCACGGGCTCACTAACCGGCCGGCAGTCGGGTATTACCCACTGTTTTTTTAATGCATGGCGCAGATAAATAAAATAGCGGCCAGATGCGCCATCTTTATTATTAATTATTACGCATTGCCGCAATACGATAATAATTATCGCTGCGTATTATTTCCTGTCGATAATTTTCCTTTAAGGCAATGTGATAAATTTATTGGTTAATTACCTAAATTAGACAACACCCCACCTTTTATATAAAACACAAAACAATCAATATATTATGTGTTTTGCCTTTTGTGAAAAACAGCATCTGACCACACTCGCCGGCAGGGCAATGGAAATATCATTTATAATTATGCGATCCGTTGCCGGTCCACATTATTAATGCCGACGGCGCGATTCTATTGCCCGCGTGCGTGCGCAGTAATTAGATCAAGTGGTGGAATAGAGATGCAAGGTGGATACACAAGGGAACATTTCAGTATCAGGAAGAAGCTCAGCTGGAGCTTTGGCCTGCTGCTATCGTTAGTCCTGCTGCTGCCGCTGCTGACTATCCAGGGAGAACGCAGTAACGAGGCGTCGCTGCAATTGCTCAGCAATACCGCCGCCCTGTTCGATGAAATCGTCTTCGTGCGCGAAGCCAACTTCAACTATGCGCTGAGCCACGATAGCCGCTATCTGGATTTACACTGGCTGCATTATCAACGGCTGCAGGCCGCTCTCGGCCAGCTTCTCGCTTATATTCAGCGCGGCAGCTGGCCGCCGGAGTACCTGAACATGGTTCAGAGCCTGCAGGCCAACTTCGCCGACTATACCCGGATGCGCTACCCGACGCCCGAAGGCGCCGGTTTCCTGGCCGCCAACGAACGGCTTTCCGCCCTGCTGATCGATGCCAATACGCTGTATCACGCCGGAGAGCGGCACGCTTTCGAAACCAACCTTTCAATATGCTACCTGCTGGTCGGCATTCCGTTACTGGCTATGGTGGCCGGCATTCTGGTCGCCCTTACCACCAGCAGTCAAATCACCTCGCTATACCGCCGCACGGAAGCTAACTCATCGCGGCTGAGCGCCATTCTGGATACCGCCGTGGACGGTATCATCACCATAGACGGCGACGGGCTGATCCAGAGCTTCAATCCCTCGGCCGAGCGATTATTCGGCTGGCGGGCCGACGAAGTCATCGGCCACAACATCCGGATGCTGATGGTCGATCCCGATCAGGCGCGTCACGATGAATACCTGCATAATTACCAGACCTCTTCTATTCCGCGCATCATCGGTCGGGGGCGCGAAGTCATGGGCCGCCGCAAAGACGGCAGCCGAATGCCAATCCGACTGGCCGTCGGGCAGGTCCAGCTCCCCGACGAATGGCTGTTTGTCGGTTTCGTTTCCGACATCACCGAACACCATATTCTGGAGAGCTCATTGCGCGAGACGGCCGAGCGAGCGGAGCAGGCTGCGGCGGCGCGCAGTACGTTTCTGGCCAATATGAGCCATGAGATCCGTACGCCGATGAACGCCATCATCGGCTTCACCGAATTATTGCTGCAGGGCGATTTAACCCCGACCCAGCGTCACCACCTCAACACGGTACAGCAGTCGTCGCGCTCATTGCTGCGCTTGATTAACGATATCCTCGACACCACCCGCATGGAAAAAGGCAGCGTAACGCTGGAGTCGATCGATTTTTCGCTTAAAGCGCTGGCGTGTCAGCTCGAGTCCTCTCTGCGCCTGGGCGCTCACGCCCGCGGCCTGACGCTCACCACCCATTACCCGGCGGACATGCCGGAATATTTCTGCGGCGACTCGCTGCGCGTGCTGCAGATACTGACGAATCTGGTCGGCAACGCCGTCAAATTCACCGAACGCGGCGGCGTCGAGCTGAATTTCTCCTGCGAAAAAAGCGGCTGGATACATATTCAGGTGCGCGATACCGGCATCGGCATGACGCCGGAACAGGTGGCCTCTATTTTTACGCCGTTTACCCAGGCCGATGCCTCGATTAGCCGCCGTTTCGGCGGCACCGGACTGGGCACGACCATCGCCCACCAACTGGTGGATCTGATGGGCGGCAATATCGTGGTCGAAAGCACGCCCGGCAGCGGCAGCACCTTTAATGTCCGGCTGCCGCTGCCCGTCGGGCAGAAGCCGGTCGCATCCAGACCGAATGTCGGCCGGCAGACGCTGCCGCCGCTGAATATTTTGATCGTCGACGATATCGCGCAAAATCTGGAGCTACTGACGCTAACGCTTGAAAGTGCCGGCCATCAGGTCGTAGCGGCCTGCGACGGCGATGAAGCCGTCGCCACCTTTATGGCCAAATGCTTCGATATCGTGCTGATGGACGTACACATGCCCGGCACCGACGGCCTGCAGGCCACCCGGCTGATTCGCCAGTACGAACAGCGCGAGGGACGTTTTCCCACGCCGATCATCGCGTTGACCGCCAGCGTGATGGCCGAAGACCAGCGCACGGCGCAACAGGCCGGGATGAACGGTTTCGCCATTAAACCGCTGATCGTTCCCCGCCTGTTCGACGAAATCGCGCGGGTGTTGAATATTCGGCCCGCGGCGGCGGCCGTTCGTGAGGCCCCGCCGTCGCCCGCGGCGCATCCATTGATCGACTGGGCCTCCGGCGTCCCGCTCTGGGGCAGCGAAACCCGTCTGGCCCAGGCGATCCATCGTTTCCTGCTCGACCTCGAAACCCACTACCCCTTACCCGACCCGACGGCGGAAACGGTCGACTGGAGCGCGGCGCAGTTCAGCCTGCACAGCATTTTCGGCGCCGCCGGCAACCTCGCGCTGCCGGCGGTGTCTGCCCAGGCGCGGCTGCTGGAAACCCAACTGCGGGCAGGCCGCTATGACGACATATCGGCGCCGTTGGCCAAACTGCGATCGCTGCTGGACGCCACGGCGCAGGCGCTGCACGCCAGCGATCTGCTGCAAGACGAGCAGGAGACGGTCCCCGTCGCGGCGCCCGGCGGACCGGAACTCCAGCGGCATATGCAAACTCTGCTGGCGCGCCTGTCGCACCACGAATTGGATGACGTCGCGCTGGATAAGGTGTGCGTGGGGCTGGACAGTCTGGGCGCAAGCGCCCAGTCCCTGGCATTGCGTAATGCGGTCGACGCTTTTGAATTCGCTCAGGCCCTCGCCATTCTGCAGCCGCTACTGACGACCGTCAGCCAACGATGATGGGAAACGGAAACATGAAACGCATGCAAGACCCGCGACAGACCATACTGCTGGTAGATGATGAGATCGCAAACCTACAGGTGCTGCGCCACACGCTGCAAAAAGATTATCGCCTGCTGTTCGCGCGGGACGGACGCAAAGCGCTTGAACTGACGCATCTCGATCGTCCCGATCTGATTTTGCTCGACATCATGATGCCCGGCCTGTCGGGTTACGAAGTCTGTAAAACGCTTAAACAGGATGCGCGCACGTCGGCGATTCCGGTAATTTTCGTTACCGCGCTGGCCGATACCGCTAACGAACGCCAGGGTCTTGAGATCGGCGCGGTGGACTATATCAGCAAGCCATTCAACCCGTCGATTGTTCGCGCGCGCGTCCGCACCCACCTGTCGCTGGTACAGGCCCAGGAACTGCGCGACACGCGTCTGCAAATCGTCCGCCGTCTGTGTACCGCGGCCGAATTCAAAGACAATGAAACCGGCCTGCACGTTATTCGCATGAGTCATTTCGCGCAGACGCTGGCGCTGGCGGCGGGCTACAGTGAAAATGCGGCGGAAGATTTGCTGCACGCGGCCCCTATGCACGACATCGGTAAAATCGGCATTCCCGATACCGTGCTGCAGAAGACCGGCAAGCTAAGCGACGAGGAGTGGGTCATTATGCGTCAGCACACCACCATCGGCGGCCGGATTATTGGCGACCATCCGTCCGGCCTGCTGCGTATGGCGCAGGTCATCGCCCTCAATCATCACGAAAAATGGGACGGCAGCGGCTATCCGCGCGGCTACGCCGGCGAGAACATACCGCACGTGGCGCGGGTGGTGGCGCTGGCCGATGTATTTGACGCGCTGACCAGCGAACGACCTTATAAACGCGCCTGGAGCGTCAGCGACGCCGTCGCGCACATTCGCCAGCAAAGCGGTCACCATTTCGATCCTGAACTGGTGCCGGTATTTATGGACTGTCTGCCCGATATTTTGCAAATCCGCGAGCGCTGGGCCGATACGCCCGCGCATTCCGACGATGCGGCGTCCGCCTGAGCCGGCGTTTTCTTCAGGCCGCGCCGGCCTGCGGCGGTCGGGCGCCACCGCATTGCTGAATTTCACCATAAACGCCCGTCCGGCGGCTGGCCGCATAGGGAAGCCGACATCCCGCGCGCGCTACAGCGGGCGGACCGTACGGCTGACGCATATTGCTTCAATTTTCCGCAAACTCATGGCGGAGTAAAATTAGCCGTTGAATTATATGGGAGATAATTTTATTAATAAGTGCGCTTAACAGGAGTTAAGTTTCCACTCATAACAGGACCGCTCTATCCATGAACACCATTGACACGCTTCTCCCGTCCGGCCCGATTAAAATCCTGCGTCCGGCGATCGCCCACCGCTGGCAGTCTCTGCTGGCCGGCATTGTTCTTATCATCGGCAGTATTGGCCTGCTGTACTGGGTCGCGCCCTCGCTGGCGCGCGATTATCTGATCAGCCAGACCCCGCAGGTGATGGACAACGCGCAAATCGATAACGGACGCTGCATAACCAAATATATCCTGTTCACCGACTGCTCGGCGGATATCGCCTATAACTATCAGGGGCAGCACTATGAAGGCAGCATCAACCTGATGTTTATCGACTTCAGCCTGGGCGACTATAGCGCCGATGTGGTGATTTCCGCACGCCAGCCCGAGCTGGCCACCCTGTCTCTGGGCATCGATAAGCTGTACAACCGTATCCTGCTGAGCGGCGCGCTGGTGCTGCTGTTGCTGGTCGTCGGCCTGTACAGCCTGTATTCGTCATTTATTCTCGGCCGGGCTATCGGTCAGGCGAAAAAGCCGACCGTGCTTAAAGCGATCGCCGTGGAGATCGGAACGCCGCGCAGAGAATGGGGGCAAACGATCGTCGAGTATACCTACCGTCCGACGGATAAAAAGGCGCGTAAACTGTTCAGCACGCTCGCCAAAAACGAGCTGCCGTTTCTGCTCGACGCTGAAAACGACCGCGCGCTGGCGGTATTGCCGGCGGGCAGCAATATCCCGGTGCTGCTGGACCAGGGGCTGACGCGTCTTGATCTGACCGACCAACAGCGGCAGCAGATCCTCAGCCAGGCGACGGCCCGGGCCTGAACGCGCTAAAGATGGCGGCACGCCGGACGCGATCCGGCGTGCTTATTCCTCCCCGACCGCCAGCGTCCGCCGGTGCCAGCGCTCAGCCTCCCGCATCTCTCTGCCGGCGAAATCGATAAATTCACCTACGGGCGCCGTCATCTGACGGCCTGACATGGTGTGTATCTGCAGCGCGCGCCGCTCCAGTTGTCTGGCGTTAAGCTCGCGCAGGCATACCGCGTCCTGCCGGCATTTATACAGCACCGAATAGAGGCTGCAGGCCGCGATGGCCAGCGGCGTATTCAGCGTGTAACTATACAGCGCGGACAGATTATTACAGCAGAGTGCTGGTTCAAGAAAGACGCCGTTAATACGGCAGGTCAGGTCGAATAACTGACGCAGCGTGGTGGAGGGTTCCGCCAACGCCAGCGGGTAGTCATGCAGATCGTTTAATGTGATCCCGCGCCGCGCCAGCGGGTGATCGGCGGCCATCAGCAACAGCATCGGCGCCGGCAGCGCAAACGCCACATCCACGCCCTGCTCCGGCGTCAGCACGAAGCGCAGCCCCACATCCACCTCGCCGTTGCGAACCAGATGCGAAATTTGCAGACTGCTGCCGGTTTTCAGCAGGAAAGAGACTGCCGGATGCCGTGCGCGAAAACGAGCGAACAGCACGGGCAGCAGATCGAACGCCAGCCCTTCCGTCGCGCCAACGCGGATACAGGTGGGGCGATTGGCTTCCAGTCCCTGAATTTCCGCCATGGCCTGCTCCATATCCAGCAAGCTTTTGCGGATATGGCTTTCCAGAATCCGGCCGGCGTCGGTCAGCGCCATGCCGCGCGCGCGCCGTTCAAACAGCGGGACGCCAATGCGCGACTCCAGTCGGTGAATCTGCCGGCTAATCGCCGATACCGCCACAAACAGCTGCTGGCTGGCGGCGCTCAGCGAACCGGTGGTGGCGACGGTAAGAAAATAACGAATCTCGATACTGTGCATCCGGGGCTCCGCACGCGGATTGATCTTCGTTAAGCGTTATATAAAAAGCAAACTCTGGCCGCAATCTTTATTAACAATGGAAAGAGCAATCTGTTTGGATGCGCGGCGCAGGCAAGAAAAAACAAAAGGGCGCGCGGCGTCGTTGACCCTGCGCAGCGCTGCCGACCATTGCCTGAATGTCGCCCTTCCGGCAGCGCAATGAACGAACAGCCGGCGAACTCAGCGGTTCGCCGGCGTCATCCAGTCCGGTTTCTGGAAGTCATAAAACAGCGACGTTTTATCGGCGAAGAACGCGGCAAACGCCGGCGACTGCACCGCTTCGCGCATATCGCGTACAAAGGGTTTATCCGCATCCTCCTCGCGCACGACAATCAGGTTTTTAATATCTTCCGGCAATTTGTCCAGCTGAATGGCCTGCGACAGTTTTAAACCCGCGGCGATGGCGAAGTTGGCGTTAATAAGTGACCCTGTCACTCCACTCAGCGCCCGCGGCAGTTGCGCCGCTTCGAGCGGTTTAAACACCAGCCCTTTCGGATTGTCGCGAATATCGCGCAGCGAGGCTTTAGTGGGCGTGATCACCGGATTAAGCGTGATCAGGTGATATTTCTGCAGGAATTCCAGCGAGCGCGCCAGATTAGACGGATCGTTAGGCAGCGTAATAATATCGCCGGCCTTGAGTTCGTCAAAGGAACGTATCTTGCTGGAGTAGAACCCCATGCTGGCGGTGGGAACGCTGATCACGGCGTATAATTTAAGCCCTTTATCCGCCATAAACCGGTTCAGGTAACGCTGATTCTGGAACAGGTTGGCATCAATGCTTTTATTCGACAGCGCCATATTGGGCTGGATGTAGTCGCTGAACTCTTTGACTTCAACCTGATACCCTTTTTTCGCCAGTTCCGGCTTGATCGCCTGGTTAACCATATCGCCATAGGGACCGGGCGCTACGCCGATAATCAGCGGCTGCGCCAGCCCGGCGGCGTGCCCCACGCCAACGCTCAGCATGGACGCCAGTAAAAAAGGCATAAACCGATTCAATTTCATGACATTTATCCTGTTATGTTCTGACGCTGGATGCGTTTCCCTGGTGTTGGAAACAATGCTTATCTCATTAGAATAAAAAGGTTTCTTGCTCGTAACAGTATTTATCGTACAGCGGCGTATTGATCTCGAAGCCGATGCCCGGCCCGTCGGGAACCGCGACCTGACTTTGCGCGTCGATGTCCACCAGCGGCAGCATAAAGTCTTCATGCCAGTAGCGCGCGGACGGCGGGATATCATTGGCATAGACAAAATTCGGCAGCGAAGCCACGGCGATGTTGTGCGCCTTGCCAACCGCGGTATCAAGCATTCCGCCGCACCATACCGGAATATTATGCGCCTGACAGTAATCGTGGATCAGAATGGTTTCGCTGATGCCGCCGACGCGCGCCACCTTGATATTAATGATTTTTCCGCTGCCTAATTCAATCGCTTTGCGCGCGTCTTCAACCGAATCGATGCTTTCATCCAGACAGATCGGCGTGGCGATGGCGGCCTGCAGCCGACGGTGATCCACAATATCGTCGTGCGCCAGCGGCTGCTCGATCATCAACAGACCCAGCCGGTCCATTTTTTTGAACAGCGCGATATCGTCCAGCGTATAAGCGGAGTTGGCGTCGGCCATCAGCGTAATGTCGCCAAAGGTCGTCCTGAGCGCCTGAAGGTAATCCATGTCTTTGCCGGGCTTGATTTTCACCTTAATGCGGCGATAGCCTTCGGCGAGGTAGCCCGCCACCACGCGCACTAATTCATCGGGCGTAGCCTGAATGCCGATGCTGACGCCGGCCTCGATTTTTTTGCGCGTGCCGCCAATAAGCCGCCAGAGCGGCTGCTGACGGGCTTTGGCGAAGGCGTCCCACACCGCGCCCTCCAGCGCCGCTTTCGCGCAGTTGTTGCGTTTGACCGGCGCGAAAATTTCCCTCACCTGCGACGGATGGGCGATATCTCCCGCCTGACGCAGCATCGGAATCAAAATATCGCGCATGATATGCCAGGCGGTAACATTGGTTTCTTCGTTATAGAACGGGATATAAAGCGCCGAACAATCGCCATAGCCAATCAATTGATCGCTGTGCACTTCCGCAATCGAGAAGTATTTTTCCTTCTGCGTGGCGAAGCTGGTGGTGAATGGCGTCCTGAGCGCCATTTTCATTTTGCGTAATACAATCTTATCGATTTTCATCGTCAGCCTGCCTGTCGGTGCGCGCGGCGGAACCCGATCTGCGCGGATAGTATGCGGCCTGACGAATCAGTAAAACATTCGCCGCCCGCAGCCGAAAAAGATGAATAAACATGCGGCGCCCCGCTTTCGACAGCAGGACTGCGTGACCTGTCTGAGGGTGCGCGAACGCCGGCGCCGGAACAGAAACGAGGGTAAAAACCTAATAAATTAAAAACGCTTAACTTACTGATAAAGTAGAGATAAATAAGCATTGCGTCAATGATAAAAAAAGCAAACGAGACTTCTCTTTATCAGAAATCACCCGGGGTATTCGGGTTACCCATACCGCCGCTCGTCAGCGCGTCGACCGCCTGGGCAAAGGGGGTTTTGTGCCGGCAATGTTTGACAGGATGCCTTCACGTTTCTGCGCGCTGCTGACAAAAACTGGCGGCAGCCTCGTTTACCTTACCGTCGCATCGGCAACGCCGAGCCGGTCACTCATCCTGCCAACGTAAGGAAACCTGCAATGTACGATCCAAACTTCATTATTTTATATGTAGACAGCCCATCGGACAGCGTCCGCTTTTACCAACAGCTGTTAAGTAAACCGGCGCTGGAAGCGTCGCCGACCTTTGCGCTGTTCGCTCTGGACTCCGGCGTGATGCTCGGTCTGTGGTCGAAACACACGGTCGAACCGGCGGCGCAAGCCACCGGCAACGGCGGCGAGATCGCGTTTTCGCTCGCCGACGCTGCGGCTGTAGACCGTTGCTTCGCCGACTGGACCCGGCGCGGGCTGGCTATCGCGCAGCCGCTGATCGGCATGGATTTCGGCTATACTTTCGTCGCGCTCGATCCCGATGGACATCGGCTGCGCGTATTTACCCCTACGGCGGCGTAACGCTGCGCCCGCCCGCGCCGTCAGCCAGATCGCCGCGCGGACGGGAACCTGTTTTTTCTGGTAATCGGTTATCGCCGCCTTTATGATGCATCATATTGAATATTGACTGGCCCGGATGTCGCGGGCGCGCAAAAGGTTACTCTGTGAATTACCCCATCGGCCCCATTAATCACAGCTATCTGGGCTCCAGCGTTTACGCCATGCTGCGTGAGGCGCTGATCAGCGGCCGGCTCAAACCCGACGATCGTCTGCGCATTCGCGAACTGGCCGCTCAGGTGGGCACCAGCGTAACGCCGGTGCGCGACGCCATTTTGCAGCTGGCGAAAGAGCGGGCGCTGGTGTTGAAAACGCCGCGCGATATCCGCGTCCCCTCGCTGAGCGAAGCGCAGTTTCTGGAAATTCGCACCCTGCGCCTCGCGCTGGAGGGCATTGGCGCGGAAAATGCCGCCCGCTACATTACGCCGCACAATCTGCAGCGCATCGAGGAAAATATCGCGCGCAACCGGATCGCCATTCAGCAAGAGAACCTGAACGAGGCGCTGCGGCTTAATAGCGATTTTCACCTGCTGCTGGCGCAGAATGCCGCGATGCCGATGCTGAACGGCTTTATCGATAGTTTATGGATGCGCACCGGCCCTCTGATCGCCCAGGCCTATGCGCATTTTTCTCTGCGCATGGCCATCGAACACCATCAGGAAGTGCTGGCCGCGCTCAGTCAGCACGACGGCGTCGCCGCCAGACAGGCCATTCAGCGGGATATTCTCGACGGCAGCGAAAAAATGCTGGAATTTATCGCCGTCGGCCAGGACGACGACGCCGACTCGCGCTAAGCGCGGCGCCGCCGGAAACGGCTAGCCCCTTTCCTGCCGGCAACACTGCCACAGCCGCGCCGCGCTATCCTGCGGCGCACAGGCCAGCAGGCGCTGCAGACTGCGCCAGCAGCGCGGCAGATTACGTAAAATATAGTCGCGGTTATGTGGGTACAGCGTGGCGCGCCATTGGGTCAAGGTAATGGTCAGCGCCATACGGGCCGCCAGCAGATCGGGCAATAGCGCCACCTCCTCTTCCCGCAGCGGCAGTTCCCGGTGATAGGCGGCGATAAACGGCCGCACGAACGCCAGCATATCGTCGCCGTCGCTGAGCTGGTAGGCCAGCGCGGTGGCCAGATCGCCGATCAGCGGCGCCTGTAGCGCATCGCCGAAGTCGATAACGCCGGCGACCTTGCCGTTGTCCTGCTCTTGCACCAGGACATTGTGCGGATTCAGGTCGTTATGGATCACCTGCTGACGTAGCGCGGCGAGGCGCGGCCGCACATGCTGCGCAAAGCGTTCAAGCACCTGCCCGGCCACCCGCCGCTGGTCGCCGTCCCGCATAAAGGACAGATACGGCAACGCCTGGTCGGATCGGCTGACGTCCCACAGCAGCGCGCGCCGGGCGCCGGCATGGCTGAATCCCGCCAGCGCACGATCCAGCCGGGCCAGCGTCCGGCCAAGATGGCGCATCAGCGGCGCGCCTGGCGTCGCCTGACTCTGCGGTATCCCGGCCAGATAGCTGACGACGCGCAACCGCAGACGGCCGTCGCCGATATCCGCCTGCGGCTGCGCGTCGCCGTTCAGGCTGCTGATCACCGCCGGCACTGGCAGTCCGCTATCCTCGCGGGCGATGTGGCGCAGCATGGCGAGCTGAAAATCGCTGACCTGCGCGGGCTCCGCCGCATTGATGAATTTCACCATAAACGCCCGCCCGTCGGCGTGCCGCAGATGGAAATTGGCATCCCGTTCGCCCTGCAGCGCGCGCATCTCGCCGGGCAGGCCGTACAGCTGACGCACGATGCGCGCCGCCTGACCGGGCGTAACCTGAGGCGGCGCCTCAGTGAGTTCGCCGTGCCGTGCGCGATCAGACATGCTGACCTCCATTGACCTGAATTTCGGCCCCGTTGACATAGGATGCGCCGGTGGTGCAGAGAAAATAGATCAGGCTGGCCACCTCTTCCGGTTTACCCAGCCGCTGCATCGGCACCTGACGTTCGATGATCTGCCCGGTGCCCGGCGACAAAATGGCGGTTTCGATCTCGCCGGGCGCAATCGCGTTGACGCGAATGCCGTGCTGGCCGTAATCAAACGCCATTTCGCGCGTCAACGCCGACAGCGCCGCTTTCGATACGGCATAGGCCGCGCCGGCGAACGGGTGAACGCGCGAGCCGGCTATCGATGTGACGTTGATAATACATCCCTGACTGCTCTTCAGCTCATCAAACAGCCCGTTGGCCAGCAGCGCGCCGGAAAACAGATTAACGTTGAACACCCGCAGCCAGGCGGCATAGTCGGTATCGCGCACGCCCAGCCGCTGACCGGCCGCGCCTTTGGGCGAAATCGCGGCATTTTCGACCAGCGCATCCAGCCGGCCGCCCAGCTTTCGTTTAATCAGCGGCAGCGCCCGTTGCAGGCCGTCGATGTCTTCCAGGTCCAGATGAATATGGTTCAGCAGCCCTTCCGCCCACGGACACTCGTCCACCCAGCTCTGACGCGATGCGGTAAAAATACGCCAGCCCGCCGCGTGGAAATGTTTCACCGTCGCATGGCCAATGCCGCGACTGGCTCCGGTCAGCAGAAGTGTTTTTTGCGCCGTCATAACGGATTACCTCATTAAATATTTGATGCATCATAAAAGGCGCGACAAAAAAACGCTGCGCGCAGCGTTGACGACACCCTTAATCGTAAAATACGGCGGGCCGGTCGACGCCGGCCGCCGTCCTTTTAATGCATTAATGCCCGCCGCGCAGCCGTTCGCCGCGGCGACGTAAAACCTCCATCACGATCAGCAGCAGCAGCGCCGCCCCGACCATCATTGAGGCCGCCGCGGCGATCGTCGGATCGAGGTTTTCCCTAATGCCGGCGAACATTTGCAGCGGCAGCGTGCGCTGGCGCGGACTGGCGAGAAACAGCGTCACCACCACCTCGTCAAACGAGGTGGCGAAGGCGAACAGCGCGCCGGAAAACACCCCGGGCGCGATGATCGGAAACGTCACCTTACGAAACGCCATCAGCGGCGTGGCGCCGAGACTAGCCGCCGCCCGGGTCAGATTCTGATCGTAATTCTTCAGAATCGCCGTCACGGTGATCACCACAAAGGGCACGCCAAGCATGGCGTGCGCCAGTACCAGACCAATGTAGCTGTTAAGCAGCGAAATCCGCGCGAAGAAGAAGAACATCCCCACCGCGACGATGACGATCGGCGCGATCATCGGCGAAATCAGCACCGCCATCACCAGCGATTTGCCGCGAAACTCGCCGCGCACCAGCCCGACCGAGGCCAGCACGCCCAGCACCGTCGCCACCAGCGTCGCCAGCGGCGCGATCAGCAGGCTATTGCCCAGGGCGCTCAGCCACTCCTGCGAATTAAAAAATTCGCGATACCAGCGCAGCGAAAAGCCGTTCAGCGGATAGCTGAGAAACGAACCGGCGTTAAACGACAGCGGCACAATCACCAGCACCGGCACCACCAGGAATAACAGTACCGCGGCGCCGTAGAAATTAAACGCGGCGTTCCATAAACGGATAACCACCTGACCCTGTTGTTTCATCTCTATTCTCTCCCTGGATTAGCGCGCCGCCGCTTCGGCCTGGGTACGCGTGACCCGGATGTACACGATATACAGCAGCGTGACGATGATCAGCAACTGAGTGCCGAGCGCCGCCGCCATACCCCAGTTCATCGTGGTATTGGTGTAGAAGGCGACAAAGTAACTCAGCATCTGATCGCCGGGACCGCCGAGCAACGCGGGCGTGATGTAGTAGCCGATAGCCATCATAAACACCAGCAGCGCGCCGGCCGCCACGCCGGCATAGGTCTGCGGCACATAGACCCGCCAGAACGCCACGAACGGATGGGCGCCGAGCGATATCGCCGCGCGTACATAGTTGGGGGAGATGCTTTTCATCACCGCATACAGCGGCAGGATCAGAAACGGCAGCAAAATATGGGTCATCGAGATATAAACGCCGACGCGGTTAAACACCATCACCAGCGGATGTTCGATAATACCTATCCCCAGCAGCGCCCGATTGATCAGGCCGCCGGACTGCAGCAGGACGATCCAGCTGGCGGTGCGCACAATCAGCGAGGTCCAGAACGGCAGCAGCACCAGGATCATCAGCAGATTGGCCCGTCCGGTAGGCTGCTTCGCCATCCAGTAAGCCAGCGGATAGCCCAGCCCCACGCAGAGCAGCGTCACCGTGCCCGCCATCACCAGCGTGCGCAACAGCACGTTAATGTACAGCGCCTGATCGTCGGGCAGCGCGACAATCTGCTGCGTCGTGCTGTCCACCTTGTGATCGAACGCCGCCAGCAGGTAATAACTGGTGAACGGACGCGACGCGCGATCCAGCGTCTGCCACGTGGATAACTCGCCCCACAGCGGCTGAGACTGAATCAGCTGTTCGCGCACGTTGCCGCTGCCCTCGGCGGGCAGGCTGCGCAGCGTGCGGGTAATCAGCGTACGGTATTTCGGATCCTCGTAACCCAGCCGCTTGGTGATCAGCGAAATCTGGCCGGCGCCGCGCGCCTGACGCAGATCCGTGACCAGCGCGGCCCACACAGGTTCATCGGGCAGTTGTTCGCCGGACCAGTAACGCAGCGCCTCGATGGTGGTCGGCATGCTGGTTCTCAGCTCCGGGTTCTCGACGCTTTTCACCAGAATTGAGGTGATCGGGAACAAAAAACTTACCACGATAAACACGAACAGCGGCGCTATCAACAACAGGGAACGCCGTTTATAAAACGCCTGGGCGCGGCGCATCTGCTGTTTCAGGGCATTTCCCTGCCCTGCCTGCGCGGATGACGGTTCTGTCGCCAACGGGTTACTCTGGGACATCGGCTCTCATCTCCAAAATGCGTGAATAATGACCGGACTGATTACTGTGCCGCCCAGGCGTTGAAGCGCTGTTCCAGCTCTTCGCCGTGATCGATCCAGAACTCCGTGTCAACCTGCAAGGCCTGCGCCAGGTTTTCCGGCGCGGTCGGCAGGTTTTTGGCGATAGCCGGCGCAATCAGCGACATCGCGCCCTTGTTGGTCGGACCATAAGGGATATTTTCGGCGAAAACTTTCTGGTGCTCAGGCTGGCCGGCGAACGCAATAAACTGTTCGGCCAGCGCTTTACGTTTCGACCCTTTGACGATCGCCCAGCTGTCCAGATCGTACAAACTGTTGTCCCATACCATACGGAAATCATGTCCTTCCTTCACCGCGGAGGAAACGCGCCCGTTGTAGGCCGACGTCATCACCACGTCGCCCGACACCAGCCACTGCACCGGTTGAGCGCCCGATTCCCACCACTGAATATAAGGCTTGATCTGATCAAGCTTTTTAAACGCGCGATCCGCGCCTTCCGGCGTTCCCAGCACCTGATAGAGATCTTCGCGTTTTACCCCGTCGGCCAGCAGGGCGATTTCCAGCGTAAATTTAGCGCTCTTGCGCAGGGCGCGTTTACCGGGATAAGTCTTCACGTCCCAGAAGTCATTCCAGCCTTTCGGCGGCGTAGCCAGCTTCTGCGCGTTGTAGGTCAGGATGGTCGACCACAGGAAGATGCCGGCGCCGCACTCAGATACCGAGCCCGGCACAAAGTCGTCTTTGTTGCCCAGCTTCGACCAGTCCAGCGTCTCGAACAGCCCCTCATTGCAGCCGCGCATCAGTTCAGGACCTTCCACTTCGACCACGTCCCAGCCTACCTGGCCGGTTTCCACCATTGCGCGAATTCTCGCCATCTCGCCGTTATACTCGCCGGCTTCGATGGCGCCCTTGCCCGCGGCGGCGAAGGGTTTGTAAAACGCTTTATCCTGGGCATCCTTATTCAGCCCGCCGAAAGAAACAACCGTCAGAGACTCCGCGCTCGCCTGGGCGGCGAAAGCGAGGCATAACGCTGAAAAAGCGAATCTTTTTAACATAGTCAGCTCCTGGCAATGTCGTGGTGTGATAGTCATAACAGGTGGTCTTTGATGCATCATGTATCAAAAGATTAAGCATGATCTGTGCCATATCAGTGAACGCTCTGAGGGCTGACAGAACAGACTTATTCCACCTGCTAAACCGGCAACAGGAACGGTGCGGCCGGTTTACTGCGTTGCTATTTGTGCGGAGAGCACATTTTTTATTTTCCTGCACTATTGTGGTGCACTGGCGCCCGTCGGCAGGTTCCGGACGCCAGCAGAAAAGCGGGGGGTTATGCCGGCCGGCCGAGATCCACGCAGAGATACTTCATTTCCAGGTAGTCCTCAATGCCAAAGCGCGAACCTTCACGGCCCAGGCCTGACTGTTTCACGCCGCCGAACGGCGCCACTTCGTTGGAAATCAGCCCGGTGTTAATGCCCACCATGCCGTATTCCAGCGCTTCCGGCACCTGCCACTGGCGCACCGCATCGCGGGTGTAGACATAGGCCGCCAGACCGAACTCGGTGTCGTTAGCCATTGCGATCACTTCGGCATCGTCGCTGAAGCGGAACAGCGGCGCGACCGGACCAAAGGTCTCTTCGCGCGCAAAACGCATCGACTGGGTTACGTCGCCGATCACCGTCGGCGTAAAGAAGGTGCCGCCCAGCTCATGGGGTTTGCCGCCGGTCAACAGGGTCGCGCCCTTCTCCAGCGCGTCGCCGATGTGCGCCTGCACCTTGTCGATGGCGTCGGCGTCGATCAGCGGTCCCTGCGTCACGCCCGGCTGCGCGCCCGCGCCAACCTTCAGTTTTTCGACCTCGGCCACCAGACGCTCGACCAGCGCCGGGTAGATCCCCTGCTGAACGTAGATCCGGTTGGCGCACACGCAGGTCTGGCCGCTGTTGCGGAATTTCGACGCCATGATGCCTTTAACCGCCAGCTCCACGTCGGCGTCGTCAAAAACGATAAAGGGCGCGTTGCCGCCCAGTTCCAGCGACAGTTTTTTCACCGTCGGCGCGCTTTGCGCCATCAGAATGCGGCCGACCTCGGTCGAACCGGTAAAGCTGAGCTTGCGGATGACCGGGCTGTCGCACAGCACTTTACCCACCGCCTGCGCGTCGCCGGTCAGGACCTGCAGCACGCCGCGCGGGATACCGGCCTGCTGCGCCAGTTCGGCCAGCGCCAGCGCGGTCAGCGGCGTCTGTTCGGCCGGCTTGACGATCATGGCGCAGCCGGCGGCCAGCGCCGGCGCCACCTTGCGGGTGATCATCGCCGCCGGGAAGTTCCACGGGGTGATCGCCGCGCATACGCCGATCGGCTGTTTAAGCACCAGCAGGCGCTGCTGTCCCTGCGGCGACTGCAGCACGCTGCCTTCGATACGTTTGGCTTCTTCCGCAAACCAGTCGATAAAGGACGCGGCGTAACCAATTTCGCCGCGCGCTTCCGCCAGCGGTTTGCCCTGTTCGGCGGTCAGGATCGCCGCCAGATCGTCCGCATGCTGCGCGATCAGTCGCGACCAGGCCAGCAGCGGCGCCGAACGCTCCTTGCCGGTCAGCTGGCGCCAGGCCGCCTGCGCGACGCGGGCGGCTTCTATCGCCTGCTCTGTCTGCTGCGCGTTAACCAGCGGTACGCTGGCCAGCGCTTCGCCGCTGGCCGGATTGGTGACGGTGAGACGCTCGCCGGTCAGACTGTCCTGCCACTCTCCGTCAATCAGACAGAGCTGGCGTAAGAGTTGTGGATGTGTCAGTTGCATACGATTCCTTATTGAGCAAGCGCCCGGCCGAGGATCGTCAGCGCCTGCGTAAACTGGGTTTCCGGGATAGTCAGCGGATACAGGAAACGAATCACGTTGCCGTTCACGCCGCAGGTCAACAATAGCAGACCTTCGCTCAGCGCCTTGTGCTGAATTTTACGGGTGATTTCCGCCGAAGGTTTGCCGGTTTGCGGATCGTTAAACTCAACCGCCACCATGGAGCCCTGGGCGCGGATATCGGCAATCGCCGGGCAGCTGGCTTTGGCTTTCTGCAGCGTTTCAACCAGCGCGGCGCCCAGGCGCTGCGCGCGCTGGCACAACTGTTCTTCTTCGATGACCGACAGCACGGACAGCGCCGCCGCCACGGCCAGCGGGTTACCCGCGTAAGTGCCGCCCAGACCGCCCGGCGCCGGCGCGTCCATCACCTCGGCGCGGCCGACTACGCCGGAAATCGGGAAGCCGCCGCCCAGGCTTTTCGCCATGGTGATGAGATCGGCTTTATCCTGATAATATTCCATGGCGAACAGCTTACCGGTACGGGCGAAGCCGGTCTGCACTTCATCGGCAATCAGCAGAATGCCGTGTTTGTCGCACAATTCGCGCAGGGCGCTGATGAATTCCGGCGGCGCCACGTTAAAGCCGCCTTCGCCCTGCACCGGCTCCAGCAGGATCGCAGCGACCTGGTCGGCGGCGATATCGGTGCGCATGATGCGTTCGATGCTTTCGATGGACTGTTCCACCGTGATGCCCTGGTGCTCACTCGGATACACCGCATGGAAAATCGAGCCCGGGAACGGACCGAAACCGGTGGAGTACGGCGCCACTTTACCGGTCAGCGTCATGGTCAGTAAGGTACGGCCGTGGAAGGCGGCGCTGAATGCGATGACGCCCGGACGACGGGTATAGGCGCGGGCGATCTTAACCGCGTTTTCAACGGCTTCGGAACCGGTTGTGAAAAATGTGGTTTTCGCCGGCCCGCTGATCGGCGCCAGCGCGTTGATGCGCTCGGCCAGTTCGACATAGCTGCCGTAAGGCACTATCTGATAAGCGGTATGAGTAAAGCGTTCCAGCTGTTCGCGCACCGCCGCCATCACCTTCGGATGACGGTGACCGGTATTGAGCACGGCAATACCCGCGGCGAAGTCGGTAAACTCGCGACCTTCGATATCCCACAGCGTGGCGTTTTCCGCTTTATCGGCATAAAAATCGCACATTACGCCCACTCCGCGCGGAGTGGCTGCCAGACGGCGTTGATTCAGTTCGCTATTGCTCATCTTTTCGCTCCAGAAACCGGTGATAGACACCCTGATTGTTTTACCTGCGTGTTGCAATTTATGTCCTGGTTGGTTCTATAATCCAGAGCCAGTTTTGAATATTTAAGGGATCCACTTTGCGCTCACTCCTCACCGACCTACTTTTACAGCAGTTGGGCAGCCAGCAGCAGGGCACGCTGAATAAACGGCTGTATGACAGCATCCGGCTGGTTATTCTCGACGGAGCCATTACGCCGGGCAGCCGGCTGCCTTCATCGCGCGATCTGGCGCAGGAACTGGCGCTGTCGCGCAATACCGTGCTGGCCGCCTACGAACAGCTGCTGGCCGAGGGGTATATCGAAACCCGCAGCGGCAGCGGCACCTTCGTCACCCGCCATCTGCCGGACGGAAAAATCATGCGCCCGACGCCGCACGATGAATCCGGCCAGCCGCCGGTGGCGCTGTCTCAGGCGCTGTCGCGCCGCGGCGCCCGGCTGTTGGGTTACGCCGGCGCCTCCGCGCGCCAGTGGGGCGCCTTTATGCCCGGCATCCCGGATATCGCCAGCTTTCCGCATTCGCTGTGGCGCCGGCTGCAGACCCGGCTGATGCGCCACAGCCGGCCCGAACAACTCACCTATACCGCCGCAGGCGGCTGCCCGGAGCTGCTGTCCGCGCTGGTGGATTATCTGCGCATCGCCCGTTCGGTCGCCTGCTCGCCGGAACAGATACTGATCACCGAGGGCACGCACCAGGCCATCGATCTGCTGACCAAAATGTTGTGCGACCCGGGCGACATGGCCTGGATCGAAGATCCCTGCTACTGGGGCATGCGCAACGTGCTGACCATCAACGGCCTGCGCGTGGAGCCGATTCCGGTTGACGACCAGGGCATGAACCCGCCTGAGCTGGAAAACGGCCGCCCTTCCCCGCGCCTGATTTGCGTTACCCCCTCGCATCAGTATCCGCTGGGCGCGGTGATGAGTCTGAGCCGGCGCCAGCGCCTGGTGACGCTGGCGCAGCAACACAACTGCTGGATAGTCGAAGATGACTACGACAGCGAATTTCGCTTCTCCGGCAACCCGATTCCCGCCCTGCAGGGGCTGAGCGCCCAGGCGCCGGTGATTTATATCGGCACCTTCAGCAAAACGCTCTATCCGGGACTGCGCGTCAGCTACATGGTGCTGCCGCTGAGTCTGGCGCGCGGCCTGCGCAGCGCGCACGCCGAACTGTATCGCGGCGGACACTGGCTGACCCAGATGACGCTAAGCCAGTTTATTCGCGACGGCCATTACGCGGCCCACATACGCCGCATGCGGCTGCTGTACGCGCGGCGCCGCATGAAACTCAGCGCGCTGATTGAACAGCGGCTCGGTCCCGAATACCAGGGCGATAACAGCAACGCCGGGCTGCATATGCTGCTGACGCTGCCCGCCGACGTGGACGATGTGCTGTTGAGCGCGAAAATCATGCGGCGCGGCGTGATGGTCAAAGCGCTGTCCAGCTACTACCTGCGCCCGTCCGTGCGGCGCGGCCTGCTGCTGGGCTATGCCTGCGTGGACGATGAAGAAATGGAGCGCGCCTTTGCGGTGATCGTCGACTGTCTGCGTGAAAGTGGAGCACGCGGCGGTGCATGAGGCCCTATCATGGTGCCTCACCCTCTCCGGCCGCACCAAAATAAAGCAATGCGGCCAGCGTTGTTTCGCCCTGTCCCGACGCCTCACTCGGTTAAGTTGTCTGGCATATTTTTTGCTACAGCAGACCCATACCGTGGCAACAAGAGAAGAGCTCCATGAGAAATTACGTCAGTTTCAGAAACATCCAGAAAACCTATGATGGCGACCGACTGGTGGTCAAAAATCTCAATCTGGATATCCAGGAAGGTGAGTTTCTGACCCTGCTCGGGCCTTCAGGTTCTGGTAAAACCACCAGCCTGATGATGCTGGCCGGCTTTGAAACGCCCACCCAGGGCGAAATCCTGCTGCGCGACGCGCCTCTGCATAATTTGCCGCCCCATCAGCGCGATATCGGCATGGTATTCCAGAACTACGCGCTGTTCCCGCATATGACGGTTGAGCAGAATCTGGCCTTCCCGCTGTCCATTCGCCGTCTCAATCGGGCCGACATTAAAGAGAAAGTGGATCGCGTCCTGGATCGCGTCAAATTGACCAGCCTGGCCGACCGCTATCCGGCGCAGATGTCCGGCGGTCAGCAACAGCGCGTGGCGCTGGCGCGGGCGCTGGTGTTCGAACCGCGTCTGGTGCTGATGGATGAACCGCTGGGCGCGCTGGACAAACAGCTGCGTGAGCATATGCAACTGGAAATTAAAGAGCTGCACCAGTCGCTGGAGCTGACCGTGGTCTATGTGACCCACGATCAGAGCGAAGCCATGACCATGTCGGACCGGGTGGCGGTATTCAACGACGGCATTATTCAGCAGATGGACCGGCCGAACGATATCTACGAACGGCCGAAAAACGCGTTTGTCGCCCAGTTTATCGGCGAGAACAATACGCTGCTCGCCACCCAGGACGGCGCGGAAGGCGATTTTTACCGTGCGACGCTCGACGACGGTACGCTGCTGCACGCGTTGAAAGTGCGCCCCAGCTCGCCGGGTAGAAAGATCACCCTGTGCATCAGGCCGGAGCGCGTGCGGGTCAATGCCCCGGCGGTGGACGGCGAAACCCAGCAGGTCAAGGCGCGCATCCAGCAGTTTATCTATCTCGGCGATCACGTTCGCATGATGACCGAAGTCGCCGGCCAGCCGGCCTTTATGGTTAAACTGCCCGCCAGCGAAATCCAGCCGCAGTGGCAGCCGGGCAGCGAGGTCACGCTCTCATGGCAGCGCGAGCATCTGCGCGCGCTCGACGTGGTAACCACGCACTAAGTCATTACCATACCGGCGGTGTCCGCGCCGCCGGTCGCGCGCTCGTCCCCTCATCCGCGACCTTGTCGCCATTCCCTCGCGCCGAACGCCTTTGAATCGCGTTTCCTCTTTATTATCAGCCGACGTTGCGCGTTCCGCCGGCGTCTCAGTGCCCGCCTGCCCATACCGATCCACCCGCAAGATGAACCGATCTTAAACAAGAGTGTAACTTGTCACACTTTACGCCATAGTCCTGGTTCGCCGGACGTGAATCTCGTCTAGAATAACGCGTTAACGATTGTTATTCCGGCTGAAAGCGACTGAGGATATAGATGAAAAAAACGACTACGGAGCGATTTATCGGACTGGAATGGCTGCGTTTCCTGCTCGGCTGTTACGTGATGATATATCACACCTTCCACGTTTACCCTCAGCGCAACGCCATCCCCTTTTTGAACGAACTGACCAGCATGGGATTTTTCGCCACCAGCACCTTCTTTGTGCTGTCCGGTTTCCTGCTGGCGCATGTCTACATCCGCGATGGACGGCTGCGCGAACCCGCCCGTCGCTTCTGGGCCAAACGCCTGTTCAACCTTTATCCGATCCATATCGTCGCCCTGCTGGCGTCCATCGGCGTGGTGTCGTTGATGCAGTGGCTGGCGGTGCCGCCGGAAGGCCAGGTGGCCAGCGCGCGCTTCGTTATCTACGATACCAACGAGCCGAATGTCGATCCGGCCACGCTGCGCCACTATATGACCAACGCGCAGCTGTGGTTCAACGGCGTGCTGCAGTTGCTTATGCTGCAGGCCTGGAATCCCTACTTTCTGACCTTTAACGCGCCGCTGTGGTCGCTCTCCACCCTGTTTTTTTTCTATCTGCTGTTTCCGCTGCTGGCGCCGCGCCTGCTGAACAGTCGTCACCCATGGATGTGGATGCTGATCCTGTGCGCGATCTACCTGCTGCCGCCAGTATGGGTGATCTGGCAGCAGCAGTTCGGCATGCCGTTCACCGGGTTGTTGCAACGTAACCCTTTACTGCGGCTGCCAGAGTTTCTGGGCGGCATCGTCGGCTACAGTCTGTTTCGTCAGCGTAAGCAGTTGCGCCGTGAACCGCTTAGCCGGGGACAAACCTACGCGCTGGCGGCGTTTATCCTCATCTGCTTCGTGGTCGCCACCTATCTGTTCACCCGCGGCGCGGCGTTCTGGTACTTTCTGCTGCATAACGGTCTGCTGCTGCCCGCGCAGGTGGGGCTGGTTTGTCTGTGCGCGCTGGCGCGCGATCCCGACAGCGAGCGGCTGCGCCACTGGTCGCCGCGCCTGGGGGCCGCATCGCTGTCGATCTTCGCGCTTCACGTTCCGCTGTTCAATCTGTTCCGCACGCTGGAGCAGTTGCTGCGCGGCGATCCGCTCGCCTGCTTCAGCGACTGGGGGCGCTGCGTAGCGGCGGCCGGCCAGGTGCAATTGTCGTTTGCCGGCTATCTGACGTTTCTGGCGGCAACCATTATTATTTGCCTGCTGTTCCAGGAACAGGTGGTCGCCCGCATTCGTCAGCGCCTGACGGCGCGCTTTCTGAGCCCCGCGCCGGCCGACCACGCCAGCTAAACGCGTCGTTGACGGAACACCGCCGGCGCCGTTGCGCGCCGGTGTTATAGCTGTTTCTCATCAATGGCATAATTGATAACAATTTACAGTCTAATCAGTCGCCGTTTATCACTAGAGCAATGCGGCAATTCCTGCTAATGTTCCCCATTCCGGATTATTACTCCGGTTACTTTTCAGCGGCTCAGCGTTGTTACAACGTGTATGAAAAACTGTCATTTCGGGTTTATCTGACAAACTGACTATCTGGCAAAATGAGACTATCCAAACAAGCATTATCCTCACTGAGTATCGTCATCACCCTCGGTTGCCTCAGTGCTGTTCCGGCCCAGGCCGATACCATCTGGCTGACCAATGGCGACCAGCTCACCGGCAAAATCACCCTGCTTGACGGCGGTAAGCTGTTTATCGATACCGACTATGCCGGCAGCGTATCGGTCGCCTGGGACAAGGTGAAAACCTTTGAGGCGCAAAACGGGCTGATTATCCAGGGCGAACGCTATCACGATGGCGTGCTGTACCCATCGATTAAGGCCGGCGACAACCGCCATATTCTGGTAAAACAGACCGGAGGCGACGAGCAGACGCTGCCGCTCAGCAATATCACCACCCTCGTCGCGCCGAAACCGCTGGTTCTGGATTTCGCCTGGAAAGGGAATATTGACGCCGGTCTGTCGCATAAGAAGAGCTCCACCACCACCGATAACTATGACGTTACGCTGAGCACCTCGGCCAGACACGGCACCTGGCGCCATAATGTCGACGCCAGCTACCACAAGGCCGAAGAAGATAAGGTCGAGAGCACTAAGAAAATTGGCGGCGAATACGCGCTGGATAAGTTTGTTGATGAACACTTCTTCCTGCAGGGACGTTACCAATACAAGCGCGACTGGCTGGAAAACATTAAGATTAACCGCAGCCTCGGTTTCGGTCCCGGTTACCAGTTCTGGGATAACGATCTGGGCGCGTTCTCGCTGACGGCGCTGATTAACTCGCAGACCTTCGTCTACCAGGACGACGGGCGCGACGATTTCTACTCCGGCACGCTGAAATGGTCATGGAACCGCTACCTGTACAGTAAAACCATCGAGGCCTTCACCAGCGGCGAAATCGGCCGCTCGTTCGATGCCACGACCGAGATGGATTTAAGCGCCGATATGGGACTGCGCTTTAAGCTGACCGACTGGTCCTCCATGAGCATGAAAGTAACCCGCACCCGCACGCTGAGCGCGCAGGGCAACACCAACGACACGCTCTACACCATGGGCGTCGGCGTCGGCTGGTAAGCCGACCGGGCACATCTGAAGCCATGGCCGCTCCGGCGCCGTGGCTTTTTTTACGCCTCTCTGCGCTGATGCCGCGCCGCCTCACTCCCCGGGGGCCGCGTCGCGCTGCTGCAACAAACGCACCTGACGCGCCAGCTCATACAGTTCTTCGTCGCTCATACCGTAATTTTTCAACTCCTGTTCCAGCGAAAACAGATACTGGGCATTGGTGCCCAACGGCCCGCTGGCGCAGGCGATCAACGGCGCGATGTGCTGGATGCAGGTATCCTTTTCCACCAGCGGATGCGCCGGCTCGGTGACGAAAGCCAGCGCAGTGACAGTGTCACCGCCATGTAAATCCAGACTGCACCACTGCGGCCGATAGCAGCCGGTGACCATTTCGCGCTTCCATAGCAGCTCAAGCTCTTCGCGCATCGTCGCTTCCGGCAGGCGGAACGCCAGCCCCGTGGTGTTGCCGCCTGGCTCCAGCGCCAGCATCCGGCCCGGGTGCGTGGCGGTGCCGCGGCCGGAGGTCAGGCGCAAACAAAACGTCCGGTGCCAGCCATTCAGCGTGGCAAGACAAATTTCGTCGGCGTCAAACACCGGATTCCACATCAGCGAACCGTAACCAAACACCCAGACCGGGCAGTTATCCGGCCGTTCAGCCAGGGTATGGTTTAATGACGCCTGCCGCTGCTGCGGCGTTAATAACAGTCTTTCCTCAATAATACCGAAAGATGTTCTGCAATCTGCTTTCTGCAAAAATTCACGTGTTAACACAACCGACAATCCCCGCTACGTACTACCTGATCCCTTTAATAACTGCTCTCCTGACCAGACGCGATGCTGGTTAATATTGCGGCAGTAACCACATGAGATTATTCATTTCCGCCGCCGCAATCAAGGTCGATAGCGGTCACAAAAAGTAAAAAAGTACATTTTAGGACACTTATGGGGAAATTGTATGCCGTGTCGATCCGCGCCCGACGGCGACAGGCCAATTTATCAAACTGGCGGGCATCATCGTCTGGTTTCGGCGCGGCGCCGTTATGCGCGCAACGGGAAAAGGAGGTGACGTAAATCCGCCTTATGCTGCGCTATACTCGCGAAGTGAGTTAAACAAAGAGAATTTTTAGCGGATAATGTCGCGGCACGCCAGATAACGCTGAGAGTTATCCGCAAAAAAAACCTTATAGCTCATCATGAAATGGTCATATATTAAGAATATTGCCATCATTTTGCGTTATTTAGCGGTAAGCGGTAAAAATAAGTAAATTATCCGCATTCCCCGCCATGAATCTGTTAATCTGTAATTCTTTTTTACGTCATGGTAACGCTTCAGCAACCAGCGTGAAATATCTCGGGTGACATGCGCTTAGCATCTATGCTTAATCACTGAGTCCGACGATCCGCAGTCTATTCCAGGATGCGGAACCCGAAGTAATTCGCGTTGCGGTAAGGCAACAGAATCGCCTGGCGCGATGAAGGGGATATTACCATAACGTACTTTTCCTCAATGGATAAGGAGAGCCCTGTCATGAAGGCTGTACACGAGGTCGAACACACCGAAGTAAGCAAAACGCGCCACCGCGAATATTCGCTGATTGTCCCCATCGTGACGATCGGCATCCTGCTGACCTGGGGAGGCACCGACAACTTTCTGTTGATTATCGCCATCAATGCGCTGGCGCTGGCCGGGATTTTGGCCAGCGCGTTCAGCGTGGTGCGCCATGCCGACGTGCTGGCGCATCGGCATGGCGAACCTTTTGGCTCGCTGATCCTCAGCCTGTCGGTGGTTATCCTTGAAGTCAGCCTGATCTCGGCGCTGATGGCGACCGGCGACGCCGGCCCTACGCTGATGCGCGACACGCTGTATTCGATCATCATGATCGTCAGCGGCGGTCTGGTCGGTTTCGCGCTGCTGCTGGGCGGCCATAAATTTGCGACCCAGCACGTTAACCTGATGGGTATCAAACAGTATCTGATGGCGCTGTTTCCACTGTCGGTCATCGTGCTGGTGCTGCCGACCTCGCTGCCCGACGGTAACTTCTCTATCCCTCAGGCGTTGATCGCCGCCGCCATCTCCGCAGTCATGTATGGCGTGTTTCTGTTGATCCAGACCCGTACTCATCAGAGCCTGTTTGTCCATGAGCATGAAGACGGCGACGACGACGACCCGCACGGCAAGCCGTCCGTGCACAGTTCGCTCTGGCATACCCTATGGTTGATTATCCATCTGTGCGCGGTCATCGCGGTCACCAAACTGGATTCCGCTCCGCTGGAAACGCTGCTCAGCACGCTGAACGCGCCTCAGCAGTTTACCGGTTTCCTGGTGGCCCTGCTGATCCTGTCGCCCGAAGGGCTGGGCGCGATTAAAGCCGTTCTGCGCAATCAGGTGCAGCGCGCCATGAACCTGTTCTTCGGCTCGGTGCTGGCGACCATCTCCCTGACCGTGCCGGCGGTGACCATTATCGCCATTGTTACCGATCACCCGCTCGAATTCGGTCTGGAGCTGCCGCAAATCGTGGTGATGTGCTCGGCGATGGTGCTGTGTAATATCTCGTTTTCCACCGGCAGAACCAACGTACTCAACGGTAGCGCCCATTTGGCGCTGTTCGCGGCTTATCTGATGACCATCATGCTATAACGCACAATGCGGCGGGCGGCTTTGAACGCCTCCCCGCCGCGGCGATTTTCGTACTTTCCCTGCCTTTAACCCGCCCTGCGCTTCTGACCGGTAAAACCGAGGCTTGAACGCGTCCGATGCCGGTGTGCCGCCGACGTGCGGACGGCGCGATCGTATTCCTGTCCAGCGCGCGCCGATTCACGTCGCAACCGGCCGTATCACCGCCATCGACATCGCCCGTTGACGGCCGAAAAGGCGTTTAACCCTTCACCGGCCGCGTCCTTTCTGGCCGCAAAAAATTTTCATCTATCGGGTTGGCGCTTGATGTATATCTGGATTTTTGTTGGATAAAGGGCGTATCGTAGTGGCTTCCATTCAACGACGGACCTCAGTCGGCCCGCCATTTTTTTGTCTTTTCTACATTTGGTTCAAGCCTTAGATGAAAACGCACGGAATTAACGGTATCAGGCCGTTCAGCGCACTTATTGACGCATGCGGGCGCGAGAAATATACATCACAACGCCTTATTCAGGACATTATCGCCGGTATTACAGTCGGCATCATTGCCATCCCCCTTGCCATGGCGCTGGCCATCGCCAGCGGCGTACCGCCACAATATGGTCTCTACACCTCAGCTATCGCCGGGATTGTCATCGCCGTGACCGGCGGATCGCGCTACAGCGTTTCCGGACCGACCGCGGCCTTTGTGGTGATTCTGTATCCGGTATCGCAACAGTTTGGCATCTCCGGCCTGCTGATAGCCACGCTGCTTTCGGGGGTCTTTCTGCTGCTGATGGGGCTGGCGCGGCTCGGGCGGCTGATCGAATACATCCCGCTCTCGGTTACGCTGGGCTTCACCTCCGGGATCGGGATCACTATCGCCACCATGCAGGTGAAAGATTTCCTCGGTCTGCATATGAGCACGGTGCCGGAACACTACATCGACAAAGTCGTCGCGCTGGCGCAGGCGGTGCCCACGCTGCAGGTCGGCGATACGCTGATCGGCATCGTTACGCTGTTTGTGCTGATTAGCTGGCCTAAGCTGGGCATTCGCCTGCCGGGCCATCTGCCGGCGCTGCTGGCCGGCGTCGCCGTAATGGGTATCCTTTCGCTGTTCGATGTGCATGTCGCCACCATCGGTTCCCGCTTTAGCTACACGCTGGCCGACGGCACGTTGGGCAAAGGGATCCCGCCGATTCTGCCGCAGTTTGTGCTGCCGTGGAATTTGCCGTCCGCCAGCGGACAGAGCATCGATCTCAGTTGGCAGAGCCTGTCCGCCCTGTTGCCTGCCGCCTTTTCCATGGCGGTACTCGGCGCGATTGAGTCGCTGCTGTGCGCGGTGGTGCTGGACGGCATGACCGGCAAGAAACATAACTCCAATGCGGAGCTGATGGGTCAGGGGTTCGGCAACATCGTCGCGCCGTTCTTCGGCGGCATCACCGCCACCGCGGCGATTGCCCGTTCCGCCGCCAACGTGCGCGCCGGCGCCACCTCGCCGGTATCGGCCATTGTTCACGCCCTGCTGGTGCTGCTGGCGCTGCTGGTGCTGGCGCCGTGGCTGTCCTACCTGCCGCTGGCGGCGATGGCGTCACTGCTGCTGATGGTGGCCTGGAATATGAGCGAGGCGCATAAAGTCGTCGATCTGCTGCGTCACGGGCCGAAGGACGATATCATTGTGATGCTGCTGTGCCTGTCGCTGACCGTCCTGTTCGATATGGTTATCGCCATCACCGTCGGTATCGTCCTGGCCTCGCTGCTGTTTATGCGCCGCATTGCGCGCATGACCCGCGTAAGCGAGCTGCCGGGCACTCACGCGCAGCAGCGCCTGGTGCTAAGGGTCAACGGTCCGCTGTTCTTCGCCGCCGCCGAGCGCATCTTCAGCGAACTGCTGAGCCGCAGCGAAGACTACCAGACGATCGTTCTGCAGTGGGATGCGGTGCCGGTACTGGATGCCGGCGGACTGAACGCGTTTCTGCGTTTCACCGACGTACTGCCGGCCAGCAAACGGTTAATCATCACCGATATCCCGTTCCAGCCACTGAAAACGCTGGCGCGCGCCAACGTTAACCCGATAGAGGGACGGTTAAGTTTCTATCCGACGCTGGCTCAGGCGCTGGAAGAAACCGCGCCGGCCTGATCGGGGCGAGTCGTATCGACCTGAATATTTCGGGTTGCGGGATACAACGTTATCGTTTTGTACAACGCCGAACGCGGGATCTTTATAGAGAGGCGCATGAATGCGCCTCGTCACGCGACACCCCGAAGTATCACTGATATAGATTGAGCCCCGCCGGGGCTCAATGTTTAATGCGCCACGTGCGGCGGGAATAGCACCGACAGGCGTTCGCCCTGCTGACTCAGCGTCAGCGGCCGCCGATATTGCCGGGCAATGGCGGCGATCTGCCGTTCGGAAAGCGCATACGGCAGCCGAATATCAAACATCCCCACGCCCTGCTGCTGCGCCAGCGTAATCAGGCGCACTATGTTGGTCTCATCGCTAAGCTGGGTAGATACCACCTGCAGCGCCAGCGCATTAAGCTGCTCTTTCGGGCTATCGCGCGCGACCCGCGGCCTTCTCAACACCATGCCGAAGATCGGCATTACCCCATAAATCGCCTCGACAAAGCGCCAGCGTTTTTTACACGAGGCAGACAGGAAGCCGACGTAATCAAAACAGACCCCTTCGCCGAATTGCGCAGACACTGGGCGATCTTCGCTCATTCCCATCACTCCTTTTCCTTCCGGTTATCGGACGCGCCCGTCGGGCTAAAAACGTTGTCAGACGATTATCGCCTGGTCATCAGGCAGAGCGGCGGATCCAGAGAGCCCGGCGCCGATGCAGCCGGAAAACGCGTCCTGCGACGTATTGGTTAGTATAACGTCATCGCGCCGGCGAACCGGAATCCAGTCTATATTGTCGCGAATTATCGGTCATTCCTTTCTCCGTTTAGCAGCGGACGTCGGCTTCCCCCCGCCATCCTGTCCGCTATCGGGCCGGCGTGGTTGGTGAATGTGCACAGAGACATATGCCGGGTGAGGACGAGATTGCGCGCCTGGCGCTGCCGCCGCTCAGCGGCCGTTATCTTAACGTTCTGGATAGCGATCGTCCGCCAGCGGGCTAACCGGTTTAACACCCGTTTACGCTTATACCCTGGTCGCTGCCCTGCCGGCGCGCTATGCTGCCGGATGCGATTTTGTCAGTCCGCCCGCCCGTCAGCGCGGGAGTAAAAGAAGATCAGGATTAAAAAGATGTTGTCAGGTGAAACGAAACAGAAAATTGTTTTTGTCGAGGATGATAGCGAGGTAGGCAAACTGATTGCCGCCTGGCTCGGTAAGCACGATATTGAAGTGCAGCTCGAAACGCGCGGCGATAAGGCGCTGTCGTTTATTGAGCAGCAGCAGCCCGACCTGGTTCTGCTTGATATCATGCTGCCCGGCAAAGACGGCATGACGCTGTGCCGGGAGCTGCGGCCGCGCTTCAGCGGGCCGATCGTCCTGCTCACCTCGCTGGACAGCGATATGAACCATATTCTGGCGCTGGAAATGGGCGCGGACGACTATATCCTCAAAACCACCCCGCCGGCGGTGCTGCTGGCGCGTCTGCGCCGGCATTTCCGTCAGTACGCCGGCGTCCAGCCGGCGCAGGAAGGCGCCGGCGCGCTGCAGATCCATAAGCCGCTGCATTTCGGGCTGCTGTGCATCGACCCGGTCAACCGCGAGGTCACGCTGGGCGACGAGCACATCCTGCTGTCGACGGCCGATTTCGATTTGCTCTGGCAATTGGCGATCAACGCCGGCCACACCATGGACCGCGAGGCGTTGCTGAAAGCGCTGCGCGGGGTCAGCTACGACGGTATGGATCGCAGTATCGACGTCGCGATATCGCGCCTGCGCAAAAAATTGAACGACAATACGCTCGATCCCTACCGCATTAAAACCGTACGCAACAAAGGCTATCTGTTCGCCCCCAACGCCTGGGAGAGCGACGCGGTATGAAAAAGCTTTTCATTCAATTCTTTCTGCTGCTGTTCGCCAGCTTTCTGGTTATGACGCTGCTGGTCGGGCTGGTTTATAAAGTGACCGCCGAACGGGCGGGTCGACAGTCAATGGACGATTTGATGAAAAGCTCGCTGTATCTGATCCGCAATGAACTGCATACCATTCCGCCGCGCGACTGGCATAAAACCATCAGCCAGCTTGATCTGAACCTGTCGTTTAAGCTGCATATCGAGCCGCTGAGCAAGTATCAGCTCAGCCCGGCGGCCCAGCGGCGTCTGCGTCAGGGCGAGATCGTGGCGCTGGACGATGAGTACACCTTTATCCAGCGCATCCCGCGCAGCCACTATGTACTGGCGGTCGGCCCCATTCCCTATCTGTTTTTCCTGCACGAAATGCGCCTGCTCGATTTACTGCTGGTTATGGTGATCGGGCTATCGCTGGCGCTGCCGGTTTTTTTATGGATTCGACCGCACTGGAAAGAGATGCTCAAGCTGGAGAGCGCCGCCCAGCGGTTGGGCGACGGCCATCTGGAGGAACGAACCCATTTCGATGCCACCTCCAGCCTGCACCGACTGGGCGTAGCCTTTAACCGGATGGCCGATAATCTGAACCAACTGATCGCCAGCAAAAAGCAGCTCATCGACAGCATCGCCCATGAGCTGCGCACCCCGCTGGTTCGCCTGCGCTACCGGCTGGCGATTAGCGACGACCTGGCGGAAGACGAGCGCCAGGCGTTTAACCATGATATCGGCCAGCTGGAAGCGCTGATCGACGAACTGCTGACCTACGCCCGGCTGGACCGCCCGCAGGTTACGCTCAACCTGTCGGAGCTGGATCTGTCGCACTGGCTGCGCGCCAAAATCGACGATTTGCGCCAGATCCGGCCGGACAAGACGCTTGAGCTGACCATCCCGCACGAGGCCGATTTCGGGCCGATCGACGCGCGGCTGATGGAACGGGTGCTGGATAATCTGATCAACAATGCGCTGCGCTTCTGCCGACAGCGGATACGCATCAGCCTGTGGCGCGACAATCATCTGGCCTGCCTGCAGGTGGAAGACGACGGTCAGGGCATTGCGCCCGACGATCGGCGGCAAATCTTCGAGCCCTTCGTGCGGCTGCAGGCCGGGGAAAACCAGAGCGGCGGCGGATGCGGGCTGGGACTGGCGATCGTGTCCGCTATCGCGCACGCCTGCGAAGGCACCATCGTGGCGGACAGCAGCGCGCTGGGCGGCGCCTGCTTTCGCTTTTGCTGGCCGGTTAAAACGCCGTCGTAAAGCGCGACGCCGCTGGCTCAGAGACTGCGGCGCCCGTGATGAGGCGTGCTGTTCGTTGCAGGACGTCCGCATCCTTACGCAGACTGTACATTCGGTTACACGCCGATACCAATCACTAACGGAAGCCGCGAGATTAATTCTCTATTATCCGTTCTACCGACCCGGTCAGGGTCCGAGACATGAACTGGATAATTGAGGTAATGATGATGAATAAAGTATTAGTAATGATTGCTGGTGCTGCTCTGGGCCTGTCCTCCGCCGCCTTCGCCGCCGATACCACCGCCGCTCCGGCTACCAGCCCGGCTCAGGTCAGCGCGCCTGCCGCTCAGGCCGCTCCGGCAAAAGCAAAAGCTAAAGTCACTCACCATAAGAAACATGCCGCGCAAAAAGCGCAGGCCGCTAAAAAACACGCGAAGAAAGCAGTGAAAAAACCGGCTGAACAGAAAGCTCAGGCTGCCAAAAAACACGTGAAAAAACACGCAGCTAAAAAACCGGCTGCAGAAAAAAGCACCCCGGCAGCATAAGTTAGCCGCCTTAAGATAAAGGCCGGCTGTATGGCGTGAAGCGCCGTCTCCGGCCCTGTTTCAGCCCCGGCTTGCCGGGCGCTGAAACCGTTAATCAGGCAGAACGATCGCCAATTGGTTATTACAGGTCTCCTGTTTCAGGCAATGTGTGGTCAGCGACCGAATCCCCCGCTATTGCGAGGACGGCGGCGATCAAACCACGTTATCGGCGTTTTGTCGCTTCGCTTTGCCGGGCGCTTATTTCATGGGATAGCGGATGATGTTACAGCGTTACTCATTTGAAATTGTTTTATCCCTGCTTGTTCTCTGCGGATTGATCGTCGTTCTGTTATTCCTGTAACCATCTGCACCGTCCCCCCGTCCGTTTCCGCCGCGTTGTCTGTCGATAACCACCAGCCGGGTGAATGCCGCGCGGGCAGACAGAGGCATGCCAACGCCAGCGCGGGACGAATGAATTAAACGCGCGGGAACGTCTCCTGCACGCCAAAAGCGTAACGGTCTATAGTTATTCACATACGACGCAGACTCATCGACGTGTAAGGCAAAACATTTAAATGCGCATACCGCTTTGGTTGTTATGTTTATTCGCTTTGTCTGCCCCGCAGTGCGGGCCACAGGCCGCAACCGCGTTCGGGCGCCAGACGCTGTTCTTCGGTCATGACGACCGCCACCCCGTCACGTCTGCCGCGCGCTGGCCCTGGCAGGCTATCGGCCAGCTGGAAACGGCCAGCGGCAGCCTGTGTACGGTCACGCTGATCTCGCCCAGTCTGGCGTTAAGCGCCGGCCATTGCGTACTGGTGCCGCCCGGCCGCCCCGACCGCATTGTCGCCGTGCGTTTTCTCCCCTCGAAAAAAGGCTGGCGCTACGCAACTCAGGCGGTTGAAATCCTGGTCAACCGTCGGCTCGGCCAGCGCCTGAAAGCCGATGGCGACGGCTGGATTGTGCCGCCCAGCGCCGCCCCGCTCGATTTTGCCTTGATCCGCCTGCAGCAGGCGCCGCCCGGCATCACGCCGGTGCCGATATGGTCCGGCTCGCGTCAGGCGTTGCGTCGACAACTGCAGCAGAGCGGTCAGCGCGTTACTCAGGCCGGCTATCCCGAAGATCATCCCGATACGCTGTATCGCCATGAAAATTGTCTGATTACCGGCTGGCCTCAGCGTGACGTACTGGCGCACCAGTGCGATACTCTACCCGGCGACAGCGGCTCGCCGCTGCTGCTGAAAGATAATGACCAGTGGACGCTGATGGGGATTCAAAGCTCCGCGCCCGACGCCAGCGAACGAGATATGGACGATAACCGCGCCGTGGCGGTGACGGCGATTGGTCAGCAACTGACCGAAGCGCTGCGCGCCCGCTGACGGCGTTATCATTTTAAACAGGGAATTAAATAACAATGCGCAGAAAATTAATCATATTGTCATCGGCATTAGGACTGGCGATGGCGTTACCGGCGACGGCCGATGTTTCTTCCGTCAGAAAAATCGGCCTAAAGAACAATAATATTGAAACAGCGAAAATACTCTATGTGGGCGATATTACCGCGAAAGGGAGCACGGAATTGATCTCGTCCATCGACGAGATCAATGCTAATTACCCGAATCTGAAGAAATTATATTTGTACATCAATAGCTACGGCGGCAGCATGGAAAACGGCTACATGGCGTATGAGGCGATAAAAAGCGCGCCCGTGCCGATCACCACAGTGAATATCGCCATGGTGGCCTCGGCGGCCAGTTTACTCTACTGCGCGGGCGCGGAACGTTACGCCACGCCGTCCGCACATTTTATACTGCATCCGGCGGCCGCTTCGAATATACAAAAAGATTATCTGAAACCGAATGAAATCGCGCGCCTGCAGCAGGATGTGAAAAACAGCAACGCTTTTTTTCGCTACGTCTATCAGCAGTGCACCCGCTATAGCGCGGATGAAATCGATAATATGTTATCCAGGGAAGACGGCCGTCAATACATTGATACCCCCACCGCGCTGGATAAGCGGCTGGCCACCGGGCAAGCCGCGGGAATGGTCAATGCCGACGTATCTTATTACATCCTAAGCAAGGACAATTAACGCCATCTGTTATTCCACCGCATCGGCCGGCGCGCTGTGCGCATGCGGTCGATGCGCCGACATTTATATTGTTTTTATGCCGTTCCCCGCGCCATTAGCGTGATTTCTCATATCGTTTCTTTTCCGCCAATGGCGCCGCACGGAAGTGCTATCATCCCCAGGCGGCGCTTAATGCAGCCAGGTTTATCGGTTCTCGCTGTTCGAGCGCTATCAATGAATATATTTTTATCTTTAAAAGATCATTATCTCAGCACGCTTCATGGGTATGAGGAACAGGAAATGAAGATCGAAACCAACAGGCAAAAGATAATTCTCGCAATACTTATCGGCATTATTGTGGGGATCATTTGTGCAATCGTTAAGTTCGGCTGGGAAATACCCTTCCCGCCCAGAACGCCGGCCCGGGATTTGACCAACCCGCCTCAGCAAATTCTGCAGCAGCTTGGCATGCCGTTTGAATTAACGCATATTACCTATCTCTACAACGGCAACCCTCGCCCCATCGTCAGCTTTATCATGCATTTTGGTTTCACCATTACTTTCGGCGTACTGTACTGCGTGGTGGCCGAATTCTGGCCCAAAATAAAACTCTGGCAGGGCTGCGTTTATGGGTTCGTCATCTGGGTTGTATTCCATGTCGTCCTGCTGCCGCTGTTCGGCACCGTGCCGGCGCCCTGGGATCAGCCGTTTGCCGAACATTTCTCCGAGCTGTTCGGCCATGTCTTCTGCTTCTGGGTGATGGAACTGGCCCGGCGGGATCTCAGGAACCGTATGACTCATCAGCCCGATCCGGACTGGGTGATAGCCCGCCGACGCTGAAAAACAATCAATAGCGCGTTTTATTGCAGAATTCCCGCCTTCAGCAAATCTGTCTCTTGCCCGTTAATCGTGGCCGTCGCCGCCTTGACCCGGTACGCGAGTTCACTGAACTGGCAAAAATCGCTCTGCCGCATCGGCAACAGCAAGGATTCCTGCAACGAACCGAACGTTTGTCCATTCATACCGCCATCCAGCGTGGTTAATCCGATCGTCGGGAAAGCCAGTGTCTGTTCTGACGTTGTCCCGGCGTCGTTTTTGAGTTCGACCACGACCCGCAGGTTAGCGACCTCGCCTAATTTATTGGTGGCGACGACAAAATGAATTTTACATTCATAGGGGTCTGTCTCATCGCCGATGAAATTCGACTCATGCCTGAGCGTCAAAACCGGCAGTTCGGCGCCGGTCTTCTTTCGCTCTCGTTCATCCTGCCGGCAGGCGCGCACAAAATCGTCTGCCGACCCGCCGCCCTCTTCGTAGTAATGCCCGGCCTTATCACAATCAACGCCGACGTATTGACCGCTGTAATACATCTGGCCTAAATACGTTGCCGCCCGCATCGACCCATTCTTATAAGCCCGTTCAAATAATGACAGCGCCCTGGCATAGTCGGCCCTGACCAGCCGGCCGGAATAATAAACAGCGGCCAGACCGACGAGCGCCTCGTCATCGCCCTGTTGCGCCGCGCGCTCGTACCATGCGATAGCTTGCGGACCGTCGGCCTCTACGCCCCATAACCCTTCGTCGTATACCATCGCCAGTATATTTTGCGCTTCCGGTTGCCCGCCCGCGGCCGCGACGCGAAACCATTTTAGCGCTTCAATATCTTTATCTTTGATATCCGCATAGCCAGAGTTATAGAGTTTGCCGACGAGAAAGTTGATCTCCGCATCGCCGTCCCGCGCCCACGATCTGGCCAGTTGCAGAATATCGCGCTTACCGAAACCGTTCCGGTTGAATAAACGTTGGGTCCGATCATCGCTGTTGTTTAAATATCGAGTGGCCAGCCGGATAAATTGAGGCCGCAGAGCGGTGTCCGCATCGGCCCGGGCCTTCGCGCTACGCACCTCATTGATAATTTTGCGCTCCACGTCGCTATCGGTTCGCTCATGGCGCGGATCTGTTTTTTCATTCGCCTGGCTGGCTGAGATCGCCGATAAACCGAGTAATAAGGCAATCGTCGCTTTCCGTATCATAATTTTCCTTTTCTGACGCCATCAGACGGCGGTATGAACTGGGGCTGCATTTCTCATATAGCCGGAAGTGATGACGCAGCGAGGCTTCGGAACCGTAACCCGCCATCACGGCGATTATCCCCACCGGCCTGGCTGTACTGTACAATAGCGTTTTCGCGTAGTCCAACCGGCGTTGCGCCAGCCACTGCATCACCGGTACGCCGAAGGTATCCTGAAAATGGCGCTGCAGGGAGCGTTCCGACATCATGCTGCGCTTTGCCAGCCCGGCGATGGTTTGCGGTTCGGTAAAGTGTTGATTCAACCACTCCAGCAGCGCGGCCATACGGTTTTCCCCGTTTTCCATCACCCGGCTGCGAGTCTGCTGGCTGTGTTCGCCGGCGCGCAGGAACGGAATAACCAGCCTTTCCGCGACCAGACTGGCCACCCGCGCGCCATAGTCGCGCTTCACCAGATAGAGCAACATATCCAACCCGGCCGCCGACCCGGCAGACGTCATAATCTGGCCTTCATCGATATACAGCGCGGACGAGGAGACGTCGATCTCCGGGTAGCGCTGCGCCAGCAGACGAGCATGGTGCCAGTGAGTGGTCACGCGTTTGCCGCTCAGCAGACCGGCGGCGGCCAGCACGAAGACTCCGGTGCAGATGCTGCAAATCCGCGCGCCTCGTCGCCAGGCTTCGCGCAGCGCCTGCAGCAGCGCCGGCGGCGGCGCGTCATGCACATTGCGCCAGGCGGGGATGATGATGGTATCGGCGACCGACAACCGCTCCAGTCCATAGTCGACGGTCACGGAAAAACCGCCGGTCGCCCGCAGCTCGCGCGATTCGGCCGAACAGACCGAAAACTGATACCAGTCGGTTTTTAACTCCGGACGCTGCACGGCGAAAAATTCCACCACGCAGCCAAATTCAAACGTGCGCAGATCGTTATAGGCGACAGCCACAACATGATGCCGCTTTTTGGCAGGATTTTTACGCATTATGGCTTTTCGCTGGCTGGTTGATAAATACGAATAAACATATAAATAGCATGTATTTCAGAAGAAATAATCTGACCGCCATAGAAAAAATAAAATATCGATGGCGTGTTTTTTACGATTTTAAAAACGATAGCCAACGGCGCGCCGTCGCCCGCCCGAACTCTGGTCGGGCGCTAAACCTTCAGAGCGGGAATCAGAGCCATGAACATCCGGATATATGCAAAACTTATGCTGTCGGCCTTTTTCTGGGGCGGCTCGGCGATTGCCGGAAAATATGCGCTGCAGGATTACAGCCCGGCGCTGGTGACCTTCGCCCGCTTTTTTATCGCTGCGTTGATTGTCTTTCTGCTGGTTAACACGAAAAAAACGCTGCTGACCGTCGGGCTGAAGCAGCATCTGCAGCTGTTTATCATCGCGCTGGCCGGCGTTTCGCTGTGCTATTACTTTTACTTCCGCGGGCTGCTGCTCAGTTCCGCCTTTAACGCCGGCATTATCGAAGCCACCACCCCGTTGCTGACGCTATTGATCGCCGCGCTGTGCGGAATGGAGCGCCTGACGTTACGCCAGTTAAGCGGCCTGTTGATCGCCTGGCTGGGCGTTGGCGTCACCATGACCAACGGCGACTGGCGACGTCTCGCCGGCGACGGCTATAACGTCGGCGACCTGTTGCTGCTGGTCAGCACGCTGTGCTTTGGCGTTTATAACATCCTCACTCGCCGCTGGCAGATGGCGATCCCGGACCGGGTATTCATGTTCTGGTTTTTCTTTTACGGCAGCATGGCGCTGCTGCCATGGTTGATCGGCGAGGCATGGCGCCAACCGGCGGCCTTCTCTCCGCGCGCCGCGCTGCAGCCTCTGCCGCTGCTGTCCATCCTGTTTATGGCGGCCGGCGGTTCGGTCATCGCCTATCTGTTTTTCAATCAGGGCATTCGGGCCATCGGCGCATCGGCGGCGGCGGCCTTTATCAATCTGGTGCCGTTCGTCACCGTGTTTCTCTCCGTCTGTCTGCTCGGAGAACGGGTGGGGATCTTTCAGTGGACGGGCGCCGTCACTATTCTGGTCGGGGTTCTGGTGGCCAGTCAGCGGCGCCGCGCCGCGCTGGCGCGCTCCTGATAAATAACTTCGCACATTGATGCTTCACGTCTCATCGTGCGAGACCAGCACTGGCGGGATGTCATGTCCTGCATGTGTAGCGCTATTATGCGAAGCTGTTTAGCGCCCCGGCGGTCCGGACGGAATCGCCGCTTTCCGTCCGGTTCACGGCTATTCTTCTATCTGCTCCATCGCCTGCAGAATGCGCTTATCCGAAATCGGATAAGGCGTGCCCAACTGCTGAGCGAAATAGCTGACCCGCAGCTCTTCGATCATCCAGCGGATCGCCATGACGTCCTCATCCTCGCGGCGTTCGGGCGGCAGTTTGTGCCACCACTGCTGCCAGGCCTTCTGCACCTGCTCTACCCGCAGCATCTGCGCGCGATCGCGATGCGTATCCTGCGCCAGTTTTTCCAGCCGGCGTTCGATCGCCTGCAGATAACGCAGAACATCGGACAGACGCCGCCAGCCGTTTTCCGTGACGAAGCCGCGAAACACCAGCCCGCTCATCTGCGCTTTGACATCGCTGAGCGCCAGCGCCATCGCCATATCCACCCGACCTTTGAGCCGTTTGTTGATGGCGAACACCGTCGTCAGGATCTGTTCGACGCGCCGGGCGATATCCACCACCGTGTCGTTCAGTTCGGCGCGCACCCGTTCATGCAGACGCGAGAACGCCTCTTCCTGCCAGACCGGCCCGCCGGATTCATCGATAATTTTATCCACGCCGCAGGCGATACAGTCATCGATCAGATCCAGCACCTTGCCGTAGGGGTTGAAATAAAGTCCGAGTTTGGCCTTATTGGGCAGTTTTTCATGCAGATACTTGACCGGCGAAGGGATATTCAACAGCAGCAGACGGCGCAGGCCGCGCCACATCATGCGCTGCTGCTGGTGCGGCGTATCGAACAAACGGATCGCCACGCTATCCTTTTCGTCGACCAGCGCCGGATACGCCTTCACCGAATAACCGCCGCGCTTCTGTTCGTAGCAGTCCGGCAGCAAACCGAAGCTCCACAGATGCAGGCCGCTCTGTTCCAGCCCGTCGTCCACCACGGCCGACAGCGTCTGCTGCACGTTATCTTTCAGCTGTTCCTTCAGCGCCGACAGATCTTTCCCTTCGCGCAGCGTACGGTTTTTATCATCCACCACGCGGAAGGTCATCTTCAGATGGTCGGGAACCTGCGTCCACTGCCACGCGTCGCGCTCAATCGTCACGCCGCTCATCAGACGCAGTTCGCGCTCCAGCGCATCCAGCAACCCGCGCTGCAGGGGCGTCGCTCTGGCGAGGAACGCCTCGGCGTAGTTGGGCGCCGGCACGAAGTTACGCCGTAACGGTTTAGCCAGAGATTTGATCAGCGCGATAACCAGATCGCGCCGCACGCCGGGGATCTGCCAGTCGAACCCCTCTTCGCGCACCTGATTTAACACCGCCAGCGGGATATGCACCGTCACGCCGTCCGCATCGGTGCCCGGTTCAAACTGATAAGACAGGCGCAGTTTGAGGTCGCCCTGATACCAGAAATTGGGATAGTCCAGTTCGCTGACCTTATCCGCCCCCTCTTTGATCAGCATGCTCTTTTCAAAATTGAGCAGATCGGCGTCCTGACGACCGGCGTTTTTCCACCATCGGTCGAAGTGGCGCGCCGAAACCACCTCATGCGGAATGCGCCGGTCATAAAAGGTAAACAGCGTGTCGTCGTCCACCAGGATATCGCGCCGGCGCGATTTGTGCTCCAGCTCCTCCACTTCCGCCACCAGTCTGAGATTGGCGCGGAAGAACGGATGGCGCGATTGCCAGTCTCCTTCGACCAGCGCGCGTCGGATAAACAGCTCGCGCGACATAACGGGATCGATCGCGCCATAGTTAACCTTACGCGCCAGGACAATCGGCAGCCCGAACAGCGTGACCTTCTCTTCGGCCATCACGGCGCCCTGCGCTTTTTCCCAGTGCGGATCGCTATAGCTGCGTTTAATCAGATGCTGCGCCAGCGGCTCAACCCATTCCGGGTCGATGCGCGCCGCCACCCGCCCCCACAGACGGCTGGTTTCCACCAGTTCGGCCACCATCACCCACTTGGGCGGTTTTTTGAACAGGCCGGAGCCGGGAAAGACGGCGAAACGCGCGTTGCGCGCCCCGGTAAACTCCTGCTTATCCACATCCTTCTGACCGATATGCGACAGCAGGCCGGATAACAGCGCGCAGTGTACGCTGCGATAGTCGGACGGCAGCGAATTGACCGGGATGCCCAGTTCCTTGATCGCCTGACGCAGCTGGGTGTAGATATCCTGCCATTCGCGCACGCGCAGATAATTGAGGAAGTCGCCGCGGCACTGACGACGGAACTGGCTGGACGACAGCGCCGTCTGCTGCTGCTTCAGGTAGTCCCACAGGTTGACGAAGGCCAGAAAATCGGACTCTTTATCGGCGAAGCGGCGGTGCTTCTCGTCAGACGCCTGCTGTTTATCCAGCGGGCGCTCGCGCGGGTCCTGAATCGACAGCGCCGAAGTGATCACCATCGCCTCGCGCACGCAGCCGTGTTTGCCGGCTTCCAGCACCATGCGCGCCAGACGCGGGTCGATCGGCAGACGCGCCAGTTGACGCCCCAGTTGAGTCAGTCGGTAACGACCGCTTTCCGCATGCTCAATGGCGCTCAGCTCTTCCAGCAGCCGCACGCCGTCCTGAATATTGCGTTTATCCGGCGCTTCGACAAACGGAAAGGCCGCAATATCGCCGAGGCCGAGCGCGGTCATCTGCAGGATCACCGACGCGAGGTTGGTGCGCAGAATTTCCGGATCGGTAAATTCGGCCCGCGACAGAAAATCCTGCTCCGAGTACAGACGGATGCAGATCCCGGCGGCGACGCGCCCGCAGCGCCCCTTGCGCTGATTGGCCGACGCCTGCGAAATGGCTTCAATCGGCAGGCGCTGTACTTTAGTGCGGAAGCTGTAGCGGCTGATGCGCGCGCTGCCGGGGTCGATGACGTAGCGAATGCCCGGCACCGTCAGCGAGGTTTCCGCCACGTTGGTGGCCAGTACGATGCGCCGGCCGTGATGCGACTGGAACACCCGGTTCTGTTCCTGATTGGACAGGCGCGCGTACAGCGGCAGGATCTCGGTGTGGGGCAGATTCTGTTTCATCAGCGCGTCGGCGGTGTCGCGGATCTCTCGCTCGCCGCTCATAAAAATCAGGATATCGCCCGGCCCTTCGCGGCCGAGCTCATCCACCGCGTCGAAAATGGCCTGCAGCTGATCGCGATCGCCGTCGTCGGCCTCATCGACCACCGGACGATAGCGCACCTCAACCGGATAAGTCCGGCCGGAAACTTCGATGACCGGCGCCTGATTAAAGTGGCGCGAGAAACGCTGCGGATCGATGGTCGCAGAGGTGATAATGACCTTCAGATCCGGACGTTTCGGCAGCAGTTGGCGCAGATAGCCGAGGATAAAATCGATATTCAGGCTGCGTTCGTGAGCCTCATCGATAATCAGCGTGTCGTACTGCATCAGCAGCCGGTCCTGCTGGATTTCGGCCAGCAAAATGCCGTCGGTCATCAGTTTAACCAGCGTATTTTCGCCGACGTGATCATTGAAGCGCACCTTATAGCCGATGCTGCCGCCCAGCGGCGTCTCCAGCTCGGCGGCGATGCGATCCGCCACGGTGCGCGCCGCCAGCCGGCGCGGCTGGGTGTGGCCGATCAGGCCGTGAATGCCGCGCCCCAGTTCAAGACAGATTTTGGGCAACTGGGTGGTTTTGCCGGAGCCGGTTTCCCCAGCCACGATCACTACCTGATGTTCGCGCAGCGCCGCCATGATGGCGTCTTTTTTCTGGCTTACCGGCAGCGCGTCCGGGTAGCTGAGCGTCGGGCGGCTGGCGCGCCGGTTGTCGACCCGCTGGCGCGCCGCGATGATTTCCCCCTCTATTTCCTGCACGACGGCCGCCGACGGCGTATTGCCGGCCCGCGTGGCGCCCTGCAGGCGACGGCGCAGGCGCTGTCTGTCTTGCAGCATTAATTCATCGAGCTGGCTGGACAAGGTGGAGAGAGGTGATTTCACGTGGTTATATTCCCTGGTTTTTCACCGGCCGCGCGATCGGCGACCGGAATGGACTCTGCTATTTTTCGGCGGGCATGGTAACACATCAGCGCGGCAGGCTATAACCGTCATCCGCGTCATCCGTCAGGCCGCGGGCGCATGGCGGCGCGCAATTGTCTTACCCTCGCCCGTAAAGGGTCAACGCGCGGCGTGTTCTGACGATGACGTTTAGCCTGCTAATAATCGTTGCGCGGCGATATTATTCAATAAAATCGAACGTCCCGCTCGAAATATTGCTCTTTCTCCCACCCCGCCATCTGCCTATGATGCCTGTATTCCGGGGCGACGACACCATGCTCTGATTACACACAATAAGGACCTGGCAAATGAGTAAAGTACTGATTCTGAAATCCAGTATTCTGGCCGACTTCTCCCAGTCAAATCAGCTGGCCGATCATTTTAGCGCCCAATGGCTGGCGACGCACGCCGGCGATAGCGTCACCGTACGCGATCTGGCCGCCAACCCGATTCCGGTGCTGGACGGTGAACTGGTCGGCATGCTGCGTCCGTCTGACGCCGCCCTGACGCCGCGTCAGCAGGAAGCGCTGACGCTGTCCGACGAGCTGATCGATGAGCTGAAGGCGCACGACGTTATCGTGATCGCCGCGCCGATGTACAACTTCAATATCCCGACGCAGCTAAAAAACTATTTTGACCTGATTGCCCGCGCCGGCGTGACATTCCGCTACAGCGAACAGGGCCCGGAAGGACTGGTGACCGGCAAACGCGCCGTGGTGCTGAGCAGCCGCGGCGGCATTCATAAAGATACGCCGACCGATCTGCTGGAACCCTACCTGCGCCTGTTCCTCGGCTTTATCGGCATCAGCGACGTCGAATTCGTGTTCGCCGAAGGGCTGGCCTACGGTCCGGAAATGGCGCAGAAAGCGCAGCAGGACGCCAAAACGCAGATCGACCGTCTGGCGGCTGCCTGATATTTCTCATCATTGCTCTGTTATTGATTGTGTTGTTTGGTTTGTTTATTGCGCGCCCGCCGGCGCGCTTTTCTTTGCGTCGTCCCCATTTCTGCCGGCCTCTTCCAGCAGCGGCGTCGCCGCCTGATCCGCCTGAATACGGATATCGTGTTCGATCTTCACGTTCATGTTGATGGTAATCGGCTCTTTGGGCGTCGCCACTTCAATGCGCGGCACGCAGCCGGTCAGCAACGCCAGCGCCGCACAGCAGGCGCCGCGCGTCAGGCGGCGTAAATTATTCATCGACAATCCTTAATTAGCCGTCAGCAAGAGTATCCCACATTGTAGTTGGCCCGGCCGTAGCTCACCAGCCGCAATCCGCCGCGACGCCGCGTCTTCCCCGGACGGCGACACTTCGCTGCTATTTTTTTAATCTACCGCGCACTTTCGCGGGTTAAAATGCACGACGTAAAGGCAAGAATAGCGGTAAAAACGCAGTTTATAACAAGAAAAAGTGACATATACCGCATTTTTATCATTTTTCACCCAGGCCGTCACGCGGACCTCGCCCCGCAGGCCGCGCGCCGCGCCGCTTTACGCCCGACTGAAGGCGCCATGCGGGCAAAATAGTGACTCGTCACCGTCCGCCATTCGGTATAAAATAAACCCCATCATGTCCGCCCGTTATCCCTGCCGGATCGCAGCGCGCCCGAAAGGTGTTTCTCCGCCATCCGCACGCGACGGGAATAATCATCGATCTGCCGTAATCAGCCAGTTATTAACCCAGGAGGGAGATAAACGCTAATGGAACACCTTTTGAGCCTGTTTCTTCGCGCCGTTTTCGTTGAAAACATGGCGCTCAACTTCTTTCTGGGCATGTGCACGTTCCTGGCCGTATCGAAGAAAATCGGCACCTCCTTTGGTCTGGGGCTCACCGTCACCCTGCTGCTGGGCATTGCCGTGCCGATTAACAACCTGCTCTATAACTATATTTTGCGCGACGGCGCGCTGGTGGAAGGCGTGGATCTCAGCTTTCTCAACTTCGTCACCTTTATCGGCGTGTTGGCCGCGCTGGTGCAGATCCTGGAGATGCTGCTGGACCGTTTCGTGCCCAGTCTGCACCACGCGCTGGGCGTGTTTCTGCCGCTGCTGGCGGTCCACTGCGCCATCTTCGGCGGCGTGATGTTTATGGTGCAGCGCGATTATAACTTCACCGAATCCGTGGTTTACGGCTTCGGCTGCGGTTTTGGCTGGATGCTGGCCATCGTCGCGCTGGCCGGCCTGCGCGAGAAAATGAAATACGCCAATATCCCCGCCGGCCTGCGCGGCATCGGCGCCACCTTTATCACCGCCGGCCTGATGTCGCTCGGTTTTATGTCCTTTTCCGGCATTCAGCTCTGACGGCGCGCGCCCTGCGTGAGGTTGCTGATAACGGCGCCGATGAGTCCGGGAGAGCCGGCCTGCCGCACCGGGGGGCGCCGGAGGCTAATATGCCGCCACGCCCCTCGCCACGCTATTCCTGATAACCAGCGTCGTCATGCCGTTCGCTCCCGCTCACCGTTCTTCCGGCTGCCGGTTCACCCGCTGTTCGATTTTGTCCTGCAGCGTGGGGCCGAAGCGTAGACTGCGCCACAGCTGAAAGATATTCTCCTGATGGCGATAGTTCAGCACAATCTGCCGCCGCGTATTCTGCCGCGGGCTTTCGCCTTCAATGTGGGCGCTGAGCGTTAAATCCCCCGGGTTATTCAACGCGACGCTGGCGTCTGAGCCATCGATCTCCAGATAGCGCAGCCAGTCGACAGCCGATGCGCTGGCCAAATTTTTACCCGCCAGCGCCCCGGCCAGCTGCTGATCCAGCCGCAGCGTGAGGAAACCGTCGTTCCTGATCCAGCCGTTCTGCACCAGCCACGTCGGGTGATTGAAATTCAGCGGCAGCTCGCCGCTGACCCGGCCAGACATCGCCAGCGGCTTCAGCTTCAGCGCGGTGAAAAGTTCGCTCAGCTCAACCCCGTCTACGCGCAGAACGGCCGGCTGACGCTGCGGCCAGCGCAACGCGGACAGCGAAATATGACCGCGCATGATATCCATATCCACGCCGGACAGCGTCAGCGGATAACGCTCGCTGACTGGATAATAGCCCTGCAGTGCGGCGCGGATATCGCGTATGCTGAACAAATTGTTCAGTTCGGCGATATGCAGCGTCACCGGCCGTCTGACGCCCAACTGCCAGCGATGGTCGCGCAGGCGGTAAGGCAGCGTAAAGTTGACCCCTTTCATCTCGCCATCCTGCAGCCACAGCCCGCCGTCCTGCACCACCCAGTGGCCGCCGGCGCTGAAACCCTGACCGCGCGCCGCCGAGAATGCGGCCTGCGCGTGAAAGCGCCCTTCGCGCAGCGTGAGTCCCAGATTCGGCGACAGCAGCGGCTGGAATACCGTCAGCGGCTGTGCCGGCCACCAGCCGGCGCCGCGCAGTCGCTGATCCGCCCAGCGTCCGTTCAGCGTTACCGGACCAATCGCCTCCGCCTGCAGCTGCCCGCGCCATAAAAAATCATCGGGCGCGCGGCCATTCAGTTGAAGCTGTAGCTCCGGCGCAGGTAAATAGCCGCCGGAGCTGAGGTTGACCCGTTCGGCCTGCAGGTTCAGGCCGGCGCTGAATTCGCCGCCCGCCGCCGCGCGCTGCCAGCGCAGCGGCTGACGCAGCGTCAGGCGCGGCGCGCGCACCGTGACCATACCGTAGTATAAGCGGTCAAAGCCGCTGGACAGTTCCGTAACCTCCACCAGCGTATCCTGCCAGCGGCCGCGGCCGGCCACGTCCCAACGGGCGCGCAGCGGCGGAAGCTGCCCGCTGCCCCAGTATTTCCAGCGCCACTCGCCCCGATCCGGCCAGAAGTCGCGCGCGCCGCCGTCCAGGTGCAGCTTAAAGCGGCCCCAGTAGCTGTCATGCGCACGGACGATCGCCTGCAGCCGTCCGTTTACGCCGGCCGGCGTGATCCTGATCCCAGCCAACGGCCAGCGCGCCTCGTCCAGCCGCAGCGTGGGACTAACATCGCCCCACGCCCGCACAAAAGCGCCGGGCAACAGCGCCACCTGCGGATTGAGCAGCGACCCGCGCAACACGCCGGGCACCGAGGCGGCCATCGAGGTGCTGGCCTGATTGGCCTGGCCGGTCAACCGGAAGTTCAGATCGCTGTCGATCAGACTGGCGCGCCCCGGCCCGAGCGTCAGTACCGCGTTGGCTTTACCGTTATGCCCCTGGGTCAACACATTCAACCGCGCTTCAATCTGCGTTTGCTCCAGTCCGGCGCGCCAGTTATCCAGTCTGATCGCCACGCCGCCCGACAGCGGCAGCCCGGCGTGCGGCCAGCGCCAGCTGCCGCCGGCAACGGTCACGCTCTGCCGGCTAATCGCCCAGGGCAGCGTGGCCAGCGGCTGTTCGTTTCCCTGCTCATGCAGCGTCAGTCCGCCCTGATTATCCTGCCAGCGTAGCGTCGCCGTCAGCGGGCGCGGCGCATAGTCAGTCTCAATATAGCCACGCATTTCCCCCTGCTGCGGCCAGCGATCGAACGAATCCGCCAGCGCCAGACCGCCGCTCAGCCGCAGCAGCGGCCGGCCGTCATCGCCATTGAGCCGCAGGTCGCTCAGCGTCAGCCGGCGGCCGACGATTTCGGCGTGCAGGTTGATCCGTTCGCCGCGATAATCCAGCTGCTGACGGTCGGCATCGTTCTGCACGTGCAGACGGCCGGCGTAGGTTTGCCAGGGCGCGATCGACAGGCGCTCAATAGTGACCGCGCCGCGCGGTAAACGCTGCTGCAGCGTCTGCAGGCTGAGCGGAGCGTCGCCCGGGGCGGCCGGCAGTTGCGCCAGACATTCGCTGTTCAGCGCCAGACGCGCTATCGTCAGCCGCCAGCCGCCATCGCGTCGCGTAAGACCCGCCGGACCGAGATCCAGCAGCGTGCAGGTTGCCGCGTCAAGTCGCACGTCATCCATCGACAGCCCGCCGTCATGCCAGCGCAGCGGCTGTCCAACGACCAGCCGCGTGTTTTGCGGCAACCAGAACCCCGCCGCGTACGGCAGCCAGCGCGGCATCTGTTGCCATAACAGCGCCAGTGACAGCACCATGGCCGCCAGCGCGCATAAGGTAATTTTTTTAATCATTCACATCCATTAATAAGCCGGCGACAGCCGGTTATCCGCTGTCCTGATCAATAGCCGCCACCCGCGCCGCCGGGCGGCTGCGCTCCGTGCTGGCGCATAAAACCGCCGGGGCGCTAATAGTATGGGTGTTTTTTACCATCTCGTTTAACCGCATTGCGATTTTTTATCAGCTAACGGCGCAGGTTGCCAGTCCGGACAGAACGATGCCTGGCCGTTTATCCCTGATTTGGCCATGGTTGCCTGTTTACTTTTTTCTGTTAGCTTAGGGGGCAGGATCTTATGGAGACACCCGGCATGAAACTGGCGATCTACAGCACCAAACAGTACGACCGAAAATACCTTGAGCTGGTTAACCAGCAGTTTGGCTATGAGCTGGAGTTTTTTGATTTTATGCTCAGTCAGCGCACGGCGAAGATGGCGGCCGGCAGCCAGGCGGTATGCGTTTTTGTCAACGACGACGCCAGCCGAGACGTGCTGAGCGAACTGGCGCGGCTGGGGATTAAACAGCTGGCGCTACGCTGCGCCGGCTTTAATAACGTCGACCTGACGGCGGCGAAAGAGTTGGGTATCCAGGTCGTCCACGTGCCGGCTTACTCTCCGGAAGCGGTGGCCGAACATACCGTCGGCATGATGCTGAGCCTTAACCGACGGATTCATCGCGCCTACCAGCGCACCCGCGACGCCAATTTCTCGCTGGAGGGGTTAATCGGTTTCAATATGCATAACCGCACCGCTGGCGTAATCGGCACCGGCAAAATCGGCGTGGCTACCCTGCGCATCCTGAAAGGGTTCGGCATGAAACTGCTGGCTTCCGATCCTTACCCCAACCCGCTGGTGCTGGAGATGGGCGCGGAGTACGTTGATCTGAAAACGCTGTACTCGCGTGCGGATGTGATCTCGCTGCACTGCCCGCTGACGCCGGAGAATCACCACCTGCTCAACCGCGAAGCCTTTGCCCAGATGAAGAACGGCGTCATGTTGATCAACACCAGCCGCGGCGCGCTGATCGACTCGCAGGCGGCGATTGATGCGTTGAAACAGCAAAAGATCGGAGCTTTGGGCATGGATGTGTATGAAAATGAGCGCGAGCTGTTTTTCGAGGATAAATCCAATGATGTGATTCAGGACGATGTATTCCGCCGGCTGTCGGCCTGCCATAACGTGCTGTTTACCGGCCACCAGGCCTTTCTCACCGAAGAGGCGCTGACCAGCATCGCCAATACCACGCTGCAAAGTCTGCAGCAGTTGAGCCACAACCAACCCTGCCCTTATCAGCTTTAACTCTTGCCGGCGGCGGGCCTTACCCCGCATGCTGCGTACGGGCCAACAGCATGCGGGCGGCGCGAAGCCAGAGGCCGCCGCAATCACCAGCCGGTCGGGCAACTGCCGTTCATGATTGAACGCTCGTCGCAACGTTTGCCGTTGGTCAGTTGACACATTCCTACGCCTGAACCGTTAAGCTGACGAACCATCGCCATGGTGCCGCCAGCCAGAGAACAGTTGGCCGCCGCCGGCGACTGGCTATTCAGCAACGTAACCGCGTTGAGATCGTCAGACACTTCCCCGCCGGTCGGCTTGGGTGACGGGCTGACCGCGATATTTTTTTCTCCGCTGCTGCAGGCAACCAGCCATAATGCCGCCGATGCCAGTAACCAATGACGCACTGCCATGATGCCAAAACTCCTGTCAGATATGTTTACCCGTCGCTATACCCGTCATTAATTCACCGCTGCGCGGCAAACAGAACGCCGAATGTGAATCAGCGACGCCGCAAAACGCGCGATAAATAAACAAGTCGGCGCGACGCAGGAATGAAAAAATGGGTATATTCTGTTTATCACAAGTTAATCGCCGTTCATACCGTAAAATATGCTATCCGCAGATTACGTCGCTATTTTCTGCTATTAGACGCGTAAAGCTAAATGTCCCCCATGCGTATTTTCTCGTCAATAATATCATTTGCACGCCGGCAGGATCGACAAAGCCCGCGCTGACTGCAGCGCGGGCTATGGCATCTAATCACGGGGGATCAGCGACTAGGCGGGAAAGTAACTGATTGAATGTTCTGGCGTATTACTCTTTGAATCAATGATGAGATCCCACATGCCGGTATAAGGCACCGTCAGATACACCTCTTCTTTGGCATCAACGCTAATGGCATTTTTTTCCGCGCTTTTTGCCAGAGCAACATCGGACTGGTTATCATCCACCATGCTGACGTGAAACTTGTCGGTACATTTAATAATAAGCGTGTCACCACCAAAAAGCGTCAGGCACGTACGTACAATAGACATAACTCCTCCGGAACGTATATTCATACGCCTTATTCAATGGTTCAGGATAATCGTTTACCCTTCATCTTTCTGACTGCTGGCGCGCGACCTGCCGCCTTCGCCGACCTGTCATCTGTTGGGTACATATGTGATAAACATCACATACTAATGACTTCATAAAAGCAAAATGCCGGCCGCCAGATTGTGATCTGGATCAAGTTGCGGCAAGGTTTACAGCGACTTTGATATTAAGCGCCTCCTGTGAAGTTTTTCTTATCTCAAGGTAAAAGAAAAACTTATTTCTATTGCCTTTCACCGGCCCCGCGCCCCGGATTCTGCCGGGCAAGCCACGCAAGAGCGGATTAATGTGACAGCCTTCTCACGCTCCAGGTCAAATGCCATAAACTGACGCTGCAATTTTGGGTTTTCTTATATGGTATTACCCGCGTCGGCGTACTTAAAATGAAGCGGCTCAAAACACTTTACCCCTCTATACCCTAACTCATTCAGGTTGCAGGACGGCGGCAAGAGAAGATGACAAATTCGTCGGCAGCGCATTTGACCAGCCAATCGCTGACCGTTAATGAGCGGCGGCATGCCGCTCATTAACCCCGAATCGCTTACCCGGGTAAGTAATTCGGGTTAAAGAGATCGGCCGACGCACCGACAACCGAAACGATGGCGAGTATAACGCGCCAGCACCAGAGAACGATAATATAACCAAACCACTACCCATAAATTATACATAATTATATCAATAATATAATTTCCATAGAGGTGACAATGGACATCTTAACCACATCCCTGCTCGTATTAGGTAGCATCATTGCAATTATTATCCTGACCTCAAAACTGAAGATAAACGCATTTGCCTCGCTGTTTATCGTCTCGTTCCTGCTGGCTATCTTCACCATTCCATACGGTCAGCTGGTCGATACCCTGAAAACGGGCTTCGGCCAGACGATGGGCGCAATATCCTTCATTATTATTTTCGGCGCAATTATTGCGATTGTGCTGGAAAAAAGCGGCGGCGCGCTCAGCATCGCCAACTATATTTACGCTAAAACCGGCAAGGAGCGGGCACCGGTCGCCATGGCGATGACCGGCTTTATCCCCGGCCTGACCATCTTCTGCGATACCGGCTTTATTATTTTAAGCGGCGTGGCCAGAACATTCAGCGCCAAATCCAAAGTGCCGATGCCTTTAATCGCATCAATATTAGGCTGTTCGCTTTATTCGGTCCATTGTCTGGTGCCAACCCATCCCGGCGCGCTCGCGGCGGCCGGTACGATGAACGTTAACCTCGGCTATTTTATTATCGCCGGCGTCGCCTTCTCCATACCGGCGGCAGTGGCCGCTTATTTGTGGTCGACCTGGATGACCAAAGGGAAAAACTATCCGCCGGCGGTGCTGGAGCTTGATGAAATAAAAGAAGTCAATCTCCCGGCGGTAAAACTGGCCCTGCTGCCGATTGTGTTGCCTCTGATGCTGATCGCTCTGTCATCGCTGGTTAAGTCGTTTGCGCCGGGAAGCCAGAATGGGTTGATTACGGCAATTCACTTTGTCGGCAATCCTGTCATTGCCCTGCTGTTCGGCGCAATTTCATCTTTTCTGTTGTTAAAACAAAGCAATACCGATTTCAATAGCATTATTGAGGGCGCTATCGCCAAGGCGGGGCCGATCTTAATCATTACCGCCGCAGGCGGCATGTTTGGGCTGGTCATTAAAGAAACCGGCGTGGCGGGCGAATTAGGCAAATATCTGGGCGTCGCCAGCGTCGGGCTGTTTATTCCGTTCTTTATCGCCGCTATTCTGAAAACCGCACAGGGTTCGTCAACCATCGCCATCATCACCACCGCGGCGATTATTGAACCTATCTTAGGCGACTTTGGTCTCGATTCGGCAATGGGCCGTCTTTTCGCCACGCTGGCGATGGGCGCCGGTTCCATGCTTGCCTCGCACGCTAACGATTCTTATTTCTGGGTGGTAACTAAATTCTCGAATATTGAAGCGGACACGTCACTCAAAGTATTCTCCACCGCGACGATTGTCATGAGCGTGACAGCCTTTATCTCCATCTGGATAGCGTCCATGTTTTTCATTTAGTTGGTCAGCAGGAGTCGACTCATGAATACCACAACGATCATCAAAGACATTCTCAACGCGGGCATCGAGAGTGTACTGCCGGATAAACTTATCCAGCGCATCATGAAAATAGACGGTGAAACATTGGTGATTGAGGACCAGCGTTTCCCCCTCAGTCCGTCGGGCAAGCTCTATGTTATCGGCGCCGGCAAGGCCAGCGCATTAATGGCGCAGCAGGTCGAATCCATTCTGGACGAGCGGATTGACGCCGGTCAGATCATCGTCAAATACGGCCATAATTGTCCCTTAACGCGCATCGAGACCACAGAAGCCGGGCATCCAACGCCGGATGAAAACAGTTTTGCCGGTACGCAAAAGCTGGTCGGGCTGATGAGCTCGCTGACGGAAAACGATCTGGTGATCTGCCTGCTTTCCGGTGGCGGTTCGGCATTGTTTACCGACTGTCCGGCCGGAATGTTAAAAGAAGACATTGTTAAAACCAATCAGTTGTTAGTCACCTGCGGCGCGGACATCAATGAAATTAACGCGGTCAGAAAACATCTTTCCCGGATTAAAGGCGGCTGGCTGGCCAGATTGACCTGGCCGGCTACCGCCGTCAGTTTGATTCTCTCGGATGTGATTGGCGATCGACTCGATGTTATCGCCTCCGGCCCAACCAGCCCCGATGAGTCTACGTTTGCGGATGCTTACCGGACGCTGGAAAAATATAATCTGTTGAGTGAAACGCCGGCCGCCATTCTCAACCATATCCGTCAGGGCATGGCGGGCGACGTGGAAGAAACGCCCAAAGCGGGCGACCCGGTATTCGGCCGCCTGCATAACATCATCATCGGCAGCAATAACATCGCGCTGAGCTATGCGAAAGACCAGGCGGTTAAATCCGGGTTTCAGACCGAAATCATCACCTCGACGCTGGATATGGACAGCTGCGACGCGGCGAAATGGATCGTCGAGCAGGCGCTGGCCCGGCGGAAAGCGCTCGCCCCCGGCGAAAAAGCGTGCCTGCTTTTCGGCGGCGAAACCACCACCAAAGTCACCGGCAGCGGCAAAGGCGGCAGGAATCAGCATCTGGCGCTGTGTGCGGCCAAATTGCTGTCCGGTCATCAGGGCATCACGCTGCTTTCGGCGGGTTCGGACGGAAACGACGGGCCGACCGACGCCGCCGGCGCAGTGGTAAACAGCGCGACATGGGGCCAGGCGCAGGCCGGCGGGCTGGACGGCGATCGCTACCTTGCCGATTTTGACTCTTACCATTTCTTCCAACAGGCCGGCGGATTGGTCATCACCGGCGCAACCTTCACCAACGTGATGGATATCATCATCGTCGTGATCGAATAAAACAACGCAGACGCATCGGGTCCGGTCGGACTTGATGCGCCACCGCGACGGGCGCGCAGCTCGTGTTCTGCGGCTATCGCGCGGCCCCCACTCCGTTTTTATCTGCTTTCATCCTTTGTGAAAGCTGAGCCGCTCTGTAACCGACATCCATGCAAACTGTGCGCGATTATCCCCTGTCAGCAAGCTAATGATGCAATACCGCTGTAAAACGCGCTGGAATTCGGCGGCGTAATCCGTACCATACACGCCATACTAATGCATGCGATTCTCCGCGCCGGGGCGCGGCGTCAGAAGTTCGCGTACCGCGACACAGAATTAAGCCGACCAGACAGGCAGGCGGCACGAGCCATGCGCGGCCCATTGATACGAGTTAAGATAAAAATGACTGAAAATCAAGAGATTAACAAGAAACAGCAGTACAACATCAATAAGCTGCAAAAGCGCCTGCGCCGCCACGTGGGGGAAGCCATCGCCGATTTTAATATGATCGAAGAAGGCGATCGGGTGATGGTGTGCCTGTCCGGCGGCAAAGATAGCTATGTGATGCTGGATATTTTGCGCAATCTGCAGCAAAGCGCGCCGGTAAACTTCAGTCTGGTGGCGGTAAACCTCGATCAGAAACAGCCGGGGTTCCCGGAACACGTGCTGCCGGACTATCTTGACGGCATCGGCATCGAGTACAAAATTGTCGAAGAGAATACCTACGGTATCGTCAAAGAGAAGATCCCGGAAGGCAAAACCACCTGCTCGCTGTGCTCACGTCTGCGCCGCGGTATCCTGTATCGCACCGCCGGCGAGCTGGGCGCGACGAAAATCGCGCTGGGCCACCACCGCGACGACATTTTGCAGACGCTGTTTCTGAATATGTTCTACGGCGGTAAGCTGAAAAGCATGCCGCCCAAACTGATGAGCGACGACGGCAAACACATTGTGATTCGGCCGCTGGCTTACTGCCGAGAAAAAGATATTGAGCGTTTCGCTCAGGCGCGTCAGTTCCCGATCATTCCCTGCACCCTGTGCGGTTCGCAGCCCAATCTGCAGCGTCAGGTGATCAAAGAAATGCTGCGCGACTGGGACAAACGCTACCCCGGCCGCATCGAAACCATGTTCAGCGCGCTGCGAAACGTCGTGCCTTCCCATCTGGCCGATCATCAGCTGTTCGACTTTAAACATATCCGTCACGACAGCGAAGTGGTGAACGGCGGCGATCTGGCCTTCGATCGCGAGACGTTTCCACTGCAGCCGGCGGGCTGGCAGGACGATGACGACCTGACACCGCCCGATGCGCAGCGGCTCGACGTGGTGGAGATTCGCTAAGCGAGCGCCAGGGACGACGGATGGCGCCGTCCCGTTTTACCGGTTTACAGGCAAAAAAATGCCGACGTTAATGTCGGCATGGTGTGAATCAATCGTGCTATGCAGTAATTCAAAAAAGGAAGTAAGACAATATGGAGCGCAACGCCCATCGCTTGACGTTGCATTCACCTGCAATATCGATAGTGCCGTACTCGCACGCTAAAAATTTTGATATTGCTCAATCTTCGCGTGCTTTTTTGACTCAGCCGGCCAACACGCCGCGCCGACAGAGAAAATGCCTGCAATACTTATAGCCATTTACTGCGTTTTAGCCACCACGCCACCCCGGCGACCAGCAGCGCCAGCAGCAGGCAGAAAGTAGCGAACCCCCACGGCGAATTGCTGCCGGGAATTCCGCCCAGATTCGAGCCGAACAGGCCGGTCAGAAAGGTGGTGGGCAGAAAGAGCATCGCCATCAGCGACATGGTGTAGGTGCGGCGGTTCATCGCATCGGCCATCAGGGTGGTGATTTCGTCGGCCAGCACGGTTGTGCGGGAGATACTGGCGTCCAGATCGTCCAGCCCCCGTCCGAGCCGATCGGAAATTTCCTGCATTCTGCGCCGGTCGTCATCCCCCATCCAGGGCAGCCGCTCGCTGGCCAGCCGGGAAAACACGTCGCGCTGCGGCGTCATGTAGCGGCGCAGCACGATCAGCTGCTTGCGGATCAGCGCCAGCTGGCCGCGCGGCGGAATTTGCTGCTCCAGCAGGGCGTCTTCCAGTTCAATGATGCGGTCGTGCAGATCCTCGATAAATTCGCCGGTATGGTCAGTCAGCGCATCGGTTATCGCCACCAGCCAGCTGCCGCTGTCGGTCGGACCATTGCCTTCCTGCAGATCGTTCAGCACCTCGTCAATCGCGTAAATTTTACGGCGGCGGGTGGAAACGAGCAGTTTATCGGTCATAAAGACCCGGATGGCGACCAGCTGGTCCGGTCGCTCATCCTCATTAAAATTGATACTGCGCAGCGTGATCATCGTACCGTCGCCCAACCGGGTCACGCGAGGACGCACGCTATCGCCCGCCAGAGCATCGCGCACGCTGTCCGGCAGCAGCGTCGTCTCGCTTAACCAGCGCGCGCTGGCCGGGTGAGTGTAGTCCAGATGCAACCAGCAGGGCTGCATGCTGTTAAGCACATCGTTTTCGCCAATCGGGCGTACCCCGCCGTTCCCATCCAGCTGATAAGCATAAACCGCATCGGCAAGCTGGAGTGCCTTCCCGTCAACATTTTCCACTCGGCTCTCCATCTCGGCACATCACTTTTTACCCTCATGTTTGATGATATACATCGTCTGGCTATACGCCATGTCTTCAGGATTATTAATTGGATACCCTTTGACCCAGGGTTTGATCAATCGACCATTGGTATATTGATAGATCGGCGCGATCGGCGCGTCGTTCGCCAGCATCTGCTCCGCTTTATTATAATCTTCGCTGAGTCGCTGCGGATCCGTTTGATTGCCGGCCTCGTCCAGCAAACGATCATAGTCGGCGCTGTTAAAGCGGGCGATATTACCGCTATGGCTGGAGGTCAGCAGCGAGAGAAAGGTCGATGGCTCATTGTAATCCCCGACCCAGGAGGCGCGCACCACGTCAAATTTGCCGCTGTTGCGACTGTCGATATAGGTCTGCCACTCCTGGTTCGTCAGCCGCACGTCGACGCCCAGCTTCTTTTTCCACATCGACGCCACCGCGATGGCGATTTTTTGATGGCTTTCAGACGTATTATACAACAGCGACAGTTTGAGCGGTTTACCGGGGCCATAACCCGCCGCGGCCATTAGCGCTTTGGCCTGCGCGTCCAGCTCTTCCTGCGAATACTCCTGCAGGTCGCTGGGCGTGGGATGAAAGCCCGCAGTTACTTCCGGCGTGAAATGCCAGGCGGGTTTCTCTCCGCTGCCCAGCACTTTTTCAGCAATCAGCTTGCGGTCGATGGCGTAAGACAGCGCCTTGCGCACCCGGACGTCGTTGGTCGGCGCCCGCTGGGTATTAAAAGCATAATAGTAGGTGCCGAGCTGATCCGGCGTGAATACCTGGCCGGGCAGATCTTTCAACAGCTTGCGGTACATGTTTTTCGGGAATGACTCGGTAATATCGATATCGCCGGCCAGATAGCGTTTGGTCGCGTTCGACTCCTGATTAATCGGCACGAAGGTGACCTTACGCAGAACGGTACCGGCATGGTCCCAGTAATAATCGTTAGGCACCAGCACCAGTTTTTCGTTAACCACACGCTGTTCGAGCTTAAACGCGCCGTTACCGACCAGATTGCCCGGCTTAGTCCAGTCATTGCCGTATTTTTCCACCGTCGGCTGATGCACCGGAAACAGACTGAAATTCGCCAGCAGGCTGATAAAATACGGCACCGGTTTGTTGAGCTGCACCTTCAGCGTATGGTCGTCCACCGCGCTCACGCCGAGCCGATCGGGCGGCAGTTCGCCGGCGATGATCCGGTCGGCGTTCACAATGCCGGCCAGCCGGGCGAACCACGCGAAGGAGGACGTATTGTGCGGCGTCACCAGCCGCTGCCAGCTGTAGACAAAATCGTTAGCCGTGACAGTGTCACCGTTTGACCAACGCGCCGAGGGACGCAGCGTAAACACAAACGTGCGGTTATCGTTGCTCTGCCAGCGCTCCGCCACCGCCGGAATAACGTTGCCCTTTTCATCCTGGCTGACCAGCCCTTCGAACAGATCCCTTACCACCTGCGCTTCCGGCAATCCCACCACTTTTATCGGATCGAGCGACGCCGGTTCGTCTTTAATGTGCCGCACGATCTCTTGCTTTTCGGCCAGCACGGTTCCGGCGGGAACCTGAGCCGCCATGGCGTTTCCGCTGACGACCGCCAGCCAGGCGGCACTGAATATATAGCGACGCTGTTGCATGAAAAATTAACCCTATATCAGGCAGATAAAAAGTGCGTCTCTGGCGCACCGCCCCATGCATAAAATTTCTCAGCCATTATGATAGCTAATTCGTTAAAAAACGGGCGAAAAATATCGACGGCGCGGCGTAATTGTTGACGGGCGGCCGTGCGCATCCTGTTCAGGGCCCGGCCGCCAATGCGCGCGCCAGGCCGCCCTGCGGGCGCTGAGGAAATTTTATGTTTAAGATTAAAGGGATAATAAATAACCAGTCCGGCGATAGCGGGCAAGGGAAGACTAAATTTTTATATCAATGTTAACCAGGTTGCCCTACACTGACTAGCATGTTAAACACCTGTAATAAGGAAGCAAACATGTCACAATCTGTACATTTTCAGGGTAACCCCGTCTCTGTTGCCGGTCAGCTGCCGAAAAAGGGCGAGAAGGCAAAAGACTTTACGCTGGTTGCGAAAGACTTGTCCGACGTCGCGCTGAGCAGTTTTGCCGGCAAACGTAAAATCATCAATATTTTCCCCAGCATTGATACCGGCGTGTGCGCCGCTTCGGTGCGCAAGTTCAACCAGCTGGCTTCCGGACTGGATAACACGGTTGTTTTATGTATTTCTGCCGATCTGCCGTTCGCCCAGTCGCGTTTTTGCGGCGCTGAAGGCCTGAATAACGTCAGCACGCTCTCCACGCTGCGCGGCGCTGATTTCAAACAGAATTACGGCGTCGAAATCGCCTCCGGCCCGCTGCAGGGACTGACCGCGCGCGCCGTCGTGGTGCTGGATGAGCAGAACGTCGTGCTGTACAGCGAACTGGTTAATGAAATCACCAACGAACCGGATTACGACGCGGCGCTGGCAGCGCTGAAGTGATTGACTCGTTGTGATAAAAACGGCTGCTGCGGCAGCCGTTTTTATTGTCAGTGTTAAACCCTCTGCCCGACAGATGGTGATTGTGCCTGCCGTGTGGCGATCGGCGATAGTTCGAAGAAAGTCGATGATGCAATGTTTCGCCTTAGGCCGGGATGCTGCTGAGAAACCGTGACGTTTCTTTATCGGCCATGCCTTCAGCAAAAGAGCGAAGGAATGGCGGCGATCTTTTTTGGGCGGGCAAAGACGCCTTCGCGGCAGTCGGTTTTTTACCTGGCCGCGCAAGCGGACTACTCGTCGTCATCGCCCTGCGCTTTGCGCTGGCTCAGGCCATAATCGCGCAATTTATTGGCGATCGCGGTATGGGATACGCCCAGCCGTTTCGCCAGTTTGCGCGTACTGGGGTAGGTCTGATACAGCCGGGTCAGCACCGAACGCTCAAAGCGTTTGCTGATATCGTCGAGCGACCCCGTCAGCATATCCTCGCCCGGCACGCCTTCGGCAGTGAACGCCGGCAGATCGATGTCCTGGATGCTCAGTTCATCGCCTTCCTGCCGGGTCAGCGCCCGATAAATAGTATTCTTCAACTGGCGCACGTTGCCCGGCCAGCCGTATTGCGTCAGCAACTGGCTGACGTCCGGCGTCAGTCGGGGGCAAGGCATGCCCTGTTCATCGGCGAAACGCGCAACGAACAGTTCGGCCAGCGGGATAATATCGGCCGGGCGTTCTCGCAGCGGCGGCAGCACCATGGTGAGCACATTCAGCCGGTAATACAGATCCTCGCGAAACTCGCCGCGCTGCACCAGCTCCAGCAAATTTTTCTGCGTCGCGCAGATCACCCGCACATCAACGTGCACTTCCTGGTCTTCGCCGACGCGGCGAAACGTACCGTCGTTGAGAAAACGCAGCAGTTTGGCCTGCATGCGCGGCGACATCTCGCCCACTTCATCCAGCAGCACCGAGCCGCCGTTAGCCTGCTCGAAAAAGCCCTTTTTCCCTTCCAGCGCGTTAGGGTACGCGCCCGGCGCATAGCCATATAGCTCGCTTTCCGCCACATCGTCCGGCAAAGCCGCGCAGTTCAATGCCAGAAACGGCTGTTTCCCGCGCGGACTGCGCAGGTGGCAGGCCTGGGCCAGCAGATCCTTACCGGTGCCGGTCTCGCCGACAATCAATAGCGCGGCGTCCAGCATAGCCAGCTTTTTGGCCTGCTCCACCAGATGGCGCATCCTGGGACTGACCGCCACAATATGGTTAAACGCGCTGTCGTCATTCACTTCGACATTTTGCAGCTGGCGGCCCATACGCGCCGCCGACTTGAGCATCAGCAACGCGCCGGACGGCGCGCGGTTGTCTTGCGGTTCGTCGACGTGAATCGGCACGATCTCCAGCAAAAACGCCTGGCCGCGGATCGCCAACCGCTCGACGGCGGGCGTCAGAGGCTGGCGCGCCAGCCAGCGGGAAAAGTTAAACTCGGGGATGGCGCCGGCGATAGTCATATCCGCCGGTTTATCGGCCGACAGCCCGAATAAGGTCTGCGCCGCCGGGTTGATCAGTTCGATGTTTCCGTTCAGATCCAGCGAAAATACCGGCTCCGGCATAGACGCCAGCAGCGCGCGCAGGGCGCGATGTTCACGTTCGGAAGGCATGTAAGCGCTGGTGCGCACATCGCTGACGCTGTCGATGCGACGGATATCCGCCATCAACTCGCGGAAGACGTCAAAGTCGACGCTGGCGATATTGAGATAAATACGGCCGGCGGGATCAATCTCGATGCCGCGCAGGTCGATCCCACGCAACACCAGCAAATCCAGCAATTCACGCGTCAGGCCAAAACGGTCCTGACAAAAAACTTCCAGGCGCATCAGTGATCAACCCTCTCATTATGGCTACGGCAAACCGCGATAATACTCTTTCATCCGGCGCGGATGAAGTCACCTGTCAGCAAAAGTTGACACTCGGTGAAAGGACCTTGCCACCTGACGGCGCCAGACGCGCTACGCCGGCCGTTGACGATTGATCAGCGCCACACATACGCCCATGGCGCTCATCAGAATCGAACAGGCGGACAGCAGCAGGAAGCTGGCGGCCCAACTGCCGGTCAGCGAATGCAGGCCGCCGGTGATTAACGGACCGACGGAGGCCAACGTATACCCCACGCCCTGCACCGCCGACGAGAAACGCCGGTTATCGTCCAGATCGCGCGCATTCTCCATGATCAACATAAAGATAGCGGTAAAACCGCCGCCCTGCGCCACCCCGCTGACCAGCGACCAGAACAGCCACTGTTGCGGCCAGTAATACATGCCGGCCGGCGTCATCATCCAGAAAATACCCACCATAACCAGCAACAGCGAACGGGGAACGCGCCACATGGAGGCCATCATCGGCACGCCGAAGGAACCGATCAGCGCGGTAATCTGAAACACCGACGCAATCAGCCCGGCCCGCGCCGCGCTCATCCCGGCTTCCTGGGTCAGCCAGGTCGGCAACCAGGCGGTCATGCCATAATAAACCAGCAGATGAACGGTAAAGGCGACCACCAGATACCAGAGTATCGGCCGGCGCCAGAACGAATACGGCCGATCCGTCGGTAAATTCACCCGCGCTTTTAACGCCGGCCGGTCAGCTCGATCGGCCGGCGCTTGCCGGCTGAGTCGTTTTTTGCGCTGGATTACCCTGCCCCAGCAAATCAGCGCCAGAACGGCCAGCGCCGCCCAGCAGGCCAGCGCCGAGCGCCAGCCGGCCCACAGCGCCAGCGGAGCGGTCAGCGCGGAGGTCAGCATGGTGCCGACATTAAGCGCCGCGGTGTAAAGCCCGGTGGCCATATTGCGACGCTGGCTGAAATCGCGTGCGATAACCATCAGGCAGACGATGTTGCCGATGGTCAGCGAGGCGCCCAAAATCAGCGTGCCGGCCAGCGCGGTATTCAGTCCGCCCGCCGGGCGCAGCAGCGTGCCGATAATGGTGCCGGCCAGAGTAATCAAAATCGCTTTTTCAATACCGGTACGGGAAATCAGTACGGAGGCCAGCGGCGTCAGTATGCCGAAACAGAGCACCGGAATACTGGTCAGCATCCCGGCCATGGTCACATTGATCGCTAAATCTGCACGCAGTTGATCGATAACGGGCGCGATGGCGGTGAGGGGACTGCGCAAATTAAGCGCCAGGGCAAGCAGTGCAAACAGGATCAACAGCGGCAGCTGTATTCGGTAAGTACGCATTTTTACATCATATCAGTGCGGGAAAGGCGTATTGCAATATACGCCTTTCTGCCGGCGCGCACAGCCCGGCGCCGTGCCGTAACGATGATTATTTGTTCTGCGGCGGCGGCTTGTCGTTGCTCAGCGTCGCCCGCAGTTGACCAATCAGTTCGCGCCGGAAGTCGCCAAGGCGCGGTTTATCCTGATCCAGCCACGGCAGCGGACGGCACAGTTCCATCGCCTTGATGCCCAGACGCGCCGTCAGCAGGCCGGCGCCGATGCCCTGCGCCGCGCGGGCTGACAGACGGGCAGCCAGATCCTGCGACATCCAGTCCATACCCACCTCGCGCACCAGTTCCGAGGCGCCGGCGAAAGCGATATTCAGCAGCACGAGGCGGAACAAACGAATACGGCTGAAATAACCCAGTTCGATGCCGTACAGCGCGGCGATGCGGTTGATCAGCCGCAGGTTGCGCCAGGCGATAAACGCCATGTCCACCAGCGCCAGCGGGCTGACGGCGATCATCAGCGTCGATTCGGCGGCGGAACGGCTGATTTCGCGCCGCGCCTGCTGGTCCAGCACCGGCTGCACCATGCGGGCGTATAGCTCGACCACCTCGCGATCGTTGTGCGTCTCATGCAGCGAGGCCTGCCAGCGCCGCAGCGCCGGGTGGCTATGGTCGAGACCGGCCTGGCGCGCCAGCTTCTCGCAAAATGCGCGCCCGCGGCCGGCCGCATGGCTGTGTAGCAGATCGCGCGCCACGTCGCGCGTTTCCGCCCGCTGGCGCAGCCGGTACAGCCGGCGCCACTCCACCGCCAGCGACCCGACGCCGGCGGCGACGATCAGTCCGCCGGCGCCGATCGCCCCCAGCGCGATCCAGTCCTGCTGCAGCCAGGACTGATATACCGACTGCACGCCCTGCGCCAGCACGCTGACGCCGAACAGCCCCAGCCCGACGCCGGCCATTTTGCGCCACAGGCTGCGGCGCGGCTTCAGCGCGGCGGTCAGCGCGGCTTCCGCCGCCCCTTCCTCTTCCTGCTGCGCCTGTTCGACGTTGAGCGGAGAGAAATGTTGCGCCTGCTGTTCATCGAAGGTCATTGCGGCGCGAATTTCCGGCGCCGGCGCTTCCGGCGGCGTCTGGCCGAAATCAATACGAGGTTTCAGCGGATCGTTCATCGCAATTTATCTCCCAGTAAAAATTCCATCACCGCATCCAGACGAATATGTGGCAACGGCGTATCCACCGCCATTTCGCGCGGCCGGAAACGGTCGAAATGAAACCCCTGATTACGCCAGAAGGCCGCATCGGGCAGCCGGGCCGGCACTTCGCCGGGGAACACCGTGAGCGGCTGCCCGTCCTCAAGCCGATGGCCCTGTAGCGCAGGCACCGCTTGCCCACGGTGTTCGACCATCCCGCTCTGCGTCGCCTGCACCGACGCAATGCCGGCGCAATCCATGCTGATGCCCTCAAAGGCGGCGTTTTGCCACGCTTCCTGCACCAGCTGCTGCAACAGCGATACCAGACTGGCGTGCTGATCGGCGGTAACGTGATCGGCCTTACTGGCGGCGAACATCAGTTTATCGATACAGGGCGAAAACAGCCGGCGAAACAGCGTGCGTTTACCGTAGTGAAAACTCTGCATCAGTTGGGTCAGCGCCAGCCGCATATCGTTAAAAGCGTGAACGCCGCTGTTCAGCGGCTGCAGACAGTCAACCAGCACAATTTGCCGATCGAAACGCACGAAATGGTCTTTATAGAAACCGCGCACCACCGACCGGCAGTAATAGTTAAAACGCCGGCGCAGCATGCCGATATTGGTTTTGTCGTCCGCTCGCGTCAGCGCCGCTTCGCCCTGCTCATCGACCTGCGGCCAGGGGAAAAATTGCAGCACCGGCGCGCCGGCCAGATCGCCGGGCAGCACAAAGCGTCCGGGCTGGATAAAATGCAGCCCTTCGCGTTTGCAGCGCAGCAGATAATCGGTATAGGCCTGCGCGATATCGGCCAGCCGGTTCTCATCGGCCGGCGCCAGCGGATCGAGACCGGCGCACGCCGCCAGCCAGGGTTTGGCCCACTCCGCCCGGTCGCCCTGCAACAGCCCCGCCATCTGCCGCGACCAGCTCAGGTAATCCTGTTCCAGCAGCGGCAAATCGAGCAGCCACTCGCCCGGATAATCGACGATTTCCAGATACAGCGTGGCGTTCTCTTTAAAATGACGCAGCAGAGAATCGTTCGAGCGATAGCGCAGCGCCAGCCGTATTTCGCTGACGCCGCGCGTCGGGGTGGGCCAGGCCGGCGGCGTGCCGTACAGCGCCGTCAGCCCCTCGTCGTAGGCGAAACGCGGCACGCCCAGATCGCGCTGCGGCACGCGTTTCACGCCCAGCAGGCGCCCTTCGCGCGCGGCGGAAAACAGCGGCAGCCGGGCGCCGCTGTGCACATTCAGCAGTTGATTGACCATACCGGTAATAAACGCGGTTTTGCCGCTGCGGCTTAAACCGGTTACCGCCAGGCGCAAATGACGATCCACGCCGCGGTTAACCAGTGCACTCATCTCATTCTGTAATCGTTTCATTCGCTCGTCATATTCGTATGTTCCGCGCTATCACGTATATCGGTCCGGCGCCGTGATTCAGCGCGCCGTGTTCATTTCCCGCCACAGTTTAAATGCCAACAGGCCCAGCCCGAGCGTACCGACAATCAACAGACCCCACAGCAGCAGCACCGGCCAGCGCGCCGGCGCCCCGGCGACCGGCGCGGCTTCCGTCAGCCGCGAAGCGCCGCCCAGCGTGAGACGATCGCCGGCGGACGCCAGCGGCAGCGCCGCCAGACTATCCGCGCCGCGCCACTCCTGCGGGATCAACTCATCCAGCGTCAGCGCCTGCGGCGCCGCCTGGCGCGCGCCCCACGCCAGCAGATAAGGCGGGTTGCCCTGTGCGTTGAAGATCACCGTCCGGCCCGGGCGCGCTCCCGTCAGCTGCGGCGGCGTTTCGCCCCACTGACTGTTGATCCCCTTGAGCCGCACGGATTTGATTAGCGTCTGGTTAAGCGCGATCGGCGCCGACTGGCTGTTGTTGCCATCCTTAATAAAGCGATAAACCAGCTGATTCGGCAACGGAGTCCACGGCTCCTGGTCGCCGCTGCGGTAGCTGACGGCCAGCGGCAGAACCCGATTAGTCAGTTGCGGGGTGATAATCAACTGGCTGAGCGGCTGCGCGACCGGCAGTTGATACTCGGCTTCATCCGGCCCCAGCGGCTGACCGTTGAAACTCAGCGCGACCGTCTCTTCCTCGATATGCCGTTCCAGCGTGCTGCCCTGCACCGAACTGAAGGTCGGCAACGTCTGGCCGCCGTCGCCGGTCACCACCGCCAGTAAATACGCCTGTCCGGCAATGGCGCGCCCGTCCAGGTTGATGTGGTCGACGCGCAGACGCTGATTATCCGCCTGCAGATCCAACAGCGGAGCATCCTGTTCTTCGCGATACCAGTTTTTCAAATCGTCGCTGTAATACAGCGTCACCCGCGCCTGCCAGTTGCGTTCGGTCGGCGTCCAGCCGAAAGTCAGGCGGTCTATGCGACGCGACGCGTGCTGCTGCTGAGGCAAGCTGATTAAATAGCTGCCGCCGACCGTTTCATTTTGCTGCAGCGGCAGCTCCACCCGCGAGCCATCGGCCAGCCGTAACGTCACGACTTTATTCCGTCCTTCTCCCTGGCTCACGCGGCCATCCAGCGCAAACAGCGCCAGCGGGAAATGGCTGACGCTTTCCCCGCTGCGGGTCGGCTGGTACAGGGCGAAAGGCACGCTGCGCCCCTGGTTGTCGAACACGCGCACGTCGCGCAGATCCGACCATGCGCTGCTCAGATAGGTTTCATGCGGCAATGCGAGCCGATAAAACGGATGGTCCCCGCCAGTCGTTACCGGCGCGCCAAACGCAAAATCATTCGGACGTTCGACCTCCGCGCGGGCGCCGGCGCTCAGACAGCAAAACACCAGCGCCGCGGCGAGTTGACCTTTCAAATGGATAAGTCTGGTCATTATTCTCTGTTCTCCGACGCTTCCGCCTGCGCGCGCCGGGGCGGCAGCGGAGCGAAATAACCAACGATAAGCACCAGAACCGCAACGCCGATAAAGGCGATGGCGCGCGCCAGACCGCCGCTGCCGGCGCTATCCACCAGAAACAGTTTCACCACCGTAACGGCCAGCACCAGCGCGCCCACCAGCCACGGCGTGCGCCGCGCGCGACGCGTCGCCCAAATCATGCACAGCAGCGCGCCCAGCGTCCACACCAGGGCCAGGCTGGTCTGCACCAGGCGGGAATTCCACAGGAACGGCGCCGACCAGGGCAGTTCAGCATACCAGGCCAGCGCGCGCAGCAGCGAACCGTTCAGCCACCAGAGCGCCAGCAGCCATAACCCGGCCCGACAGCCGATCAGCTGTACCGGTTCAAAACGACCGGCCGCCGCATAGCGCCGCGCCCACCAGACCAGCGCCAGCAGCCCGGCCAACGCGCTGATCTCCAACGGATTAAGTAGCGGCAGCCAGAACCAGTCGGCGATCTGACCGTCCAGCAGGTTGCCGCGCCACAGCAGGACAAACAGCAGCGCGACCAGCGGAATCGGGCCGGACAACACATACCAGTCCGCCCGCCGGCTGAGCGGCCATAGCCGATGGCGCGCCGGCGCCACCAGCGCCAGTATCATCGCGGCCAGCAGAATATGGGTCATCGCCGGACGCCATTCATCCTGCCCCCAGCCCGCCAGCGGATACAGCCAGTGCACCATCATCAGCAACAGGTATGCGCAAACCGCCCAGAATAGCAGCAGGTGCAGCGTCTGTTCGAATCGTAGGCTCAGCCGATCCCGTTCACGCCACAGCAGCAGGTAGCCGGCGGCGAAACTGATGATAAACGACGCGGCGATCGCGATCTGCGCCAATGGCGCAAACTGATGTAGCATAAACGTGGTTGAAAAGACGCGCGCCGCCAGCGCCAGCAGCGTCAGCAACATAACCGGCCACAGCAGCCAGGCCGTCTGGCGTAACTCACGCCAGCGCAAATAGCATCCCGCCGCGTTCCACAGCAATGCGGACAGTGCGCACAGCAGCAGGAAGCGCGCCAGCACCTGCAGGCCGGGCAGCACGACCAACAGCGGATATGCGCTCAGATCTAAATACCAGATGATGACATACATCAGCCAGCTCACCCACGTCAGCATACCCAGGATAAAAAAGGTGCGACTGATCGTCCGCCATTCGCTGTGCGCCGGCCGATAGCGGCGCCACACATAGCTGGCGGCCAGGTAACAGAGCGCCAGAACGGCAAAAATCAACAGCGACTGGCCGATCTGCGCGCGGTGCAGCGAATACAGCGCCGAGAACAGCCCGAGCAGCATAACCAGCGAACCGCTCCAGCCCAGACGACGCTGACGCTGGCTCACGCCGGCCCACAGCAGCGCCAGCCCTTCCACCAGCCACGCCAGCGCGGTCCAGCTTGCCGACAGCGCCAGCGGAATCGCCAGCGTGCTAAAGGCGCCGCCGAGCGCCAGCGCATAGATCGCCAGCCGCCGGCCCACCTGCGGATAATAGCGCAGCGCGGCCCAGCCGAGCGCAAGATACAGCAGACCGAAGCCCAGCGAGGAAAACGCCGGCCCGAACGCCCAATGACGGGTCATAACGTACTGCATGCCGAAACCGAGCAGCGGCGGCGCGAACAACAGCACGCCGTCGATAATCTCTTTGCCCACCGGCTGATGGCGCAGAGAGAAGATCAATGTAGCCACGCCGAAGATCAAAATATTGGCCAGCAGAAACAGCTGACAGCTGAAATAGAACTGCGGCTGCCAGCCGCTCATGCCCCACAGCGCGCCGACCCCAAAGCTAAACAGCAAACCGAGCAGGTTAAGCTCGCGCCACGACTGACGCGCGCTGATCGCGAGGATGCCGAGCGACAGCAGCAGGTAATAGGAAAACAGCATAACGGGGTCGCCGCCGCCCTGCGACAGCAACAGCGGGGCAAGATAACCGCCGAGGCTGGCCAGCATCGCCAGGCTCAGCGAGCGCTGCAGCACCGCCAGCAGTACGCTGGCCGCGCAGATTGCCAGCAGCAGCGCGAAAGTCAGCCCGTAGGGCAACAGCATATACAGCCGGAAGGCGCCGAATGCCGTGATGTAGAGCGCGCCGATGGCCCCGCCCTGCAGTATCAAAGCATAGAGCAACTGCCGCCGGCGCAGGCGCCAGCCCAACGCCAGCAGGCCGCAGCCGATGGCCGCCGCGATGCACATGCGCACCTCGATCGGCAACAGATTCCGTTCGATGCTGTATTTCATCAGGTACGCCAGGCCGAAGAACAGCAGAATGATGCCCAGTTTGGCCAGCGGATTGCCTTTCAAAAACCAACTGACCAGCGAAGAAAAAATGCCGCCCTGTTCTTCTTTGATCGGCGTCGGCGCGGAAGACCCCGGCGACGCCGCCGCAGGCTGTGCGGCCGAAGCCCGGCGCCAGACCGCTTCCGCCGCTTCGTCGACGGCGGGTTCGGCGCTAACGGCTTCCGACTCCGCAGCCTGCGCGAACGCCGGCGCGGCGTCGTGCTGCGACGCCGTGTCAGCCTCGTCGCCGTGCCACATCCACGGCGTTTCGGCATCGTCGTCCGCCAGCGGCGCAGTGGACTGCGTTGCTGCCGGCGCGGGTGCAGCTCCGGATGTCAATTGCTGCAATGCGGATCGCAACTGTTTTACTTCCTGCTGCAAACGTTCCGTTTCGCGCCGTACGTGCGCGCTGCGGATCAGGGCCACCAGCGACAGTAACGGCCCGGCAAGAAACAGGAACAACAGAAGGATCCCAATGGGATAGAGTATGTCTTCCATGAAACATCCTGATAATTTACGTCGGATGTTGAATCTTACATGAAATTACTTTTTGCGCCATGCGCATCAGGCGGCAGGGCCACGCGGCGCCAGCTTACGGCTAAGCCGCGTCATCCCCCGGCTCAGCAGCGGCTGCAGCATCAGCGTCAACAGCAAACGCAACGGCTTGCGCGTCACCGTTTGCAGCAGCCAGCGGGTAATGCCGGCCGGGCCGTAGTACATCAGCACCAGCAGCGCCACGTTTAAAACGCGCTGCGCGATTTTTCGGCTACGCGTTCCCTGCGTCATGGATTTATCATGCATTCATTTTCTCCGGTTAACGCAGCGGAACCACAGGCTCGGCGGCGCGGATTAAATCTGACGAAAACGGTTCTGCACGCTGAACGTTTCAGATGTCACGTAACGCTCCAGCCGCCGCAGCCGCTGTTCGCTGGCGTTCAGCACCGCATCCGCATCCTGCAGCAGTCGCTGCGGCGTAAGCGGCGGCGTCTCGTCGACATGCCCGGCCGGCGCCGGATCCAGTACGATGCTGAGAATGATGTAGGCCAGCACGGTAAAGAGAAACAGACCGAAAAATAGCGACAGCACCACGATGACCCGCAGCAAGGTGACCGGCACATCGAAATAATGGGCCAGACCGGCGCATACGCCCTTCAGCTTGCCTTCTTCCGGCCTGCGATATAATTTTTTATCCGACCTGCGCGTAGTCATTATTGTTGCCTCCAGTTTGGATGTTCCGCATCCAGAATGTTTTCCAGCACCTGAATGCGGTCACGCATACGGCGCGCGTCTTCCGTCAGTTGCGTCAGGCGCTGCAGCTCCTGCGGCCCCAACTGAGCATTGCTTTGCCGGCGCTGACTGTAATGCAGCCAGAGCCAGACCGGTGCCACGAAAAGACCAAAAATCATCAGCAATACGGTCAGCGGTATGGCAAAAAACAAAGCGCTCATTCGATCTCCTTAGTGAACATAATTTTACCCGTCGTCTTTTCCCGCCGGCCGAGGGGCGTTTGCGCAGCGGCATAACCCGCATTGAGCACCCGCCCCGGCGGCAGCCGCGGCGTCCTTATTCGGCGTCCGGTTTCATTTTTGCTTTCAGCGCGGCCAGTTGAGCGTTGATTTCATCGTCGGCCTTCAGTTCGGCGAACTGCTGATCGAGCGATTTCTGTTTGCCCAGCCCGATGCTTTCCGCTTCGGCTTCCATGGTATCAATACGGCGTTCAAACTGTTCGAAACGCGCCAGCGCTTCATCCAGCTTACCGCTGTCCAGTTGGCGGCGCACGTCGCGCGATGAGGCGGCCGCGTCGTGACGCAACGCCAGCGCCTGCTGACGCGCGCGGGTTTCGGTCAGCTTATTTTCCAGCTCGCCGATTTCACGTTTCATCCGTTCCAGCGTTTCATCAATATTAGCGGCTTCCTGCTGCAGCGTGGCGATCAGGTCGGTCAGTTTTTGCTTTTCAATCAGCGCCGCGCGCGCCAGGTCTTCTTTATCCTTACGCAGCGCCAGCTCGGCTTTCTCCTGCCACTGCGCCTGCTGCGCCAGCGCCTGTTCGATGCGGCGGGTCAGCTGTTTCTTTTCGGCCAGCGCGCGGGCCGAGGTGGAACGCACTTCAACCAGCGTATCCTCCATCTCCTGGATCATCAGCCGGACCAGCTTTTGCGGATCTTCCGCTTTATCCAGCAGCGAGGTAATGTTGGCGTTCACGATGTCGGCAAAACGAGAAAAAATACCCATATTCCAATCCTCTACTCATTTATGTAATCAGTCAGTGAGCCGGCGGCTACGACTGAGATATATCAACTATCGTGCCAGGTTTTTATTTTCAATTAACATGATGAAATAATTACCTATTTTTATTTTTTGACAATCCAGCGCAACCCGCTAAATTGGTTAAATAAACTAACTGTTAGTCAAAATGACACGAGGCGATGCGCGTGGATCAAAAACAGGATAACCTGCTGGGCGAGGCAAATAATTTTCTTGAGGTGCTGGAGCAGGTTTCGCAACTGGCGCCGCTCAGCAAGCCGGTGCTGGTGATCGGCGAACGCGGCACCGGCAAAGAGCTGATTGCCAGCCGGCTGCATTATCTGTCGCATCGCTGGCAGGGACCGTTGATCTCGCTGAACTGCGCGGCGCTGAATGAAAACCTGCTGGATTCCGAGCTATTCGGCCACGAGGCCGGCGCGTTTACCGGCGCGCAGAAGCGTCATCCAGGTCGTTTCGAACGCGCCGACGGCGGCACGCTGTTCCTCGATGAACTGGGCACCGCGCCGATGCTGGTGCAGGAAAAACTCCTGCGGGTGATCGAATACGGCACGCTGGAGCGCGTGGGCGGCAGCCAGCCGCTGATGGTGGATGTGCGTCTGGTATGCGCCACCAATGACGATCTGCCGGCGCTGGCCGCCAGCGGCAAGTTTCGCGCCGATCTGCTCGACCGGCTGGCCTTCGATGTCGTCCAACTGCCGCCGCTGCGCGCGCGTCGCCAGGACATTATGCTGCTGGCGGATCACTTCGCTATTCAGATGTGCCGCGAACTGGGGCTGCCGCTGTTTCCCGGTTTTTCCGCACAGGCGCGCGATACCCTGCTGGCCTGGCGCTGGCCGGGCAACGTGCGCGAGTTGAAAAACGTGGTCGAACGGTCGGTGTACCGGCACGGCGACAGCCAGCAGCCGCTGCACGACATCATTATTAATCCGTTCAGCCGGCGCGGCGAACCGTCTCCGCCGGCGGCGGACAGCACATCGGCCGGGTTGCCGGCGCTGCCGCTCGAGATGAAAACCTGGCAACAGGGGCAGGAAAAAGCGTTGCTTGAACAGGCCCTGCGCCAGGGACGCTTTAATCAGCGTCGGGCGGCCGAGCTGCTCGGTCTGACCTACCACCAGCTGCGCGGGCTGCTGAAAAAGCATCGGCTGTCGGTCGACGACGAATAGCGGGCAGCGAAGATCCGTCAGAATAGCCAGCGGCTATATGTAAAAAGCCAACGGCATATAAAGTCATGCCGATTGGTTAAGCGTTTTTATACCGTTTTGAGTATTTATCGGGTATGTAAAATGCCGTTCGCTCATCGCGTCGGTGCATTCTCTGATGCGGGAAGATGTACCCTTTTATATTTACATACTGATTTAGTAGATATATTTCGCAATGGCCCCATCATAAGAACATGTCAGACTGCCTGCTGAACGGGTAAGCGCCTTCGGCGAACATCGTCCGGGAGAGTACCAGGCAGAGCCTCCCCGCGCCCGATCGGGTCAGTTTCCCGTCGAAAAACAGACAAGCCGGAATCAGGGCGCTTTGGTAATGAACCCAACGTTCGGCTGAAACATAAAATTAATCCGAAAATTCAGGGCATTCCGGATGATTTCAACGTGACAGAATCGTTCAAGTTTTCTTAAACGAACGGTATTACCTGCATGGAAGGCGGCTTTGGCACGGTTCCCTGACAGGGGGACTAAAAAACGTATCCGCCCTGCCTTAGCATGGTTCCTGAGCAGATGACCGGTAAAGAAACGTCACTGCCTCTCTGAATCGTCCCGGCGTAAGGCAAAACATCTCCTCAGCGGCTTGCTTCGGGCTACCGTCCTGCAGAAACCCTCTCCTGCCTGTCCGGTGGTTTAAGACAGACAAAAAAAAGCCAGCATTAAGCTGGCTGAAAAAATACTGGAAGCAATGTGAGCAATGTCGTGCTCTTCTTCAGCGCTTGCGAAAGCCTCCGTTGAAGTGCAATGAGATGATAATGGTTATCACTATCGCCTGTAAAGTAATTTGTTGAGAATTTTTCTCATTTCCATACTAACCGTACGGTTCCTGCCGCGATCGTGCCGCTAAGCGCGAATTAGCCGATGCGCATCCGCTGCGGCCGGATATGCGCAAAAAATCGCCGCATTGCGGCAAAATGGCGGCAAAATAGCCAGAAAAACACAAGCCATTGGGGCGGATTGGCAGAGTGCGGTACACTCGGAACTATGATATCCCGATCGACCTTTAATCCCGTATGACCAGAAAAATGGTTTTCGCCCTGGTTCTCGCCAGCCTGGCCGCGCCGATACAGGCCGCGCCGCCGGCAACCGCGGCGACGCCGGCCGCCGTGCCGGATATTCGCCAGAGCGGCTTTGTCTACTGCGTCAATGGCGTACTGAATACCTTCAATCCACAGATGGCCCGCAGCGGGCTGACCGTCGACACGCTGGCCGCCCAACTGTTCGACCGACTGCTGGACGTCGATCCCTACAGTTATCGCCTGCTGCCGGAGCTGGCCCAGCGCTGGGAGGTGCTGGACAACGGCGCGACCTACCGTTTTTATCTGCGCCGCGACGTTCCCTTTCAACAGACCCGCTGGTTCACGCCAACCCGCGCCATGAACGCCGACGACGTGGTGTTCAGTTTCCAGCGCATGGTGGATAAAAATCATCCCTACCACAACGTCAACGGCGGCGACTATCCCTATTTCGACAGCCTGCAGTTCGCCGAATCCGTGCAGAGCATCCGGAAACTGGGCGAATACAGCGTGGAGATCCGCTTAAACAGCCCGGACGCATCTTTTCTGTGGCATCTGGCGACGCATTACGCGCCGGTGTTGTCGCAGGAATATGCGCAGACGCTGCAGAACGAAAACCGGCGCGAGCGGCTCGATCGGCTGCCCGTCGGCACCGGCCCGTTTATGCTCGACGAGTACCGCAGCGGCCAGTATATCCGGCTGAAGCGTAACGAAGCCTACTGGAAGGGCGAGCCGTTGATGCCGCAGGTGGTGATCGACCTCGGCGCCGGCGGCACCGGCCGGCTGTCCAAACTGCTGACCGGCGAATGCGACGTGCTGGCCTACCCGGCCGCCAGCCAGCTGTCGATTGTGCGCAACGATCCGCGCCTGCGTCTGTCGCTGCGCCCGGGCATGAACGTCGCCTATCTGGCGTTCAATACCCGTAAAGCGCCGCTGTCCGACCAGCGGGTGCGCCGGGCGATTGCGCTGGCTATCAATAACCAGCGCCTGATGCAGTCGATCTATTACGGTACGGCGGAAACCGCCGCCTCCATTCTGCCGCGCGCCTCCTGGGCCTATGACAGCGGCGCGGAGATCACCGAATATAATCCGGCCGCCGCGCGCCAGCTGCTGCAAGAGCTGGGGCTGAGCGATATGCACCTGCACCTGTGGGTGCCCGCCGCCTCGCAGGCTTATAACCCCAGCCCGCTGAAAACCGCCGAACTGATTCAGGCCGACCTGGCGCAGGTCGGCATTAAAGTGACCATCATTCCGGTGGAGGGGCGATCTCAGGAAGCGCAACTGATGGCGATGAGCCACGATCTGACGCTGACCGGCTGGGCGACGGACAGCAACGACCCGGACAGTTTTTTTCGTCCGCTGCTCAGCTGCGCGGCGATCCATTCAAAAACCAACTATGCTCACTGGTGCGATCCCACCTTCGATGAACTCTTGCAGAACGCGCTCTCTTCTCAGCTGATGCCGCGGCGCATCGAATACTACGAGCAGGCTCAGCAAATGCTGGCGCGCCAGCTGCCGGTGCTGCCGCTGGCTTCGTCGCTGCATTTGCAGGCTTATCGCTACGATATGAAAGGCCTGGTGCTTAACTCCTTCGGCAACGCCTCCTTCGCCGGCGTTTATCGGGAAAAAGAGGAAACGCCGCCGCCCGCCGAACCGGCGACGCAACAGGGAGGACAGCCATGATTATTTTCGCCTTGCGCCGCCTGCTGCTCCTGCTGGTGACGCTGTTTCTGCTTACGCTGGTCGGGTTCAGCCTGAGCTATTATACCCCCGGCGCGCCGCTAAAAGCGCTGATGTGGTTCGACGCGCTGCGCCTCTACTTTGTTAATCTGTTCCAGATGAACTTCGGCGTCTCCAGCATCAACGGCCAGCCCATCAGCGAACAGCTGCATAATGTGCTGCCCGCCACCATTGAGCTGTGCCTGCTGGCGTTCACGCTCTCGCTGTTGGTCGGCATTCCGCTCGGCATCACCGCCGGCATGATGCAAAACAAATGGCAGGATATCACCATCAGCGCGCTGGCTCTGATCGGCTTTTCTCTGCCGGTATTCTGGCTGGCGCTGCTGCTGATGCTTTATTTCTCGCTGCATCTCGGCTGGCTGCCGGTTTCCGGCCGTTTCGATCTGCTCTACCAGGTCAAACCGGTCACCGGCTTCGCCCTGATCGATGCGTGGCTGTCCGACTCACCCCAGCGCAAAGAGATGATTTTTAGCGCGCTGCGCCATCTGGTCCTGCCGGTCGCGGCGCTGTCCGTGGCGCCCACCACAGAGGTTATCCGCCTGATGCGCAACAGCACCACCGACGTCATCGGCAAAAACTACATTAAGGCCGCCGCCACGCGCGGCCTGTCGCGGCTGACCATCATTCGCCGCCATCTGCTGCACAATGCCCTGCCGCCGATCATTCCCAAACTGGGGTTGCAGTTCTCCACCATGCTGACGCTGGCGATGATCACCGAAGTGGTGTTCAACTGGCCGGGCATCGGCAGTTGGCTGGTCGATGCGATCCGCCAGCAGGATTACGCCGCCATCTCGGCCGGCGTGATCGTGGTGGGCGCGATGGTCATCATGGTTAATGTGCTGTCCGAAATCTGGGGTGCAATGTCTAACCCGCTGAAACACAAGGAATGGTATGCACTTCGATAACCTGTACAGTGAAAAGCGGCTGCCGAGCCGCCTGCGTGATATCTGGCGGGTGTTCCATCAGGATACCCTGGCGATGGTCGGCTTTTACTGTTTCCTGCTGCTGATCGCTCTGTGCCTGCTGGGCGAGTGGCTGGCGCCCTATCGCCTCGATCAGCAGTTTCTCGGCTATCAACTACTGCCGCCCTCCTGGTCGCACTACGGCGAGGTCGCCTTTTTCCTCGGCACGGACGATTTGGGTCGCGATATCCTCAGCCGCCTGCTGACCGGTGCCGCGCCGACGTTCGGTTCGGCGCTGCTCGTCACCAGCGCCGCCGCCCTGTTCGGCCTGCTGCTCGGCGTGCTGGCCGGCATCAATCGCGGCCTGCGCGCCGCCGTGCTTAGCCATATACTGGATACCCTGCTGTCCATTCCGTCCCTGCTGCTGGCGATTATCGTGATCGCCTTTATCGGCCCGAAGCTGGAGCACGCCATGCTGGCGGTCTGGCTGGCGCTGTTGCCGCGCATGGTCAGGAGCATCTACAGCGTCGTGCACGACGAGCTGGAGAAAGAGTATGTGATTGCAGCCCGGCTGGACGGCGCCTCGACGCTGTATATCGTCCGCTATTCAGTGCTGCCGAATATCGCCGCGGTGCTGGCCACCGAGTTCACCCGCGCGCTGTCGATGGCCATCCTGGATATCGCCGCGCTCGGTTTTCTCGATCTGGGCGCGCAGTTGCCCTCGCCTGAATGGGGCGCGATGCTGGGCGACTCTCTGGAGCTGGTGTACGTCGCGCCCTGGACGGTCATGCTGCCCGGCGCGGCCATTGCGCTGAACGTACTGATTGTCAACCTGCTGGGCGATGGCCTGCGCCGCGCCCTGCTGGCAGAAACCGAGTGACGGCGGAGAGACAGAATGCCACTGCTTGATATTCGTAATCTGACCATTGAACTGCTGACCGCCGACGGCACGGTCAAAGCGGTCGATCGCGTCAGCATGACCCTGACCGAAGGCGAAATTCGCGGTCTGGTGGGGGAATCCGGCTCGGGCAAAAGCCTGATAGCCAAAGCGATTCTCGGCATCACCAAAGATAACTGGCGGATCACCGCCGATCGTTTTCGTTTTAACGACATCGATTTGCTGCAGTTGACGCCGCGCGCGCGGCGCAAACTGGTCGGCCACAGCGTCTCAATGATTTTCCAGGAGCCGCAGTCCTGTCTTGACCCTTCCGGCAGCGTGGGCCGCCAGCTGATTCAGGCGATCCCCGGCTGGACTTACAAGGGCCGCTGGTGGCAGCGCTTCAACTGGCGCAAACGCCGGGCGATCGAGCTGCTGCACCGGGTGGGCATTAAAGATCATAAAGACATCATGGGCAGTTATCCGTATGAACTGACCGAGGGCGAATGCCAGAAGGTCATGATAGCCATCGCGTTGGCCAACCAGCCGCGGCTGCTGATTGCCGATGAACCGACCAATGCGATGGAGTCCACCACTCAGGCGCAGATTTTTCGCCTGCTGGCCCGTTTGAATCAGAACAACAACACCACCATCCTGTTGATCAGTCACGATTTGCAAACCATGAGCAAATGGGCCAACCGGATTAACGTGCTGTACTGCGGCCAGACGGTGGAGAGCGCGGTCAGCGAGGAACTGATCGCGCTGCCGCGTCACCCCTACACCCAGGCGCTGATCCGCGCAATGCCCGACTTCGGCCGTTCGCTGCCGCATAAGGGGCGGCTGAATACGCTGCCGGGCGCGATCCCGCCGCTGGAGCATTTGCCGGTTGGCTGCCGCCTCGGCCCGCGCTGCCCCTATTCACAGCGCGAATGCATGCAGGCGCCCGATCTGGTGGCGGTCAAAAACCACTGGTACGCCTGCCACTTCCCGCTCAACATGGAGGAATCCTGATGCTGGAGACGCTGCTGGAAGCAAGGAACCTGACCAAAACCTTCCGCTACCGCACCGGTCTGTTCCGTCGTCAGCATATTGAGGCGGTCAAATCGGTCAGTTTTACCCTGCGCGAGGGCCAGACGCTGGCGATTATCGGCGAGAACGGCTCCGGCAAGTCCACGCTGGCGAAAATGCTGGCCGGCATGATCCCGCCGACCTCCGGCGAGCTGGTGATCGACGATCATCCGCTGCACTACGGCGACTATCGCTACCGCAGCCAGCGTATCCGCATGATTTTTCAGGATGCCGGCAACGCGATGAATCCGCGCCAGCGCATCGGCCAGTTGCTGGATATGCCGCTGCGCCTCAATACCGAGCTTAGCGCCCAGGAACGGGAAAAGATCATCAACCGTACGCTGCGCCAGGTCGGTCTGCGTCCGGACCACGCCGGCTACTATCCGCACGCGCTGGCGCCCGGTCAGAAACAGCGCGTGGGGCTGGCGCGCGCGTTGATTTTACAGCCGAAAGTGATCGTGGCGGACGAGGCGCTGGCCTCGCTGGATATGTCCATGCGTTCGCAGATTATTAATCTGATGCTGGAGCTGCAGGATAAACACGGCATCGCCTATATTTATGTTACCCAGCATCTGGGCATGATGAAGCACATCAGCGACCAGATGCTGGTAATGCAGGGCGGTGAAATTGTCGAACGCGGCAGTACCGCCGATGTGCTGGCCGCTCCGCTGCACGATCTGACCAAACGCCTGATAGCCAGCCATTTCGGCGAGGCGCTGAGCGCCGACGCCTGGCGGCAGGACGGCGGCCAGTTCTGACGCCGGGCGTTTGCCTTTTCCCGCCCGCGCAGACCGCGGGCCGGAAAGGACGCGGTGAACAAAAAATGCGCGGGCGCCGCGCCGAATGACACGCAGAGACGCGCCTGATGGTTATTTACTGTTCGGAAGCGGAGCAATCCCAGTACCGCTGAGCGCATCAGGCATGCTAAAATCGCCGCGCTTATTCACTTCGATCGCCCTGAAGTCCGTATAATTTATTCCAGCGATCGCAGCACCAATGACAATAAGGATTACTGCTATGGGTTTTCTTACCGGTAAACGCATTCTGGTTACTGGCGTAGCCAGCAACCGCTCCATCGCTTACGGTATCGCTCAGGCTATGCACCGCGAAGGTGCCGAGCTGGCCTTTACTTATCAGAACGACAAACTGAAATCGCGCGTGGAAGGTTTCGCCAGCGAACTGGGTTCCAGTATTGTGCTGCCGTGCGATGTTGCGGAAGACGCCAGCATTGAAGCCCTGTTTGCCGAACTGGCCAACGTCTGGCCGACGTTTGACGGTTTCGTTCACTCCATCGCGTTCGCCCCGGGCGATCAGCTGGATGGCGACTATGTCGACGTAGTCACGCGAGAAGGTTTCTCGATTTCGCACGACATCAGCTCCTATAGCTTTGTGGCGCTGGCCAAAGCCTGCCGTAAAATGCTCAACCCGAATTCCGCGCTGGTCACCCTGTCCTACCTGGGCGCGGAACGCGCTATTCCGAACTACAACGTAATGGGGCTGGCCAAAGCCTCGCTGGAAGCGAACGTGCGCTACATGGCCAACGCCATGGGCGCCCAGGGCGTGCGCGTCAACGCCATCTCCGCCGGCCCGATCCGCACGCTGGCCGCCTCGGGCATCAAGAACTTCAAGAAACTGCTGTCGCACTGCGAAGCGGTCACGCCGATTCGCCGCGTGGTCACGATCGAGGATGTCGGCAACTCCGCCGCCTTCCTGTGCTCCGATCTGGCGGCCGGCATTTCTGGTGAAGTTCTGCACGTTGACGGCGGTTTCAGCATCGCCTCGATGAGCGAACAGGAACTGGGTTAATTCTCCTTTCCGGTTCTTCACCCGTATGCGAAAGCGCCCGGCCGGGCGCTTTCGCTGCATCCGGCAGGATGCAAGGCAAATTAAAGAGATCGCGTGATGAATATTCAACAGCATATTCAGAATACGAGCGCCCCACTGGCTGAATGCCTGCAAAAAATCCCCGCCAGGCGTCAAAAAAATCAAATTCTCTTCACCGAGTCGTTAACCCGTCTGGCTTACGGCCTGTATGTCTTCGGCAATGAAGCGCTGTGCGCCGAACTTATCGACAGATTAACGCAGGTTCGCTTCGCCGGTGATTACAACTACTGGAGCTGGATTGAATACGCGCTTGCGTTAAAAGCCAGCATGGCGCACGCCGCGGGCGACACCGACCAGGCAGCGCAGGCGATAGACCGCATCACCGCGCCGCTCGATATCGGCAGCGAGCTGGAAATCACGGTGAAAAAACGGGTCTTTGCCCGGATGCTGGCCGGGGAAATGCTGTCCGAGGACGGCCTGCGGGATACGGCTGAGATCAATGACCCGGCCGCGGAATACAATGATCGACTGCTCAATCTGATGGAAATGGTCAAAATCAGCGCCATCAAAACCAACGCGGAAGAGCACAATCCCGCGCTGGAAGTGGAAATCAGCAGGCAAATCGCGCGCTGCCGGCAACTGATTAATCTGATCGGTCTGGAAAATACCCAACCGTTTAAGGGGTGAACGGCGCGTCATGGCCGAGCATCCGTTTATTAACGCAAGCAGGTAGATATGTCGGATATAGATTTTATCTTATGTGATGTTCAAATGCTGTTATCAAGAAACAAAGGCCGTGAGTGGCGCGAGATGATACTAAAATACACTACGTCTCTCATGCGTTTTTTATCAAACCATCAACTGCTGGTTGACGTGACTCCCTTTGATGAAGACGGCAGATTAAAAGAGGATTTGCTGGTCAGAAAATCGAATGTCACCGCCGAGGGTCTGGCGCTGTATAAACAAGTCATTCCCGGCTGGGGTCGCTATTTAGATCGAAGTACGGTAGAGAATAAGTATGAGAATATCAGTCGCCTTGAGAAAGGGCTGGCCGCGTTGAGGAATAAGCCGCAGCGTGACGATTGCCAGTCGTGACAGGCATCACGCGGCGTTATTGAACCAGCGGCTTAGATACCATGAGGTCCCGGTGGAAAAAAACGCAACGTTAGCGGCGCTGGAGAAAACGATCGGCTGCACGTTTCCCGCGCTGTATAAAAAATTTTTGTGCGAAGTGGTACAGGATCGGGATGGGGTGACGATAAACAACCGGCGGAACGACACGGTCTGCATTTATCATGCATGCCATCTGGCGGAAAGAAACCAGACGTATACCGTACAGGACGCCGAACCCGGCTATTTTCTGATCGGTCAGGATGGCGATATTGGCTATTTCATCCGGATGAATGGCGACAGCGACAAAATATACAGTCTGGATCTCGGCGCGCTGGGCAGCCTGCCGATGGACGAGGAAGCCAGCGATATCTACAGTCTGTCCGGTTAATTAATGACCGTGCGCGGCGCAAGATAATAACGTATGTTACCGAAAAATACCGGCGACTTTCTGACTGAAGTCATCCACACCCGCGGCGATACGAAACGAAAAAACGATGACCATTGATTTTTTACGTCTCCACCACGCATTCACCCTTGATGTGCGAGCCGCGCCCTCTTCCGCTGACGAGATACAGCAGCTGTATCGCTATATCGGCCGCGAAGCGGTGCCGGAAGAATATATTGTATTAATCTCCCAATTTTCCGAGGCCGAAATTCGCATTATGGACGAAGGCTATCTGCGAATCTGGGGCGCGGCCGGCTGCGTGGAGATGAACGCCAGCTATCGCATCCAGCACTATATGCCGGGCGCATTAGCTATTGGCGACGATGAAGGCGGTCAGGTGATATTTTATGCTCGCGGCAGCAACGGATTCGGCCTGTATAAAACTGGCTTCGGCAATCTCGATATGCAAGATGCGGTCTTTATCGCCCGCGCTTTAACCGATCTGCTTGTGCTCGGCAAAGGCATTGAGCGGCTGATATAGGCGCTCAATAGCGCGGAGCGCAGGAAGACGGTCAGCGCGTCCGGCAGCCGCGCCGCGTGCAGGTAACGGAGGGATAACGTGTACTGACCCAAACCTAATTTTCCCCTTTTGCTAAATAGCTTCGCGTAATAGCGCTACACTTGCTCTGCAGGTTACAGTGACAGTGATATTATAATTAAATCATAATCAACTGTTTTTAATGATTATTTAAATGTTCTTATCATCAGTTACGCGCTGTGGCATGGTCAAAAGTGAAGCATCAATGCGCGAAGCTATTTAGCCAGGGTCAAGGCGGATACGGCAGGCAGTTCAGCGCCAATATATCTGGCGGTTCGAAAGCGAGTAAGTTGAACTGATGCTATGGTCAGTTCGCAGGGGAAACGAGAGCGCGTGAATATGAGAAAAGTGATCATTGTTGATTATAATGAGCAGTGGCCTGGCTTATTTGCGGCTGAAAGCTCGTTGTTGCAGATAACACTTGGCAAGGTGATCTCGCGGATTCACCATATCGGCAGTACGTCAGTACCGGGTTTGGCGGCAAAACCCGTCATAGACATAATGTTAGAGGTGGTTGGGCTGAGTGAGTTGGACAATTGTCACTCTGCAATGGAGCAAGCCGGATATACTGCGCGCGGTGAAAATGGGATCCCCAATCGCAGGTATTTCATTAAGGGTGGAAATCAACGCAGCCATCATGTGCATGCTTTTACCGTGGGAGACATGCAAATCGTAAAACATCTGGCGTTTCGTGATTATCTGATAAAAAACAAGAAAGCAGCAGACGAATATGTCGAGATAAAACGTGCTGCGGCGCTAGCAAGTGAAAACGACATTCATCGCTATAGCGCATTAAAGGCGGCCTTTATTGAAAACCATCTTCGGCTCGCCCAGGCCTGCACATAGAGTGGTGTAATTGTCTGAAGTCTGTACATAAACCGGTGTAATTGCCTGATGTTGGCATGTGCTGCCGCTGCCTTATTTAGAATCGTAAACAGGCTCCGACCTAAATTTCAGTAAACAGCACCACGGATGCGCTTAGTCCTTTTTGTTTATCGTCACCGAGCCATAAACCATGAACACGCGAGTTGAACCTGACAAACCACTATAACCGCCCTGACCGCCGCTAAGGTAACAGGCAAGAGCAGTAAACTGCCAGGCATCATCCATGGACACAGCAATTTTGCGTGTGGTTAGTTCCTCCCTCCCGTATTGCTCGCCAAAGTTGCGCACGCGTCGAGCGTACTCGCCGAGTGGCTCACTTACTGATGGATGATCCCACCCCCATAACCAGGTACCGTCTTCAGTATTGTAAGTGCCGACTACCTGCACTGGCGCGGATATCACCATGTCCTTTTCCTGATTGGTGAAGGTGATTGTCTCTGAATCAAGATCTACTGCCCATGCCGCTGTATCAAGGCCCCACATGTCTATCGCGGCCTGTGTGCGCAACTGCATCTCGTTATTCGCCCGCGCAATAGTGAGGTCCGGTTCTGAAAGAACAACCGTATCGCCACTCGTTCCTTTCTCTTTGTTGCCAAAAAGCTTCTGTAAGAAACTGGCCATTTATAGCCTCCTGTATTCTAATTTGACATAAAGTGGCGTTTGTATATCCGCTGTTCTCTTTATTGTCGATAACGTGCCGCCCGGCGGGCAGGTTAGAGCTAAAAATAACATTATGGATGTAATAAGTCTCGTCGTCGCGACTCAATGCGTCCCCCGCACAGCTGTGGAATGTGTATTTCCGCACGTTAAGAATCAAAGTTAACTTCCAGTAAGAAAAAGCCATTCCTGGTGTCAAAAACAAACGTTTCCCGGTTTATCGCCTGCCAGACTGGCGGGAGCATGGCGGCACGGTAGATATTGGGCGTATAAACACGCTGTTTTAGCATCCCCATAAATCCCATGGTCAGAGCATCTAATTCATTGTTCAGACTCGCGGCTTTGCCAAAGCGAAAAAACCATGCATTGATGCTGTCGACAATTGGTTTTCATTCACTTGATCCAGACTGATATGCCAGTTCGCCAGCACAGTATCCGGGTATATCGCAGCAAAATTACTCTCTATCGATTCCAGCAAGGTGCCTTTTCCCGGCAAACGAATAAACGTGTATTCGACACCCGTCGGGGCCTCGGCATTCATCATCTTAATGGCGCATAGATAGCCATTAAGTTTTTCGACATCCAGTTGAATCTGCTCATCAGCCATTTTTTTTAATTGCATGACGTTCAAATCCTGTGAGCTGGCACCTTTCTTTACCTGGCGTGCATCCGAAAGAATCCATCGTTATAACGACTATCCCCCAGCAACTTGACGCTTTGTAGTTAACCTCATGAAAATTAAAATTAATTAAACAGGATATCTCATTATCTTTCGGGAGAGTAAGCGATGCAGCACTGCGTTACCAGAGTTCCGAGAAAGCCGTTTAAATCGCAAGCAATGAGCTGGACATTTTCGGATAGTTGCTGTTCATATCAAATGTTCGCTTTCGCTCTTAGCCGCCGGTCAAATTATCGCACCTCGCCCGACCGAAGACCGAGGTACATAGCGACGTTCAGGGGGGATATCTCCTTAGCAGAATATTTAGCGCGAAGTCCCGGCCGTCTGTTGCCGGATGGATTTTTGCATCATAACCGCCTCATGATTCATAGTGAATATGAAAATGATACGCACCAGACAATTTCAGGCTATTTATAGCTAAGTAAAAAAACGCCAACAAGCACGGCACCTATCCCAAACTTCTGTCCGATGGTGGTTACTTCCCGGTAAATCACAATAGCTAATAGCACTGTCACACCGGAATATACCGAGCTAATAGGTGTTACTAACGACAGGTCACCAACCTTCGACGCGAAGATATAAAATACCCAGCCAGCATTAACCAGCAGAGAGTTCGAGAAGAAAATCAACATGCGACGCTGTGTTATGTCACCTTTAGCTAACTTACCGTTTCTGATTAATGCAAGCGAAATAAAAAAAATGGCTTGCGTCAAGGCTGAGTAAAAGAAGGTATTTATGAGATCAAGCGATTTCGCAGAGAAACCGAGGATAAAAAAAGCCACGCCAAAGCCGACCATGGCAAAGATGGCCTGATGAAACCCCCGCGCACCACACTGCAACATTCGAAAAATATTGCCAGATGTCATAACAATGCCAATGAAGATAATCGTCACCGCAATCCAGGTAAGCGGAGATAGTTTTTCTTGTAAGAAAATGATGGAGAAAAAAATAGTAACCAGGCTGTAGGTTGAGGCAATTGGGGATACTAACGTTAAATTCCCTACTTCGCACCCACGCATATATAGGTAATACCCCAATACATAGGCGAAAGAGCTGCAACTAATAATCAATACGGCATCAGCGTCGAATCTAAGATTTTGCGAAAAGATCAAATATATGCCAAAGAGGCCGGCGACCCCTAAGGTAAGTATATTTCGAACCAACATCGTTTTCGCAGTACCTAACTGACGAATCATCAGACTTTGAATAAAATCCGAGATCCCCCAACACGCCATAACCATCAGTCCGCCAAAAACGCCGAGATCCATACCAAATAACTCCATACTGGTTAAACTTTCTGCATCAGCCGATGCCGTGTATTCGTCGATAGCGGTTTCATCCTTTGAATAAAACGGTCATTTACCAATTTTTTTGCACGTAAAAAACCGCTTGCCTCAGCTAATCCACATGCCAGCTCACCGTTGGCCGGCTCATGCCGAGCCTTTCAGCAACCAGCGTTACGCAAACTCATCCCGAAACGCGCTCCCCTTGAGCTGATGGGAGAAATGCGCACAAGGGGCCTTCAGCCAGTGAGGGATTAGAATGCGATATTCACCGGCAAGGGCTTTGGATTGCTCTACAAATTTAGTCTCTGATCGCATCATATACTCATATAGCAAAATGTCAATTCGACTATGTATGCCATATGGATAACTCGCTATTAGCGAATGCTTTCGCCGCACCTTATGCTATTGCCAGCAGTCCTGGCTCCTGAATCAAGGCTATTTTTGAAGAGATCGCAAAGGAGGATTTCGCATAAATTAACGCTGGAGTCCTTCTATTTCAGTAGATTAGTTTGAATGTCACTAAATAGCTTCGCATAATAGCGCGACACGTGCAGGACATGACATCCCGCCAGTACGGGCCTCGCCCAATGACACAATGAGAAGCGGAACATCAATACATGAAGTTATTTAGAACGGAAACCGAAAAAAGATCGACCCTGCGCATGATCGTCAACGATATCGGGATATTTTCTTGAGCACAGACGACGCAATAAACGGTGCGGATGTCACGTTCAGTGGAGACGGAAGTAAAATAATATCCATACTGTGTCAGGAAGTTCGTAATGAACCACGGCTGTCTCTGCATGAAAAATTAAAGCGTTATTCTGACAATAATCTATTATGGCACGGCCTGATTCAGATAAACGCCGTAGCAGCCTTCGAATAATATAGCAACCGGGTCAAATGATGAACGATAAATTAGTTGAGCTGAACACCCTTCTCGCCGCGCCTGCTTTCTTCGTTTTTCTGCGGAATATTGATATCGATGACGCGCTGGATCGGCGTGATGAACCCGCGTTTGACCGGGTGTGGAACGACAATTTCCGCCGTACAGAGAAGCGAATATTGCCGCCGGAGACGCTGACCTTTATTGACGGATTGCGCGAGAAATCGTTCAAAGACGCTTTTCGCCTGACGCAAGATGATGAGCTGGCGGCCAGAATCTCTGATGACATTGCGTTAATCGCCAAAGATATCGCGCTGGAAACGGCGGATAGCTGGCCGGTCAATGTGTTATGGCCGGCGTATAAACGGGGAGTTTTCCCCACTCAGGGCGAAATTTAACCTTGCCGCCCGCCATATTTCACATCGCTGCAGGATAACCTGTCGCGGCGACTTGTATAGTGGGCTAGCCGGCTATACTCTGTTTGCGTGTCGGAGGCAGAACGGGAGGACGCCGGCGTGATCGACAAACGCTCATATGTGCCATTTTATCTGCAGATCGAGCAGATTCTGGGGCAACAGATTCAGGACAGACAATTAAAGCCGGGCGATCCGCTCCCGACCGAAGCGGAATTATGCCAGCAATATCAGGTTTCGCGTATGACGGCGCGCAAAGCCGTCGATTATCTGGTGCGCCAGGGGTTGGTTGAACGTTTCCGCGGCCGAGGCACTTTCGTCGCGCAGCCGGATACGCGGCAGAAAATCAATTTACCGCTCGACCAGCAACTGACGTCCAGCGAAATCGCCAGTTCGTCCAACCGGCAGATCGTCAACCGCCTGCTGCATTTCTCTCTGCAGCCCGCCTCGCGCGAGGTCGCCAGTCACCTGCATCTGACGGAAAAAACGCCGGTGCACTATATGCTGCGCCTGCGCCTGATCGACAATACGCCGTTTGTTTATGAACAGTCCTGGATGAACTATTCGCTATTTCCCGATCTGACCGAACAGCATCTTAACCATTCAAAATATGCTTATCTGCGCAGTAAGGGCATTCAGGCCGTCGGCAGCCACAAAGCGTTCACGGCGGAGCTGCCCACCGCGGAGGTGCGCGAAGCGCTGGGTCTGGCGCGGGATGAACCGGTGCTCTCCGCGCGCGTGATCGCGTTCTACGGAGAGCATGAGCCGTTTGAGGTTTCTAACGTTTATTACAATCAGCGCTACTACACCTTTACCGTCGACGCCGCCCCGCGTCCTCTGCTGGCCCTGTGAGGATCGGCTGTTCCCGCTGGCGGGAACAGCCGACGCCCGACGGCGTTATTTTAATGTCGGCCAGTAATCTTTATTGGCTTCGATCAGCGCATCCAGCACTTTTCTGGCCTTCTTCGCATCCACCACCAGCCGGTTCAGCGTCAGCGCCTGCAGCGCCTTGTGGTACGAACCTTCAAACCACGCTTCGATGGTCAGGCGCTCGTAGGCGAACTGCTGTTCGATCATCCCTTTGTAAAACACCGGAATATTGCCGACGCCGAACGGCCGCGGGCCATTGATGCCCAGCGTAGCCGCCACCTCGACCATCGCGCTGTCGTCCAGATTATTGACCAGACCGTTATTTTCCACGATCACCACGAAAATGCGCTGCTGGTTATAAGCGATGGATTCGGCGACTTCCACGATCATATCGCCGTGCGCGTCGTTGTGAACCACGCTGGCGCCTTTGGTCGACCCGGCCTGCACCGCTTCTCGACAGGTTTCGAACACCCGTTTTTCCCGGCCGGCCATCACTTCATTGGCGCGGGTAAAATGCGGATCCAGCTTGCTCAGTTTGTAGTCCGGGTAGAGGTAATACTGCAGGTAGGTGTTGGGCAGATAGTCCGGGAAGTCGCGCAGCATATCCGCCACCACGGCGTAGGTATCCAGCCAGGAGGCGTCGCGCTGCTCGGCATCCGCCGGTTTAAAGCCCTGCTGACTGATGATCGCTTTCAGCTGCGGCAACAAATCCACGCCGGCCTTATCGTACAGATGGGTAAACCAGCCGAAATGATTCAGACCGAAATAGACCGGCTCGAATTCATTGACGTCGCGGTTCAGCAGACGCGCGTAGGAGCGCAGCAGGTTAACCGGCTGGTCGCAGATATTCAGGATGCGCTTGTCATCGGGAAATTTGAAGCGCAGCGCATCGGCCACGATAGCGGCCGGATTGGTGTAGTTAAGGATCCATGCTTCCGGCGAGCTGCGGCGCACGTTTTCCACCAGTTCGATCATGTCGCCGATCGAGCGCATACCATAGGCGAAACCGCCGGGACCGCAGGTTTCCTGACCAATCACGCCCAGTGACAGCGGGATTTTTTCATCCTTTTCACGCATTTCATAACCGCCGGTGCGCATCTGGCAGAAAACGAAGTCCACGTCGTTAAAGGCCTGCCCGGCATCAGTCGTATAGGAAAAGTCCAGTTCGGGATACTCTTCCTGAAACAGCAGGCGGGCGAAATCCCCAATCACCGCCTGACGGCCGGCGTTAATGTCATACATCACCAGACGCCGTAACGGAAAACTTTCCTGCCGCTTACACAGCGCCTTTAACAGTCCCGGCGTCCAGGTCGACCCACCGCCAACGATGACAATACTGTACTTTTTTGACATAACAATTTCCTTAATCATACGCAACACATTAAGTTACACTGTAACTCCAAGAGCACTCTTTACCTCGCTGGCGATCTTTTCCACCTGCGGGCCATAAATCACCTGAACGTTGAATTCATTTACCTGCTTAACGCCGTTCGCGCCGGTGCTCAGCAGCATCTTCTCCACTACTTTGGTCATGTCTTTGACCTGCACGCGCAGCCGGGTAAAGCAGCAGTCCACGTCCTGGATATTGCTTTCTCCGCCCAGACCGCTAATGATGTTTTTGATGCGTTCATCCGCGCTCACGGACGGCGCATCGGAAACCGCCTGTTCCTCCGATTCGCGCCCCGGCGTTTCGACATTCATGCGGCGAATCACATAGCGGAAACTGAAGTAGTACACCGGCGCGTACACCAGCCCCAGCAGCACCGCGAAGTACCAGTGCGTTTTCATCCCGCCCAGTACGCCGAACACCAGCAGATCGATTGCGCCGCCCTGAATGTTGCCGATCATCAGCTCCAGCGCCGACATCAGCATGAACGACAGCCCGCTCAGCGCGGCGTGCAGCAGATAGAGAAGCGGGGAAACGAAGATAAAGCAGAATTCGAGCGGTTCGGTGATCCCGGTCGTGAACGAGGCCAGCGCGCCGGCCAGCACCAGCGCTTTCACCCGTTTTTTATGCTCCGGCCGCGCGCAGTGATACATCGCCAGCGCCGCCGCCGGCAGGCCGAACATCATTACCGGGATCTTGCCCTGCGCCAGAAAGCGCGTGGCTTCGCGCACAATCTCATCGCTTACCAGACCGGGGTGAGTCAGCGACATATTGAAGATATTCAGCGCGCCGATCACCGTCTGATTATCGATGGTCGCCACCCCGCCGATCGGCGTAAAGCGCACCGTTTCGTTGAGAATATGGTGCAGACCGGTCGGGATCAGAATACGTTCGGAGAAACCGTACAGAAAAGCGCCGTATTGCCCGCTTTGCCCAATCAACTCGCCGACCCAGGCGATCCCCAGACCGATAGTCGGCCAGATCAGCGCCAGCCCCACGCCGACCAGCGGCAGGCAGATAACGGTAATGATCGGCACGAAACGGCGCCCGCCGAAAAAGGCGATCGCCGTGGGCAGTTCGATGGTGTAAAAGCGATTATGCAGCATGGCGGTGATCACCCCGGCGATCACCCCGCCCAGCACGCTCATGTTATAGGTGAAGATGCCCAGCGTCTGGGTGAATTCCGCGGCGTACATTAAGGCATCGGTCTGGCTCATCCCGCTCTGCATCAGGGCCGGGATGGCGATGGTCGCGGGCGTAATGCCCTGCGCGGTCAGCGTGGCCTTCACCCCGACGTGCATTGAGATAAAGCCGATCACCGCGGCAAAAGCGGCGGTCGGCTTCTCCGCGCTGGCCAGGCCGATGGCGCTGGCAAGGGCGAAAAACAGCGGCAGGTTGGCGAACAGCGCGCCGGCCACCTGGCGGATAAAGCCAATCACAATCTGCAGGCTGGTTATGCTGGCAAAGGCGTCGCCGGTAACGGCCGGGTTTTGCAGGGCGGCAGCCACGCCGAGGAAGATACCGGCGGCGGCGATAACCGAAATGGGCATCATCAACGCTTTGCCAAAACCATGAATTTTCGTACCCAAGTTTTTCATCACTCACCCTTATCATTTTCGGTGTTTTAAGGTCTGAGCGTATCTTGCTTTATCTTTGTATATACAACTAGCCCAATAACTCAAAACTTTGCGTTCTCTCACAATTAATTTGCGATCCCCGGCAAGCGCCCAGGGGATAGACATCCCGCGGACGGCGATCGCGGCAAAAGCAGCCGGATGGACTGGATTCAGGCTTGCCGCCGGCAGCCGATTCGCGTAAAACTGTCTGCCGCGATTAAGCCATTCACAACCCGCATTCTGGACGCTATGTTTCAAGACAACCCGCTGCTTGCACAGCTAAAACAGCAACTTCATTCTCAGACCCCCCGGGTCGAAGGCGTGGTCAAGGCCACGGATAAAGGCTATGGTTTCCTGGAAGTCGACGCGCAAAAAAGTTATTTCATTCCGCCGCCGCACATGAAAAAGGTCATGCACGGCGATCGTATCGTCGCCAGCGTTCATACCGAAAAAGAGCGCGAGATGGTGGAGCCTGAAACGCTGATTGAGCCGTTCCTGAGCCGTTTTGTCGGCCGGGTGCAGAAAAAGGACGATCGGCTGTCGATAGTGCCCGATCATCCCTTGCTGAAAGAGGCCATCCCCTGCCGGGCGGCGCGCGATCTACAGCACAATTTCGTCCAGGGCGACTGGGCGGTGGCGGAAATGCGTCGCCATCCGCTGAAAGGCGATCGTCATTTTCACGCCGAACTGACCCACTACATCACCAGCGGCGACGATCCGCTGGCGCCCTGGTGGGTCACGCTGTCGCGCCACAATCTGGAGCGCAGCGCGCCGGAAGCCGAGATTGCAGCGCTACAGGACGGCGATTTAACGCGCGAAGATTTGACCGCGCTGGACTTCGTCACCATTGATAGCGCCAGCACGGAAGATATGGATGATGCGCTGTTCGCCGAAGAAAACGGCGACGGCGGCTGGCGGCTGACTATCGCCATCGCCGATCCGACGGCTTACGTCCTGCCGGGCAGCGAGCTGGACAATATTGCGCGTCAGCGCGCGTTCACCAACTATCTGCCGGGCTTTAATATCCCGATGCTGCCGCGGCCGCTGTCGGACGACATCTGCTCGCTGCGGCCGGGTATGCGCCGTCCGGCGCTGGTCTGCCGGATACAGGTGGCCGCCGACGGCACGCTGGGCGACGAACCGCATTTCTTCGCCGCCTGGATCGAATCCAAAGCGAAGCTGGCCTATGACGATGTGTCCGACTTGCTGGAACAAAGCGGCGACTGGCAGCCGGATAGCGAAGCTATCGCGCGGCAAATCCATCTGCTGCACGGCATCTGTCTGGCGCGCGGCGAATGGCGCAGTAAGCATGCGTTGGTGTTCAGGGATCGCCCCGACTACCGTTTCCTGCTGGGCGAGAAAGGCGAAGTGCTGGATATCGTCCAGGAACCGCGCCGCATCGCCAACCGCATCGTCGAAGAAGCGATGATTGCGGCTAACGTTTGCGCCGCGCGAGTGCTGCGCGATCGGCTCGGCTTCGGCATTTACAACGTCCACACCGGTTTTGATCCGGCGAGCGTCGATCAGGCGGTGTCTGTGCTGGCCGCCAATGGGATCGAGACTCAGGCGGAACAGCTGCTGACGCTGGACGGTTTCTGCACGCTGCGTCGTCGGCTCGATGCGCTGCCCACCACCTTCCTCGACGGGCGCATTCGTCGTTTTCAGACCTTTGCCGAAATCAGTACCGCGCCGGGGCCGCATTTCGGGCTGGGGCTGGAAGCCTACGCCACCTGGACCTCCCCGATCCGTAAGTACGGCGATATGGTCAACCATCGCCTGCTGAAGGCGGCGATCAGCGGTCAGCCGGCGGAAAAACCGCAGGATGAGGTGACGCTGCAGCTGTCCGAACGGCGGCGGCTGAACCGCATGGCCGAGCGCGACGTCGGCGACTGGCTGTACGCCCGCTTCCTGCACGATAAGGCCGGCAGCGATACGCGCTTTAGCGCGGAAATCATCGATATCACCCGCGGCGGTTTGCGCATTCGCCTGCTTGATAATGGCGCGGTCGCCTTCGTTCCCGCTTCCTTTATCCATCCCGTACGGGATGAGCTGGTCTGCAGCCAGGAGACGGGCACCGCGCTGTTAAAAGGCGATGTACTGTACCGCCAGAGCGACACGCTGGATGTGGTTATTCAGGAAGTTCGCCTTGAGACGCGCAATATCATTGCCAAACCGGCGGCCGGAGAATAACTCACCAACGGAGAACGCCATAATGAAAACGATCAACCTCGGCCAGTCGGACCTGCGGGCTTCCTGCATCTCTCTCGGCTGCATGCGAATGGGCGATAAAAGCGTGGCGCAAGCCGCGCAGGTACTGGCTGCGGCCAGCGAAATCGGCATTGATTTCTTCGACCACGCCGACATCTACGCCGGCGGAAAATCTGAAGAGATCTTCGCCGCGGCGCTGACGCAGGCCGGGCTGCGGCGCCAGGATATTCTGCTGCAAAGCAAGTGCGGTATTCGCAAGGGGTTATTCGATTTCTCGCGCGAGCATATCGTCGATTCGGTGGAAAGCAGCCTGCGGCGACTGAAAACCGACTATCTGGATGTGCTGGTGCTGCATCGCCCGGATACGCTGTTCGAACCGGACGAAGTAGCCGCCGCGTTTGACCATCTGCAGCAGTCGGGCAAAGTGCGACATTTTGGCGTCAGCAATCAGCATGCGTTGCAGATCGAACTGCTGAAACAATCCGTGCGCCAGCCGCTGCTGGTCAACCAGCTGCAGTTCAGCATCATGCATACGGGCATGATCGACGCCGGTTTCAACGTCAATATGACCAATCCGGCGGCCAGCGATCGCGACGGCGCCATCCTTGAGTACAGCCGACTGCATCAGATGACGATTCAGGCGTGGTCGCCGTTCCAGTACGGCTTCTTCTCCGGCGTATTTTTGGATAATGAGCAGTTCCCCGAGCTGAATGCCGTGATTGATCGTCTGGCCGCGCAGTACGGGGTGAAAAATACCGCCATCGCCGTCGCCTGGATCCTGCGCCACCCGGCGCAGATGCAGGTGATTGTCGGCAGCATGAACGCCGGGCGCCTGCGCGATATCGGTCCGGCGACCGGAGTGGCCCTCAGCCGCGCGGAGTGGTACGAAATCTATCGCGCCGCCGGCAACGTGCTGCCCTGATCCCGAACGATGATGTATTAAAACCGACTGTCAGAGCGAGTCACCGGGGGACGCGTCGATAGCGCGCCCCTTTCGTGATCCAGATTCACTATTTTCGCTTCTCCGGCGGGAGGGTCAGACATCGCAGACGACGGCCCGGCGCGATTTGTAGTTAAATAATTTTACAGAATTTCATTCTCCCTCACACTTTCACGCTGTGCCGCCTTTTCCCCGCCATGAAAGACACTATGGTTAAATGGATTTATCCATCGCGCACGTTACCCGAAACGCGCATTCAGCGCCCCGGCGGCCGGCAATGCCGCGCCGGCTGACAGAGCCTGGGTGCGCCTCTTCCGTTTACGAAGGAGCCGTCATAATGAACAACCTTAAGAGCTTTGCGATCTGGCTGTCGGTGGCGTTAGCGGGCGCATTCGCCTTCGCGATGCTGGCGCTGAGCCGCGGCGAACATGTCAATGCCGTATGGCTGGTGGTATCGGCCGTGGCCTGTTATAGCATCGCTTACCGGTTCTATAGTCTGTTTATCGCTAAACGCGTGTTTGAGCTGGACGACCGGCGTCTGACGCCCGCAGAACGCCGCAATGACGGTCTGGACTATGTGCCGACCAATAAGTGGGTGCTGTTCGGACATCATTTCGCCGCGATTGCCGGCGCCGGCCCGCTGGTGGGGCCGATACTCGCGGCGCAGATGGGATTCCTGCCGGGCACTATCTGGATCCTGGTCGGGGTGATGCTGGCCGGGGCGGTACAGGACTTCCTGGTGCTGTTTATTTCCACCCGGCGCGACGGCCGTTCGCTGGGCGAAATGGCTAAACAGGAGCTGGGCACCTTCGCCGGCGTCGTCACTATGCTGGGGGCGCTGGGCGTCATGATCATCATTCTTTCCGCGCTGGCGCTGGTGGTGGTCAAGGCGCTGGCCGACAGTCCGTGGGGTCTGTTCACCATCGCCGCGACGATTCCAATCGCCCTGTTTATGGGCGTGTATATGCGCTTCCTGCGGCCGGGAAAAATCGCGGAGATTTCGATTATTGGCTTCGTGCTGATGATGCTGGCCATCATCTACGGCGGCGACATCGCCGCGCATCCGTACTGGGGCCCGCTGTTTACGCTGAAAGGCACCACGCTGACTCTTGCGCTGGTCATCTATGGCTTCATCGCTTCGGTGCTGCCGGTATGGCTGCTGCTGGCGCCGCGCGACTATCTATCGACCTTTCTGAAAATCGGCGTTATCGTCGGCCTGGCGATCGGCATCGTATTCGCTATGCCGGAACTGAAAATGCCGGCCGTGTCGCGCTTTATCGACGGTTCCGGTCCGGTGTTCTCCGGCAGCCTGTTCCCGTTCCTGTTTATCACCATCGCATGCGGCGCCATTTCCGGTTTCCACGCGCTGGTATCCAGCGGCACCACGCCCAAACTGGTCGAACGCGAAAGTCATATTCGGTTTATCGGCTATGGCGCGATGCTGATGGAGTCCTTCGTGGCTATCATGGCGCTAATCTGCGCCTCGGTCATCGACCCCGGGGTTTACTTCGCAATGAACTCGCCGGCCGCCCTGATTGGCAGCACGGTCGAAAACGCCTCGCAGGTGATTAATAGCTGGGGATTCGTCATTTCGCCGCAGGCGCTGAGCGATATCGCACGCGACGTCGGCGAAGCCTCCATATTATCGCGCGCCGGCGGCGCGCCGACTTTCGCCGTCGGCATGGCCTACATCATTAGCGAAATCTTTAACAGCCGCGCGATGATGGCCTTCTGGTATCACTTCGCCATTCTGTTCGAGGCGCTGTTTATTCTGACCGCGGTGGACGCCGGCACCCGCGCCTGCCGCTTTATGGTTCAGGACCTGGTGGGCATCGCCATTCCGCGCCTGGCCAACAGCCGCTCGTGGCTCGGCAATCTGGCCGGCACCAGCGTGGCCGTTGCGGGCTGGGGATTTTTCGTCTATCAGGGCGTTATCGATCCGCTGGGCGGCATTAATACGCTGTGGCCGCTGTTTGGCATAGGCAACCAGATGCTGGCTTCGATGGCGCTGATTCTCGGCACCGTGGTACTGTTTAAGATGAAAAAGCAGCGCTATGCGTGGGTGACCATTCTGCCCACTATTTGGCTGTTTATAACCTCAATGACCGCCGGCTGGCAGAAAATTTTTCATGAAAAACCGGCTATCGGTTTTCTCGCGCAGGCGAAGCGTTTCGCCGGCGGGCTAGAGCAAGGAACGCTTATCGCTCCGGCCAAAAGCGTGCAGGATATGCAAACCATCGTGTTCAGCAACCAGATTAACGCCGCTCTGTGCGCGTTCTTTATGCTGGTCGCGGTGACCATGCTGGTTTCCGCCTTCTTCGCTATTCGTCGCGCGTTGAACAGCGATCGCCCCACCGCCTGTGAAACCGCCTGCCAGCTGCGTGAAGAGGCAAAGGCGGGTTAAGCGGACAGTCCACGTCAGTTGATCAACGCCCCGTTCGCGGGGCGTTTTGCCGCGCTATGCCCCGCTGCACCGCGAGGCGTAGCACGCCGTCGATCGGCAGTCTGTGGCTTTACGTGCCATTCGAGCAACGAGTCGAATAATCTAAGACTTTTTACCTGTTCACTGCCCGGCAGCTAATTATACTGCATGTGCGTCGGGTAGTGGTATGTAACTTCATCTGACGCCGTATTGTTATCGGTATGCCATGTATTGTTCTATTGATTATGCGTGAGCCAGAGGAAAAGGAAAGATTATGATCAAAGTAACTAAGCGTTTTACCACGGCGGCACTGGCAATCACCCTGGCAGTGGCATTGAGCGGCTGCTCAAATATGTCCAAACGCGACCGTAACACGGTTATCGGCGCCGGCGCCGGCGCAGTAGGCGGCGCGGTGCTAACCGGCGGCGGCACCCTCGGCACGCTGGGTGGAGCGGCGATCGGGGGCCTCATCGGCAACCAGGTCGGCCGCTAACGACGACAAAGATCGATTTCACGCCAATGGCGCCGCGCGTGCCATTGGCGTTCCCGTCAGGCGGCAACGTGCCGATAGCGAATTTTCCCCTCCAGCGACTGCGGGCGCTTAATCAGGTTCAATACCGGGCACCAGGTTTCCACCGCCTGATGCAATGCGGCGATCTCATCCTCGCTGGCCGACGTATCAATGTCGACCGTATAGCGCAGGTTGAACGGATAAAACGGAATATTTTCATACCCCGTCTTACCGCCGCGCACATCCACATCGGCCTGCACTTCAACCTCAAGTCGCGTTAAAGGAATCTGCCGCTCTGCCGCATGAATCAGGAAAATATGCGTCAGGCAGCTGGATAATGAACCAATAAATATTTCCGGCGAGGCCGGTCCCAAATTATAGCCGGCGAAGTCCGGTGGGCTATCGCTGATAATATGATGGTCGCGGATGCGAATATGCCGAACCCCGCTGCGCCCTTCCGCCGTAGCGCGCAGTAATCGTTTCCGTTTTTAATGTCTCCGGATCGCGGGCATTACGCGCCAGCAACGACGCGCGCTTTTGCGCCAGATATTCATTAAGGTCACTCATAACGCCCCCTTGATAAAAATATCAGATAAATCATTCACCAGCCGTCTCATTAACGAAGCAACGTCGCCGTTTATATATTATTTTCGCTATTAAGCAATGCCAGCGCATGCGTGCGTAACTCAATTAAACGCGGATCATTGCGCCGCCGCGGATAGGGTAAACCAACGTCGATAGTTTGCAGAATACGCGCCGGACGCGCGCTGAATACCACGACTTTATTCGCCAGCAGCAGTGCTTCCTCCACATCGTGCGTCACCATCAACGCGCTGTAGCCCTTTTCCTGCCACAGTTTGACCAGTTCGCCCTGCATACGGATACGCGTCAGAGAATCCAGCTTGCCCAGCGGCTCGTCCAGAATCAACAGCCGCGGGTCATTGACCAGCGCCCTTGCCAGCGCGGCGCGTTGCGCCATACCGCCCGATAGCTGACGCGGCCAGGCGCGGGCGAACTGCGACAGCCCGACGTGCGCCAGAATATCATCCACGCGCTGCTTACCCGCCTCATCAAGCTGGCCGCGCGCCTGCAGCCCTAACGCCACATTCTGCCAGACGGTGCGCCACGGATAGAGCGTCGGGTCCTGGAATACCACGACGCGCGTAGGATCGGGCCGGGTGATGGGTTCGTCATCGGCCCGCAATTCGCCTCGCGACGGTTTTTCCAGCCCGGCAATCAATCTCAGCAGCGTGGACTTGCCGCAGCCGGATGGTCCCAGCAACGCCATGAACTCCCCCGGCGCCACGGAGATTGAGACATCGTCCAACACCGGCAATAAACGCCCTTCCAGGGTAAATGCGTGACTGATATGTTTTGCTGCCAGATATAATCCAGATAAACGCGCCTGATGGCCGGCAGCAGTCTGACTCATCGTCATAGCTGATGTACTCCAGGATAAAAGTTCATAAATAAACGGATAACCGGCGCCAATATAGCCAGCCCACGCTTTCCCGACAGACGATTTGTCTGTCAGGCAGTCTGGCATAATATATTCTGTCTTAGATAGCAGAATTACGGATAAGCATTATCAAAAAAAGATTGATGTATAAATAACGTTAATTTTATCAAAATAAATCCGCCCCATACGCGTCACGTCGAAAAAATAACGAAAGCCATAAAACCTGGGCGCGTCAGTAATACATGAAAAATAACCAGATAACCATTTAATATATAAAATTCCATAAGGTTATTTATCATTTAACCCCACAATGGTTTCTTATAAATTAAAACTTCCCGTTGCAGACGTTTAAATAACATAAGGCGAGGTTCCTATATGTCAGATTCTGATTTATTACTCTCAAGACGGCGCTTTCTCGCCTCGCTGGGAGCGGCCGGCGTCGGTACGGCGGCCGGACTGAGTGTGTTTTCGCCGCTGCTCGCGCCGACTGCCGCGCGGGCGCAAAATACGACGCAGCTGACGACGGTAAAACTGGCATGGGGTCAGACGGCCATCTGTCAGGCGCCGATTTCCGTCGCCCTGAAGCAAGGATTCTTCACAAAATACGGTCTTAACGTGGAGCCGGTTAACTTCAGCGGCCCAACCGATGCATTGCTGCAGGCGATCGCCACCGGCCATGCCGACGGCGGCATCGGTATGGCGCTGCGCTGGTTAAAGCCGCTGGAACAGGGATTCGACGTCAATCTGACCGCCGGCACGCACGGCGGCTGTATGCGTCTGCTGGTGCCGCAAAACAGCGACATACGCCGGGTGGCCGATCTGGCCGGCAAATCGGTCGCCGTCAGCGATCAGGCCAGCCCGATTCGAAACTTTTTTGCGATTCAACTGGCCAAACAGGGTATTGATCCCGACAAACAGGTGAACTGGGTGCAGTATCCGGCAGATCTGTTTGGCGAAGCGCTGCGCAAGGGCGAGGTGCAGGCAATCGCCGGCGACGACCCGCAGGCGTGGCTGATTAAGCGCAATGACCATTTGGTGGAGCTGGCCAACAATTTACAGGGCGAATACGCCACTATCACCTGCTGCGTATTGGGCCTGCGCGGGGAACTGGTACGTAAGCAGCCGGAGGTGGCGCAAGCGATTACCCAGGCGATTCTCGATGCGCAACAGTGGACGGCGCAACATGCGGCCGAAAGCGCTGAAATCTTCGCCCCCTATCTGCCCAGTACCATACCGCCCCAGGATGTCGCCGCCATTCTGCAACAACATACGCACAATCATCGTTCCACCGGTGAACAGTTACGCAAAGAGATCGCCTTTTACATTAACGATCTGAAAACCATTAACGTGATCAGGCCTGAGACCGATGCCGACCAGTTTGCCGCGCACTATGTGCCGGATATCCTGAGCGGCCCCGTCGCCCATCAGCACGTTCACAGCCAGACGCCGGCCTGAGCCCGCGCTATTCAGGCCTCGGCGTAAATATATTTCTGCCCACGGGGGTACTATGTCAGGCAAATCACTTTCGGCCGCCAGCCAGGATGGCGCATTCGAGCGGATATCGGCCGCACCGCGCCCGTATGCCGGTTTCTGGTACAGCGGTCTGGCCGCAGCGATACTTTGGGGCGCGCTGGCGTTGTTGATGTTTCTGTGGCCGGACAAATCCGTTGGCTTCGTCAAACCTCGTTACGTGACTGAGACGAATATCCTTGTCGCGCTTTTCGCGACGACTATCCTCGCACTGACATTGCTGGAACCGCTGCCGGGTCTGCGTCTGTTGGTTCAGCCGCTAACCAGCAGAATTCGCAACGGCGGCCGCTGGCTAATCGTTTTAGCGCTGCTCACGGCGCTATGGGAAATTGTTACGGCAAAGCTGGCACTTCTACCCGCACCGTTTTTCGCGCCGCCTCATGCGCTGATAGAAGCCTATGTGACCGACTGGCCGCGGCTCAGCGATAGCGTGCTGCATTCGCTTCGCCTGCTGGCGCTGGGCTTTCTGTTCGGCAGTCTGAGCGGCTTTATGACAGGCGTCGCGATCGGCTGGTCGCAGGCGCTGGGCTACTGGGTTCACCCCGTACTGCGTTTTCTCGGTCCGGTACCTTCGACCGCCCTGCTGCCGCTATCGCTCTATTTCTTTCCTTCCAGTTTTTCGGCCGCCATCTTTTTAATCGCGCTGGCGACCTGGTTTCCGGTCACCGTTCTGACGTGGTCCGGCGTGGCCAGCGTGGATAAAAATTATTATGACGTGGCGCTGACGCTGGGCGCCAGCCCGATCTTTTTAATCCTGCGGGTCGCGATCCCCGCGTCGTTGCCCTACGTATTCACCGGTCTGTTTATGGGGCTCGGCGCCTCGTTTTCCGTCCTGGTGGCGGCGGAAATGATGGGCGTGAAATCGGGACTCGGCTGGTATCTGCAGTGGGCGCAGGGCTGGGCCGCCTACGCCAACATGTACGGCGCCCTGATCGTGATGGCGCTGCTGTTCTCTTCGCTGATTACGCTGCTGTTTGCCGTGCGCGATCGTCTGCTGGCCTGGCAGAAAGGCGCGGTTAAATGGTAAACGCGACCTTTCGTTGCAACAGGCGGCGACCGATTCAGCCGCCGGCCAGCTTGACCTGCATCCCTTTGGTTTCCAACAGCTGTTTCAGCAGGTCGCGTTTATCGCCCTGAATCTCAATCACGCCGTCTTTCAGCGCGCCGCCGCAGCCACATTTTTTCTTTAGCTCGGCGGCCAGTCGACTCAGCGCTTCATCGCTCAGATCAATACCGGTAATCACGCACACGCCCTTACCTTTTCGGCCGCTGGTCTGCCGCTGAATACGCACAATGCCGTCCCCTTTCGCTCGCTGCGGCTTGTCCGCTTCAGGCTGAATGCGGCCCGTTTCCGTCGAATAAACTAACCGGCTGTCGCTCATGCGGATGCCTCCGCCCCGAGCGACGCGATAATCTCGCGCAGCGTAGCGGCCGGATCGGCCGACTGCGTAATTGGGCGCCCGATCACCATATAATCCACGCCGGCGTCGCGCGCCTGCTGCGGCGTCATAATGCGGCGCTGGTCGCCGGCAGCGCTGCCCGCCGGGCGAATTCCCGGCGTAATCAGTTGAAAGGACTGGCCGCAGGCCTGCTTCAGCCGCTGCGCTTCATGGGCGGAACAGACCACGCCGTCCAGCCCGCAGTCTCGGGTCAGCCGCGCCAGGCGTTCGGCGTAGTCCGCCGGAGACAGGGATATTCCCAGATCCTGCAAATCGCCGGACTCCATGCTGGTCAGCACGGTGACCGCTATCAGCAACGGCGCGTCGGCGCCGAACGGCAGCAGCGCCGCTTTCGCCGCCGTCATCATGCGCGCTCCGCCGCTGGCGTGCACGTTCACCATCCAGACGCCCAGATCGGCGGCGGCCGCCACCGCGCGGGCCGCGGTATTGGGAATATCATGAAATTTCAAATCAAGAAAGACGTCAAAGCCGCGCAGCTGCAGATCGCGCACCAGCTGCGGACCAAACAGCGTAAACATCTCCTTGCCGATTTTTAACCGACAGTCACGCGGGTCAATGCGATCGGCAAACGATAATGCGGCGTGACGGTCAGCATAATCCAGCGCAACAATGATCGGTGACGTCACCGCCGAATGATTCTGGTCTGACTGTTTTGCTCTCATCTACTCACCCCTGTTAAAAACGGCGCCTGCGGGCGGCAGGCGATTTACCCGCGCATTCTACATGCCGCACGGCGGAAATCCCAGCCGCCCTCAGTCCTGCTGAACGCATATGGGCACATTGCCGCTGTCGATTGCAAATTAAAAATATAAGTATGTTGTAACTAAATAAGAGAAATCACATACCTCGCAGCCTCGTGCAACGACAATTTGGCCGTCTTAACGCCGCCCCGTCGGCTAATGGCTTTCCTTCCCTTCCGCCGGGCGCAGCGGCGCAATAATGGCGTGGCCGGCCGTCGTGCGCAGCACCTCCGTTTCGATATGATAGGCGGTCAGCAGCGCGGCCGGTTGCAGCACCGCCATCGGCTCGCCCGCCCGGATAAGCCGGCCTTCGTCGATCAATAACAGCGTCGAGGCATAGCGCGCGGCAAGGGACAGATCGTGTAAGACCATGACGACCAGCGCCCCGCTCTGCCTGGCGTAGCGCGCCAGCAGCTCCAGTACGACTAGCTGACGGCGGATATCCAGCGCGCTGGTCGGTTCGTCCAGCAGCAACAGCCGGGGTTGCTTCACCAACCGTTGCGCCAGCAGCACCAGTTGTTGCTGCCCTCCGGACAGCGTATTGATCTTGCGATTGGCCAAATGCGCCATATTCACGCTGTCCAGCGCCGCCAGCGCCGCTTCCAGCTCACCGCCGGCCAGACGCCATTTCAGCCGCTCAATCCTCCCCAGCAGCACCACTTCCAGCACGCTAAGCTCGGCCCGCATCGCGCCTGACTGCGGCATATAGGCGAAGTGATGGCGTTCCAGGCGGCGATTATTCCAGCTGATCCTGCCGCTAAAAGGGTGAAGGTGGGCGATGGCGGCCAGCAGACTGGATTTCCCCGCGCCGTTCGGACCGCAGATAGCCGCCACGCCCCCGCCGCGAAGCGCGACGCTGACGTTGTCGACTACCCGCCGCCGGCCGCGGCTGACCGAAACATCGGCAAGATTTAATACGTCTGCGCTCATTTATCCCCCCATTCCGCGACGAATGATCAACATAAAAAGGATCGGCACCCCGACGATCGCCGTGACAATGCCGATGGGGACCACCGCGCCCTGCGCGATCAGTTTGGAGACCACCGACGCGCCGGATAGCATAATGCCGCCAGTCAGCGCCGAAAGCGGCAACAGCGCGCGCTGGTCTTCCCCCACCAGCGCTCTGGCCGCGTGCGGCGCCACCAGGCCGACAAAACCAATCGTTCCCACGAAGGCCACGGCGGAAGCCGTCAGCAAGGCGATGATGATAAAAGTGCGGCAGCGCAGGCGATCCACCTTAACGCCAAGGCTGCGCGCATGCACATCGCCCAGCCGCAGCGCGGTCAGGCGCCATGCGTCGATGAGCAGCACCGGGAGGCAGATAAGCAGGGTAAAACCGACCACGGCGATGCTGGTCCAGGAGGCGCGCTGCAGGCTGCCAAACAGCCAAAAGACGATTTGCTGCAGCACCTCCGGCGAGGCCAGATACTGCAACAGCGCCTGAAACGCCTGGAACATGAACATTACGGCGATGCCGCCCAGCACCAATACTTCCGCGCTGGCGCAACAAAAACGCGCGATAAGATAAATCAGTCCGCAGGCGATCAGCGTTGCGCTAAATGCGGATAGCGGCACCAGCAGCCAGGCGACCAGCGGCACGGCCGCGCCATACATAATCGCCAGCGCGGCGCCAAACCCGGCTGCGGCGGAAAACCCCAGCGTAAACGGACTGGCGAGCGGATTATCCAGAATAGTCTGCATCTGTAGCCCGGCGATGCCCAGGCTGATGCCCACCAGCGCGCCCATCAGGGTAGTCGGCAGCCTGAAAGACCAAATGATCGTGGCCGCCATCGAATCGGCGCGATTCATGCCATAAAACAGAGCGTCTACCGCTTCACTTATGCGCAAGGATGACGGACCGGTGACCAAATCCGTACAGATTAACGCCGCCAGCGCCGTCGCCATGAGCAGAATCGCCAGACGCCGTCTGGCCGCGCCCCGACGGTAGACGCGCAACTGCGCGGCCGCCCCGCTGTCCGCCAGCCACGCCGTCATGACCGGGACTCCAGCCGCAGCATAAAGGTGCCGTCCGGCATCAGCGGCAAATAAGTGCGGTAATAGCGCCGCAGTTCCTCTTGCGGCTCGACGTCTTTGAACGCTTGCGGATAAAGGATTTTCGCGATGTAGCGCAGATAAACATAATCGTAAATCGTCCGCGTACCGCCATGATAAATGGCATAAACCTGGCCCTGCCGTACGGCCGGAAGGGTGTTCCAGCCGGCCCGCGCCAGATACGGTCGCAGTTTTTCCCGCGTCGTCGTCGCGTCAATGCCGAATCCCATCAGCACCGCGTTGGGCATGGTCATCCATTCCGAGCCCGTCACCAGAATGACATCGGGTCGGGAGGCCACCACATACTCAGGCGTGAGCGGTCCCCAGCCGGCGATCTTGCCGGCGGCGATATTCGCGCCCCCCGCCATATCGATAACGCCGGCCCACATTCCCTTTCCGTAAGAGTTGCCGTACTCCGCGCTGCCTTGCTGGCCGAGTTCGACATAAACGTTAGGCTTAGTCGCTTGCGCGGCCGACGCCACCCGCCGCTCGGTATCCTCGACGGCCGTTTTATACTCGGTGGCCAGCTGCTGCGCCCGACCTTCGCTGCCCATCACCTGGCCGATGATCCGCGTGCTGGCCAGATGCTTTTCCAGCGTCTGCGCGTTGTAATCGACCACCACCACCGGCACGCCAAAGGCCTCGATTTTTTCAACCGCAGGCCCCAGATAGTCAAACTGGCTGGCGGCGAGAATCACCGCATCCGGCCTGGCGGCGATGATTTTCTCCGCCGACAAGCTGCCCTTATCTACGTCGCCGATATCGACCAGTCCGGCGATAGCCGGGAAACGCGCCAGATAGGCTTCGTATTGTCGGGGGCGATAGCCCTGCCAATAGTTCAGCGAAATGCCGACCAGCCGATCAATGGCGCCCGGTCCGGTAATGGCGATGTAGTCCTCGAAATAAAACCCCAGCACCAGCCGCTGCGCCGGCTTATGCAACACCACATGTCGGCCCAGCACATCGGTAATGCGGATCCCGGCCTGCGCCGGACCGCTGAGGCTCGCGATAACGGCCATCAGCGCAATAAGCGACGCCACGCTTTGTTTAAGTAACGAACTTATGAATTTTTTCATGCCAGCCTTAAATACAGTCATCGCGGCGCTCCGCGATAGCGGATGCGGCGTTGAATAGCGCCAGAATCCTTCGCGGGATAACGACCGCTCACGTGTCTGCGGCGCCAGATCCGCCCTGTGCCCGAACGCCAATAGCGCCGCGCCATTAGCGCCGGCCCGCGTTGTCGCCGCGACGGAATGGCGCGCGGCGACGTCATGACAGGCCGCGACCGCCGGCGCCGCAGGCAATAAAGAAAATAGCTTTGTTGGGTTAGCGAGAAACTGCGGGCGGAGCCCGGGGCTGCGAGGCTGAAGGCAATGCGGGGACAAACAGACGGCAAACGTAGCCGGAGGAAAGCGCGCCGGGCGCGCTAAGCGCCGGAAAAACAAAAAAAGCGGCAACGCTGAGCATCGGTAGATGGATCAGCAGCAGACAATATCCACAGGCCATATGCTCGCCGTCGGCGGCGCGGTGGCTATGCGCTTCAACGCTGACATCAGCCGGAGCGGCGTCTGCCGTCGACGGGTGGTGGGCGACCGATGAATGACCGCTTTCGCAGTCGGGCATCAGCATCATCTGTTCGGCGTGCGCCTGCTCCAGCGCGCGGGAGATGCCTGGCGCGATCGACATCATGACGATCGCCAGTATTCCCAGCCATGCGGGAAGAAAACGATGCAATGCGTAAACCCGTATCAGCGACACAGTGGCCCAGGCAAAAGAATAACGTGCAAAAATAGTACGCATTTCGCCCGAGAAGTAAAACGGTTATTGTTATCATTCTCGTTTTGTCGCCGATACCGGCCAGGCGGCAGGCTGACAAGTCGGGGTGTGCGCCGCGCGTGGCGTCATTGCCGCGGCGCGGCGGCCGGGTTACTGGCCGTCGAGGCCGCGAATAGGTTTAACCGACGCCCAGGCGCGGCAGGAGGGACAATGCCAGTAGAGCGACTGGGAGGTAAAGCCGCATTTGCTGCAGCGGTAACGCGGTTTGGTGCGAATCTGCTCGCCGACCATATCGCGCAGCACCAGCAGGCTCTCTTTCGCCCGCCCGTCTTCCGCTTCGTTGAGATGAAAATCCATCAGCCGGTGGAACACCCGCATCGTGGGATGGCGCTGCAATTGACGATTGATGTAGACCTGCGCCATCTCCGCGCCTTCGCTCTGTTCCAGAATATCCGCCAGCATTAACTCGGCCGTCGCGCCGCAGTTTTCTTCCACGCAGCGCTGCAGAAACGCCGCCCACGCCTGCGGCTGCTGCAGATGGTGATAACACTCCTGCAGCATCGGCAACGTTTCGCTGACCATTTCCCGGTCCTGCTCCAGCACCTGCTGCAGCGCATTGACCGCCTGCGCGTACTGCTGCTGCGCGATAAAAATGCGCCCCAGCATGATCGACACGCGGGCGCACTGTTTGTCCGCCTGCGCGCCCTTTTTCAGTAACGCCAGCGCTTTATCCAGATCGTCGCTGCCCATCGCCAGCAACGCCAGTTCGCAGTAAAAATGCGCAATTTCTATCCGCAGCTCGTCGTTGCCGCCCCTGACCAGTTTGTCCGCCACGTCAATGGCTTTTTGCCATTCGCTGGTCGACTGATAGATCTGCAACAGCTGCTGCAGCGCGCCGCGGCTGAAATCTTCTTCATCCACCAGTTGGTTGAAGATCTCTTCCGCCCGGTCGTACAGGCCGGCCGCCACATAGTCGCGCCCCAGTTGCTGGACGGCCAGCAGGCGCTGTTCGAAACTGAGCGACGCGCTTTCCGTCAGCGCCTGATGAATGCGCAGCGCGCGGTCGACCTCGCCGCGCGAGCGAAACAGATTGCCCAGCGTAAGGTGCGCTTCAAAGGTGTTGGTTTCATCCTTCAGCATATCAAGGAACAGCTCGACCGCCTTGTCCTGCTGATTGGCGAGCAGAAAGTTCACGCCGGTGACGTACTCGCGCGACAGGCGGTTCGCTTCCTGTTGCTTGTCCTGCTGTACGCCTCTGCGGCCCATGTACCACCCATAAGCGGCAGCCACGGGCAACAACAGAAACAGCAGTTCTAACATAAAACGGGATCCCTTATTGAACGACTGGCTGTGACGCCGTCACTTCTTGCTCATCCGCAGCGGACAACTGCTGCTCGAGACGTTTGATTTTTCGTTGCGCGCGGCCCAGCGCAATGCGCGAACGCAGATAGAATAGCCCGCAGATCACCCAGCCCAGAATAAACCCGACCGCGAACAGCGTCGCCAGCAGCGTCGACACGCGGTAATCGCCCTGCGCCAGCAGATAATTAAAAGTGACCACCTGATCGTTATGGGCACCCAGTGTGACAGAAATAACGAATATCGCCAGTACGAGTAAAAAAATCAGCAAGTATTTCACATTATTTTTCCTGTTATGTCGCCTTATCCCGAAGGATAACGCCGTCAGACTCCATTAAATTAGCATTTCCGTTGTAAACCGGGAAATACCGTTCCACATCTTATGCTGCACAGCATAGCAATAATGCGGCCTCATGACTAAAAACAGCGGTGACAAGACCTTACACCGGCGGCCTGCCGTTCTCTCTTTTTCCCGCACGCATAGCCGGTTATTGATTCATACCCGAATAAACATGTCGATCGCACGCCATCTGAAAATCCGCGTTATGCCGAAAACAGGATCAACAGCGCCTGGCGGTGAAAATAACCACGTTTTATTATAGCGAAGGGATGAAGCAAGCAAAAATCGCCTCCGCGCTGCATTTATCGCCATCATTCGTTTTGCGCGTCTTTACGCGCTGCGCGAACGACGCGTTGATGAAGATCAGCGTATCGCTCCGCAGCGCCGCGATGGGATAGACCAGGCCCGCGAATCACGAGGCGGGACACAAACCGTCGGAGGGAATACGAATAACGTCGGCTGGCCCAAAGGGATCAGGCGGGCCGGAACGATGCCGGCCCGTACCGGTTAGCGCGCCGTCTGGTCGGCAGGCGGAGTTTCCTGCGGCGCCGGACTCAGCGAACCGCAGCAGCGTTGCGCCAGCCAGCCGGCGGCGATGGCCAGCAGCCAGCTGATTAAGGTGGAAAACAGCAGGTCGCGCGGCCAGTGCATGCCCAGCATCAGTCGACTGACCATCACGGCGCCGGCCCACAGCATCAGAATCGTCACCGTTTTATAGTGACGTCGCCCCCACAGCAGACCGACGGCCAGCAGCGCCCAGGTGGCGGCGAACATCGTATGACCGGACGGAAAGGCGAAGCCGGTTTCAAACTGCCAGTGCTCGCGCAGCCACGACGGGATCGCCGACTCACTCAACAACTGCTGTTTTACCAGCGCCGAACGTTCTTTACGCGGCAATGCGTAAAAGTCGCGCTCGTCAACCTGATGATTGTGCTCCAGCCAGAGTACGTAGGGACGCGGCTCCTGCGCCCAGTCTTTAATCAGCGATTTCGCCCCCTGTCCCACGATCACCGCACACAGCATAATGGCGAAAAGCCCCAACGCCGGCCGCAGGCGAAAGCGCAGGCACCATAAGAACCAGCCGCCCAAAATCAGGCTGGTCAGCGTACCCCAGGGGGACGTCACGGTTTCGGTTATCCAGAACAGCATACGCAGCCCGATGCCGTGATAGCCGGGTTGCCACTGCCAGTCCAGCGCCCATACCGCCAGCGGTATAAGCAGTAATAATCCGGCGCCGATCGTGGTGCGTTTCGCGATATCGTACATTGATTCTCCCTTTGTCCAGCGTTGCTCACGGCAACAATACCGTCACAATGCTAGCAGAAATTATGCCCATCCCGCCGGACAACGCGCTAAAATGGCGGCGGACTTGCTGTAAATGGACAATACAGTCAGGAAAAAACTGTGGCAGAATAGCCCGCCCCGACACTGTCGCGGACCTGTCTGGTTCAGATGTCGGCGCGCCGCGCCGGCATCCGTGCTTTTGTTTTTTGGAGAGTTGTATGCAGTTAAAGCGAGTGGCGGAAGCCAAATTACCCACGCCATGGGGTGACTTTCTGATGGTGGGATTTGAAGAACTGGCAACCGGTCACGATCATCTGGCTCTGGTTTACGGCGATATTTCCGGCCCTGAGCCGGTGCTGGCGCGGGTTCACTCTGAATGCCTGACGGGCGATGCGCTGTTTAGCCTGCGCTGCGACTGCGGATTTCAGCTCGAAGCCGCCCTGACGCATATTGCGGAAGAGGGGCGCGGCGTCCTGCTATATCATCGCCAGGAGGGGCGCAATATCGGTCTGTTGAATAAGATCCGCGCCTACGCGCTGCAGGATCAGGGCGTCGATACGGTCGAAGCCAACCATCAACTGGGGTTTGCCGCCGATGAGCGAGATTTCACCCTGTGCGCCGATATGTTCAAACTGCTGGACGTGGGGGCGGTTCGTCTGCTGACCAACAATCCGCAAAAAATCGAGATCCTGACCCAGGCCGGCATCAATATTATCGAGCGCGTGCCGCTGATCGTCGGGCGCAACCCGAAAAACGAGCGCTATCTGGCGACCAAAGCGGCCAAAATGGGCCATTTGCTGGATATGAAATAAACTGTCCGCCGCTCCTCAGACCGGCCCGTACGGCCGGTCTGTCGCCCCTTCACAGCATATTTCGAATCACGTAGTGCAGGATGCCGTCGTGTTGATAGTAAGTCAGCTCGTTGCGGGTATCGATACGGCAGCGCGTGTCGATACTGCGCGTCCGCCCTGCGCTATCCGTCACCCGCATCGTCACCGTCGCGCCCGGACGCAACTGCGTTAGTCCGTCGATATCGATGATTTCATCGCCGGTCAGCTCAAGCGTCTTGCGGCTTACGCCGGCCGGAAACTCCAGCGGTAAAATCCCCATGCCGATCAAATTGGAGCGGTGAATACGCTCAAAGGATTCCGCGATCACCACGCGCACCCCGAGCAGACGCGGGCCCTTGGCCGCCCAGTCGCGGCTGGAGCCGGAACCGTACTCCTTGCCGGCGATGATCGCCAGCGGCACCTGCTCCTGCTGATATCGCATCGCCGCATCGTAAATGGTCATCTCATTTTGCGACGGCAGATGGCGGGTATACCCTCCCTCGGTGCCTGCCACCATCTCGTTGCGGATACGAATATTGGCGAAGGTGCCGCGCATCATCACCTCATGATTGCCGCGACGCGAACCGTAGGAGTTAAACTCGCTGGTTTCTACGCCGCGATCCAGTAAATAGCGGCCGGCCGGGCTGTCGCGCTTGATGTTGCCGGCCGGCGAAATATGGTCGGTGGTGACCGAATCGCCCAGCATGGCCAGAATGCGCGCCCCCTGAATATCCTGCACCGTCCGCGGCGTTTTGCCCATGCCGTCAAAAAACGGCGCCTCGCGAATATAGGTCGAATCCGCCTGCCAGTCATAGGTGGGCCGCTCGCTGACCTCAATCTCCCGCCAGGCGGCATCGCCGTCGAACACCGCGGCATATTCCTTGTGGAACATCTGCGTGCTGACCTGCTGCACCGCGGCGGCGATATCGCCGGCCGTGGGCCAGATATCTTTCAGCCACACCGGCTGGTTGCGGTCGTCATGACCCAACGGGTCGCGAGTCAGATCGATTTTCATATTGCCCGCCAGCGCATAGGCCACCACCAGCGGCGGAGACGCCAGCCAGTTGGTTTTTACCAGCGGATGAATGCGCCCCTCGAAGTTGCGATTGCCGGACAGCACCGCGCCAACGGTTAAATCGCCCTGTTTAATCGCCGCCTCAATCTCCGGCGGCAGCGGACCGGAGTTGCCGATACAGGTAGTGCAGCCGTAGCCCACCAGATTAAAGCCGAGCTCATCGAGATAGCGGGTCAGACCGGCCTGCGCCAGATAGTCCGACACCACCTTCGAGCCGGGCGCCAGCGAACTCTTGACCCACGGCTGGCGGCGCAGGCCGCGCTGCACGGCGTTGCGCGCCAGCAAACCGGCGGCCATCAGCACGCTGGGGTTCGAAGTATTGGTGCAGGAGGTGATGGCGGCGATGACCACCGCGCCCTGCCGCAGCTCGTGGCGCTGGCCGTTAAGGGTAAACGGCCGGGACGCCTTGTCGTTGCCGCGCGCGCTGACGTCCAGTTCGGTGCTGGCCTGGAAAGCCTGCGGCACTTGCCCCAGCGCCACGCGGTCCTGCGGCCGCTTCGGACCGGCCAGACTGGCCTCCACCGTCCCCATATCCAGCGCCAGCTGACTGGTGAACACCGGCTCGTCGCCGGGTTGTCGCCACAGCCCCTGCTGTTTGCTGTAGGCTTCCACCAGCGCGATCTGTTCGGCGTCGCGGCCGGTCAGCCGCATATAGTCCAGCGTGACGCTATCGACAGGGAAATAGCCGCAGGTGGCGCCGTACTCCGGCGCCATATTGGCGATGGTGGCGCGATCCGCCAGCGCCAGATCGTCCAGCCCATCGCCGAAAAACTCGACGAATTTACCCACCACGCCGTGCCGGCGCAGCATTTGGGTGACCGTCAGCACCAGATCGGTGGCGGTGATGCCTTCCCGTAGTTTACCGTTCAGCTTAAAGCCCACCACGTCCGGGATCAGCATCGAAACCGGCTGACCGAGCATCGCCGCCTCCGCCTCAATACCGCCCACGCCCCAGCCCAGCACGCCGAGGCCATTAATCATCGTGGTGTGCGAATCGGTGCCGACCAGCGTATCGGGCCAGGCGAAGCGTTTGCCCTGCCGTTCCTCCTGCCACACCGCCTGCGCCAGGTATTCCAGATTGACCTGATGGCAGATGCCGGTGCCCGGCGGCACGACGCGAAACTGGCTGAATGCCTTTTGTCCCCAGCGCAGAAAGACGTAACGTTCATAATTACGCGCCATCTCCAGCCGGGTGTTCTCGCCAAACGCCTGGCCGTCGCCAAAGCGATCGACGGTCACCGAATGGTCGATGACCAGATCGACCGGCGACAGCGGATTGACCTTGCCGACATCGCCGCCCAGCCGTTCGACCGCGGTGCGCATCGCCGCCAGGTCCACCACCGCCGGCACGCCGGTAAAGTCCTGCATCAGCACGCGCGCCGGCCGGTAAGCGATTTCACGATCGGCATGCCCGCTATCCAGCCAGCCGACCAGCGCCTGCAGATCCGCCTCCTGCACCGTGTGGCCATCCAGGTGACGCAGCAGATTTTCCAGTAAAACTTTCAGCGACTTCGGTAACTTATCGATATTGCCCAACCGCCGCGCCGCATGCGCCAGGCTGTAGTAATGCCATGTTTGCCGATCAATACGCAGGGTTTCGAGACAGGCTTCACGCAGATGAGATGACATGCTTCCTCCCACAATGCTTTGTGTTTCATCGTTATTTTTCGTCGACCGGCAAAATAACCGGCAGCTTTTTGAGGTCTTCTTTAAAGATAACACAAACTAAAAATAACGTTTTGATAACAATGGGAAGTGAACGCAGTAATAGACCGGGGCTATCGTCGATGCGACGGGAACCCGGCGTCATCGGACGCGTTCGAAGATAAGCGCTGATAAACCAGCGATTTGAGAGGCGACGCACACTAAGATTCCACGCTTTATCGCCATAATGGCTGCGGAGAATAACGCAATCAGGGCCTGCCCGCACTGTCGCCGGCGCTGATTTATCATTAAGGAGATCGTCGCCATGAAGCTGTTCTACACGCCTGGGAGCTGTTCCCTGTTTCCGCACATTGTTTTACGCGAAGCCGATCTCAATTTTACGCTGGTAAAAGTAACGCTGGCGGGAAAGACCACCGAACGGGATGAGGACTATCTGACGATTAATCCGAAAGGACAGGTGCCGGCGCTGGCGCTGGACGACGGGACGATACTGACTGAAAGCGTCGCCATCGCGCAATATATCGCCGACAAGGTGCCGCACTACAATCTGATCGCGCCGGCGGGCAGCATGGTGCGCTATCACACGCTGGAGTGGCTGAATTACATCGCCACCGAACTGCATAAGACCTTTACGCCGCTGTTCCGGCCCGGCACGCCCGAAACCTATAAAGCGCTGTGCCGCGAGCATCTGACGGCGAAGTTTCGCTATCTGAACCTGATCCTGAGCGAGCAAAACTACCTCGCGGCCAACCGCTACAGCATTGCCGACGCCTGGCTGTTCACCGTGATGCGCTGGGCGCACGCGCTGAAATTCGATCTGACCCGCGCGCCGGCGCTCAACGCCTGGTTCGCGCACATTACCGAGCGGCCGGCGGTGCTTGCCGCGCTGAACGCCGAGGGATTGCGCTGAGCGCCGCCGCGGGCGATACCCGCCCGCCCTTACCGTACGCTACAGCCGCACCGCCGGGAAATGGTGGCGCGGGCTGGCGATCTCCGCCTGGGCCGCCACCACCTGCAGTTCATATTCGTTCATTTCTTTGGTGGTCAACATCACTTCATACACCGCGGCGGTGACGTGCTCCAGCGCCTTATCCAGCGCCACGCCCTTGAGCAGATTGACCAGCAGCAGACCGCTGGTCAGATCGCCGACGCCGACCGGCTGACGCGCGCCGAAGTCAACCAGCGGGCGATGAATATGCCAGGCGTCGTTCGGCGTAACCAGCAGCATTTCGAAGCAATCCTGCCGATAGCCGGCGCGGCTCAGGTGTTTCACCAGCACGACGTTCGGCCCCTGCGCGCACAGCTGACGCGCGGCGTCCACCGATTCCGCCACGCTATTCACCTGACGCCCGCTCAGTTGCTCCAGCTCCAGCAAATTAGGGGCAATGATATCGCTGGCCTGCAGCGCCTGGCGGCAGTGGAATTCGGCCACGCCGGGCGCGACGATGCATCCTTTTTCCGGATGCCCCATCACCGGATCGCAGAAATACCAGGCCTGCGGATTGGCCGCTTTCACCTGCCGCACAATGCTCAGGATATGTTCGCCCTGCTCAGCCGAGCCGATATAGCCGCTCAGCACCGCGTCACAGTCGCGCAGGCGATCGATTGCGGCGATGCCCCGCACAATATCCGTCAGATGGCTGGCCGGCATCACGCAGCCCGTCCAGTGACCGTATTGGGTATGATTGGAAAACTGCACGGTATTCAGCGGCCAGACATTAGCGCCCATCCGCCGCATGGGAAATTCGGCGGCGCTGTTGCCGGCGTGGCCGAAGACCACGTGGGACTGGATCGAAAGTATATTTTTCATCGGAGGTAACCGGTTCCTGACAGCGCATGGCGCGCTGGCTAAAGGTAATGGACAAGGGCGAGGGGAAAACGGTATCGGCGCCAGGGCGGCGGTAAAGCCCGGTAGGCGCGGCCCGGCCGCCCCATCCCGGATACGCCGGGCCTTACGGCCCGGATTTACACGCGGCGGCGCACTGAACGCCCTTTTTCGCCGCGCGAATTACCCCTGCCAGACCACCAGACAGTAATGTTTCTTGCCGCGACGCAGCAGGGTATAGCGCTCGAACAGGCGATCGGCGTCGCTGAAAGTATATTCGGCGTCCGACTGTTTCTCGCCGTTGACCGACACCGCGTTAGAACCGATCATCGTGCGCGCCTGGCTGCGCGACGGCACCAATTCGGCGCCGACCAGCGCGGCCTGCAAATCGGCGCCGCGCGCCAGTTCGACCACCGGCATCCCGTCCTGCGCCAGCTGGGCGAAATCATCGGCGGTCATATCCTGCAGCGAACCGGAGAACAAACTGTCGGTAATGCGGCGGGCGGCGGCCAGCCCGGCGTCGCCGTGCACCATGCGGGTCACGTTTTCGGCCAGCACGTACTGGGCACGCGGCGCCTTGCCGCTATTTTTGTCCTCTTCCTCCAGCGCCTCGATCTCTTCCAGCGACAAGAAGGTGAAGAATTTCAGGAAACGGTACACATCCGCATCCGCGGTATTGATCCAGAACTGGTAGAATTTGTACGGGCTGGTTTTGCTCGGATCCAGCCACACGGCGCCGCCTTCCGTCTTACCAAATTTGGTGCCGTCGGCTTTGGTGATCAACGGTACGGTAAGGCCGAACACCTGATTCTGGTGCAGGCGGCGGGTCAGGTCGATACCGGAGGTGATGTTGCCCCACTGATCGGAACCGCCGATCTGCAGCGCGACGCCGTGCAGTTTGTTCAGGCAGGCGAAGTCGTAACCCTGCAGCAGGTTGTAGGAAAACTCGGTAAAGGAGATGCCGACATCGTCGCGATTCAGGCGCTGCTTCACCGCTTCTTTGTTAATCATCTGGTTAACGGAGAAGTGTTTGCCGATATCGCGCAGGAAGGTCAGCACATTCATGCCGCCGAACCAGTCGTAGTTATTGGCGGCGACGGCGGCGTTGTCGCCGCAGTCGAAGTCCAGGAACGGCGCGACCTGCTTGCGGATTTTAGCCACCCACTCCTGCACCGTATCTTCGGTATTCAGCTTACGTTCGGTGGCTTTGAAGCTCGGGTCGCCAATCAGACCCGTGGCGCCGCCCACCAGCGCCACCGGCTTATGCCCGGCCTGCTGGAAGCGTTTCAGGCACAGCAACGGCACCAGATGCCCCAAATGCAAGCTGTCAGCGGTCGGATCGAAACCGCAATACAGTGCAATTGGCCCTTGCGCCAGTCGCTCTGCTAACGCTTCTTCATCCGTCACCTGGGCAATGAGGCCCCGCTCTTGCAGTTGTTTAATCAGGTTGCTACTTGCCATCAATCACTCCACGTTTTTATACAAAAATAGCGTAACCGGCAACCGGGCGCGGCCACGCTACAGTTTAAGAATATTCGCTTACCGGCCGCCGGCCGCCTTACGCCATCGGCGATATGCGCGTCTTGCCGGCGCGGGACGCCATAGGATAAAGCGCTCCATAAGGGAGCGCCACAACTTAAAGCGGATATTGCACAATTAGGGCGCTAACCGGTCGATCTGCCAGCCATCTGGCTGACGCTGATAGAGAAAACGGTCGTGCAGGCGATGTTCGCCGCCCTGCCAGAACTCCATCGAATCGATAGTGACACGGTAACCGCCCCAGAAATCCGGCAGCGGCACTTCGCCGTTCTGGAATTTCTGTTTGAGCTCGAGAAATTTGCTTTCCAGAATGCCGCGCGCCGAAATGCGGCTGGACTGCTGCGACACCCAGGCGCCGATCTGGCTGTCCTTCGGCCGCCGGTGGAAGTACTTCAGCACGTCCAGCGCCGGTAGTCTTTCCGCCGTCCCCAGCACAATGACCTGACGTTCCAGCATATGCCACGGAAACAGCAGGCTGATGCGGGCGTTATGCGCCAGCTGGCGCGCTTTGCGGCTGCCCAGATTGGTATAAAACACCAGACCTTTTTCGTCATAGTGTTTCAATAAGACAATACGCTGATAAGGCTGGCCCTGTTCATCCACCGTGGCTACGCACATGGCGTTGGGATCGGCCAGCCGCGCATCGCAGGCCTGGCGGAACCAGCGTTCAAACAACGCCAGCGGTTCGTCGGTTAAATCGCGCCGCCGCAGCCCGCCGCGCGTGTATTCGCGGCGTAAATCCGCAACGTCAAAGGATGCGCTCTCTTCGTCTGATTTCTGAAACGTCATACCCGTTCTGCCTTTGGTTGCAAAAGAATGGCGACCATTCTGCGCCTGGCGCGGCCAAATCTCAACGCGCCGCCTCAACTGCGCTGCGCCCGGTCAGCACGCAGTCCCTGACGATAACCCGACCGTCGCGCTGCAGCGTGGCGCTGTCGCCCACCATCCGGAACCGATAGCGCTCATCGCCGAAGAGCCGGCCCGGCTGCGCCGCTTCGGCCAGCAGCCGGTGCTGTTCGCCATCCAGAATCAGGTCAATATGCCGCTGCTGCCGGTCCTGAACAACCGTCAGCGGCAACCCGCCGCACTGATAATGCAGACGCTGCGCCGTCGGGCCGAAATAGTTCTGCCACAGGGTACAGCCTGATAACAGCATCGCCGCCGTCGCGACCAATACGCACTTCATCTTTATCACTCCCGTTATGACGCCGCGCGGCACCGCGCGCGCCGGACGAGTGTAACAACCGGCCGGCGCAAACAACCTCAGGCGAATCCGATTAATCATGACTGACCGGATAAATCGCGCCCAGCAGCGTCGGCCGGCTGGCGCCGGTGACCGAAGGCAGATTGCCGGGCAGACCGGACAGGGTGCGCGCCGCCAGCCAGGCGAAGGCCAGCGCTTCCATATCGTCGCCGCTGATGCCGAAGTTGTCGGTCGGGCTAACCTCAATGCCCGGCAAAAGCGCCGCCAGTCGCGCCATCAGGCACGGGTTTTTCGCGCCGCCGCCGCATACCAGCAGGCGCTCGCAGCCGCCGGCCAGCAGAACCTGTTCAGCGATGCTGAACGCGGTCAGCTCCAGCAGCGTGGCCTGCACATCGCGTGCGTCCAGCGGCGGGCAACTGGCCAGCTGACGCGCCAGCCAGCCCAGGTTGAAATACTCCCGACCGGTGCTTTTCGGCGCCGGCCGCGCGAACCAGGGATCGGCCAGCAGACGGCTGAGCAGCGAGGCGTCGACCCGGCCGCCGGCCGCCCATTCACCGTCGCGATCGTAAGGTTGAGCCAGCCGACGCCAGATCCAGGCGTCCAGCAGCATGTTTCCCGGTCCGGTATCGAAACCGCGCACCGGCAGCCCCGGCAGCAGCAGAGACAAATTGGCGATGCCGCCGATATTCAGCACCATGCGCCGCTCGCCGGGATGCGCCAGCAACGCCTGATGAAACGCCGGCACCAGCGGCGCCCCCTGTCCGCCCAACGCCATGTCGCGACGCCGGAAATCGCCCACCGTGGTGATGCCGGTCAGCGCCGCCAGCCGGTTATTGTCGCCGATTTGCAGCGTATTGGGCGCGGCGCCGTCAGGTTCGTGCCATACCGTCTGGCCGTGGCAGCCGATCGCGCGGATCGCCGCCGCGTCGAGGCCAACCTGACGCAGCAGTTCGCGCACCGCGTCGGCGAACAAAATGCCCAGCCGGCTATCCAGTTGCCCCAGCGCGGACAACGTCACCGACTGCCCCTGGCACATCGCCAGAATGGCCTGTTTGATGGCGGGAGGAATGGGATGGCAGTAGCTGGCCTGCTGCGCCACGGTATGTTGATCAATGGCGGCCAGCACCACATCCACCCCGTCGAGGCTGGTGCCCGACATGACGCCAATATATCGGCCTGACTTCATATTATTACCCCGGACTCTGCCGCCGCGTCGGCGCGCATATTCCACGCAACCGGCTGATCGGCGGAGAAAAATCGCACGTTACCATCGGAACAGGCTGATTTTATCTGTTGCGCCGCAGTATTTGCGGAGAAAATAGCCTGTCGCGTGGATATTGAACAAAAAAAGCGGTCTGAAAGGAACTTTATCATTCGTTGAATATCAATTTAAGCGCAATACTCTAACCTGAAAAAAAGAGTAAAAAGAGTGGAATGGCAATTCAGCGCATACCATACTTGAATCTGGCTGAAGACTGTGCCAGCACGACATAGTCACTACAGGAGTCTTTTCTATGATAAAGCGTATTCTTGTGATTACATTAGCGGGAATAACTTTAGCGGGTTGTTCGAGCACCAGCACGCTTTCCGGCGATGTTTACAGCGCCTCTGAAGCGAAGGAAGTGCAGAGCGTCACCTACGGCACGCTGGTGGCGGTTCGTCCGGTACAGATTCAGGCTGGCGATGACAACAACGTTGTCGGCGCGCTGGGCGGCGCGGTTCTGGGCGGCTTCCTCGGCAATACCATCGGCGGCGGCACCGGCCGCAGTCTGGCGACCGCCGCTGGCGCCGTGGCGGGCGGCGTGGCCGGCCAGAGCGTGCAGGGTTCACTGAACCGCGTGCAGGGGGTTGAGCTGGAAATCCGTAAGGACGACGGCAACACCATCATGGTCGTGCAGAAACAGGGGAACAGCCGCTTTAGCACCGGCCAACGTGTGGCGCTGGCCAGCAACGGCCGCACCATTACCGTTTCCCCGCGTTAAACCCGACCGCTGCATTTTCAATCAACGTCAATCACTTCCCCCGGGAGTGATTGACGGAATCGTCTGTCGGCCGTTAATCCCTTAGTGAGCCGATCCGCCGGCGATCAGCCTAAGCTACCGGCGCCGGGTGAGCGAACGGCGCACATCACGCCTTACGCCGTCCGGCCGCCTGACGCGATGTGCCGCGCGTGGCCAACCCGAGAAACAACAGTTTCGTCATGCAACAAAGCGCCGCATCGACGCTCTGACGCACGCCGGGAGCTTAATGCTCATGCAACGCCACGATATTTTTTTCCAGGCGGGCGATCAATTTCGTCAACGCATCGATTTCCTGCGACGTAATACCGCGCAATATTTCGCCGCGCGTCTGAGTAATCACATTATCCACTGCGTCAATAATCGGCATCGCCGTGTCGGTTAAGGTAATGCGCTTCGCACGACGGTCGGTCATACAGGTATGGCGGGTGATAAGCCCTTTTGCTTCCAGCTGGTCCAGCGTCCTGACCAGCGAGGGTTGTTCAATACCGATGGCTTTCGCCAGCTGAATTTGCGACTGCCCCGGAGGCAGGTGGTGAATATTATGTAACGTCACCCAGTGAGTTTGCGTTAACTCAAGAGGCTTTAACCGATGATCAATTAATGCCCGCCAGACACGCACCAGCCGGGCTAAATCAGAACCTAATGGCAATTCCATTATCTCTCCTTATAATTAGCTTGCTAAATCATGTCCCTGGATTGCAATCAACTCTGATTTATACAAATAAAAAATAAAACATCATTTTGCTTTTATTATATACCTAACATTTTTCAGTCTGCGAATAGCGGCATTGGCGCGGCTTAGTCCTTCGGCGCGCAACCGTCCGCAACTGAGCGGAATCGCCCTCAGCCCCGACGGCGCCTGGCCCGACAAAGGCGCGGATCAGCAGGAACGCCCACGCATCTGCAACCTGAACAATGAAAGGCAGCGCTAAGTAAACCATTACCAGGTTAAACATTAACGCAATAAAACGTCTCCACATGCCATCGCGCGCTGACCGTAACGGCCGGAGTCGTTTCAAAAAAGTGACGGCTGTTGCGGCTCAGGGAGCGCCGCCGCCCCGCCTTGCCGTCGCTGGCGCAGCCAGCGCTGTCGACATAAGCGCAACACGTCGCGTTTCTGGCCGTCGCTCATATTTTGCCAGCCGAAACGCTCTTCGCGGCTACGCCAGCAACCGATGCAGAAACCGCGCTCATTAGTCTGGCAAACGCCCCGGCAGGGACTCGGGATAGCAAAAAACTCAAGTTGCTCCGGCACGGCCCCTCCTTTAATCCGCAGCATGCTTAATAATTGAAGTACCGTTCCCGCCGACTGGCAAGTGCCTGAGATAGATAAGCATAAAAATAGTTACCCAAACATTGAATCTCAGGCCATTGACCGGATTCACTCTCGATGACAAACGCGCCGCAGACGCCGGGAGCCTCCCTCACCGGCGCCGCGTTCGTCACATTCGATTTTCAGCTTGTCTGCCGGCGCGCAAACCGGCGCGGCACTGCTGGCGCAAGCATTACGATGACATGCAGAGGTTGTAATGATAGCCGCAATCCGCCATGCGTAAAGGTAAGCATGCAATTCATTCCATTTCGCGTGGCGGCTATGCGCCCGGTCGCGGACAGCGGCGCGCGCCCGGCATCATTTGAAATTTCGACGCCGCCGACGTTATACTTGCCGCCGGACGGCCATTTTTCTGATACCGTGCCATACGGTAAAACACAGTAGCGAATCGAGGATACTATGCGCTTACTTCACACCATGCTGCGTGTCGGTGATTTACAACGCTCCATCCATTTCTATACTCAGGTGCTGGGTATGCGTCTGCTGCGCACCAGCGAAAATCCCGAGTATAAATATACGCTCGCGTTCGTAGGCTACAGCGAGGAAAGCGAAGGCGCAGTGATTGAGCTGACCTATAACTGGGGCGTCGACAGCTACGATCTGGGCAGCGCATACGGCCATATCGCGCTCGGCGTCGATAATGTGTCGGCCACCTGCGATCGCATTCGTCAGGCCGGCGGCAAAGTGACGCGCGAAGCCGGTCCGGTGAAAGGCGGCAAAACAATTATCGCGTTTGTCGAAGATCCGGACGGATATAAAATCGAGCTGATCGAAAACAAACAGGCAGGCTCGGGCCTTGGCAACTGACGACGCGCGCCGGGCGCCCGCGCGGCGCTCGCTTTCTCCCGCATTACTGCATCCCTCGGTAAATTTTGCCATAATACCCGCTGCATTCTGACGAAGATTAAATACTCATGGCTGAAAAAAATGATCTGAACGCCCTCAGTGGTCGTTTCCGCGGCTTTTATCCGGTGGTGATCGATGTTGAAACCGCCGGCTTTAACGCCAAAACCGATGCACTGCTGGAAATAGCGGCGATCACACTCAAAATGGACAACAATGGCTGGCTGCAGCCGGACGATACGCTTCATTTTCACGTCGAACCCTTTGAGGGGGCCATTTTGCAGCCGGAAGCCCTCGCCTTTAACGGTATCGACCCCAGCAACCCGCTGCGCGGCGCGGTGAGCGAATATGAAGCGCTGCACGAAATTTTTAAGCTGGTGCGTAAAGGGATTAAAGAGCAAAGCTGCAACCGCGGCATTATCGTGGCGCACAACGCCAATTTCGATCACAGCTTTCTGATGGCCGCCGCCGAGCGCTGCGGGCTGAAGCGCAATCCGTTTCATCCATTCGCCACCTTCGATACCGCCGCGCTGAGCGGGCTGGTGCTGGGACAGACCGTGCTGGCTAAGGCCTGTATCGCCGCCGGCATCGCCTTCGACTCCAGTCAGGCGCATTCGGCGCTGTACGATACGCGTCAAACCGCGACCCTGTTTTGCGAACTGGTTAATCGCTGGAAAAAATTGGGCGGCTGGCCGCTGGTCGAAGCGGAAAGCCACAGCCTGAAACAGGCCGCGGGGTAAAGCGGAAGAGAAAAGCGGGCGCGCCGATCAGTTTGTGCGCCCGCCGTCGCGCCGGGCGGCTTACTGCCCGTCGGTCTGCTGAGACTTATACTTTTCTGCCGTTTCTTTGATCAACTGCTGCAGTTCGCCATGCTGATACATTTCCAGCACGATATCGCAACCGCCGACCAGTTCGCCATCGACCCACAGCTGCGGGAAGGTCGGCCAGTTGGCGTATTTCGGCAGCTCCGCGCGAATATCCGGATTCTGCAAAATATCCACGTAGGCGAAACGCTCGCCGCAGGCGGACAGGGCCTGCACCGCCTGGGCGGAGAATCCGCAGCTTGGCAGCTTAGGCGACCCTTTCATATACAGCAGAATCGGGTTTTCAGCAATCTGACGCTGAATCTTTTCAATAGTAGTTGTCATGCTCTTGCTTCCTCAAGCCAGGCAAATGGCCGGTACGGGTCTCCGCGCCATCGCTAATTCAGTCAACATGTATCCGCCGGATACATAAAACACGGGACATTGTAACGATAGCCGCCGCCATAAAAAAACGACATCTTTTGTAGGGAATTATCGCTGCGCCGCCGGCGTACGCCGAACGGCCGATTTTAGAACAAAATACGCCGACAAATGCGGCAAAACGCCACCATTAACGTTTTCTCACCATTCTGTCGCAACAAAGCAAGGATTCCCACTTTTTTATCCGTCGGTTTTCAGGAATACTGTCCCGCATTGAGCGATTATGGATTACGTTCGGCTACTCTCATCATGCGATCATTGATTACGCTTTTTATACTTATCTTCTCTCAATTGTTGTTTAATCTGGCGCAGGCCGCTACTCACAGCGCGGCGGATGCGCCACGTAAGGCCAGCGTCATCGCCCAGAAGGCGGACGATCGAAAAAAGAATAAACAGACAAAGAGCGTAAAAAAGACATCGCCGCCGCGCCAGGTCACCCGCCCCGGCGCGGCAAAAGTGATAAAAATCCCCAAAGCCGCCGCCAAAACGGTAAGTAAGAGTCCACGCCAGGTGCCGCCGCGCAAACTGGTCAAAACGGCGCCAGGCAGGCTGCGCAGCAATACGGCGCCGGGACGGCGTCTGGTCGTCAACCTTAAAAACAATAAGATCAACAAACTGAAACCGACGCATCCGCCCGTCGGACGACGGGGGCAGCGCGGTCATGAAGCGATACTGACGCTGAGCGAAGCCCATAAACAGCGTTACCAGCGCGCCAGGTTGACGGCGATGAACAAATTGATGAACCAGATCGGCAAGCCCTATGTGTGGGGCGGCGCCTCGCCGAGCACCGGTTTCGACTGCAGCGGCCTGGTGTATTACGCCTACAAAGACATCGTTAAGATCCCGATCCCACGTACCGCCAATGAAATGTATCACCTGCACGACGCGGCGCCGATTAAACGCAGCGAGCTGGAAAGCGGCGATCTGGTATTCTTTCGCATTAACCAACGCGGCGCGGCCGATCATGTCGGCGTTTATCTCGGCAACGGTAAATTTATTCAGTCGCCGCGCACCGGGTCGGAGATTCGCATCAGCAAACTGAGTGAAGACTACTGGCAGGATCACTATGTGGGCGCGCGCCGGGTGGTTACGCCGCAGACCATCCGTTAGGCAGGCGAGGCAATAACGCCCCGGCGAATGACCGGGGCGCCGGGTTAATGCAGTACGGCGACAAAGCTAAAAACCATAATCAACACCAGCGCGGCGACGGTAGCGGTCAGCGACCATTTAAAATCAGAACTCATACTCTACTCCTTAGCACACCCTCTCAATAAGGCCCCACGCCTGTACTGCCGGCGCGCATACAGTAACGATAGCCGATAATCGCCGGATAGCAAAAACGCGCGCTTCAACGCTCGCCCCCGCTCAACGGCGCAAAATCCAGACCCGACGAACGCGCCCGGGCCTGACGTGCTGATTTTACGCCGGTTGCGTCAGGATTATGTCAATTATCTCTTCCACTTTCGTCACAAATCGGACAAAATCCGCAATTCATTAATGCCGCGTATCGCTCGAACGACGTCACTCCTGCCATTCAGGTATTACACTTCGGCACTTTTTCTTCTGAAACCCTGCTTTCACGCTCATCAGGAGAATATTAAACGCAGGCAAACGATTAACATATTACTTACTGCTGTAGCATGCAGGTTCAGGAGCTACTTCTCATGGCCACGATAAAAGATGTCGCCAGACGCGCGGGCGTTTCCACCACGACCGTGTCGCACGTGATCAATAAAACCCGTTTCGTCGCCGAAGAAACTAAAGCGGCCGTGCGGGCGGCCATCCAGGAATTACACTATTCGCCCAGCGCCGTGGCCCGTAGCCTGAAAGTGAATAACACCAAAACCATCGGGCTGCTGGCCTCCTCCAGCGAAGCGCCCTATTTCGCGGAAATCATCGAGGCGGTCGAAAACAGCTGCTTCGACAAGGGCTATACCATGATCCTGTGCAACTCGCACAACGACCTGGAGCGGCAGCGCGCCTGCCTGTCCATGCTGGCGCAAAAACGCGTGGACGGCCTGCTAGTGATGTGCGCGGAGTATCCGCCTGCGCTACTCGCCATGCTGGAAGATCACCGCCATATTCCGATGGTGGTGATGGACTGGGGCTCGGCGCAGCACGATTTTACCGACACCATTATCGATAACGCCTTCGCCGGCGGCCGTATGGCCGCCCGTTACCTGATCGAGCGAGGCCATCGCGATATCGGTGCCATCCCCGGCAGCCAGGAACGCAATACCGGCAGCGGCCGCTATCAGGGCTTTCTGCGCGCGCTGCAGGAAGCCGGCATTCAGCCGCAGCCGGAATGGATTGTGCAGGGTGATTTCGAACCCGAATCCGGCTGGAGAGCCATGAACCAGATCCTGGCGCAAAAGCAGCGCCCGACGGCGGTGTTCTGCGGCGGCGACATTATGGCGATGGGCGCGATCTGTGCCGCCGATGAGCTTGGCCTGCGCGTACCGCAGGATATTTCGGTGATCGGTTACGATAATATTCGCCACGCGCGCTACTTTACCCCGGCGCTCACCACCATCCATCAGCCGAAAGAGCGGCTCGGTCAGTCGGCGCTGGCGATGCTGATCGACCGCATTACCAGCAAGCGCGAGGAGGCGCAGGTGATCGAAGTACAGCCGGTGCTGGTTGAACGCCGTTCGGTGGCCGACGGCCCGTTCCGCGATTACCGTCGCTAAGGCGCGCCATGGCGCAACCACTCTTCGTTTAATGTGACACTGTCACCCAAGTAATCCAGCAGCCAGTTAAGCGCCGGCGCGTTCTGATCCTGTACCCAGGTCAGGCAGCATGGACTATCAGGCAGCGGCTGCTGCAGCACCACCTCCGTCAGCCTGCCCGCCTGGATCAGCGGTCTGGCCAGATGAGCCGGTACCATGCCGATGCAGAGGCCGGCGCACAGACAGTCGATGGCGCTGTCCCAGTCCGGCACCACCAGCCGGCGCTGATTATCCAGCGTCCAGGTTTCGCGCCGCGGCAGCGTGCGCGAGGTATCCTCCAGACAGAGCGACGAATAGACGCGCACCTGCTCATCGGTCAAAACCGCCGCGACGCCGGCCAGCGGATGGTCGGTCCCGACCACGCAGCACCAGTCAAGAAACCCCATATCGCGAAAAGCAAAGCGTCCGCCAACCGGAATCGCCCGGGTGGCGCCGATCGCCATGTCGACCCGACCATCGGCCAGCGCGTCCCAGACGCCGTTGAACACTTCCTGATGCAGCTTTAACTCCATATCCGGAAACTGACGATAAAAATCCAGCACCAGTTGCCGGCTGCGCATCGGTTTGACGATCACATCCACAGCGATATTGATCCGGCCGCGCCAGCCATTGGCCACCTGTTGACACTGGCGCCGCGTGACCTGCATTTTTTTGATGACTTCGCGCGACTGTTGAATAAACAGCGCGCCGGCCGCCGTCAACACCACGTCGCGGTGACGCCGTTCAAAGATGGCGACGGCCAGCCACGCCTCCAGCTGTTTCACCGTATAGCTGATAGCGGAAGGCACCCGATGCAGATCCTGCGCCGCGGCGCTGAAACTGCCGGTGCGCGCCACCGCATCAACCACCTCCAGCGTATATTCTGACCACATATTTTTACCTTCAAAAATTTTCATCGCAGTCTGCAAATATTACCGTTTCACAAACAGATATCCAGCCGGATACACTGCGCACGCCTTCGACAGCGCGCTTTTTTCCACGCCGCCGGGCCGCAATTAAATGAAAGGCCTAATCATGCCGGGTTGGGCGCCAGGTTAAAGAGAGCATCTATGCACGTATTATTTATTGTTTATCTCGCCGGACTGAGCACGCTGGGTTTTCTGGCGACGGATATGTACCTGCCGGCATTCGGCGCGATGCAGGCCGATCTGGCCGCCAGCCCATCGGCCGTCGGCCGCAGTCTGAGCGTGTTTCTCGCCGGTTTTGCGCTGGCGCAACTGCTGTGGGGACCGCTATCCGACCGCTACGGCCGCAAAGTGATTCTGCTGTTCGGCCTGCTGCTGTTCGCCGTCGGCAGCCTTGCGACGGTATGGGTCGATGATGTGCGTCAATTATTGGTCCTGCGTTTTATTCAGGCGACCGGCGTTTGCGCCGCCGCCGTGATCTGGCAGGCGCTGGTCATCGATCGTTACCCCGAGTCGCAGGCGCGCCGGGTGTTCGCCAGCGTGATGCCGCTGGTGGGACTATCGCCGGCGCTGGCGCCGCTGCTGGGCGCCTGGCTGCTCGGTCAGTTCGGCTGGCAGAGTATTTTTATCACCCTGTTCGTCATTACGCTCTTGCTGCTGACGCCGACCTTTTTCCTGCGGCAGGCGCCGCGCGAACCGGCCGCGGCGCACACGCCGCGCATCACGCCGTATACTCTGCTGAAATCGCCGACGTTTAGCGGCAACGTGCTGATCTACGCCGCCTGTTCCGCCAGCTTTTTCGCCTGGCTGACCGGATCGCCGTTTATTCTCAGCGAAATGGGCTATAGTCCGGCGGATATTGGCCTGAGCTACGTACCGCAGACTATCGCCTTCCTGCTTGGCGGCTACGGCTGCCGCCTGCTGCCCGCCCGGTTCGGCGGCGAGAGGTTGTTGCCCTGGCTGCTGAGCCTGTATGCCGTCAGCATCATCGCCCTGTATCTGGCGGCGATCGCCGACGCCCCGACGCTGAGCGCGTTGCTGATTCCGTTTTGCCTGATGGCGCTGGTCAACGGCGCCACCTACCCGCTGGTGGTGGCCGGCGCGCTAATGCCGTTTCCGTCCGTCAGCGGCCAGGCGGCCGCGCTGCAAAACGCGCTGCAATTGGGATTATGTTTCCTGGCCAGCCTGTTGGTTTCGGGCTTTATCGCCCGTCCGTTGCTGGCGACCGGCAGCGTTATGGCGCTCACCCTGCCGCTGGTCGCGCTCGGTTACTACTGGCAACGAAAAACGCCGCGCTGTTCACGCCGCATCGCCTCTCCGTTTTCTTCCTGAATCTGATTGACCGCTTCGGCAAATTTATCCTTGTCCGTTGGCTGAAGCAGTCTTACACTGATTAACGTCCGCTCCATAACAACAACTATCATTAGATCCGTATAATATTGCATCAAGGGATTCGCCTGTTTATTTCAAGGATGTATGCCCTTACGCCATTTGCGTACCGGCTTTTCTCTGTTTTTACTCTGGCAACTGTCTGGGAGTGGACCATAAACTGAATCCACAATCCGGCTACAGACATATCTGTCTATGCCCCATTGATTTCAGGCTGCGGGAAAGCGGCATACGCACGCACCGTCCGACGCTGAGCGAAGGTAGCGCCTGACGGGAAAGCGGAGTCTCCCGCCCTCAACCTGAAAGATGAAGGACATATGCTATTCCTTGTGGATTCATTATCAGCAACAAGGTAAGGGAAAAGTTATGAGTTCATCATACGTAGAGGAACTGGGTAGTCATAACACGTCCTGGTTTCGCATTACGCACGAAATGCTGAGCGCGGCCGATATCCGCATCGATGGCTCTCGCCCTTTCGATATCACTATAAAGAACCCTGATTTCTTTAAACGCGTATTGCAGGAAGGTTCTCTGGGGCTGGGCGAAAGTTACATGGACGGCTGGTGGGAATGTGAGCGTCTGGATATGTTTTTTCATCGCGTGCTGCGCGCCGGTCTGGATGAAAAACTCCCGCACCATATGAAAGATATCATGCGCGTCGCCGCGGCCCGAATTATCAATTTACAGTCGAGACGTCGCGCGTGGATAGTCGGCAGAGAGCATTACGATTTGGGAAACGACCTGTTTTCCATGATGCTCGATCCGAATATGCAGTACTCCTGCGGCTACTGGAAAACGGCCACCACGCTGGAGCAGGCGCAGGAAGATAAACTGCGCATGATTTGCGAAAAGCTGGGGCTGAAACCAGGCATGAAGATGCTGGATATCGGCTGCGGCTGGGGCGGGCTGGCCGCGTTCGCCGCACGCAACTACGGCGTATCCGTCTACGGCGTCACCATCTCCGCGGAACAGCAGAAACTGGCGCAGGCTCGATGTCAGGGGCTGGATGTCACCATCTCGCTGCAGGATTACCGCGATCTCGACATGCAGTTCGATCGTATCGCCTCGGTCGGGATGTTCGAACACGTCGGGCCGAAAAACTACGATACCTATTTCAGCGTCGTGAAAAAAAACCTTAAGCCGGACGGTCTGTTTTTATTGCACACTATTGGCGCCAATAAAACCGATTCGAACGTAGACCCGTGGATCAATAAATATATCTTCCCCAACGGCTGCGTACCGTCGATCCGGCATATCGCCAGCGCCAGCGAGCCGTGGTTGATCATGGAAGACTGGCATAACTTCGGCCCCGACTACGACCGGACGCTGATGGCGTGGCATGAACGCTTCGTGCAGCACTGGCCGAAGATTTCCGCCAACTACTCCGAACGCTTCGGCCGCATGTTCCGCTACTATCTGAATGCCTGCGCCGGCGCGTTCCGGGCAAGAAACATTCAGCTCTGGCAGGTACTATTCAGCGCCAGCGGCGTGGAAGGCGGCCTGCGCGTTCCGCACTAACATTCGCCCTGACGCACGAGCCGTTTCACCCGCATAACGCGCATGAAACGGCCCGCGGCCGCCTTTATCTCATTCCAAATCAGCGCTGACTTCGACGGCCTGTTTACTGGCCAGCACCCGTTCCACCGTATCCACCACCGCCTGGGTTTGCGGATCAATTTCAATATTCACCCGTTCACCGAGGCGCTTTAACCCCAGTGTCGTGCGCGACAGCGTTTCCGGGATCAGATGCACGCAAAATCGGCTGCGCGTCACCTCCCCCACGGTCAGGCTAATACCGTCGATACCGATAAAACCTTTGTACAGAACGTACTTCATCAGCGCTTCATCGTCCATTCTGAACCAGATCTGATGATTATTTTCCGAGGTAATGATCTTAACAATCTCCGCCGTGCAGATGATATGGCCCGACATAACGTGGCCGCCGATTTCGTCGCTGAATTTAGCCGCCCGCTCCAGATTAACCCGATCGCCCTGTGCCAGATCGCCCAGATTAGTCAGGCGCAACGTCTCTTTCATCAGATCGAAGCTCACCCGGTTGCCGTCTATTGCGGTAACGGTAAGACAACAGCCGTTATTCGCCACCGACGCGCCAGGCTCCAGGCCGGGCAACAGTTCGGGGGGGAATTCAATCACGTGCGTGCGGAAAAAGGATTTTTCATCAATAGACACCAGCGGTGCGGTGCCCTGAACAATACCGGTAAACATGTAAGCAACCTCTTAATGCGTAACTGGAATCAAATTGCCGACCTTGCCATCCACTCTGATGGCGCACACTGTGCACAGGATAATGGCAGTTTGCACCATCTGCCTGATAAAACCAAACGGGTTATCCCCTTCATTTTTCAGGCGGCGCGAAGGCGAATTGCGTTTTATCCCCGCACGCCGATCAGGGAATTGGTGTTATCGCCGGCGCGCCGGTACAATATGCGCCTGGCCGCCCGGCGTATTGTCCGACCTTTCAGGGCGCCTCATGTCTGTTTCATCAAATGAATAAATAAGGTGCATTCGTGCGGAAGTATCTGTCAGAAGCGCGGAATTTGCTGGCGCTGGCCATTCCGGTCATTATTGCGCAAGTTTCCCAGACCTCCATGGGCGTTGTGGATACCATCATCGCCGGCTCATACAGCGCCACCGACATGGCGGCGGTGGCGGTCGGCACCTCCATCTGGCTGCCGGCTATTCTGTTCGGCCACGGCCTGCTTTTGGCGCTGACCCCGGTGGTGGCGCAGATGAACGGTTCCGGCCGGCGCGATCGCATCGGCCATCAGTCACTACAGGCGTTCTGGCTGGCGCTGTTACTGTCGGCGCTGATCATGCTGGTGCTCTACCAGGGAAAAATGATGATTGACCTGATGCACAGCAACGATCCATTGCTGGTGGAAAAGTCGGTCGGCTACCTGCACGCGCTGCTGTGGGGCACGCCAGGCTATTTGTTTTACCAGGTGCTGCGCTGTCAGTGCGAAGGCCTGTCCAAAACCCGCCCGGGGATGGTTATCGGCTTTATCGGCCTGCTGATCAATATTCCGATCAACTATATCTTTATCTACGGCCGTTTCGGCATGCCTGAACTCGGCGGCGTGGGCTGCGGCGTCGCCACGGCCATCGTTTACTGGCTGATGCTGTTGATGATGGCGTTCTACGTTCGGCGTTCGCGCTCAATGGCCGATATCAGCATCACCAGCCGCGGCTGTAAACCAGAGGCGCAGACGCTACGACGCCTGTTCAACCTGGGGCTGCCGCTGGGGCTGGCCTTCTTTTTTGAAGTAACCCTGTTCGCCGTGGTAGCCCTGCTGGTGCTGCCGCTGGGCGTGGTGGACGTCGCCGGCCACCAGATTGCGCTGAACTTCAGTTCGCTGACCTTTGTGCTGCCGATGTCGGTGGGCGTGGCGGTGACCATCCGTATCGGCCACCGGCTGGGCGAGTTGTCGGTTGAAGGCGCGCGCGTGGCCGCCCGCACCGGCATTATGGTGGGGATTGTGCTGGCCTGTTTCTGTTCCGTCTTCACCGCCCTGCTGCGCGAACAAATCGCCCTGCTGTATAACCAGGATCCGGCGGTGGTGACGATGGCCTCGCAGTTAATGCTGCTGGCGGCGATCTACCAAATCTCCGACGCCATCCAGGTGATCGGCAGCGGCGTACTGCGCGGATACAAAGACACGCGGGCGATCTTTTTCATTACGTTTATCGCCTACTGGCTGCTGGGTCTGCCGAGCGGTTACCTGCTGGCGCTGACCGATATACTGGTGCCGCGCATGGGCCCGGCCGGCTTCTGGATCGGCTTCATCATCGGCCTGACCGCCTCCGCCATTATGATGGTCAGCCGCATACGCTGGCTGCAATACCAGCCCGGCGCGCTGATCCTGACGCGATCCGCGCGTTAACCGCACAGGGGATGATGGAAAAAACGGCGGACTGAATATAAGCTCAGCAGTCGAATCTGACCGGGGCCACAAATTTGATTTTTCCCCTTGCCAGCCCCGATATTGCCCGTTAATATTCGTCCCCGCTGCCGGCCACGGCGGCGGAGTTATAAAAATGCGTTCTTAGCTCAGTTGGTTAGAGCACCACCTTGACATGGTGGGGGTCGATGGTTCGAGTCCATTAGAACGCACCATTTCTTGTTCCATAGACGTCTGCTGATGTCTACAGGCCATTGAAATAAAGGAAAAAATCTCCTTTCGCGTTCCAGCGACTTCCACTGAATCCCACCTGTATCCATTACATTTGAGTACATTTTTAAGTACATTTTTAATGTATATCGGAAACACGGTTAAGTTCGAGTCCGGATTGTTGCTGTCAGCCGCTGCTGATGGAAACCAGAATCCAGTTCTGACCAAAAATCAGGAGCTGCCAACATGGCACTTTCCGATACAGTCGTCCGCCGGGCCAAAGCTACCGGCAAAACCTATACGCTCGCCGATAATGCCAGTCTCTCACTCCCGATTTCCCCCAAAGGAGGGAAGTCCTGGCATTTCCGCTATTACTGGGCCGGGAAACAAATGCGCATATCTTTGGGCAAAGATCCGGGCGTAACACTTCGAGAAGCAAGGCAGTTAAGAGATGAAACTCAGGCTCAACTGGCAAAAGCTATCAACCCACAACTAACCCGCAAGCAGCAACGTCAAGCCACTCAGTTGGCCTCTGAAAACAGTTTTGAAGCCATTTTCAGGCAATGGATAAATACAGGTTACTGACTCATAAAGCAGGCAGACAAACATCTCTAACCCAGCGCCAACGAATTTTCGGTAGTGATGTGCTTCCCGGAATTGGGAAAACAGCTATATTTGACGTTCGACGCGCCGATCTCTTACAAATTCTGGGTATGGTAGAAAGGCGCGGAGCACTCACGGTTGCCGAGAAAATACGCAGTTGGTTAAATCAGATTTTCCGTTTTGCATTAGTTATAGTTGAAGGGCTGGAAAATAATCCAGCCTCATTCACGAGGGGATGAGCGGGCGCATCATTGAGCGGATTCAGCCTTGAAAGGTAGCCCCTGCATCCTTTTGGGCTGGCTGAGACGCAACACCCCGGCTTTCCAACGTCGCTTCACGCAATCGTGCCCCAATTTCCGGGCCATAGTCCTCGGCCACGGTCGTCTTGGGGACCGGCTTGCCGGGCAGCCCCGCTTCCTCGATCACCCTGGGCCAGCGCGCCCGGTAACACAGCATCATCGACAGCCAATGGCAGACGAAGTGCAGCACCATCACCGGCAGCAGCACGATGCCCCAGCCCAGGGAGAACGCACCGCCCCCCCGCCCCACCATCGGCATCAGGAAGCTAAAGACCTCGCGCAGCGATAGTGCGGGCGAGGCCCACAACGGCCGCAGCCGCTTGGGCTTGGGCACGGCCTGCGGCCCATCCTGCATGTAGCGACGGATGAATTCCCATAACCCCACCACTTTGCGATTACCGTCCATCGGTTCGCCCAGCATGGCGAACTCGTCGAACCCGGCGCCGTTCAGCTCGCTGGGCCATGCCAACAGCAGGGGCATGCCGATCATCTGTTCATCGGGCTGATTCGGATCGATTCCTGCGGCCGTGACCTCCCAAGGGAAGGTAATGATGCCACCGGCGTACTTGGGTCGGTTGATATGCACTTGCCGTGTTATCCGGTTGAAACGCACGACAATGTGGCGTTGCGTGAAAACCTCTAACCGAAATATATATCTTAGAAGTCTTATTCCCAAAAACAAGACCAAGCCAGCCAAAGCAGTCATAAATATCATAAAAAATACAAGACTATCTATTTCCCACTCCACCCCAAGCATGAGGTCTCGGGCGGGCAGGTAGAGTCCAAGCCACAACAAGAAAGAAACCAAACCCAAATATATAATGAATGAAAACGTGATCAAGCCTCGCTTTTCTTCCTGTGCAGCACCCCGTACATCAATGTATCTATCATTGAAAGAATAAAGCGCATAAGCATCATCAGGCTCGATCCCCGTGGGCTTGTCGAACGCACCACCTTTCTCGGCCAGCTTGCTCAGGTCCAGACCGTTTTCGCCACCTTTGCCGGACTTGTACTGTACCGCCTTCTTCTTCTCGGCCTCCGTCTGCGGCATCAGCCGCCCTTTCCAGATGCCCCATTCAAGAAAGTACATCAGCCCCCTCCCGACGCGCGCAATACCTTCGTCAACTCCATCATCTCCTCGGCCGCATCCTCGTAGCCATCATCGCTCTTGTCCTTGCGGAATACGCTTTTCTCGCATCACTCCTCATAGTCGTCCGGCGTCAACTGAAATCAGGGCCGGCGACACATCCGCGTCATACAGTTCCTTAAACGTCGCGACGTTTCGTCCATAAATTAACCTGCTTTTGATGTTGGATTGAACATATCAAAATCAGGCAATTACACAAATTTAAATTACAGTCTCCAGCGGCATCATCGCCTGGATGAAAATGGAAGAGCACGCCAGGCGCGTTACCTGTCCATTTTTTAATTTCCGTCGATGGGCGTGTGCGGAGCTATCCAGCTCAAAATCGCTCCAGAACAATTAAGCATCGATGATTGAATTCTGCACCACGTAAACCCTCTTGTTCGCCTTACCTCCCTCAGAAGCAAACACGTCGAAATCGGTTAGAGCCAGGGAAGACAAGTATTGCTTCACCAGACGCTCTTCATCCGACCCAGTTTTCTTCAATTTCAAATGGGTAAGCAACCAGCCTTTGCGGCGAGACAAAACTATATTTGGGGTCAAGCAATTTATTTCACAATCATTCCATCCAGTCAAACTCATACAGATGAAATAGTCTTTCTGTTCATCCTTATCCAGGTATTCTTTTGATTTCTCATAAGAATAAGATACTAATTCTGTACCTTTTTTGATAAACAGCTTGTTTTTTTCATCGAATGATAGCGACGAGAGGAATGAAATATGATTCCATCTCGAAAATAACGGCACCTCTTCAAAGGTGTCGTAATCTGCATAGTACACATCCACCTTATCCAGCCCCTCTTTATGCAGAAGGCGCTCCATTTCTCTATCAAAATTATTCATAGCCAGTCATCCACATTCCACCCATGATCTTTCAACCATTTTAATGTCTTCTTAGAAAAAGATGGCGCTCCGTCATGCGTTGAACCATCTTGATTCAAAGCGGGATTCTTTCCTTTTTCCGGTTTTGTCTGATGGGCATGCCATTGACTGATCTGTCCTTGATTTAGCGCCCACCTTGTTTTCAAATCAATCAACGAAAGCGAAGTCACTATGTCAAGACAACAATATACCCCGGAGTTCAAACGCAGAGCCGTTGCATTGCTGCCCGAAAGCGGCAAGTCTGTTGCCCGTATGGCACAGGAGCCTGATATCAAAGAGAACACGCTCTATAACTGGAAAAAACTCTATCAGGATAAGGCGGGGGCTGCTTTCTCCAACACGCCACAGCTTTCCGAACAGGAACTGGAGATCCGCCGTCTTAAAGCCAAAATCGCTGAACCGGAAGGGGATAAACTTATCCTGAAAAAAGCGGCGGCGTTCCTGGCGCGGGAAAGCCGCTAAGATACGCCATGGTCACTCAGTTATCGGCTTTCCATGAAGTGAAGCGAATTTGCCTGTTGCTCAATGTCAGCAGGCGGGGTTACCAGTCATGGCGCAACCGAACACCCAG